>NZ_CP054840.1:200000-800000 GCF_013363755.1 Comamonas antarctica
GTGCTAACGTCCGGACTCAAGAGGGAAACAACCCAGACCGCCAGCTAAGGTCCCTAAAATTGGCTAAGTGGGAAACGAAGTGGGAAGGCTAAAACAGTCAGGATGTTGGCTTAGAAGCAGCCATCATTTAAAGAAAGCGTAATAGCTCACTGATCGAGTCGTCCTGCGCGGAAGATGTAACGGGGCTAAGCCAGTTACCGAAGCTGCGGATGTGCAATTCATTGCACGTGGTAGGAGAGCGTTCTGTAAGCCTGTGAAGGTGTCTGGTAACGGATGCTGGAGGTATCAGAAGTGCGAATGCTGACATGAGTAGCGTTAAAGGGGGTGAAAAGCCCCCTCGCCGTAAGCGCAAGGTTTTCTACGCAACGTTCATCGGCGTAGAGTGAGTCGGCCCCTAAGGCGAGGCAGAGATGCGTAGCTGATGGGAAACAGGTCAATATTCCTGTACCGATCAATAGTGCGATGTGGGGACGGAGAAGGTTAGCTCAGCCAACTGTTGGATATGTTGGTTCAAGCCTGTAGTCGTGCCTGGTAGGCAAATCCGCCGGGCTTAGATGAGGGGTGATAACGAGTCTGCTTGCAGACGAAGTGAGTGATACCCAGCTTCCAGGAAAAGCCACTAAGCTTCAGCTATTGACGACCGTACCGCAAACCGACACTGGTGCGCGAGATGAGTATTCTAAGGCGCTTGAGAGAACTCTGGAGAAGGAACTCGGCAAATTGATACCGTAACTTCGGGAGAAGGTATGCCGCAAGTAGGTGATCCTGTACAAGGGGAGCCCAAAGCGGTTGCAAAAAATCGGTGGCTGCGACTGTTTAATAAAAACACAGCACTCTGCAAACACGAAAGTGGACGTATAGGGTGTGACGCCTGCCCGGTGCTGGAAGATTAAATGATGGGGTGCAAGCTCTTGATTGAAGTCCCAGTAAACGGCGGCCGTAACTATAACGGTCCTAAGGTAGCGAAATTCCTTGTCGGGTAAGTTCCGACCTGCACGAATGGCGTAACGATGGCCACACTGTCTCCTCCAGAGACTCAGCGAAGTTGAAATGTTTGTGATGATGCAATCTCCCCGCGGAAAGACGGAAAGACCCCATGAACCTTTACTGTAGCTTTGTATTGGACTTTGAACAGATCTGTGTAGGATAGGTGGGAGGCTTTGAAGCGAGGACGCTAGTTCTCGTGGAGCCAACGTTGAAATACCACCCTGGTGTGTTTGAGGTTCTAACCTAGGTCCCTTATCGGGATCGGGGACAGTGCATGGTAGGCAGTTTGACTGGGGCGGTCTCCTCCCAAAGCGTAACGGAGGAGTTCGAAGGTACGCTAGTTACGGTCGGACATCGTGACGATAGTGCAATGGCATAAGCGTGCTTAACTGCGAGACTGACAAGTCGAGCAGATGCGAAAGCAGGACATAGTGATCCGGTGGTTCTGTATGGAAGGGCCATCGCTCAACGGATAAAAGGTACTCTGGGGATAACAGGCTGATACCGCCCAAGAGTTCATATCGACGGCGGTGTTTGGCACCTCGATGTCGGCTCATCTCATCCTGGGGCTGTAGTCGGTCCCAAGGGTATGGCTGTTCGCCATTTAAAGAGGTACGTGAGCTGGGTTTAAAACGTCGTGAGACAGTTTGGTCCCTATCTTCCGTGGGCGCTGCAGATTTGAGGAAGCCTGCTCCTAGTACGAGAGGACCGGAGTGGACACACCTCTGGTGTATCGGTTGTCACGCCAGTGGCATTGCCGAGTAGCTAAGTGTGGAAGAGATAACCGCTGAAAGCATCTAAGCGGGAAACTCGTTTCAAGATGAGATCTGCCGGGGGCTTGACCCCCCTGAAGAGTCGTTCGAGACCAGGACGTTGATAGGTTGGGTGTGGAAGCGCAGCAATGCGTTAAGCTAACCAATACTAATTGCTCGTGAGGCTTGACCCTATAACTTTGATCCCAAAGCGGATCGAAGACAGTTATGCCAGGCGCAATCAAAATATAATCTGATTTCTAGCTCTATGAATTCGCTGAAGCGCTCGAAAAACTGAGCGCCAAGGCAAAAAGTTATGCCTGATGACCATAGCAAGTTGGCACCACTCCTTCCCATCCCGAACAGGACAGTGAAACGACTTTGCGCCGATGATAGTGCGGGTTCCCGTGTGAAAGTAGGTCATCGTCAGGCTCTTACAGCAAGAAACGCCCAGTCGAGCGACTGGGCGTTTTCTCTTCCCTTCAGAGGAACAACCAGCTGGTTGATGCCTTCGAAGTGAAAAGAAAACGCAAGACGTTTGAGCGCAGTGAAAGCTGTGCTAGAATTCAAGGCTTCGCTGATCGCAGCGAGCCAGGTGAAAAGAAATTTTCACTGATCATTAAAAATATACAGCCGATAAGCGTGGGCGTTTGAAGGCGATTGCCAAGTTCTTTGGAACTAGTGCATTGCACTACAAATGCTCATGAAGAAGTGAAGTTCACTTCAATTCTTTTATGAGTCGCTCGAAAGAGCAAAAAAATCAAGATCGAACTATAGAGTTTGATCCTGGCTCAGATTGAACGCTGGCGGCATGCCTTACACATGCAAGTCGAACGGTAACAGCTCTTCGGAGGCTGACGAGTGGCGAACGGGTGAGTAATACATCGGAACGTGCCCGATCGTGGGGGATAACGGAGCGAAAGCTTTGCTAATACCGCATACGATCTACGGATGAAAGCAGGGGACCCTCGGGCCTTGCGCGAACGGAGCGGCCGATGGCAGATTAGGTAGTTGGTGGGATAAAAGCTTACCAAGCCGACGATCTGTAGCTGGTCTGAGAGGACGACCAGCCACACTGGGACTGAGACACGGCCCAGACTCCTACGGGAGGCAGCAGTGGGGAATTTTGGACAATGGGCGAAAGCCTGATCCAGCAATGCCGCGTGCAGGATGAAGGCCTTCGGGTTGTAAACTGCTTTTGTACGGAACGAAAAGTCCCGGGATAACACCCCGGGACCATGACGGTACCGTAAGAATAAGCACCGGCTAACTACGTGCCAGCAGCCGCGGTAATACGTAGGGTGCAAGCGTTAATCGGAATTACTGGGCGTAAAGCGTGCGCAGGCGGTTATGTAAGACAGATGTGAAATCCCCGGGCTCAACCTGGGAACTGCATTTGTGACTGCATAGCTGGAGTACGGCAGAGGGGGATGGAATTCCGCGTGTAGCAGTGAAATGCGTAGATATGCGGAGGAACACCGATGGCGAAGGCAATCCCCTGGGCCTGTACTGACGCTCATGCACGAAAGCGTGGGGAGAAAACAGGATTAGATACCCTGGTAGTCCACGCCCTAAACGATGTCAACTGGTTGTTGGGTCTTCACTGACTCAGTAACGAAGCTAACGCGTGAAGTTGACCGCCTGGGGAGTACGGCCGCAAGGTTGAAACTCAAAGGAATTGACGGGGACCCGCACAAGCGGTGGATGATGTGGTTTAATTCGATGCAACGCGAAAAACCTTACCCACCTTTGACATGTACGGAACTCGCCAGAGATGGCTTGGTGCTCGAAAGAGAACCGTAACACAGGTGCTGCATGGCTGTCGTCAGCTCGTGTCGTGAGATGTTGGGTTAAGTCCCGCAACGAGCGCAACCCTTGCCATTAGTTGCTACATTCAGTTGAGCACTCTAATGGGACTGCCGGTGACAAACCGGAGGAAGGTGGGGATGACGTCAAGTCCTCATGGCCCTTATAGGTGGGGCTACACACGTCATACAATGGCTGGTACAGAGGGTTGCCAACCCGCGAGGGGGAGCTAATCCCATAAAGCCAGTCGTAGTCCGGATCGCAGTCTGCAACTCGACTGCGTGAAGTCGGAATCGCTAGTAATCGCGGATCAGAATGTCGCGGTGAATACGTTCCCGGGTCTTGTACACACCGCCCGTCACACCATGGGAGCGGGTCTCGCCAGAAGTAGGTAGCCTAACCGCAAGGAGGGCGCTTACCACGGCGGGGTTCGTGACTGGGGTGAAGTCGTAACAAGGTAGCCGTATCGGAAGGTGCGGCTGGATCACCTCCTTTCTGGAAAACCGCAATCCAATTTGAACGCCCACACTTATCGGTTGTTGGAACAGTCCTCGTGACTTTCCGCAAAAGGGTCTGTAGCTCAGCTGGTTAGAGCACTGTGTTGATAACGCAGGGGTCGTTGGTTCGAGCCCAACTAGACCCACCATTTGCACCAACGAAGTAGAGGTTGAAACGATGGTTGGCTAGAGCCAAGTCCTGCAAGGCGCGAGGAGCGAAGCACACACCTCGTGTGTGAGCGACGAGCAACGCCGCAGGACGCCGGCTATAGACAACCAGCGGGGGATTAGCTCAGCTGGGAGAGCACCTGCTTTGCAAGCAGGGGGTCGTCGGTTCGATCCCGTCATCCTCCACCATTCGATTCGGGTTTGTTCTTAGCGTGCTTTTAGCATGCTATAATTTTTGACTCAACAAAAAAGCAGTTTTCAAAAAGACTGCTTTTTTGTTGATCGTTATCTAACGATCATCGGCTGTTCTTTAAAAATTCATAGAGTCGAAATCAGAGTTGTTAGCGGAAACTGCACATTCGTAAAGGTTTAGTGCAGACCGTGCCGCTAACGACATTTTTGATTGCGTCAAAACAAGATTTAACTTCTGTTATTTCTTAAGTAATGACGAATCATTCTCTAACAACCCACCGAGCAATCGGTGGAAGCAAAAAGAATGTTCACATTACGGCATAACGCGCGAGGTGAGAGACCTCGCACAGTCTTTGATACAACCGCGATTGTCTTTAACGAGACGTCAAAGTTATAGGGTCAAGTGACTAAGAGCATGTGGTGGATGCCTTGGCGATTACAGGCGACGAAAGACGTGATAGCCTGCGATAAGCTTCGGGGAGCTGGCAAATAAGCTTTGATCCGGAGATTTCTGAATGGGGAAACCCACCCGCAAGGGTATCGCATACTGAATTCATAGGTATGCGAAGCGAACCGAGTGAACTGAAACATCTAAGTAGCTCGAGGAAAAGACATCAACCGAGATTCCGAAAGTAGTGGCGAGCGAAATCGGAACAGCCTTCTAGTGATACCTCGACTGTTAGCAAAGCGGCATGGAAAGGCCGACCATAGTGGGTGATAGTCCCGTATGCGAAAACAGACGAGCGGTACTAAGCTAGAGAAAAGTAGGGCGGGGCACGAGAAACCTTGTCTGAATATGGGGGGACCATCCTCCAAGGCTAAATACTCGTAATCGACCGATAGTGAACCAGTACCGTGAGGGAAAGGCGAAAAGAACCCCGGGAGGGGAGTGAAATAGATCCTGAAACCGCATGCTTACAAAAAGTAGGAGCCCGCAAGGGTGACTGCGTACCTTTTGTATAATGGGTCAGCGACTTACATTCAGTGGCAAGGTTAACCGAATAGGGAAGCCGTAGAGAAATCGAGTCCGAATAGGGCGAATCAGTCGCTGGGTGTAGACCCGAAACCAAGTGATCTATCCATGGCCAGGATGAAGGTGCCGTAACAGGTACTGGAGGTCCGACCCGACTAATGTTGCAAAATTAGCGGATGAGCTGTGGATAGGGGTGAAAGGCTAAACAAACTTGGAAATAGCTGGTTCTCTCCGAAAACTATTTAGGTAGTGCCTCAAGTATTACCTGCGGGGGTAGAGCACTGTTTAGGCTAGGGGGTCATGGCGACTTACCAAACCTATGCAAACTCCGAATACCGCAGAGTACAGCTTGGGAGACAGAGCACCGGGTGCTAACGTCCGGACTCAAGAGGGAAACAACCCAGACCGCCAGCTAAGGTCCCTAAAATTGGCTAAGTGGGAAACGAAGTGGGAAGGCTAAAACAGTCAGGATGTTGGCTTAGAAGCAGCCATCATTTAAAGAAAGCGTAATAGCTCACTGATCGAGTCGTCCTGCGCGGAAGATGTAACGGGGCTAAGCCAGTTACCGAAGCTGCGGATGTGCAATTCATTGCACGTGGTAGGAGAGCGTTCTGTAAGCCTGTGAAGGTGTCTGGTAACGGATGCTGGAGGTATCAGAAGTGCGAATGCTGACATGAGTAGCGTTAAAGGGGGTGAAAAGCCCCCTCGCCGTAAGCGCAAGGTTTTCTACGCAACGTTCATCGGCGTAGAGTGAGTCGGCCCCTAAGGCGAGGCAGAGATGCGTAGCTGATGGGAAACAGGTCAATATTCCTGTACCGATCAATAGTGCGATGTGGGGACGGAGAAGGTTAGCTCAGCCAACTGTTGGATATGTTGGTTCAAGCCTGTAGTCGTGCCTGGTAGGCAAATCCGCCGGGCTTAGATGAGGGGTGATAACGAGTCTGCTTGCAGACGAAGTGAGTGATACCCAGCTTCCAGGAAAAGCCACTAAGCTTCAGCTATTGACGACCGTACCGCAAACCGACACTGGTGCGCGAGATGAGTATTCTAAGGCGCTTGAGAGAACTCTGGAGAAGGAACTCGGCAAATTGATACCGTAACTTCGGGAGAAGGTATGCCGCAAGTAGGTGATCCTGTACAAGGGGAGCCCAAAGCGGTTGCAAAAAATCGGTGGCTGCGACTGTTTAATAAAAACACAGCACTCTGCAAACACGAAAGTGGACGTATAGGGTGTGACGCCTGCCCGGTGCTGGAAGATTAAATGATGGGGTGCAAGCTCTTGATTGAAGTCCCAGTAAACGGCGGCCGTAACTATAACGGTCCTAAGGTAGCGAAATTCCTTGTCGGGTAAGTTCCGACCTGCACGAATGGCGTAACGATGGCCACACTGTCTCCTCCAGAGACTCAGCGAAGTTGAAATGTTTGTGATGATGCAATCTCCCCGCGGAAAGACGGAAAGACCCCATGAACCTTTACTGTAGCTTTGTATTGGACTTTGAACAGATCTGTGTAGGATAGGTGGGAGGCTTTGAAGCGAGGACGCTAGTTCTCGTGGAGCCAACGTTGAAATACCACCCTGGTGTGTTTGAGGTTCTAACCTAGGTCCCTTATCGGGATCGGGGACAGTGCATGGTAGGCAGTTTGACTGGGGCGGTCTCCTCCCAAAGCGTAACGGAGGAGTTCGAAGGTACGCTAGTTACGGTCGGACATCGTGACGATAGTGCAATGGCATAAGCGTGCTTAACTGCGAGACTGACAAGTCGAGCAGATGCGAAAGCAGGACATAGTGATCCGGTGGTTCTGTATGGAAGGGCCATCGCTCAACGGATAAAAGGTACTCTGGGGATAACAGGCTGATACCGCCCAAGAGTTCATATCGACGGCGGTGTTTGGCACCTCGATGTCGGCTCATCTCATCCTGGGGCTGTAGTCGGTCCCAAGGGTATGGCTGTTCGCCATTTAAAGAGGTACGTGAGCTGGGTTTAAAACGTCGTGAGACAGTTTGGTCCCTATCTTCCGTGGGCGCTGCAGATTTGAGGAAGCCTGCTCCTAGTACGAGAGGACCGGAGTGGACACACCTCTGGTGTATCGGTTGTCACGCCAGTGGCATTGCCGAGTAGCTAAGTGTGGAAGAGATAACCGCTGAAAGCATCTAAGCGGGAAACTCGTTTCAAGATGAGATCTGCCGGGGGCTTGACCCCCCTGAAGAGTCGTTCGAGACCAGGACGTTGATAGGTTGGGTGTGGAAGCGCAGCAATGCGTTAAGCTAACCAATACTAATTGCTCGTGAGGCTTGACCCTATAACTTTGATCCCAAAAGCGGATCGAAGACAGTTATGCCAGGCGCAATCAAAATATAATCTGATTTCTAGCTCTATGAATTCGCTGAAGCGCTCGACAAACTGAGCGCCAAAGCAAAAAGTTATGCCTGATGACAATAGCAAGTTGGCACCACTCCTTCCCATCCCGAACAGGACAGTGAAACGACTTTGCGCCGATGATAGTGCGGGTTCCCGTGTGAAAGTAGGTCATCGTCAGGCTCTTACAGCAAGCAAACCCCCAGCGCCCCAAAGGCCTGGGGGTTTTGTTTTTTCCGGCGCAATCGCCGAACTTCCATGAAGACAAAAAAAGAGAGCGCTGCGCGCTCTCTTTTTCTTGCGTGAAGCTTTTCAACGGGGTGTGGCGGATGGCTGCGGCAGGCAGACGCCATTCACAAACACTTTGAGTTCACCGGACTGGAAGTACGTCCATTCCTCGTTCTTGGTCAGGGGCGCGGTGACGATGATGGCCACCTTGTCGTTGGGCGTGGTTTCCGCAGAGAAATCCACGCTCAGGTCTTCGTCAGCAAGGTGGGCATGGGCGAAGGGGTAGCGGCGCTCGGTGTAGCACAGGGACGTGGTGGCATGGGCCCAGAGGGCCTCGCCATTGGACAGCAGGAAATTGAAGGTGCCGTGCGGTGCGATGCGGGCCGCGAGTTCGCGCAGCGTGTGGGTCAGTTCCTCGATGCTGGGCAGGCCGGCGTGCGACTTCCATAGCTCCTGCATGATCCAGCAGAAAGCACGTTCGCTGTCGGTGTCGCCCACGGGGTGGAAATGGCTGTGCAGCTTGGGGGCATACAGCTTCAGGTCGCCGTTGTGCGCAAACACCCAGTTGCGGCCCCAGAGCTCACGCACGAAGGGGTGGCAGTTCTGCAGGCTCGTCACGCCCTGGGTCGCCTTGCGGATATGCGCAATGACATTGCAGCTCTTGATCGGGTACTCGCGGATCAGCTGGGCCACGGGCGAGATGACCGCACGTTGGTGATCGACGAAGTGGCGCAGGCCCTTCTCCTCGAAGAATGCGATGCCCCAGCCATCGGTGTGATCGCCGGTATTGCCCGCGCGTTGTGCAAAGCCGCTGAAGCTGAAGCGCACATCGGTCGGGGTATTGCAATTCATTCCAAGAAGCTGGCACATGGGTGAGATCGGGGAAAACAAGAAAGAAGGCGTGTCGAGCCTATAGCCTAACTTCTGTGGCGGCTTCTGTGCGCAAAAAGCGTGCAAGACGCGAAGATAGTGCGGGAGCGGGGCAGGTCAGGTGTTGCCGCCTCCGCGGAAGCCGCCGCAGGACGCGGCGGTGAAGTCCCGGCATTGCGCCGGAACGATGGCTTGGCTTCAGCTGCGTTCCGACCAGAGCACGCCGCCCGTGGACCAGTTCTCGCGCTTGACATCGGTGATCAGGATATCGACCGACTCGGGCAAGCCGCCAAGCACTTCGACGCTGACGCGGGTGATTTCCGCGACCAGCTTCTTCTTCTGTTCGATGGTGCGGCCTTCCATCATTTCAATGTGGTAGGTGGGCATGAAAAACTCCTGGAGAAAAAACAAGCATCATATCGGCGCCGGGTCTGCGCCGGGCAGTGGCAGCAGTGCGGCGCAGGCCGGGCAGAGGCAGGACTGGTTGCGCACGCTGTCAGGTATCTGCGCCAGCGCAGCGGGTGAAATCGGCGTGCTCATGCACCAGCAATCCTCGGGTGGCAGCGCCGCGCTGGCCGCGCATTGGTTGCTGCGCCCGCACAGGGGGCAGCGGGTGGGGTCGATGGGCGGGGCGGAGCGGGGCATACGGCAGTGTAGACTGCTGACTGAGGCAATGCGGCGCGATGCACTTTTGAGGAATGGCCGTTCATCCTTCGATCCTTCGGCAAGCTCAGGATCAGGACGAACGGATTCAGAAAAGGCGAATGGGACAATGACTCTCGTGCCGCGTCAGGCCGGGCCGCGTCAGGCCGGGCCGCGTCAGGCCGGGCCGCGTCAGGCCGCGGCTTTGACCTTCAGGCGCCAGGCGTGCAACAGCGGTTCGGTGTAGCCCGAGGGCTGCTCCAGGCCCTTGAACACCAGGTCGCAGGCGGCGCGGTAGGCGTAGGAGGTATCGAAATGGCCGGCCATGGGGCGGTACAGCGGGTCGCCGGCGTTTTGCTGGTCGACCACGGCGGCCATGCGTTCCAGGGTAGCGCGTACCTGGGCTTCGCTCACCACGCCATGCAGCAGCCAGTTGGCGATGTGCTGGCTGGAGATGCGCAGCGTGGCGCGGTCTTCCATCAGGCCGACGTTGTGGATGTCGGGCACCTTGGAGCAGCCCACGCCCTGGTCGACCCAGCGCACGACGTAGCCCAGGATGCCTTGCACGTTGTTGTCGAGTTCCTGCTGCTTCTCGGCGTCGGTCCATCGGGCTTCGGCAACCACGGGCACCTGCAGCAGTCCGGCCAGCAGGGTATCGCGTTCGGCATCGGCATCGGTCTTTTCCAGCTGGGCCTGGATTTCCGCGACATCCACCTGCTGGTAGTGCAGTGCGTGCAGCGTGGCGGCCGTGGGCGAGGGCACCCAGGCGGTGTTGGCGCCCGCCTTGGGGTGGGCGATCTTCTGCACCAGCATGTCGGCCATCAGGTCGGGCATGGCCCACATGCCCTTGCCGATCTGCGCACGGCCACGCAGGCCCATGCCCAAACCGACCAGCACGTTGTTGCGCTCATAGGCCGGCAGCCAGGCGCTGGTTTTCATCTCGGCCTTGCGCACCACCGGGCCGGCATACATGGCGGTGTGCATTTCATCGCCGGTGCGGTCCAGGAAGCCGGTGTTGATGAAGGCCACGCGCGCGGCGGCGGCGGCAATGCAGGCCTTGAGATTGACGCTGGTGCGGCGCTCCTCGTCCATGATGCCCAGCTTGACGGTGTGGGCCGGCAGGCCCAGGATCTGTTCGACGCGGCCGAACAGTTCGTCGGCGAACGCCACCTCGGCAGGGCCATGCATCTTGGGCTTGACGATGTAGACCGAGCCTTCGCGGCTGTTGCGGATGCCGGGCGTGCCCAGGCCCTTGAGATCGTGCAGCGCGATGGCGGTGGTGACCACCGCATCCATGATGCCTTCGGGAATTTCCTTGCCTTCGGCGCCCCAGAGGATGGCCGGGTTGGTCATCAGATGGCCGACATTGCGCAGGAACATCAGCGAGCGGCCGTGCAGCTTGAGCGGCTGGCCGTCGGCGCCGGTGTATTCGCGGTCGGCGTTCAAGCCGCGGGTCACCGTCTTGCCGCCCTTGTCGAAGGATTCGGTCAGCGTCCCCTTGAGGATGCCGAGCCAGTTGCGGTAGCCCAGGACCTTGTCTGCGGCATCGACGGCGGCAATCGAGTCTTCGAGGTCGAGAATGGTCGACAGCGCGGCTTCAAGCACCAGGTCGCTGACGCCTGCGGCATCGGTCTTGCCGATGGGCGTGTTGGGGTCGATGCGGATGTCGAGGTGCGAGCCGTTGTTCTTCAGCAGCACCGAGGAGGGCGCGTCGGCGCTGCCCTGGTAGCCGACGAACTTCGACGGGTCCTGCAGGCCGGTGCTCAGGCCGCCCTCGAGCGTGACGCTCAGGTGGCCGTTGACCACGGCGTAACGGGTGGCCTTCTGGTGCGAGCCCGTGGCCAGCGGCGCGGACTGGTCCAGCACGTTGCGCGCAAAGGCTATGACCTTGGCGCCGCGCACGGGGTTGTAGGCCCGGCCCTTTTCGGCGCCATCGGCTTCGCTGATCGCATCCGTGCCGTAAAGCGCGTCATACAGCGAGCCCCAGCGCGCATTGGCGGCGTTGAGCGCGTAGCGGGCGTTCAGGATGGGCACCACCAGCTGCGCGCCGGCCTGGGTCGCGAGTTCGGCATCGACGCCGGTGGTCGTGGCCCGCACGTTCTGCGGCGGCTCGACCAGATAGCCGATCTGGCTCAGGAAAGCGCGGTAGCCGGCGATGTCGGTGATCGGGCCGGGGTGCGCCTTGTGCCAGGTGTCCAGTTCCGTCTGCAGGCGATCGCGTTCGGCCAGCAGCGCGGCATTGCGCGGGGCGAGATCATTGACCAGGGTGTCGAAGCCTTGCCAGAACGCATCGGGCGCCACGCCCGTGCCGGGCAGCACCTCGTCATTGATGAATTGGTGCAGTTCGTTGGCCACTTGCAGGCCGTGGACGGTGGTGCGGTCGGTCATGGAATAAACCTCGGATGGGAAAAATGGATGCGCGGAAGATGAAGACACTGTATTTGAATTGTTTGTGTTCATAAACCGCTTCAAAAGTGCAAAACTCATGACTTTTACGCAAAAGTGGATGCCAGTCCATGGCATACGGCTGCGCCCAGGTTCTGCACACTGCTGTAAGGCTTTGTCTCCATAATCGCAGCATGGACAAACTCAAGGCGTTCGAGTCATTTGTGTCGGTGGCCACCAAGGGCAGCCTCACGGCCGCGGCCAAGGCGGAAGGCGTGGCCCCGGCCATCATGGGGCGGCGGCTCGACGCGCTCGAAGAGCATCTGGGCGTGAAGCTGATGCTGCGCACCACGCGGCGCATTCTGCTGACCCACGAGGGCAGTGCGTTTCTCGAGGACTGCCAGCGGCTGCTGGCCGACGTGGCCAATGCCGAGGCCAGCGTCTCGGCGGGCGGGGTCAAGGCCACGGGACACTTGCGCATCACCGCGCCCGCGGGGTTTGGCCGGCGCCATGTCGCGCCGCTGGTGCCGCGCTTTCGCGATCTGCATCCCGAGGTCACGATCTCGCTGAACCTGAGCGACCGCGTGGTGGATCTTGCCGGCGAGGGCTTCGACTGCGCGGTGCGCGTCGGCGACCTGCCCGATTCGTCGCTGGTGAGCGTGCGCATCGCGGACAACCGGCGGCTGTGCGTGGCCACGCCGGCTTATCTCGAAAAACGCGGTATCCCGAAGCATCCCAGCGAACTCGCGCAGCACGACTGTCTCACGCTGTCGAGCGATGCGTCGCAGACCCGGGGCTGGGCCTTTCGCATCCCGCAGCCCGACCAGAGCACGCACGACGTCGTGCATTTCAAGTCGGGAGGCCCGCTCGATTGCTCGGATGGCCAGGTGCTGCATGATTGGTGCCTGGGCGGCTGGGGCATTGCCTGGCGCAGCACCTGGGAGGTCGAAGCCGAGATCGCGGCCGGCCGGCTGGTGCCCGTGCTCGAGGAGTTTGCCGCGCCGCCCAACGGCATCTATGTGGTTTTTCCCCAGCGCAAGCACATGCCGTTGCGCGTGCGGCTGTGGATCGACTACCTGAAATACCATTACCAACAAGCTGAATTCTGGAAAAACGGAGTTGCCCCATGACCCTTGAAGCCACGCTCGCGGCCTTGCACATTCTCGCCATCCTGACCCTGGTGGTCTTCCTGTCGAGCCAGGCGGCGCTGTGCCGCAGCGAATGGATGAATGCCGCGGTCGTGCGCCGGCTCGCACGGCTGGACATCATTTACCTGGTGGCCGCGGCGCTGCTGCTGCTGACCGGGCTGGCACGCCTTTACTGGGGCACCAAGGGCGTGTCGTGGTATGTCTCGCAGCCGCTGTTCCATGTGAAGATGACGCTGTTCGTGCTGGTGGCGCTGATCTCGATCAAGCCGTCGCTGGCGTTCCGCCGCTGGGTGCGCGGCCTGTCGCAAGGCCAGGCGCTGCCCGACGCGCAGGAGGTGGCCGGCACGCGCCGCTGGATCATGGTGCAGGCGCATCTGGTGCCGGTGATTGCGGTGGTGGCGGTGTTCTGGGCGCGGGGGATGTAGGCGGGTCATACGCCCGTTTTTGCTGTCCTTCGACGGGGCCGCCTAGGCAAGCTCAGGCCCTTCGGCAGGCTCAGGGTGCGCGGCGGCCCTTCGACCGGGCCGCGCACGCAAGCTCAGGGCGAACGGGAACCTAAAACGGGAACCGGGGTGGGAATGGCGCCGAGGTGCTGACGCACATATGCCACACGGTCGAATCCTGGCTCACGGCACAAAGCGGGGCGGGCACGTAAAATCCGCCGATGCTCTCCGTCAAACAGGAATTGCTCGCGGCCCTGGCCGCCGAGCTGGAAAAATTGTCGCCCGGCGCCGGTGCGCGCGCCGCTTTCGAATCCCCCAAGGTGGCCGCGCATGGCGATTACGCCTGCACCGCCGCGATGCAGCTGGCCAAGGCCGCCAAGCAAAATCCACGGCAGCTGGCGCAGACGCTCAGCGATGCGCTGATGGCCACGCCGGCGTTCACGCGCTGGGTCGATGCGCTGGAGATTGCCGGTCCCGGCTTTCTGAACGTGCGCCTCAAGCCCGCGGCCAAGCAGGAAATCGTGCGTGAAGTGCTGACGGGCGGCGAAAGCTTTGGCTTCCAGCCGCGGCGCACGGAGAAGCTGCTGGTCGAATTCGTTTCCGCCAACCCGACGGGCCCGCTGCACGTGGGCCATGGCCGCCAGGCCGCGCTCGGCGATGCGCTGTGCAACCTGTTCACGTCCCAGGGCTGGGACGTGCACCGCGAGTTCTACTACAACGACGCGGGCGTGCAGATCCAGACGCTCACCAACAGCACGCAGCTGCGCGCCAAGGGCTTCAAGCCCGGCGACGACTGCTGGCCTGTCGACCCCGAGAACCCGGCCAGCAAGGCGTTCTACAACGGCGACTACATCCAGGACATCGCCAACGACTTCCTCGCCAAGAAGACCGTCAAGGCCGATGACCGCGAGTTCACCGCCAATGGCGACGTGGAAGACCTGGACAACATCCGCCAGTTCGCGGTGGCCTACCTGCGCAACGAGCAGGACAAGGACCTGCAGGCATTCAACCTGCGCTTCGACGAGTACTACCTCGAGTCCAGCCTCTACACGTCGGGCCGCGTGGAACGCACCGTCGAGCGCCTGATCGCCAAGGGCCACACCTACGAGCTCGATGGCGCGCTCTGGCTCAAGTCGACCGACTACGGTGACGACAAGGACCGCGTGATGCGCAAGCGCGATGGCGGCTACACCTACTTCGTGCCCGATGTGGCCTATCACATCGCCAAGTGGGAGCGCGGCTTCACCAAGGTCATCAACATCCAGGGCACCGACCACCACGGCACGATTGCGCGCGTGCGCGCCGGCCTGCAGGCCGCCGACGAGGGCATTCCCCTGGGCTACCCCGACTACGTGCTGCACACCATGGTGCGCGTGGTGCGCGGCGGCGAGGAGGTCAAGATCAGCAAGCGCGCGGGCTCGTACGTGACGCTGCGCGACCTGATCGAGTGGACCAGCAAGGACGCGGTGCGCTTCTTCCTGCTGAGCCGCAAGCCCGATACCGAGTACACCTTCGACGTCGATCTGGCCGTGGCGCAGAACAACGACAACCCGGTCTACTACGTGCAGTACGCGCATGCGCGCATCTGCTCGGTGCTCAAGGCCTGGGGCGGCGATGCGGCCCAGCTGAAGGACGTGGACCTGTCGGCGCTCGAAGGCCCGCAGGCCCAGGCGCTGATGCTGCAGCTGGCCAAGTACCCCGACATGCTCACCGCCGCAGCGCAGGGCAATGCGCCGCACGACGTGACCTTCTACCTGCGCGACCTGGCCGCGGCCTACCACAGCTACTACGATGCGGAACGCATCCTGGTCGACGACGAGGCCGTGAAGCTGGCACGCCTGGCATTGATCAGCGCGACCCGCCAGGTGTTGCACAATGGCCTGGCAGTGCTGGGCGTGTCCGCTCCAGAACGCATGTAAACCTCTCACACCATGAAGAAACAGCAACGCGGCGGCACCGTTCTCGGCATCATTCTTGGCATCATCGTCGGCCTGGGCGCGGCCCTGGGCGTGGCGGTGTATGTCAGCAAGGTCCCGGTGCCATTTCTCAGCAAGGGCGCGAAGAATGCCGATCAGGATGCGGCCGAAGCCAGGAAGAACAAGGACTGGGACCCGAACTCTCCGCTGTACGGCAAGAACCCGGCGCGCATCACCGTGCCGGCCGCGCCGGATACGGCGGTCGGCGGTGCGGTGACGCCCGCGGCCGACGGCGTGGCGCCGGCGCCGGCCGATGCGCAGGCGACGAGCCAGCCGGTGGCGCCGGTGACTGCGGCCACCGCGGCAAAGCCTGACGCCAAGACGCCGGGCAAGACGGCGTCCAGCGATCCGCTGGGCGATCTGGTCAAAGCCAAGTCGGCCGAAGCCAGCGCGGCCGAGAGCTTCAACTACTTCGTGCAGGCTGGCGCCTTCCGCAGTCCGTCCGACGCCGAAGCGCAGCGCGCCAAGCTGGCGATGCTGGGCTGGGAGTCGCGCGTGAGCGAGCGCGAGCAGAACGGCCGCACGGTGTTCCGCGTGCGCGTGGGCCCGTTCGGCAAGCGCGACGACGCCGAGCAGCTCAAGGGCAAGCTCGAAGGCGCGGGCGTGGATTCCGCATTGGTGCGTGTGCAGCGCTGAACTTTTCGGCGCGCAAACCCTCTGACCCATCAGAACCGAACTAGGAGTGTTGTTCATGAAACGCCGTGAGTTTTCCCTGGCTGCCGCTGCGGCCGCCTCCGCTTCCGCTTTTCCCTTCCTGGCCACGCCGGCCCTGGCCCAGGCCACGGCTCCCAAGGAAGGCAAGGATTACGCCAAGCTGAGCAAGCCCGTGGCCACCACCGCCGGCCCCGGCAAGGTCGAAGTGCTGGAATTCTTCTGGTACAGCTGCCCGCACTGCAATGCCTTCGAACCCGCGTTCGCGGCCTGGAAGTCGGCAGCGCCCGCCGATGTGGTGGTGCAGCGCGTGCCCGTGGGCTTCAACGCCAGCTTCATTCCCCAGCAAAAGCTCTACTATGCGCTGCTGGCCATGAACAAGCTCGATGAACTGCACACCAAGGTGTTCCGCGCGATCCACGTCGAGCGCAACCGCCTGGCCAAGGACGAAGACATCTTTGCCTGGATCGGCCAGCAGGGCGTCGATGTGAACAAGTTCAAGGAAAGCTACAACTCGTTCACCGTGTCGAACCAGGTGCGCAAGGCCACCCAGCTGCAGCAGGACTACAACGTCGAGGGCGTGCCTTCGATCGGCGTGGCCGGCCGCTACTACACCGACGGCACGATGGCTGGCAACATGGCCAACGTGCTGCGCGTCACCGATCACCTGATTGCCGTGAGCCGCAAGGGCTGAGCTGCTGCGGCCGCGCCTGCAAAGCCCGCCTTGCGCGGGCTTTTTTGCGCCTGCGGCGTTGGTGCACAGCTGGCGGCGCGGCGCAGTGCGCGGGCCATTCATCCCCCTTGTTCAAGGCGATACCCGGGGTTTCGCGGGTGACACACCCTACAATGGTCGCAAGATTCGTGCCCTCCATGAAAAAACGCCTACTCCCCCTTCTCTTGCTTTCGGCCCTTGCCTGCGGCGCGGTGCAGGCCGAAAAGGCCGACCGCAACAAGCCCATGAACATCGAGGCCGACGCATTGCGCCACGATGAACTCAAGCAGACCAGCGTCTTCACCGGCAACGTGGTGATGACCAAGGGCACGATCGTGCTGCGCGGCGCGCAGCTGGACGTGCGCCAGGACCCCGAGGGCTACCAGTACGGTACGGTCATCGCGGAGCCGGGCAAGCGCGCGTTCTTCCGGCAAAAGCGCGATACGCTCGCAGGCCAGCCCGACGAATTCGTCGAGGGCGAGGCCGAAGTCATCGAGTACGACGGCAAGGCCGACAACGTGAAGCTGATCCGCCGCGGCGAGCTGCGCCGCTACCGCGGCACGGCACTGAACGACGAGATCACGGGCGCGGTGATCGTCTACAACAACCTGACCGATGTGTTCACCGTCGATGGCCAGGCGCGTGCCCCGGGCGCCGGCACTGCCGCAGCGCCAGGTGGGCGCGTGCGCGCCGTGCTGGCACCGAAGGACCAGCCGCCCGCACCTCCCGCCGCGCCGGCCGCGAACCTGCGACCCAGCACGACCATCGAATCGAACCAGTGAGCGGCGCTTTCGTGAACCCAACTCCACCGCTGCCTGAATCCAGCCGCCTCGAAGCCAAGCACCTGGCCAAGTCCTATGGCAGCCGCAAGGTGGTCAAGGACGTGTCGCTGGCAGTGCAAAAAGGCGAGGTCGTGGGTCTGCTGGGGCCCAATGGCGCCGGCAAGACCACCTCGTTCTACATGATCGTCGGCCTGGTGCGTTGCGATGCCGGCGACATCTTCATCGACGGCCAGGCCGTGGGCAACATGCCCATCCACCAGCGTTCGCGCCTGGGGTTGTCGTACCTGCCGCAGGAGGCATCGATCTTCCGCAAGCTCAGCGTCGAGGACAACGTGCGCGCCGTGCTGGAATTGCAGCGCGACGACCAGGGCCGGCCGCTGTCGCGCGATGAAATCGAAAGCCGCCTGCTGGCGCTGCTGCAGGAGCTGCGCGTCGACCATCTGCGCGCCTCGCCCGCGCTGGCGCTGTCGGGCGGCGAGCGCCGGCGCGTGGAGATCGCGCGCGCGCTGGCCACGCAGCCGCGCTTCATCCTGCTGGATGAACCATTCGCGGGTATCGATCCGATTGCCGTGATCGAGATCCAGCGCATCATCGGTTTTCTCAAGGCGCGTGGCATCGGGGTGCTGATCACCGACCACAACGTGCGCGAAACGCTGGGCATCTGCGACCACGCGTTCATCATCAGCGACGGCCATGTGCTGGCCCAGGGCACGCCGGCCGAGATCGTCGAGAACGCCGACGTGCGCCGGGTCTATCTCGGCGAGCATTTCAGGATGTGAGCCATGTGCATCAGCTTGTGCCGGTCTGAGGGGAAACGCCGTTGAAACCGGGTCTGTCGCTACGCGTATCGCAACATCTGGCCCTCACACCGCAGTTGCAGCAATCGATCTGGCTGCTCCAGCTCTCGACGCTGGAACTGAGCCAGGAGGTCGAGCACATGCTCGACGACAACCCGTTCCTGGAGCGCACCACCGAGGAAGCCGAGCGCGAGGAGTTTGGCGTGGCACAGGCCGATCTGCCCGCACAGCGCGACGATTACGCCGATGACGCGCAGCACGCGACGGGTTCGGCCAGCAGCGACACGGCCACCAGCAGCGATACCGAGAGCGGCGACGTCACGGCGCCGGCCGATGCCGCGCCCGATTGGGAAGGGGATGGCAGCGCCGACCTCTCGCCCGACGACAGCGAATGGGGCGGCGAGGCGCGTGCGCGCCATGCCGAGGACGACACCGAAGCCCAGGATCTGGCGCACGGCCATGAGTCGCTGACCGACCACCTGCACCGCCAGGCACTGTCGCTGCGCCTGGGCGAGGTCGATCGCTCGGCGCTGCGCTTTCTCATTGAATCGCTCAACGAACATGGCTATCTCGAGGACCCGCTCGAGGAACTGGCCGCGGGCCTGGCCGGTGCCGATGCGCTCGAGGAGCAGGAAGAACTGGTGCACCACTTCACGGTGGCGCTGCGCCTGCTGCAGTCGCTCGAGCCGGTGGGCGTGGGCGCGCGCGACCTGGCCGAATGCCTGACGCTGCAGCTCAGGCACCTCGCCGCGCGCGATGACGCGCAGGTGGACGCGGATACCGTGCAGACCGCGCTGCGCATCTGCGAGCAGCCCATGGACCTGCTGGCGCGCCGCGATGTGCGCCGGCTGATGCAGGCCTGCGGCGCGAGCGACGAGCGCATCCGCGCGGCCATGGCGCTGATTGCGCGGCTCGAACCGCGTCCCGGCCGGCGCTTTGCCGATGTCGAGCGCAACCTGGTCGTGCCCGATGTGATGGTGCGCAAGCTGGCGCGCAGCAGTGGCGACGGCCAGCCGCAGTTCAGCGTGCAGCTCAACCCCGACGTCATGCCGCGGCTGCGCGTGCATGACATCTATGCCAACGCGCTGCGCGGCCACAAGGGCAGCGAAGGACATGCGGGCCTGCAGCAGCGCCTGCAGGAGGCGCGCTGGTTCATCAAGAACATCCAGCAGCGCTTCGACACCATCCTGCGCGTCTCCCAGGCCATCGTGCAGCGGCAGAAGAACTTCTTCACCCATGGCGAGCTGGCGATGCGCCCGCTGGTGCTGCGCGACATCGCCGACGAACTGGGCCTGCACGAGTCGACCATCAGCCGCGTGACCACGGCCAAGTACATGTCCACGCCGATGGGCACCTATGAACTCAAGTACTTCTTTGGTTCAGGCCTGGGCACCGAGACCGGGGGCAACGCCTCGAGCACGGCGGTGCGCGCGCTGATCAAGCAGTTCGTCGCGGCCGAGAATCCGCTCAAGCCGTTGTCGGACAGCCAGCTGGCGGAGATGCTCAAGGAGCAGGGCATCGAGTGCGCGCGCCGTACCGTGGCCAAGTACCGCGATGTGCTCAAGATCGCGCCCGCCAATCTGCGCAAGTCGCTGTAGCCGCAGCGCGCGACTGCCGATGTCCTCCAATGCCCGCAGTTCGCGACAAAAGCGTATCCTTGCGCCCCTGCTATGAACCAACTGCAACTGTTTTTGCCCTGCGCCGCCGGCGTGGAGGACTATCTGGCCGATGAGGCCCACCGCATCACGGGACTGACCGGACACGACCTGCTGGTCGGGCGCGGCGGCGTGATGCTGCGCGCCTCGTGGCGCGATGCGCTGCTGCTGAACCTGCATAGCCGGCTGGCGCAGCGCGTGCTGGTGCAGCTGTCGACCTCGATGTACCGCAACGAGAACGACCTGTACCGTGCAGCCAGCGAAATTGCCTGGGAGATCTGGTTCAGCCCGCGCGAGAGCTTCAAGATCGAATTCACCTCGCAGCACAGCCCGCTGACCAGCCTGAATTTCGCCGCGCTGCGCGTCAAGGACGCCATTGCCGACCGCTTCCGCGCCAAGACCGGCGTGCGCCCCGATGTCGAGACGCGCTACCCCGATGTGCGCGTGCACATGCACCTCACCACGGACGAAGCCACGATCTATATCGACACCTCGGGCGAGGCGCTGTTCAAGCGCGGCTGGCGCGAGGACAAGGGCGATGCGCCGCTGAAGGAAACGCTGGCTGCGGCCATGATCGCCGCCACCGGCTGGGATCCCCATGGCGACAATCCGCAGCCGCTGTACGACCCGTGCTGCGGCAGCGGCACGGTGGTCATCGAGGCCGCGCAGATCGCCTGCCGCATTCCGCCGGGCATCCAGCGCCGCTTTGCGTTCGAGAAGCTGGTGCCATTCCAGCCCCACGTGTGGGAAGCGATCCTGCGCCAGGCCGAGGAGGCGATCTGCGACAGCCCGGTGGGCATCTATGGCTCGGACGTGTCGCACCGCATGGTGGATTTTGCGCAGCGCAATGCCGAGCGCGCGGGCGTGGCGCGCGCCGTGAGCCTGCGCGGCGGCGATGCGCTGCAGCGCATGCCGCCCAGCGAGCAGCCCGGCGTGATGGTGCTGAATCCGCCCTATGGCGAGCGCATTGCCGCGGCCGGCACGGCCGGGCGCAATGCGGCCGAGCGCATGGGCCAGGTGGCGCATGTCGGCCGCGAAACCGCGCAGACCGAGGATGGCGTCGAGTTCTTCAGCCAGCTGGCATCGCACTGGAAGAAGAGCTACAGCGGCTGGCAGGCCTGGATGCTCACGCCTGACCTGAAGCTGCCCGGCAAGATGCGCCTCAAGGAATCGCGCCGCGTGCCGCTGTGGAACGGCCCGATCGAATGCCGGATGTTCCGCTTCGACATGATCAAGGGCGCAGTCAAGCCGCGCCGCAACGCCGACGGCGGGGACCACCCCGGCGGCGCCACGGCCGCATGAAGATCGTGCTGCGCTGGCCGCAGTGCAATGCCGTGCATGGCGCCGGTCCGCGGCCGCTGGTGCTCGACACCAACATGGTGCTCGATCTGCTGGTCTTCGACGACCCGGCGATCGCGCCGGTGCGCGCGCTGCTGGCCGAGGGCGCGCTGCACTGGATTGCCGATGCCGCGCAGCGCGTGGAACTCGAGCGCGTGCTGGCCTACCCGCAGATCGCGCCGCGCGTGGCCTTCTATGGCTTGAGCACGGCCAGCGTGCTGGCGGCGTTCGATGCCGGCGTGGCCTACCAATCCGAGGCACCGGCCATCCGCGTCATCTGCAAGGACCCCGATGACCAGCATTTCCTCGCGCTCGCGGTGCAGCACCAGGCGCTGCTGCTGAGCAAGGACAAGGCGGTGCTGGTGCAGCGCAAGCGGCTGGCGCTGCTGGGCGCGACGGTGGGCAATCTCCTGCTGTGGCCGCCGGCAGCGGCTGCCGTGCCGGCGCCCGTCGGCTCCGCACAGGGACTGGCCGCCTGATCCGCAGGCCGCGGCGGCGGGATACTCCCATGCCGGGCTGTGGCTATGCCGGACGGCTACACTGCCGGCAATTGCCCGCGGCCTCGTCCCGGGCCCTACGAAAGATTGCACCATGACCGAACAAACCACCCCCAACGCCGCCGACGAAGTGCTGGCGTCCGACGCCGAAACCGCGCCCGCGCTGGATGTCGAACAGCTGGAAGAGCTCGACGAAATCCTCGAAGACATGCGCACGCGCGGCGAGGAAATCCCGCAGTGGGAGTTCTGCGATGGTTTCCTGACGGCCCTGGTCTGCACGCGCCGCCCGATTCCCGCGGCCGAATACCTGCCGATGCTGCTGGGCGACGGCGCCGAACTCGAAGTGGCCGAGGGCGCGCCGCTGCCCAAGCTCGACGCGTTCAAGGACGAAGCGCAGCAGGCGCGTTTTCTCGCGCTGTGGCAGGCCCGCTGGGATGAAGTCGTGCGCCAGCTCGACGCCGATGTGCGCCAGCTCGACGACGAACGCTGCTTCCACCCCGAAGCCATGGACATGCGCGGCGCGATTGCGGGCCTGCCCGAGGAAGAGCGCGCCGAGATGGAAGGCCAGGAGATTCCTTCGTACGGCCAGGTCTGGGCGCTGGGCTTCATGTTCGCCGTGGAAAACTGGCCCGAGGAATGGGCGGCTCCGCGCGACAAGGAAGCCGCGCAGTGGCTCGACGCCGCGCTGGAATCGGTCGTTGCGCTGACCGAAGACGACACCGGCAAGCCCGAAGTCAGCATCTATGACGAAAACGGCCCGGCCAGCACCAGCCGCGCGCGCGTGGAAACCTATGGCGATGCGATCTGGGGCATCTATGACCTGCGCCAGCTCTGGAAGAGCATGGGCCCGCGCCAGGAAACCATCGTCAAGGGCGAGCAGCCCGGCCGCAACGATCCCTGCCCCTGCGGCAGCGGCAAGAAGTTCAAGAAGTGCCACGGGGCATAAAAATCTGTGAACGGCGGGCGCCCCATTGATGGCGCCCTTTTTTTGATCCTTTGCTGGAAAGGCGCGGGCAACGCGCCTTTATGCGTATGGCCACCCCTTTGCTGACCCGTCTGCGTGCCGAATGGGCGCCGAGCATTCCGCGTGAACTGCTCGCGGGCGCGGTCGCGACCTTTGCGCTGATTCCCGAAGTCATTGCGTTTTCGTTTGTCGCGGGTGTCGATCCGGCGGTGGGGCTGTACGCGTCTTTCATCATCAGCATCGTCATTGCATTTGCGGGCGCGCGCCCGGCAATGGTGTCGGCGGCCGCGGGATCGGTGGCGCTGGTGGCCGCGCCGCTGGTGCAGTCGCATGGGCTGCCGTATCTGCTGGCCGCGGGCCTGCTGGCGGGCGTGGTGCAGATCATCTTCGGCTGGCTGCGCATGGGGCTGCTGGTGCGTTTTGTCTCGAGTTCGGTGCGCACCGGCTTCGTCAATGCGCTGGCCATCCTGATCTTCAGCGCGCAGCTGCCGCATCTGCGTCACGCGAACGGCGCGGGCTGGGCGCTGCTGGCGCTGGGACTGGCGCTGATCTACGGGCTGCCGTGGCTCGCGCGGCGGCTGGGCTGGGCGGCACTGGCGGCGATTCCGTCACCGCTGATCTGCGTGCTGGTGCTGACGCTGCTGGCCGCAGGCCTGGGCCTGCCGGTGGCCACCGTGGCCGACCTGGGCCATCTGCCCGATGCCTTGCCGTCGTTTGCCCTGCCCGAGGTGCCGCTGGCCTGGGAAACGCTGCGCATCATCGCGCTGCCGGCAATTGCCATTGCCATGGTCGGCCTGCTTGAATCGGTGCTCACGGCCGCCGTCGTCGATGAAATGACCAGCACCCCCAGCGACAAGAACCGTGAATGCACCGGCCTGGGCCTGGCCAATGTCGCGGCCAGCTGCTTTGGCGGCATTGCCGGCTGCGGCATGATCGGTCAGGCGGTGGGCAATGTGACCTATGGCGGGCGCGGCCGGCTGTCGACGCTGTTTGCCGGCGTGTTCCTGCTGCTGCTGATCGTGCTGCTCAAGCCCTGGGTCGCGCAGGTGCCGGTCGTGGCGCTGGTGGCGATCATGGTCACGGTGTCGGTGGCGACCTTCGACTGGCGCAGCCTGCGCCAGCTGGCGCGCCATCCCAAGACCTCGACGACGGTGATGCTGGCGACGGTGGCGCTGACGCTGGCCACGCACAACCTGGCCGTGGGCGTGGCCGTGGGCGTGCTGCTCAGCGGCGTGTTCTTCATGGCCAAGGTGTCGCAGCTGCTGCAGGTGCGCTGCGACGATGATGACGCGGGACGGACGCGCACCTGGACGATTACCGGCCAGGTGTTCTTTGCCTCGGCCGATGCGCTGGTCGACGCATTCGACGTGCGCGGCGCCGAAGGGCGCGCGGTGCGCATCGATGCCAGCGGCGCGCAGTTCTGGGATATCACCGGCGTGGCGGCGCTGGAAAAAGTGGTGCAGCGCTTGCGTTCCCATGGCTGCGCCGTTGAGGTCACCGGATTGAGCGCGAGCAGCCAGGCGTTGCGGGAACGGGTGAAGCAGGCCTAGGGCCACTCCTTCGACAGGCTCAGGACCGGTCCTTCGGCAGGCTCAGGGCGAACGGTAAAAGACCGTTCGGGCTGAGCTTGTCGAAGCCCAGCCGTGAATTACTTCAGACGCCGCAACAAGCCCCTGAGCGCATGCGCCACCGTCGCCTCGCGCACCGCCGCGCGGTCGCCATCGAAGCGCACGCATTCGGCATCGGCCTGCCCGTTGACGCACCAGCCGAACCAGACCGTGCCCACGGGCTTGGCGGCCGAGCCACCGCCCGGGCCGGCCACGCCGGTCACGGCCACGCTGCAATGGGCCAAGGAGTGCTGCACCGCGCCGCGCGCCATGGCCAGTGCCACGGCTTCGCTCACGGCGCCGTGGGCTTCGATCAGCGCTGCATCCACGCCCAGCATCGCGGTCTTGGCCTGGTTGGAGTAGGTGACGAAACCGCGCTCGAACCAGTCGCTCGAGCCGGCGAGGTCGGTGCAGGCGCCGGCAATCAAGCCGCCGGTGCAGCTCTCGGCCGTGGCCATTTGCATGCCGCGTGCCAGCAGGGCCGCGGCCAGTTCACGTACGAGTTCGCTGGCCATGGTGTTCAGTAGAGGAAATGGCGCCACAGCGCGATCACGAAGAGGGTGCAGCAAGCCGCAACCAGGTCGTCGAACATGATGCCGAGACCGCCGCGCCAGCCAAAGCCCTTGAACAGCTGGTCGGCCCAGCGCACCGGCTGGGGCTTGACGGCATCGAAGAAGCGGAAAAGTGCGAATGCGCACAGCTGGCCCCAGCCGCCCATGGGCATGCAGAGCCACAGCACCAGCCAGATGCCGACGACTTCGTCCCAGACGATATGGCCCGGGTCGGCCACGCGCATGTGCTGCGCGGTGACGGTGCACGCCCAGCAACCGAGCACTGCGGAGAACGCGATGATCCAGCCCAGCTGCGCGGGCGTGAACCAGAACTGCAGCAGCAGGAAAGTGAGCCAGCCCCACAGGCTCCCCACCGTGCCGGGTGCAATGCGGCCCAGGCCCGACCCTTGGCCCAGCGCAATGAAATGTGCCGGATGGGCCAGCATGAAGCGCAGGCTCGGACGAAAGGGCGCGGGCGGCGGACGCGGATGAAAGCGCTGTGGTGCACCGCGTCCTTCAGCGGGAGTATCGGGAAGGCGTGACATAAGTGAGTTCAAAATCCATTTGAAACTTCATAGCTTGATTCTATGGTGGTTCCTGAGGTTTTGATTGTGAGCGAATGTCCGCCAAACGTGTCGCTCACGCAGAAAAATGATCGAAGGAAGCATAGCGCTGCAGCAGCTCCTGCCCCTGGTTGCCAAGCAGGCGCAGGCCGGCCTGCGCCTCGATGCTGCCGATGCGCGTGACCGGTGTGGCGCTGGCCGCGGCCGCGGCCTCGACCTGTGCGCGCAGCGTCGGCGCCGCGGTGAAGCACAGCTCGTAGTCATCGCCGCCGGCCAGCGTGCATTGGCGCAGCAGTTCTGTGTCCAGGCCCGGGCCCGCGGTCAGCAGCGCGCTGGTCAGCCGGGTGTCGATGCAGGCACCGACGCCTGACTGCGCCAGGATGTGGCCCAGGTCGCCCAGCAGGCCGTCGCTCAGATCCAGCGCGCTGCTCGCGATGCCGCGCAGCGCCTGTCCCAGCGCCACGCGCGGGGTGGGCGTTTCCAGCCGCAGCCGGGTGGCGGCCAGCGTGGCCGGCGGCAGCTGCAAGTGCCCTTGCAGCGCTTCGAGCGCCAGGCGTGCCTCGCCCAGCGTGCCGCTGACGTAGATGTCGTCGCCGGCGCGCGCGCCGCTGCGCAGCAGCGCCTGGCCCGCGGGCACCTCGCCGAAGACGGTGATGCAGATGTTCAGCGGACCCTGCGTGGTGTCGCCGCCGATCAGCTCGCACTGGTGCGCCTCGGCCAGCGCCATCAGCCCGTCGGCAAACGCGCCGGCCCACGCGGCATCGGCGCGCGGCAGCGACAGCGCCAGCGTGAAGGCCAGGGGCCGGGCGCCGCAGGCGGCGAGATCGCTGAGGTTGACCGCCAGCGCCTTGTGGCCCAGCCGCCGCGGGTCGACATCGGCGAAGAAATGCCGGCCTTCGACCAGCATGTCGCTGGAGATGGCCAGCTGCATGCCGGGCGCGGGTGCGAGCAGCGCGCAGTCGTCGCCCACGCCCAGCACGGCGCGGCGCACGGGGCGCGTGAAAAAGCGGCGGATCAGTTCGAATTCACCCATGGTCAGACCGGTTGCCCGCGAAAGCGCAATGCCGCCTGGCGGCTGGTTTCACCCAGCAGCTGCTCTTCGCGCTGGCGCTCGCGCAGCCAGCGCGCGTCGTTCTGGGCCTTTTCCACGTCGGCGCGCAGCAGGTGCAGCGAGGGCGCGGCACCCTGGCGCGCGGCATGTTCGGCAATCTGGTCCATGGTGTGCAGGATGTGGTCGCGCAACGGCTGGTGCTTTCCGGTACCCGGGTCCACATAGACCGCTTCCATGCCGAAGCGGCAGGCCTGGAAGCGGTTGTAGGTGTAGACCAGATAGTCGTCCTCCTGCGGGGTGAACGGCTGGGTGTCGAGGAACCAGGCGGCGAGCGACTGCACGAAACCCGACAGCGCGGCCGCGCGCTCGATGGTCAGCGGCGTGTCGAACACGCGGATCTCGATGGTGCCGAATTCGGGCTTGGGGCGGATGTCCCAGTAGAAGTCCTTCATGCTCTTGACCACGCCGGTACCGGTCATCTTGTCGAAATAGTTCTCGAACTCGCCCCAGGTCAGCACGCAGGGCGCGCGCCCCGACAACGGAAACGCAAACACCGAGTTCAGCCGCGCGGAATCGAAGGCGGTGTCCTGGCCCTGAACGAAGGGGCTCGATGCGGACAGCGCGATGAAGTGCGGGATATAGCGCGACATGCGGTGCAGCATCAGCAGCGCGGCATCGGCATCGGGGCAGCCGATATGCACGTGCTGGCCGAAGATGGTGAACTGCTGCGCCAGGTAGCCGTAAAGATCGGACAGCTCGCGAAAGCGCGGCTTGTCGTAGATGCGCTGCTCGTGCCATTTCTGGAACGGGTGCGTGCCGCCGCCGGCGACGGCGATGTTGAGCTTGTCGGCACTGCGCACCAGCGCGTCGCGGATCGGCGTGAGCTGGCCCAGCACTTCCGAGGCCGAGTGGCAGATGGCGGTGGAGATCTCGATCATGCTGCTGGTCATCTCGGGCACCACGCTGCCGGGCAGCGGGGTCTTGGCCATCAGGCGCAGCATGTCCTCGGCGTAGGGCGCGAGATCGTAGTCGTGGGTGTTGAGCAGTTGCAGCTCGAGCTCGACGCCCAGCGTCAGCGGTTCGGATTGATTGAAAGCTTCAAGCCCCATTGCGGTCTCCGGAAACATTCGCGCGGTCAAGCAGGCGCAGGGTCTTGGTGCTTTCGCGCGCACGGTGGAAGGCCAGGCTGGCCACCACCGCGCCAAACAGCTCCATCATCAGGATCATGGGCAGGGCCACGCGGGAAATCATCTGGCCGTCGGCGGGAGCGGCGGTGACGAACTGCGAGGCAATCAGCAGCGCCACCGAGGACATTGGCGCCATCGCGCAGCTGACCCACATGGCCTGGCGCCAGCTCGCGCCGCTGCCGACATTGCCCAGGCCCACGCCCACGGCCTTGGCCAGCAGCCGCACGATGATCACGGCCAACACCACGCCGGCCAGCGGCAGGTTCCAGTCGGCCTGCGCGGCCACCGTGGAGACCAGCACGAACATCATCATCGTCAGCAGCGTCGTTGCCGTGCCCAGCTGGCGCGGCCAGGCCCAGGGCCGCGGGTGCAGGTGCTTGAGCAGCATGCCGCCTAGCAGCGCGGCCAGCGGCGCCGAGCCGCCGAGGTGGGCCGTGACGGCCGTGCCCGCGGCAATCAGCGCCAGCACCAGGATCGAGGTGTTCTCGCTGGTCGGGCTCATGACGCGCAGCGCCAGCCGCATCAGCAGCGACAGCACCGCGGCCACCAGGATCGACACGCCCAGCACCACGGCCACCGCGGAGCCGCTGTCGACCAGGGATTGCGGCCGGTGCACCATCTCCGCCTGCGCACTGCCCAGCGTCAAGGCATAGAGCGTCGACAGCGTGGCCAGCACCATCGAGCGGTCGGTCACGGCGCCCGCGGCACGCAGGTCGGTGATGACGCGCGACAGCACCAGCGGCGAGGCGGCCATGGCGATCATGGCAATCGGGCCTGCGACCTGGGCCGGCGTGTCGAGCCAGCGCAGCAGCCAGAGCACGGAGAAATAGGTCAGCGCGGCTTCGGCAATGCTCTGCACCAGCACCATCGGGTTGTGCCGGAACCAGCGCAGCGGGATGCGGCCGCCGCATTCGAACAGCACCAGCGCGACTCCCAGCTCCAGCATGAACAGGCTGATGCCCTGCAGCGGCCAGGGCGCGCCGCTGAAACCGGCGAAACCCACCAGCGCGCCGACCAGCGAATAGCCGACGACCTTGGGCAGGCCGATATAGCGCTGGCACAGCGAGCCGCCAATGGTCGCGAGCGCCAGCAGCAGCGACCATTGCAGCGTCACCAGTCCCGCGGACGGGCGCAGCCACTGCGCCCAGAACCCGGTGAGATTCTCCATGCGTATTCCTCCTGCTGATTGTTATGGGCTGCTGCGCCCGGACGGCTTGCGCCGGCCTGCCGCGGCAGCTGCCCGGGGACTTTAGCCTGCATGCCCGTGGGGCAGTGCAGGACAAATGCGTCTTCAGGGTCTGAAGAAGCTGAGAGGAGCAGTGCGCAGGCGCGCGCGAATCGCACGGTAGATGCGCGAGCGGTCGATGCCGCTGACGTTGTGCGCGCGCAGCGCGAGGCGGAACGCCAGCAGGAAACTGACGATCACGTTCAATGCGCCGTTGAACGGCAGCATGGCCATGGCCCACCAGAACGCGCTGCTGTGCAGCACTTCCAGGCCAATCGTGGTGCTGGCGACGCCGATCTGGCCGGCCGACAGCGTGATGTGGCGCACTTCGAGACCCAGGCCGAAAAAGCCCACGAAGGCCGGCACCAGCCCGAGCATCAGGCCCAGCGAGATGTTCGAGGCGAAGCCGGAGATGTTGCGGCGCAGGAACTGCGCCCAGCGGTCGGCGCGGGCCGGGCCCAGAAAGCGCGTGATGCGCGGGTTGTAGCGGATCGCCGAATCCATGCGCCGCAGCACGAACCAGTTTTCCGCCCAGCCCGCGATCAAGCTGCTGGTGAACAGCAGCACGCCGGTGAAGGCCGCAAACAGCACCGAAGGGCCGAGCAGGCTCAGCGAATCGAGCACCTGGTCGGCATGGCCCAGATCGAGCGGCGGATGGCCGAACAGATGCAGGAACAGCAGCGACAGCCCGATGGCCGCCGGCAGCACGACCAGCACGTTGCCCAGGATGGCCGCGACCTGCGAGCGCGTGAGATTGGCGACTTCGCTGACGAAGTCCTCGACCGACTGCTGGTCCGGCAGTTCCTTGAGCTTGGCGGCCATCGCCGGCGCGGTCATGGCCGGCTGCTTGGTGGCGACGGTGAAGTGCAGCAACTGGATCAGCACGAAGCTCAGCGCGTAGTTGATGCCGGCCAGCAACCCGCCCCAGAACGCCGACAGCGCCAGCGCCGCCAGCGCGAACTTCATCAGCGTGGTGAAGGCCATCACCATGCCGCCGCCCGCGGCCTTGGCCACCATCGCGCGGTACTCGCGCGGACTGCGCGTGATGTAGTTGGCGCCGGTTTCGGCGCTGCGCTCGGCGACCTTGGCGGCCAGCAGCGAGGAATTGGCCGAGAACAGCGCGCGCAGGCTGCGCCGCTCGCGCGCCACGCCCACCAGATGCGCGAGCAGCGGCGCGGCTTCGGCCACGGGCCGTTCGGAGGTCAGGCAGTCGAGCAGCCGGCGCACGCGCACGATGCGCTCGCGCAGCTGGCGCAGCCGGAACACCAGGCCCACCGAAATGCCTTCGGACTCGAAATGCGAATACACCGTGGCCGTGGCCGCGCGGCAGGCGTCGAGCCGCTCGCGCAGGCGCTGCTCGGCGGCCAGCAGCCGGTCGGGCGTGCGCAGCGCCAGCATCACTTCGATGCGCAGGTTTTCGACGTCGTGGATCAGCGCATGGAAGGGCTGGTCCAGGCGCGCGCTTTGGCTCATGCGCAGGCGCAACTCGGGCGCGAAGCCGGTGGACAGGATCTGGCCGGCGCAATAGGTGATGGCGCTGAGCAGCGTCTGCTGCCAATACGACGGGCCATCCATTTCCAATGCCACCAGCACGCGCAAGCGTCCCAGCAGTTCACGGTCCAGCGCATTGAGCCACTGCGCGTCGAATTCATGCGGCAGCGCCAGCATGAACAGCTCGGAGGCATCGATGGTCTCGGGGCTCGAGGGCAGCAGCTTGTAGCGCAGGCGCTCGCTCATCTCGCTGGCCAGCGCGGTGCGCGGCGCGAAGCCGAAGTCGGCGAGCAGCGTGGTCAGGTCGACGGTCTCGATGAAGCGCGCCCACCAGGCCTGCATGCGCGCGCGCGCATCGGGGTCGTCTTCGAGCGCGTCGACGAATTGGCGCACGCGCTCCACGGCGAGCTCCACCGAGGGCGCGGGCGCGCGCACCCAGTCGAGCAGATGGATCAGCCACAGGTGGCGCTGGGCGAGGTCGGCCTGGGGATCGAGTTCAAACAACAGCAGCGGCAGGTCGTAGGCGGTTCGCTTCATTCAGTGCAATACGCGTTCGCTCAGAGGATGGCCGCCGGCGCCGGAATCAAAGGCTTCGAGCATGAACAGCCGGATCGGCGCCGTGAAGGTCTCGCCCTCATCGGTCACGCACAGGTAGCTGCCGTGCATCGTGCCGCTGGGCGTGCGCAACTCGCAGCCGCTGCTGTACTGGAAGGCCTCGCCGGGCTGGAGCAAGGGCTGGCGGCCGATCACGCCCAGTCCCTTGATCTCTTCGGTATGGCCGCTGCTGTCGCTGATGATCCAGTGGCGCGCGATCAACTGGGCGGGCGTGCGGCCCGCGTTGGTGACGGTGATGGTGTAGGAAAAGCGGAACACACCGGCTTCCGGGACGGATTGCTCCGGCAGGTACTCGGGCTGAACCTCGATCTGAAAGTCGTTGGTCGGCATGGTGCAATGGTAACTGCGACAATTGACACCATGAGCCGCACCTTCCGCATCGCCCCTTCCATCCTGTCCGCCGACTTCGCCCGCCTGGGCGAGGAAGTGCGCAACGTCATTGCCGCCGGCGCCGACTGGATCCACTTCGACGTGATGGACAACCATTACGTGCCGAACCTGACTTTCGGCCCCATGATCTGTGAGGCTTTGAAGCCCCACGCCAAGACGCCCGAAGGCGTTGCCGTGCCGATCGACGTGCACCTGATGGTGCAGCCCGTCGATGCGCTGGCCCAGTCGTTTGCCCAGGCCGGCGCCGACTACATCAGCTTCCACCCCGAAGCCTCGGCCCATGTGCACCGCAGCGTGCAGGCCATCAAGGCCGCGGGCTGCAAGCCCGGCCTGGTGTTCAATCCGGCCACGCCGCTGGACGTGCTGGACTGGGTCATCGAAGACATCGACCTGATCCTGCTGATGAGCGTCAACCCCGGTTTCGGCGGCCAGAGCTTCATCGACAGCACCTTCCGCAAGATCGAAGCCGCACGCCAGCGCATCGAGGCCTCGGGCAAGGATATCCGCCTTGAGGTCGACGGCGGCATCAAGGGCGAGAACATCCGCCGAGTTGCCGACGCCGGCGCCGACACCTTCGTGGCTGGCAGCGCGATCTTCGGAAAATCCGACTACCGCGCCGTGATCGACGGCATGCGTTCGGCCCTGGCCTGAGGCCCTGGCCTGATTCTTTTGCCTGGCGCTGCCAGGCTTCCGCAGCGGGTGCTCATGTCCGCCGCAGCTCCTTTTTCTCGCCCACCATGTTTCTGCGCCATCCCGCTCTCCACGCCTTTGATTTCGACGCCGCCATCGTGGACCTGGACGGCACCATGGTCGACACGCTGGGCGACTTCAGCGCCGCGCTGGGCGGCATGCTGGCCGATCTGCGGCTGCCGGCAATTGCCGCGGCATCGATTGAAACCATGGTCGGCAAGGGCTCGGAGCATCTGATCCGCAGCGTGCTGGCGCATGTGGGTGTGGCCGATATCGAGGCGGTCTATCCGCAGGCGTGGGAGCGCTACCAGCACCACTATCTGGCCATCAACGGCCAGCACGCCAGGGTCTATGACGGCGTGTGCGAGGGCCTTGAAGCCCTGCGCGCGCAGGGCCTGCGCCTGGCGTGCCTGACCAACAAGCCGCTGTCGTTTGCGCAGCCGCTGCTTGCCGCCAAGGGGCTGGACGGCCTGTTCGAGCAGGTGTTCGGCGGCGATTCGTTCGAGCGCAAGAAGCCCGATCCGTTGCCGCTGATCAAGACCTGCGAGGCGCTGGGCACGGCGCCCGCGCGCACGCTGATGATCGGCGACTCCAGCAACGACGCCAAGGCCGCGCGCGCCGCGGGCTGCCCGGTGGTGCTGGTGGACTATGGCTACAACCATGGCGAGCCGGTGCAGGGCGTGGATGCGGATGCTTATCTGGGCAGCCTGGTGGAGTTGACGGCTACGACGCCGGCGCTGAGCGCTTGAATTGAGGGCGGCCGTTCATGGTTCGATCGGGCCGCGCAGACCGGCTCAGCGCGAACGGTTAAGCCAGGTATTCACCTTTGACCCAGCGCGGGTTTGCTACACTTTGCCCCATGTTCATTCATCGCACGTTCACTGCAGGTTGCACAGACCGGGGAGCCTGGCCCTGGCGCAAGCCTACGCACTCGAACGCCTGATGGCACCTGGGGCACGTCCCAGCGTGCACCCGTGGCCCCTTGGCGGGCCGTTTGATTGAACTGCGGCAGCTGATTCCATGCCTGCCGCCCGAGCTGGGAGCTCTCCTCTGTGATCACAGAACTCGAATTCAAAAGCCTGTCCGCGCAAGGCTTCAACCGTATTCCCTTGATGGTCGAGGCGTTTGCCGACCTCGAAACCCCGCTGTCCCTGTACCTCAAGCTGGCCCATGGCCAGGGCGACGGCAAGTACAGCTTCCTGCTGGAATCCGTCGTTGGCGGCGAGCGCTTCGGCCGCTACAGCTTCATCGGCCTGCCCGCGCGCAGCCTGCTGCGCGCCAGCGGCTTTGGCGCCGATGCCAAGACCGAGGTCGTGACCGACGGTCAGGTCGTCGAGACCCACAGCGGCAACCCGCTGGACTTCATTGCCGCCTACCAGCAGCGCTTCAAGGTCGCGCTGACGCCGGGCATGCCGCGTTTTTGCGGCGGCTTGGCCGGCTACTTCGGCTACGACGCGGTGCGCTATGTCGAGAAGAAGCTCGAGCACTCGTGCCCGCCCGACGACCTGGGCTGCCCCGACATCCTGCTGCTGCAATGCGAGGAAGTCGCGGTCATCGACAACCTGTCGGGCAAGCTCTACCTGATTGTCTACGCCGACCCGTCACAGCCCGAAGCCTATTCGCGCGGCAAGAAGCGCCTGCGCGCGCTCAAGGAGCAGCTGCGCTACTCGGTCAGCGCACCGCAGCTCAAGGCCAGCGAGAGCCACCCGGCGCAGCGCAGCTTTGCCAAGGCCGACTACATCGCCGCCGTCGAGCAGGCCAAGGAAATGATTGCCGCGGGCGAGTTCATGCAGGTGCAGGTCGGCCAGCGCATCCACAAGCGCTACACGCAAAGCCCGCTGAGCCTGTACCGCGCGCTGCGCTCGCTCAATCCCAGCCCTTACATGTACTACTACCACTTCGGAGATTTCCATGTGGTGGGGGCCAGCCCGGAAATCCTGGTGCGCCAGGAAAAGACGCCCGAGGGCCAGAAGATCACCATCCGCCCGCTGGCCGGCACGCGCCCGCGCGGCGCCACGCCCGAAGCCGACAAGGCCACCGAGATCGAACTGATCAACGACCCCAAGGAACGCGCCGAGCATGTGATGCTGATCGACTTGGCGCGCAACGACATCGGCCGCATCGCGCGCACCGGCAGCGTCAAGGTGACCGAGGCGTTTGCGGTCGAGCGCTACAGCCATGTGATGCACATCGTGAGCAATGTCGAAGGCCTGCTCGATGACGGCATGACCAGCATGGATGTGCTCAAGGCGACATTCCCCGCAGGCACGCTGACCGGCGCGCCCAAGGTGCATGCCATGGAAGTCATCGACCGGCTCGAGCCCGTCAAGCGCGGCATCTATGGCGGCGCCTGCGGCTACCTGAGCTTTGCCGGCGACATGGACGTGGCGATCGCCATCCGCACCGGCGTGATCAAGGACGGCATGCTCTATGTGCAGGCCGCGGCCGGCGTCGTTGCCGACTCGGTGCCCGAGATGGAATGGCGCGAGACCGAACACAAGGCGCGGGCGCTGCTGCGCGCCGCCGAACTGGTAGAGGAAGGACTGGAATGAGCCGCGCAATCGACAAGGTGCCGCACTGCACCACCATGGCGCAAGTGCGCCAGGGCGTGGATGCCCTCGACGACATCCTGGTGCCGCTGCTGGTGCAGCGCAGCGCTTTCATGACCCAGGCGGCGCGCGTGAAGAACGACACGCAGCTGGTGCGCGACGAAGCGCGCATCCAGGCCATCGTGGACCGCGTGCGTGAACGCGCCGTGGCCGAAGGCGGCGACCCGGACCTGCTCGAGCAGTTGTACCGCGGCATGATGGAGCTGTTCATCGCCTATGAACACCAGGAACTCGCGCGCCTGCGCGCCGACGGCCTGGCGGCCAAGGAGTGATGCGATGAAACTGCTGATGATCGACAACTACGACAGCTTCACCTACAACATCGTGCAGTACTTCGGCGAACTCGGTGCCGAGGTCAGCGTCGTGCGCAACGATGAGATCACGCTCGAGGAACTGCAGGCGCGCATGCAGGCCGAGGGCATCGAACGCCTGGTGATCTCGCCCGGCCCCTGCTCGCCGGCCGAAGCCGGCATCTCGGTGGCCGCGATCCAGCATTTCGCCGGCAAGCTGCCCATCCTGGGCGTGTGCCTGGGCCACCAGAGCATTGGCGCGGCGTTTGGTGGCAACATCATCCGCGCGCAGCAGCAGATGCATGGCAAGACCAGCGTGATCACCACCACGCAGTCGGGCGTGTTTGCCGATCTGCCCGAACAGTTCACCGTCAACCGCTACCACTCGCTGGTGATCGAACAGTCCAGTCTGCCCGACGTGCTCGAAGTCACAGCGACCAGCGAAGACGGCGAGATCCAGGGCGTGCGCCATCGCGAGCTGGCGATCCAGGGCGTGCAGTTCCACCCCGAAAGCATCCTGACCGAGCATGGCCACGCCATGCTGCGCAATTTCCTGGAACAGAAGGCCTGAGACCCCCGCATGAAACACATCACTCCCCAGGAAGCGCTGCAACGCACGATCGAGCACCGCGAGATCTTCCATGACGAGATGCTGCACCTGATGCGCATGATCATGGGCGGCGAGATGTCGCCGGTCATGGCCGCGTCCATCCTCACCGGGCTGCGCGTGAAGAAGGAAACCATTGGCGAGATCACCGCCGCGGCGCAGGTCATGCGCGAGTTCTCGCTGCGCGTGCCGGTGGCCGACACCACGCATCTGGTCGACATCGTCGGCACCGGCGGCGACGGCGCCCACACCTTCAACATCTCGACCTGCTCGATGTTCGTGGTGGCCGCGGCCGGCGGCAAAGTGAGCAAGCACGGCGGGCGCAGCGTCTCGAGCAAGAGCGGCAGCGCCGATGCGATGGAGGCGCTGGGCGTGAACCTGAACCTCACGCCCGAGCAGATCGCCACCTGCATTGCCGATGTCGGCATCGGCTTCATGTTCGCGCCCAACCACCACCCGGCGATGAAGAACGTGGCCGCGGTGCGCAAGGAACTGGGCGTGCGCACGCTGTTCAACATCCTCGGCCCGCTCACCAACCCGGCGAGCGCGCCCAACATCCTGATGGGCGTGTTCCACGAGGACCTGGTCGGCATCCAGGTGCGCGCACTGCAGCGCCTGGGCGCCGAGCATGCGCTGGTGGTCTATGGCCGCGACGGGCTCGACGAGATCAGCCTGGGCGCGGGCACGCTGGTCGGCGAACTGCGCGACGGCGCGGTGCATGAATACGAGATCCACCCCGAGGACTTCGGCCTGCAGATGGCCAGCACGCGCGCGCTGCGCGTCGAGAACCCCGAGCAATCGCTGGCCATGCTGCGCGGCGTGCTGCAGGGCGCCAAGGGCCCGGCGCGCGACATCGTGTGCCTCAACGCTGGCGCGGCGCTGTATGCGGCGAATGTCGTGCCCGGCATTGCCGAGGGCTTGCTGCGCGCGCAGCAGGTCATCGACAGCGGCGCGGCCATGGCCAAGCTCGAGCAGCTGGTCGCCAGGTCGCAGGCGCTGTCGTTCCCGCAGGCCGTTTGAAGTTCCCAGATACCGAAAGCTTTCCATGTCCGACATCCTCAACAAGATCGTGGCCGTCAAGCGCGAAGAACTTGCCGCCGCCCAGAAGAAAATGCCACTGGCCGAGATGCGCCGCGATGCCGAGAGCCGCGTGCTGACGCGCGACTTCGAAGGCGCGCTGCGTGCGAAGATCGCCAAGGGCCAGGCCGCGGTCATTGCCGAAGTCAAGAAGGCCAGCCCGTCCAAGGGCGTGATCCGTGCCGACTTCATTCCCGCCGACATCGCGCAAAGCTATGCCGAGGGCGATGGCACGGTGAGCGCGGCCTGCCTGTCCGTGCTCACGGACAAGCAGTTCTTCCAGGGCAGCGTCGACTACCTGAAGCAGGCGCGCGCGAGCTGCCTGCTGCCGGTGCTGCGCAAGGATTTCCTGATCGACCCCTATCAGGTCTATGAATCGCGCGCGATGGGCGCCGACTGCGTACTGCTGATTGCCGCCTGCCTCGACGACGCGCAGATGGCCGAGATGGAAGCCGTGGCGCGCAGCCTCGACATGGCGGTGCTGGTCGAAGTGCACGACGCGGCCGAACTCGAGCGCGCGCTGCGCCTGAAGACCGCGCTGCTGGGCATCAACAACCGCAATCTGCGCACCTTCGAAGTCAGCCTGCAGACCACGCTCGAGTTGCAGAAACAGGTCCCGGCCGACAAGCTGCTGGTCACCGAATCAGGCATCCTGACACCGGCCGATGTGAAGCTGCTGCGCGGCGCGGGCGTGAATGCCTTCCTCGTGGGCGAAGCCTTCATGCGTGCCGACGAGCCGGGCCTGTCGCTGGCCAAGCTGTTTTCCTGACACCCCAGAACGCCATGCATCCATCCCCTGACAGTCCCGTGACCCAACTGCAAAGCGCCCATCCTGCCGACTGGCCTGTGGCGCCGGGCTGGCAGCCGCTGGTGGACAGCTTCTTCGGCAGCGCGGTGGGTGCCAAGCTGCTGGCCTTCCTGCAGTCGCGGCTCGATGCGGGCGCGGTGATCTTTCCGCCGCAGCCGCTGCGCGCGCTCGAACTCACGCCGCCCGAGGCGGTGCGCGTGGTGATCCTGGGCCAGGACCCCTACCATGGCCGCGGCCAGGCCGAAGGGCTGGCGTTCTCGGTGGCTCCGGGCGTGGCGCTGCCGCCGTCGCTGCGCAACATCTTCAAGGAAATGCAACGCGACCTGGGCACGCCCATGCCGGCGTTTCCCGCGCCCGGCGGCAGCCTGGTGAAATGGGCCACGCATGGCGTGCTGCTGGTCAACACCTGCCTCACGGTGGAAGAGGGCCAGGCCGCGAGCCACAGCAAGCGCGGCTGGGAAGCGCTGACCGATGCCGTGATCCGGCATGTCGCCGAAGGCCCGAATCCGGTGGTGTTCATGCTCTGGGGCAGCCATGCGCAGTCCAAGCAGGCCTGGATCCCAGCCGATCGCGGCCACCTGGTGCTGACCAGCAACCACCCCTCGCCGCTGTCGGCACTGCGCCCGCCCGTGCCGTTTATCGGCAACGGGCATTTCGGCAAGGCGCGGGCGTTCCGCGAGGCGCAGCTTTCGACAGGCAGCCCTGCGCCAGGACCCGCCTAGGGGCACCTTCGACGGTTCAGGGCGACCCTTCGGCAGGCTCAGGGCGAGCGGGATAAACCGTTCGTCCTGAGCTTGTCGAAGGATGGACGGCCTTCCGTCCTGGGTGAAGACCCCCTTCGGCAGGCTCAGGGCGAGCGGGATAAACCGTTCGTCCTGAGCTTGTCGAAGGATGGACGGCCTTCCGTCCCGAGTGAAGACACCCTTCGACAGGCTCAGGGTGAGCGGAATACCACCCTTCGACAGCCTCAGCGTGCGTGGGCCTGGTACCGCTCAGCGGGATTCGCGCAGGCTCAGGAAAATACCTGCCATGCCGGCCAGCACCACGCCCGCCATGCCGATCAGCGACAGCTGGTCCGGCACCTGGCCGAAGAACAGCCAGCCCATGGCCATCGCAAAGCCGATCTGGCTGTAGAGGAAGGGCGAGATCGTGGCCGGCGTGGCCGCGCGGTAGGCCTGCAGCAGCAGCAGGTGGCCGATGCCGCTGCAGGTGCCCATGACCAGTACCGCGGCCCAGAGTTGCCAACTGCCCACGCTCTGCCAGAACCAGGGCAGCAGCGGCGCCGTGAGCAGCAGCGGCAGCCAGGTGGTGTAGAGCTGGGTCGTTGCGGGTTCGTCCAGGCGCGCCAGCCGGCTGCCCAGCAATTGGTAGCCGGTTCCGCACAGCAGCAGCGCCATCGGCAGCAGGCTGCGCCAGCCCAGCGGCTGGTCGGTGCTCTCGGGCCGCACGATCAGGATCACGCTGGCCAGGCCGATCAGCAGCAGCACCAGGCGTGCGGCGCTGATGCGTTCCTTGAACAGCCAGGCCGAAGCCACCACGATCAGCAGCGGACTTGCGGACCAGATCGCGGTGAAGTTGCCCAGCGGCATGCTCTGGATGCAGAAAAACGCAATGCAGGTGATTGCCAGGCCACAGGCCGCGCGGCTGAACTGGAAGCGCGGATGCTGGGTGCGCAGGATGGCCAAGCCATGGCGCGGCACCACCAGCGCCGCCGTGACCAGCGCCTGGGCCAGGTAGCGCAGCCAGACCACCAGCAGCATCGGAAGGAACTGGCCGCTGAACTTGGTGGCGCTGTCGAGCAGCGCAAACAGCGCGCAGGCGCATACCGTGAGGCCGATGCCGGTCAGGGCCGAGCGCGTGGCAGGGGCCAGCCGCGTGAACCAGGAGGACATCGCGCCCACCCTCTCTTGAATGAATCTGCCGCCGGTGCGGCTTGGAATTTTGGCTGCGTGCACGGATGTGCGGCGCAGGAAAAACATTCTAGGGCCTGGCCAGGCGGTCGCGCGCGGCATGCGGGCCGCGAGGCCGTCAGGCGCAAGCCACCCTAGGGTCAACCCTGAAAATTGGTTCGCATGCATAATGATAATTGTTCGCAACGGAGTGCCGCTGCGGACCATTTTTTTGCCGGCAATGTAGGAAGGATTGGGGATATGTCGTTTTCCGTGACGCGCCGCCAGGCCATGGGGCGCCTGGGGCAATGGGGTGTGGTGCTGAGCCTGGCCGGTGGCGGCGCTTCGGGCTGGACCGCAGAGACCGTGACCGTCAAGGATGCTTCGGGCGAAGTGCGCATGCCCCTCAAGCCCCGGACCGTGCTGGTGTTCGACCTGGCCGCGCTGGACACGCTACAGGCTCTGGGCGTGGACGTGCAGGGCGTGCCCAACCAGAAAATGCCGCCGCTGCTCGAACGCTATGCCGACAGCGCAAAGTATCCGCAGGTCGGCAGCCTGTTCGAGCCCGACTATGAAAAGATCAAGGCGCTCCAGCCCGATCTGATCATTGCCGGCAACCGTTCGCTGCCGAAGATCGCCGAACTCAAGAAGTTCGCGCCGGTGCTCGACGTGACCGTCGACAACCAAAAGCAGATCGAAGAGGTCTACCGCAACATCCGCGCGCTGGCCGCGATCTATGGCGTGCGGGAAAAAGGCGAAGCCGAGATCCAGTCCGTGGAAAAGGCCATTGCCGGACTGCGCACCCAGGCGGCAAAGCAGGGACCGGGCCTGTTCCTGATGACCAATGGCGGCAAGCTGAGCGTCTATGGCCCGGGTTCGCGCTTCGACATGCTCTACACCGTGTTCGGCATGAAGCCGCTGCCGCAGAAGATCGAGGTCTCCAAGCACGGCCAGGCCGTGTCCTTCGAATACCTGCTCAAGGCCAATCCGGAATGGCTGCTCGTGCTCGACCGCGACGCCGCGATCGGCCGCGAAGGCGCGGCCGCGCAGAAGCTGCTCGACAACAAGCTGGTGCAGGCCACCAAGGCCTGGCGCAGCCAGCAGGTGGTGTATCTCAATGCCGCCAACTGGTATCTGCTGTCCAACGCGGGCCCGGGCGCCTTGAAGGCCAACATCCAGCAACTGTCGGATGCTTTTTCGCGCCGTTAAGGCCCGCACCTTCGTGGTGGCGTGGTCCGGGGCCCTGGTGGCCCTTTTTGCATTGGCGCTGTGGAGCCTGTCGGTCGGTGTCAGCGATGTCTCCTGGAACACGCTGTGGTCTTCGCATGAGGACGACATGGTGGCGCAGGTGCTGCTCTACAGCCGCGTGCCGCGCACGCTGGCGCTGATTCTCGCGGGCTCGTCGATGGCCGTGGCCGGGCTGCTGATGCAGATGCTGGCGCGCAACCATTTCGTCGAGCCTTCCACGGTGGGCACCGTGGAGTCGGCGACGCTGGGCATGCTGATGATGGCGCTGTGGGCGCCCGACTGGTCGGTCTGGGCCAAGATGGGCGTCGCGGCGCTGATGGCGCTGGCCGGCACGGCTTTGTTTCTCGCGGTGCTGGCGCGCGTGAAGCTGCGCTCGGCGTGGATCGTGCCGCTGGTGGGCCTGATCCTGGCCGGCGTGATCGACGCGGGCGCGACCTTCTTCGCCTATCAGCACGACATGATCCAGTCGCTGCGCGCCTGGGCCAACGGCGACTTCTCGGTGGTGGTCGAAGGGCGCTATGAAATGCTCTGGCTGTCGCTGGGCGTGACGCTGCTGGCCTGCCTGGCCGCCGACCGCTTCACCGTCGCTGGACTGGGCGAGTCGTTTGCCACCAACCTCGGGCTCAACTACCGGCGCCTGGTGTGGCAGGGCCTGGTGGTCGTGGCCGTGGTCACGGCCTGCGTGGTCGTGACCGTGGGCAGCATTCCCTTCGTCGGGTTGATCGTGCCGAATGTCGTGCGCCTGGTCGTCGGCGACAACGTGCGCCGCAGCGTGCTGTGGGTGGCGCTGGCCGGCGCGGCGCTGACGCTGCTGTGCGACCTGGTGGGCCGGCTGGTGATCGCGCCCTATGAGATTCCCGTGGGCACGGTGATGGGTGTCGTGGGCAGCGCGCTCTTTCTCGTGTTGATCGTGCGCAAGCGGCGGCGTGCAGGCTGATATGGAAACTACAACGCAAACAGCCGCGCCGCGCGCCGTGGCCTGGGCCGAACGCTGGCAGCGGCCCGGCTTGCGCCTGGGCCTGCTGGTGCTGCTGGCCGTGCTGGCCGGCACGGCCTTCATGACCGTGGGCGTGAAGACCGACTGGGCCTTCATCCTCGAGCACCGCGGCACCAAGCTGCTGACGATGCTGGTCGTGGCCGGCGCGATCGGCATGTCGACCGTGGTGTTCCAGACCATCACCCACAACACCATCCTGACGCCGTCGGTGATGGGGCTTGATGCGCTCTACCAGTTCCTGCAGGCGCTGCTGGTGCTGTTCCTGGGCGCGTCCGGTGTCGTCGCCTGGGGCGTGCTGCCCAAGTACCTGCTGGAGATCGCGCTGATGGTGTTGTTCAGCGTCATGCTGATGCGCTGGCTGTTCACGGGCCAGGCCAGCAGCCTGCACCTGATGCTGCTGGTGGGCATGGTCGGCGGCATCCTGTTTCGCAGCCTGACCAGCTTTGCGATGCGCATGATCGATCCGAACGAGTTCGCGACGCTGCAGGACCGGATGTTTGCCAATTTCAACGCGATCCAGGTCCAGTTGCTGTGGCCGTCCATGGCGCTGATGCTGCTGGGCGTGGCCTGGATCTGGCGCCAGCGCCATGTGCTGGACGTGCTGGCGCTGGGCCGCGATGTCGCGGTGAACCTGGGCGTTGCCTACCAGCGCCAGGTGCTGCAGTTGCTGGTCGTGATGGCCTGCCTGGTGGCGGTGTCGGCGGCGCTGGTCGGGCCCGTGACCTTCTTCGGGCTGCTGGTCAGCAACATGGCCTACCAGTCGATGGGTACGCGCCGCCACCGCTGGGTGCTGCCCGCGGCCGTGCTGTGGGGTTGCGTGCTGCTGCTGGGCGGCCAGGTGATTCTCGAGCAGGTGTTTGCATTCAACACCGCGCTGTCCATCGTCGTCGAGTTCCTCGGCGGCGTGGTGTTCATCTATTTGCTGATGCGCAAGGGCAAGACATGATCGACGCACGTGATGTGGTCAAGCGCCACGGCAGCACGACGGTGCTGGACGCGGTTTCGCTGCAGATTCCAAAGCAGAAGTTCACGGCCATCATCGGGCCCAACGGCGCGGGCAAGTCGACGCTGCTGTCGCTGGTGAGCCGGCTGATGCCCATGAGCAGCGGCACGGTGCGCGTCGACGGCCTGGATGTCGCGACGACCGCCAGCGATGCGTTGGCGCGCGTCATGGCCATCCTGCGCCAGGACAACCAGTCGGCGCTGCGCCTCACGGTGCGCGACCTGGTGGGCTTCGGCCGCTTTCCGCACAGCAAGGGCCGGCTCACCGTGGAAGACCTGAAGCATGTCGAGGACGCGCTCGAGTACCTGCAACTGCAGCCGCTGGCCGAGCGCTTTCTCGACGAGCTCTCGGGCGGCCAGCGCCAGCGTGCCTATATCGCCATGGTGCTGTGCCAGGACACGCCCTACCTGCTGCTCGACGAGCCGCTCAACAACCTCGACATGGCGCATGCCGTGGGCATGATGAAGCTGCTGCGCCGCGCGGTCGACGAGCGCGGCAAGACCGTGGTGGTGGTGCTGCACGACATCAACTTCGCGTCTTGCTATGCCGACCACATCATTGCCATGAAGGATGGCGGCGTGGCGCACGAAGGCTCACCCCAGCAGGTGGTGCAGGACGGGGTCCTGTCGGCGCTGTATGGCATCGAAGTCACCGTGCATGAAGTCAAGGGGCAAAGGCTGTGCCATTACTTCACTTGACGCCGTTGCCCCCCATGCCATTCGTCCTGAGCGGGTTAAGCAAACGCGTCTCTCCAGGCGTTATCAAGAAAACAGCATGACCTCTGCTGGTTTCCCCGTTCGTCCTGAGCCAGTCGAAGGATGGACGGCCTGCGCGCAAGTCATGAGGATCGGGCGTTCATGGTTCGACGCGGCCGGCCAGGCACGCTCACCAAGAACGGTTCAAGTTTTGCCGCTGTTTTCCTAAACCGGTGGCTTTATCGTCATTGATTTAGCTAACGAAAGAAGCTGTTTCTTCAGGGCTTGTCTAAGGGGGTTTCCGTGCGGAATCTGCCTGCCCCAAAACAGCATTGCGTATTGCTCTAGGCCGTAGTTCATCCTTCGAAAAGCTCAGGACGAACGGGAGACAAGGCGGCCCAGCACAAAGGCTGAACACGTCCTTTCAGACGCTCAATAAGCCCAAGAACCGCTTCAACGCTGGCGTTCCAGCAGCATCGAATCCCCGTAGCTGAAGAACCGGTACTGGTTGGCGATCGCCTGCTGGTACAGGGCCATCACGCGCTCGTAGCCCGCGAGTGCGCTGACCAGCATCATCAGCGTGCTCTTGGGCAGGTGGAAGTTGGTGACCAGCATGTCCACCACCTGGAACTCGAAGCCCGGCGTGATGAAGATGCTGGTGTCGCCCTGGATATTGCCGCTCCGGGCCCAGGACTCGAGCGTGCGCACCGTGGTCGTGCCGACCGCGATCACGCGGCCGCCGCGCTGGCGGCAGCGCTCGAGCGCGGCCAGCGTTGCAAAGGGAATGTCGTACCACTCGCTGTGCATCTGGTGCTCGGCGAGGTTCTCGGTCTTGACCGGCTGGAAGGTGCCGGCGCCGACATGCAGCGTCACGCTGGCGCGTTCCACGCCGCGCTCCGCCAGGCGCGCCAGCACGGTTTCATCGAAGTGCAGCGCGGCCGTGGGCGCGGCGACGGCGCCGGGCTTGCTGGCAAACACCGTCTGGTAGCGCTGGCTGTCTTCGGCCGCGTCAGGGTCGTCGCCCTCGGACTGGTTGCGCTCGATATAGGGCGGCAGCGGCAGGTGGCCGTGGCGTTCCATCAGTTCGTAGGGCGTCTCGCCCGCGGGGCCCTGCAGCGCGAAGCGAAACAGCGGGCCGTTCTCGTCGGGCCAGCGGCCCAGCAGTTCGGCGTCGAAACCGCCGCCACGCAGGCCGCCGCACATGTGGATGCGCGCGCCGGGCAGCGGCTTCTTGCTCACGCGCATGTGCGCCACGACCTGGTTGCCTTCGAGCACGCGCTCGATCAGCAGCTCGAGCTTGCCGCCGCTGGCCTTCTCGCCAAACAGCCGGGCCTTGAGGACGCGCGTGTCATTGAACACCAGCAGGTCGCCGGCATTGAGCAGCTCGGGCAGCTCGCGGAAGATGCGGTGCTGCGCCGGGGAGCTGCGGCCGTCCAGCAGGCGCGAGCCGCTGCGTTCGGGCGCGGGATGCTGGGCAATGAGGGATTCGGGAAGCGCGAAGTCGAAGTCGCTGAGCGTGAAGGCGCGGGAACTGGAAGGCATGTGGTTCTTGAGGGCCGGACGGGGCCCGTTCCAAGGGTCAGAAAAAGGAGCCGGGATTGTCGCAAAGAAAAGCCGTGTCTGCGGCCACTGTTGTCTTTGCCGGGCCATGCAGGGCCCGGCGCTCAGGCCAGCGCCGGCTCCTCGCTGGGCTGGCGCCCGCGCCACAGCGTGACGAGGTCGTCGAACGGCCAGTCGGCCGGGTTCTCGTAGGTGACGATGCGCTCCTCGCAATTCGGCGCGGCGAGGTCGATCACATAGGGCGGAATGCGCTGCTGCGGCCGGATCGCATAGAACACCTTGATGCGCGGCGCGAGCAGCGAGACCTCCGACGCCTCGACCACCACCGCCAGCCGCTCGGAGTTCAGCCGCACCAGCGAGCCCACGGGGTAGATGCCCACGGTCTGCACGAAGGCCTCGAACAGCTTGTGGTCCAGGTGGCTGCGCGTCCACTGCGCCATGCGGCGGATGGCTTCGGCCGGCGGCCAGCCGCGCTTGTAGGGCCGGTCGGAGGTCACGGCATCGTAGACATCGCAGATCGCCGCCATGCGCGCCAGCAGCGGAATGTTCTCGCCCGCGAGCTGGTGCGGATAGCCGGTGCCGTCGACCTTCTCGTGGTGGTAGAGGCAGGCATCGCGCACCGCCGGGTCGATGTCCATCGACTGCAGCATCTGCCAGCCCTTGGCCGAGTGGGTGCGCATGATGGCGAATTCGTAGTCGTCGAGCGGCCCGGGCTTGTTGAGGATGTCCGGGCTGATGCCGGCCTTGCCCAGGTCGTGCAGCAATCCGGCCAGCGCCGCCTTGCGCACGCTGTGGTCGTCGAGGCCCAGGCGCCGCGCCAGCGCCGCCATCAGCGCGCAGACCGCGAGGCAGTGCAGGTAGGTGTACTGGTCGATTTCCTTGAGGCGCACCAGGCTGGTCAGCGCGCCGGGATTGCGTTCGATCGAGTCGGTGATGTCCTCGACCAGCTGGTAGACCGGCGGGATGTCCAGGCCCGTGCCGGCGCGCGCCTGGCTGAACAGCTGGCTGATGGCGGGGCGCGCGCGATCGCACAGGCTCGCGGCACGCTGCAGTTCCTCGTCCATGCGGCTGGTGCTGGCGCGGCGTGCCGAGCGCGGCCGCTCCGAACGTGCCGACGCCGGCAGGTCGACGAAGGCCGAGGCGTCAGGATCGTAGACCAGGCATTCGACCTCGGGCGGCACGTCGGCGCCCTTGCGCACGTCGATCCAGACCTCCTGGATGGTGCCGCCATGCAGCTTGGCCAGCTCCTCCGGGGTCTTGATCAGGAAACGCGTGCGCCAGAAAGGGTGGGCGAGCCACGAGCCGCAGAATTCGTGCAGATACATGCCCTGCGAGAGGTGCTGGACATTGAGGCGCTTGAGCATGTGAGCGGGGCGTGAAAGGTAACCTGGCGAAAAGTGGACCGGCGCATGGTAGCCTTTTTACTCAGACCATCGCGCCGTGTTGCGGTGCGCGGGTTGCGCGCAAGCGTAGCCCTATTGTGCCTTCCCCTTTGACCGAGATTTCCGCCGTACATGCCTGCCCCGTCTCCCGCCCCGTCCAAAGCCGCCGCCAGCAGTGCGCAAAAGGCGCTGCTCAAGCTCGGCCTGACGCGTGACATCGATCTGGCGCTGCATCTGCCGCTGCGCTATGAGGATGAAACGCGGATCACGCCGCTGCGCAATGCGCGCGACGGCAGCGTGGTGCAGATCGAGGCCACGGTGGTCTCGAGCGAGGTGCAGCTGCGTCCGCGGCGCCAGCTGGTGGTGCAGGTCGAGGACGACACCGGCAGCTGCGAGCTGCGCTTCTTCAGCTTCTATCCCTCGCACCAGAAGACCCTGGCCGTGGGCGCGCGGCTGCGCATCCGCGGCGAGATCAAGGGCGGATTCTGGGGCCGGCAGATGATGCACCCGGCATTCCGCACGGCCGGCGGCGAACTGCCGGCCGCGCTCACGCCGGTCTATCCCACCGTGGCCGGGCTGCCCCAGCCCTATCTGCGCCGCGCCATTGCCAGCGCGCTGCAGCGCGCCGACCTGAGCGACACCCTGCCGCCGAACGCCGCGCCGCCGGTGCACCAGACCTTTGGCGCGGGCGGGCTGCAGCCGCTCTACAGCCTGCAGCAAGCGCTTCGGTTCCTGCACAATCCCACGCCCGATGTGGCGCTGGCGACGCTCGAGGACCACACCCACCCGGCCTGGCAACGGCTCAAGGCCGAGGAATTGCTGGCCCAGCAGCTGTCGCAGTACCAGTCCAAGCGCGAACGCGCGCGGCTGCGCGCGCCGGTGCTGACCATGCCTGCGGCCGTGCCCGGCGTGCTGCCGCTCGATGCGCAGTTCCTCGCGCAACTGCCGTTCGGCCTCACGCGCGCGCAGCAGCGCGTGTGCGCCGAGATTGCCGCCGACATGGCGCGGCCCGTGCCCATGCACCGGCTGCTGCAGGGCGATGTGGGATCGGGCAAGACCGTGGTGGCCGCGCTGTCGGCCGTGACCTGCATTGCCGCGGGCTGGCAATGCGCGCTGATGGCGCCGACCGAAATCCTGGCCGAGCAGCATTTCGGCAAGCTGGTCGGCTGGCTTGAACAGATTCTCGCGCCGCTGGGCAAGAAGGTGGCCTGGCTGTCGGGCGCGCAGAAGAAGAAGCAGCGCAGCGAAATGCTGGCGCTGATCGCCAGCGGCGAGGCCGCGCTGGTCGTCGGCACGCATGCCGTGATCCAGGAGCAGGTGCAGTTCCACCACCTGGCGCTGGCCGTCATCGACGAGCAGCACCGCTTTGGCGTGGCCCAGCGCCTGGCGCTGCGGCAGAAGCTCGCGCATGCCGGGCTCGAGCCGCATCTGCTGATGATGAGTGCGACGCCCATCCCGCGCACGCTGGCCATGAGCTACTACGCCGACCTCGATGTGTCGACCATCGACGAGCTGCCGCCCGGGCGCACGCCGATCGTCACCAAGCTGATTGCCGACAGCCGCCGCGACGAGGTCATCGAGCGCATCGCAGCGCAGGTCGCGGCAGGCCGCCAGGTCTACTGGGTCTGCCCGCTGATCGAGGAAAGCGAGGCGCTGGACCTGTCCAACGCCACCGCGACCCACGTCGACCTGAGCGAGGCGCTGCCCGGCGTCATGGTCGGCTTGCTGCATTCGCGCATGCCCACGGCGGAGAAGAAGGCGGTGATGGAGCTGTTCACTGCGGGCGTGATGGGCGTGCTCGTCAGCACCACGGTCATCGAGGTCGGCGTCGACGTGCCCAATGCCTCGCTGATGGTGATCGAGCATTCCGAGCGCTTCGGGCTGAGCCAGCTGCATCAGCTGCGCGGGCGCGTGGGCCGGGGCGCGGCGGCCTCGGCCTGTGTGCTGCTGTATGCCGTGGGCGACAACGGCAAGCTCGGCGAAACCGCGCGCGACCGCCTGCGTGCCATGGCCGAAACCAACGACGGCTTCGAGATCGCGCGCCGCGATCTTGAAATCCGCGGACCTGGCGAGTTCCTGGGCGCACGCCAGTCCGGCGCGGCCATGCTGCGCTTTGCCGACCTGGCCGCCGACATTGCCTTGCTGGAGTGGGCACGCGAATGCGCACCGCAGATGCTCGACCGGTTTCCGCAGCTGGCCGAACGCCATGTGGCGCGCTGGCTGGGAGGAAAGGCCGAATACCTCAAGGCCTGAGGCCCGCAGGTATCATTGCCCCGGCAATTTCAGCCGGGTAAAGTGCGATATGCACTGTTGAGGTCGAACTGCCGCGACAATACATATTCCGCATGGCCCAGAATTTACATTCATGACACTTACCGAACTCAAGTACATCGTTGCCGTGGCCCGCGAAAAGCATTTCGGCCATGCGGCGGAAGCATGCTATGTGTCGCAGCCGACGCTGTCTGTTGCGATCAAGAAACTCGAGGAAGAGCTTGACGTCAAGCTGTTCGAGCGCAGTGCTGGCGAAGTGTCGGTGACGCAGCTGGGCGAGGAAATCGTGCGCCAGGCGCAAAGCGTGCTCGAGCAGGCCGCGGCCATCAAGGAAATCGCCAAGCGCGGCAAGGACCCGCTGGCCGGCGCGCTGACGCTGGGCGTGATCTACACCATCGGCCCCTATCTGCTGCCCGAACTGGTGCGCCATGCCATCCAGCGCACGCCGCAAATGCCGCTGATGCTGCAGGAAAACTACACCGTCAAGCTGCTGGAAATGCTGCGTACCGGTGAAATCGACTGCGCCATCGTGGCCGAACCCTTCCCCGATACCGGCCTGGCAACGGCTCCCCTGTACGACGAGCCCTTCATGGCCGCGGTGCCTAGCACCCACCCGCTGGCCAAGCAGGATTCGGTCTCGACCATCGAGCTGAAGAACGAAACCATGCTGCTGCTGGGTTCGGGCCACTGCTTCCGCGACCATGTGCTTGAAGTCTGCCCCGAATTCGCACGTTATGCGAGCAACGCCGAAGGCATCCGCCGCACCTTCGAAGGTTCGTCGCTGGAAACCATCAAGCACATGGTGGCCGCGGGCATGGGCGTGACTCTGGTGCCGCGCCTGTCCGTGCCGCGCGATGCGCTGGAAGTGCATGTGCGCCGCCGCAAGAACGACGAGCCGCATATCCGCTACTTGCCGATCCGCACCGAAGACGGCCTGCCAACCCCCAGCCGCCGCGTGGTGCTGGTCTGGCGCCGCAGCTTCACGCGCTACGAAGCCATTGCCGCGCTGCGCAATGCGGTCTACGCCTGCAATCTGCCTGGCGTCGAACGACTCTCCTGAACCCGGCGGCTGCGGCCGCCAGGGCGGGGCAGGCGCTGGCCCCCTCCCTTCTCCTGCCACCTCCCACGCGTGGCGATCCCCGGGTTCTCCCATGGCCGGGTCTGCGTTACATTGTGGCCGGTACGCTGCTCTCGCTTCCGGATCCCATGTCACACGCTGCTTCTCCCTCCACCCCCCGCCGCTCCAGGCTCGCGCTGTACCTGGACCTGATCCGCTGGAACCGCCCCGCGGGCTGGCTGGTGCTGGTCTGGCCGACGCTCGCGGCGCTGTGGGTGGCGTCCGAAGGGTTTCCCGGCTGGCATCTGCTGCTGGTGTTCGTGCTGGGCACGGTGCTGATGCGCAGCGCCGGCTGCTGCGTCAACGACATTGCCGACCGCGATTTCGACAAGCATGTGAAGCGCACCACGCAGCGCCCGATCACCTCGGGCCAGGTCTCCGTCAAGGAAGCGATAGCGGTGGGCGTGGTGCTGGCGCTGGTGGCGCTGGGCCTGGTGCTGACCACGCGCTGGGAGGCCGTGGCCTGGTCGGTGCCGGCGGTGCTGTTCACCATCCTGTATCCGTTCACCAAGCGCTTTTTCTCCATGCCGCAGGCCTTTCTGGGCATTGCGTTCAACTTCGGCATCGTCATTGCGTTTGCCGCGGTGCTGGGCACGGTCACCGCCACCGGGTGGGTGCTGTGGCTGGCCAACATGTTCCTGGTGCTGGCCTACGACACCGAGTACGCCATGGTCGACCGCGACGACGATCTGAAGATCGGCATGAAGACGTCGGCCATCACGCTGGGCCGCTTCGATGTCGCCGGCATCATGCTGTTCTTCGCGCTGTGCTGGCTGTTGACGCTCTGGGCGCTGTGGCCCTACGCGCTGGGCTGGCCGTTTGCGCTGGGCATGGCCGCGGCTGCGGCGCAGATCGCCTGGCATTACACGCTGATCCGCGGCCGCACGCGCGAAGGCTGCTTCGTGGCCTTCAGCAAGAGCCACTGGATCGGCGCCACGCTGTTTGCCGGAATCGCACTCGGGTTCGCGCTGCGCTGAGCGCGCGCCGCGGGCCCTGCACGGTCAGCGGCCGAACTCGGCGGCCAATTCCTTGGCGCGCTGTTGCGCGGCACGCATCGCCGCGACAAACTGTTCGGGCACGCCCGCCTGCTGCATATGGCTGATGGCCGCGTGCGTCGTGCCGCCCTTGCTGGTCACGCGCTGGCGCAGCACCTCGACCGGCTCGCTCGAGCGCGCGGCCAGTTCCGAAGCGCCCTGGAACGTGGCCACGGCCAGCTGATAGGACTGGTGCGCGCCCAGCCCCATCTCGACGCCGGCCTGGACCATGGCTTCGAGAAACAGGAACACATAAGCCGGCCCCGAACCTGACAGCGCGGTCACGGCATCGAGTTGTGCTTCCTCGTCCACCCACACGTGCTTGCCGGTGCTGGCCACCACCTGCTCGATGAGGGCCCTGGCGTCGGCATCGACGGCAGCGCGCGCGAACAGGCCGGTCATGCCCTGGCCGATCAGCGCCGGCGTGTTGGGCATGGCGCGCACGATGCGCTCGCTGCCCAGCCACTGCGCAATGCTGTCGGTGGTGATGCCCGCAGCCACGCTCAGGTGCAGGGCGTCGGTGGTATGCGGCGCCACGGCGGCGGCGGCGTCCTTGAAGGTCTGCGGCTTGACGGCCCAGACCACCAGGCCGGCGCGCGCCAGCGCGCTGCCGGCTTGGGCCTTGGCCTGGATGCCGAACTGCTCCTGCAGCGCCGCGCGCGCGGCCTCGAAGGGCTCGACGACTTCGATCTGCTCGGTGGCCACGCCCTGGCGCAGCAGGCCGCCGATGATGGCGCTGGCCATGTTGCCGCCGCCGATGAAGGCAATCGGGGTAGACAGAGGGGAGAGAGTGCTCATGGTGTTGCGATGGAGAGAAGAGGGGGGTCAGGCGGGCAGGGACGCTTGCGCAACCGCATGTTCCCAGCGGGCCATGAGCTCCTGCGCGCGTTCGGGGGCCAGCGTCGGCATGAAGCGTCGCTCGGCGACCCACAGGCCGGTCAGTTCCTCGGTGCTCTGGTAGATGCCCGACGACAGGCCGGCAAGATAGGCCGCGCCCAAAGCCGTGGTTTCAACGACCGCGGGGCGGACCACGGGAATACCCAGCAGATCGGCCTGGAACTGCATCAGCAGGTTGTTGACGCAGGCGCCGCCATCGACGCGCAACTCGCTCACGGGCGCACCGCCGCTCTCGACCGCATCGCGGCTCATGGCCAGCAGCAGCGCCGCGCTCTGGTAGGCAATCGACTCCAGCGCAGCGCGTGCGATGTGCGCCAGCGAGCTGCCGCGCGTGAGGCCGGTGATCGTGCCGCGCGCATCGGGTTTCCAGTAGGGCGCGCCCAGGCCGGTGAAGGCCGGCACCAGCATCACGCCGCCCGAATCGGGCACGCTTTCGGCCAGCGACTGCACCTGGCCACTGTGCTCGATGGCCTGCAGTCCGTCGCGCAGCCACTGCACCACCGCGCCGCCGATGAACACGCTGCCTTCGAGCGCATACGCGGGGGTAGCGCTGGTCTGTGCGGCGCTGGTCGTGAGCAGGCCGTTGTGCGAGGTCTGGAAGCTGCTGCCGGTATGCATCAGCATGAAGCAACCCGTGCCATAGGTGTTCTTGGCCATGCCGGCCTTGAAGCAGGCCTGGCCGAACAGCGCGCTTTGCTGGTCGCCGGCCACGCCGCCGATCGCAATCGGCGCGCCCAGCACGTCGGCCGCGGTCTGGCCGAAGTCGCTCGACGACGGCAGCACCTCGGGCATCAGCGACTTCGGAATGCGCAGCAGCGCCAGCAGGTCCTCGTCCCACTGGTTGCTGCGCACGTTGAACAGCATGGTGCGCGCGGCATTGCTGACGTCGGTCACATGGCGCTTGCCCTGGGTCAGTTGCCAGATCAGCCAGCTGTCGATGGTGCCGAAGGCCAGCTCGCCGCGCTCGGCCGCGGCGCGTGCGCCCGGCACTTCGTCGAGCAGCCATTGCAGCTTGGTGGCCGAGAAATACGCGTCGATGCGCAGCCCGGTCTTTTGCTGGATGCTGTCGGCATGGCCGTCTTCGCGCAGCCTGGCGCAGGCGGGCTCGGCGCGCCGGTCCTGCCAAACGATGGCGTGATGGATGGGCTGGCCGGTCTGGCGGTTCCAGACGACGGTGGTCTCGCGCTGGTTGGTGATGCCCAATGCGCGCACCTGGCTTGCGGAAATGCCGGCTTGCGACAGGGCCGCGCGCGCCGTGCTGAGCTGGGTGCGCCAGATTTCGTGCGGGTCATGTTCGACCCAGCCCGGGCGCGGATAGATTTGCGGCAGCTCCAGCTGGGCCTGGGCCACGATGCGGCCATGGGCGTCGAAAAGAATGCTGCGGGAGCTGGAAGTGCCCTGGTCCAGGGCAAGCAGATAGGTCATGTCGGTACGGAAATCTCAGACGGCCACGGTGCATTGCACGCCGGCATCGGCGAGCAGCGGAACGATGGCCGGTGGCGGCGGCGCATCGGTGAACAGGCGGTGGATCTGGGCCAGCGTGGCCAGCTGGACCATGGCCTGGCGTTCGAATTTGCTGTGGTCGGCGGCCAGCCAGACCTCGCGCGACTGGGCAATGATGGTCTGGGCCACCTTGACCTCGCGCAGGTCGAAATCGCGCAGCGAGCCATCGGATTCAATGGCCGAGATGCCGATCAGGGCGATATCGACCTTGAACTGGCGAATGAAGTCCACGGCCGCCTCGCCGACGATGCCGCGGTCGCGCGAGCGCACCACGCCGCCCGCGACAATGACTTCGCAGTCGGTGTTGCTGCTCAGGATGGCGGCGACGTTGAGGTTGTTGGTGATCACGCGCAGGCCGCGGTGCTGGAGCAGCGCCTGGGCAATGGCTTCGGTCGTGGTGCCGATGTTCAGGATCAGCGAACAGCCATTGGGCACGGCCTGGGCGACGGCGCGCGCGATGCGCGCCTTGCCGTCGGCATGCAGGCCCTGGCGCTGGGGGTGGGCCAGGTTCTCGACCGTGGCGCTGGGTACGCGCACGCCGCCGTGAAAGCGCACCAACAGACCGGCATCGGCCAGCTTCTGCACATCGCGGCGCACGGTCTGCAGGGTCACGCCCAGCTGGAGAGCCAGCTGCTCGACGGTGGCGGACTGTTGCTGGCGCACCGCATCAAGCAACTGGAGTTGGCGGGGATTGGAGTGGTTCACGCGGCTTGCATGTAGGTTAGAGACTAAAATCGAATCAAAACGCGCTTATGTGAACATGGTATTCACAAAAACGAAACAAAAAGAGCGAAAATCACGCTTTGATTGTGACGCACATTGTTCCAGTTGCGAGCCCGGTTTTGACCGGGCGCAACGCGTACCGTTTGCGCCGCCCGATTTTCCCCCAACCTGCTGGCAAGCCCGCTTATGACCATTTCTACGCTTCCCCTGGATACAGACCGCGCCGCGCTTCTGGCGCGGCTGGCCGAACCCTGTGTCTACGACCTCGCCATCATTGGCGGCGGCGCCACGGGCCTGGGCGTGGCGCTGGACGCGGCAGCGCGCGGTTTCAAGGTGGTGCTGCTGGAATCGCATGATTTTGCCAAGGGCACCTCATCGCGCGCAACCAAGCTGGTACATGGCGGCGTGCGCTATCTCGCGCAGGGCAATATCGCGCTGGTGCGCGAGGCGCTGCACGAGCGCACGACGCTGCTGCGCAATGCGCCGCACCTGGCGCAGCGCCTGGCTTTCGTCATGCCTTCGTACCGCCTGCTCGACACACCGTTCTATGGCGCGGGCCTGAAGATGTACGACGCGCTCGCCGGCAAGGCGGGCCTGGGCTCGACCGAGTTCCTGAGCCGCGACAAGACCGTCGCGCTGCTGCCCACGGCACGCACCCAGGGCCTCAAGGGCGGCGTCAAGTACTGGGATGGCCAGTTCGACGATGCGCGCCTGGCGCTGGCGCTGGCGCGCACCGCGGCGGCCAAGGGCGCGCTGCTGGTCAACTACTGCCCGGCCAAGGAACTGCTGCACGAGAACGGCAAGATCGCCGGAGTGGTCTGCGAGGATTCGGAGACCGGCACGGCCTACACGGTGCGCGCCAAGTGTGTGGTGAATGCAACAGGTCCGTGGGTCGACCTGTTCCGCCAGCTCGACGGCAAGGCGCTGGGCCGCGAGGTCAAGCCCATGGTCGCGCCCAGCCAGGGCGTGCATGTGGTGGTGGACCGTGAGTTCCTGCCCACCGACCATGCGCTGCTGATCCCCAAGACCGCCGACGGCCGCGTGCTGTTTGCCGTGCCGTGGCTGGGCAAGGTGATCCTGGGCACGACCGACACGCCGCGCAACGACCTGGCGCGCGAGCCGCTGCCGTTTCCCGAGGAAGTCAACTTCATTCTCTCGGAAGCCGGCAAGTACCTGGTGCGCCAGCCGACGCGCGCCGATGTGCGCAGCGTCTGGGTCGGGCTGCGCCCGCTGGTCAAGCCGCAAGACGACGACGGCGAGAACACCAAGAAGATCAGCCGCGAGCACACGGTGATGGCCAGCCGTTCGGGCCTGATCACCGTGACCGGCGGCAAATGGACCACCTACCGCGCGATGGCCGAGGACGTGCTGCGCGAGTGCTTTGCCACGGGCCAGTTGCCCGAGCGCGCGGGCGGCGTCACCGTCGACCTGCCGCTGGTCGGCGCACCGGCGGATGGCAAGCTGCTGATGGGCATGAATGCGCCCCAGGGCCTGCATTCCTATGGCACCGAAGCCGACGCCGTGGCGGCGTTGCCCGGCGCCGACATCTGGCTGGTCGAAGGCCTGAGCGAAGCCATGGTGCGCTTCGCGGTGCGCCATGAATATGCGCGCAGCGTCGAAGACGTGCTGGCGCGCCGCAGCCGCCTGCTGTTCCTCGACGCCCAGCGCGCGATGTCGATCGCGCCGCGCGTCGCGGCTTTGATCGAGGAGGAACTGGGCCGGGATGCGGGATTGGCGGCATTCCAGTCCCTGGCGCTGCAGTATTTGCCACGCGCCCAGTAATGGCAAAACCGCAGTGAGCCGAAGTCTTCCAGGCTTCGTTCTGCTCACTTTATTGCCTCTACGTGCGAAGCGTGGCGCGCTTCGCAAGCTATCTATTTGATAGCATTTTTGCAGTCCATGGAAGTCGGCGCCGGCTTCCTGGCGGGCGTCGCCGCACAGACCGGTGCCGACCTGCAACGCAGGGCGGGTGAAACGGGCTAAGCGGTTGACGCGCAAAGGAAATTCTGCGAGAATCGAATGCTTCACGTTTCATGCGTGAGGTTTCTGCCCAGCGGGAAGCGCAGCAAAATGGTTTGCGGCGTGGACGACGGGCCCAAGACTGACTGGCTGGTCGCAGACCCTGAGAAGTAATCTGGGGCTGTTTCCTGAGCTGGTGCAAGTTGGGAATATTGAAATGATCCAAACAGAATCTCGGTTAGAGGTTGCCGACAACACCGGCGCTAAGTCCGTCCTGTGCATCAAGGTGCTGGGTGGTTCTAAGCGTCGCTATGCAAGCGTTGGCGACATCATCAAGGTGAGCGTTAAAGAAGCTGCTCCGCGCGGCCGCGTCAAAAAAGGCGAGGTCTACAGTGCAGTGGTCGTGCGCACGGCGAAGGGTATTCGCCGCGCTGACGGTTCGCTCGTGAAATTTGACGGCAATGCAGCAGTTCTGCTCAACGCCAAGCTTGAGCCCATCGGCACTCGCATCTTCGGACCCGTGACGCGTGAACTGCGTACCGAGAAGTTCATGAAGATCGTGTCCCTGGCGCCTGAAGTTCTCTAAAAGGAAGCGCAATGAACAAGATTCGCAAGGGCGACCAAGTCATCGTGCTGACTGGCCGCGACAAGGGCAAGCAAGGCGTCGTGACGCAGCGTACGGATGATTCCTACCTGCTGATCGAAGGTGTCAACCTGGTCAAGAAGCATGTCAAGCCGAACCCCATGAAGGGCACCACCGGCGGCATCGTGGAAAAGGCCATGCCCATCCACCAATCCAACGTGGCTATTTTCAATGCTGCTACTGGCAAGGCCGACCGCGTGGGCATCAAGCTCGCCGACGGCAAGCGCGTTCGCGTGTTCAAGTCCAGCGGCGCTGAAATCAAGGCGGCCTAAGGGGTAAAACATGGCACGACTGCAAAAACTGTATCGCGAAAAGATCGCGGCTGAACTCAAGGAAAAGTTCGGCTACACCTCCGACATGGAAGTGCCCCGTCTGACCAAGATCACCCTGAACATGGGTGTGAGCGAAGCCGTGGCCGACAAGAAGGTGATGGACAACGCCGTGGCTGACCTGACCAAGATTGCTGGTCAGAAGCCCGTGGTGACCAAGGCCAAGAAGGCTATCGCCGGTTTCAAGATCCGTGAAGGCCAAGCCATTGGCTGCATGGTGACCCTGCGTGGCGTTCAGATGTACGAATTCCTGGACCGTTTCGTCACCGTGGCTCTGCCCCGCGTGCGTGACTTCCGTGGTATTTCGGGCCGTTCGTTCGATGGCCGCGGCAACTACAACGTTGGCGTCAAAGAACAGATCATCTTCCCTGAAATTGAGTACGACAAGGTCGACGCACTGCGCGGTCTCAATATCAGCATCACCACTACTGCGAAGAACGACGACGAGTGCAAGGCACTGCTCGCCGCTTTCCGCTTCCCCTTCAAGAACTGAGGCAGCGCATGGCAAAAGTAGCATTGATCCAGCGCGAACTGAAGCGCGAAAAGCTGGCAGCCAAGTACGCTGCCAAGTACACCGAGCTGAAGGCCATCGCCGGCGACGCAAAGCGTAGCGACGAAGAGCGCGATGCAGCCCGCCTGGGCCTGCAAAAGCTGCCCCGTAACGCGAACCCCACGCGTCAGCGCAACCGTTGCGAAATCACCGGTCGCCCCCGTGGCACGTTCCGCCAATTCGGTCTGGCACGCGCAAAGATCCGTGAACTGGCTTTCGCAGGCGACATCCCCGGTGTCACCAAGGCCAGCTGGTAAGCAAGCAGGAGAGATTAAACATGAGCATGAGTGATCCCATCGCTGACTTGCTGACCCGCATCCGCAATGCACAAATGGTCGCCAAGACCACCGTGACGGCTCCTTCCTCCAAGGTCAAGGTTGCCATCGCCCAGGTGCTGAAGGATGAAGGCTATATCGACGGTTTCCAAGTGAAGACCGAAGACGGCAAGTCTGAACTCGAAATCACCCTGAAGTACTACGCGGGCCGTCCCGTGATCGAGCGTATCGAGCGTGTGAGCCGTCCCGGCCTGCGCGTGTACAAGGGCCGTGATGCAATTCCACAAGTCATGAATGGCTTGGGCGTGGCTATCGTGACCACCCCCCAGGGCGTGATGACCGATCGTAAAGCACGTGCCACCGGTGTCGGCGGCGAAGTGCTTTGCTATGTGGCCTAACGTGACATTGAAGGAGAAATACTGAAATGTCTCGCGTAGCAAAAATGCCTGTGACCATCCCCGCTGGCGTGGATGTGTCGATCAATGACGCACAAATCAGTGTCAAGGGCACTGGCGGCACTCTGTCGCTGGCCCAGAACGCACTGGTGACTGTGACCAATGCCGACGGCAAGCTCTCTTTCGAGCCCGCCAACGACTCCCGTGAAGCCAACGCCATGAGCGGTACCCAGCGTCAGCTGGTGAACAACATGGTCAATGGCGTGACCAAGGGTTTCGAGAAGAAGCTGACGCTGATTGGCGTGGGTTTCAAGGCCGCTGCTTCGGGTTCCAAGCTGAACCTGGCCATCGGTTTCTCGCACCCCGTGAACTTCGACATGCCCGCCGGCGTGACCGTTGCCACCCCGATCCCGACCGAAATCGTGATCAAGGGCATCGATCGTCAGGTCGTGGGCCAGCTGGCCGCTGAGATCCGTGCTGTTCGTCCTCCCGAGCCCTACAAGGGCAAGGGCATCCGTTATGCGGACGAAAAAGTCACGATCAAAGAGACCAAGAAGAAATAAGGAGCTGCAATATGTTGACCAAGAAAGAGCAGCGTCTCCGTCGTGCCCGCCAGACCCGTATCCGCATTGCCCAGCAAGGCGTGGCGCGTCTGAGCGTGAACCGCACCAACCTCCACATCTACGCCAGCGTGATCTCTGGCGACGGCACCACGGTGCTGGCCAGTGCATCCACTGCCGAAGCCGAAGTGCGCACGTCGCTCGGCGGCGCCGGCAAGGGTGGCAACACTGCCGCAGCAACCCTGATCGGCAAGCGCATTGCTGAAAAGGCAAAGGCTGCCGGTGTCGAGAAGGTTGCATTCGATCGCGCAGGCTTCGCCTACCACGGTCGCGTCAAGGCCCTGGCCGACGCAGCCCGTGAAGCTGGCCTGCAGTTCTAAGCGGAGCGGATAAAAATGGCTAAATTTTCCCCCAAAGTGCAAGACGAAGGTCGTGACGACGGTCTGCGCGAAAAAATGATCGCGGTGAACCGCGTCACCAAGGTTGTGAAGGGTGGTCGTATTCTCGGCTTCGCTGCACTGACCGTGGTTGGCGACGGTGACGGCCGCGTTGGCATGGGCAAGGGCAAGTCCAAGGAAGTGCCCGCCTCCGTGCAAAAGGCGATGGAAGAAGCGCGCCGCAACATGATCAAGGTGTCCCTGAAGAACGGCACGATCCATCATATGGTCAACGGTCACCACGGTGCCGCTTCGGTCATGATGGCTCCCGCTCCCAAGGGTACCGGCATCATTGCTGGCGGCCCCATGCGCGCCGTGTTCGAAGTGTTGGGCATCACGGACATCGTGGCCAAGAGCCATGGTTCCTCCAACCCTTACAACATGGTTCGTGCCACTCTGGACGCCCTGACTCGTTCCACGACCGCTTCGGAAGTGGCTGCGAAGCGCGGCAAGTCGGTCGAAGACATCTTCGCCTGATTGGAGTCAAACACATGACGACGCAACAAACTGTCAAGATTCAACTGGTGCGCAGCCCTATCGGCACCAAGGAATCGCATCGCGCCACCGTTCGCGGCCTGGGTCTGCGCAAGCTCAACAGCATCAGCGAGCTGCAAGACACGCCCGAAGTCCGTGGCATGATCAACAAGATCGCCTACCTGGTGAAGGTTCTGTAAAGGATTGATGATGGAACTCAATAGCATCAAGCCTGCAGACGGCTCCAAGCACGCAAAGCGCCGCGTTGGCCGCGGCATTGGCTCCGGCCTCGGCAAGACTGCCGGCCGTGGTCACAAGGGTCAGAAATCGCGTTCGGGCGGCTACCACAAGGTCGGCTTCGAAGGCGGTCAAATGCCTCTGCAACGCCGTCTGCCCAAGCGCGGTTTCAAGTCGCATCTGCTGAAGTTCAATGCAGAAGTGACCCTGACTGCCCTCGAGCAACTCGGTCTGGCCGAAGTCGATCTGGCTGCCCTCAAGCAGGCTGGCCTGGTCGGCGAAATCGCCAAAGTCGTGAAGGTCATCAAGAGCGGCGCAATCACCAAGGCTGTCAAGCTGAACGGTATTGCTGCTACAGCGGGTGCCAAGGCAGCTATTGAAGCTGCCGGTGGCAACGTGGCCTGATTTAAGTTCTGAAAGAAGACATCCGTGGCTACTAGCGCAGCTCAAATTGCAAAAACCGGGAAATTCGGCGATTTGCGTCGTCGGCTGGTTTTTCTGTTGCTGGCGCTGGTCGTATACCGTATCGGGGCGCATATCCCCGTGCCGGGCATCGACCCAGCGCAGCTGCAGCAGCTGTTCAATGGCCAGCAGGGCGGCATTCTCAATCTGTTCAACATGTTCTCGGGTGGAGCGCTGTCGCGCTTCACGGTGTTCGCACTGGGGATCATGCCGTACATCTCGGCATCGATCATCATGCAGCTGGCGACCTATGTCGTCCCGACGTTCGAGCAGCTGAAAAAGGAAGGTGAATCGGGTCGTCGCAAGATTACCCAGTACACCCGCTATGGCACTCTGGCCCTGGCAATTTTTCAGTCCCTTGGGATTGCAGTGGCTCTGGAAAGCTCGGCAGGGCTGGTGCTCAGCCCAGGTATGGGCTTCCGCCTCACGGCGGTGGTCAGCCTGACCGCTGGCACCATGTTCCTGATGTGGCTCGGTGAACAGATCACGGAACGTGGTCTGGGCAACGGTATCTCGATCCTGATCTTCGCTGGTATCGCCGCAGGCCTGCCCAGCTCGATCGGTGGATTGCTGGAACTGGTGCGCACCGGCGCAATGAGCGTCCTGGCTGCGATCTTCATTGTTCTCGTGGTGGCTGGCGTGACGTATTTCGTCGTGTTCGTCGAGCGGGGACAGCGCAAGATCCTGGTGAACTACGCACGTCGTCAAGTCGGTAACAAGGTTTATGGTGGCCAGTCCTCGCACTTGCCGCTGAAGCTGAACATGGCCGGGGTCATTCCTCCCATCTTCGCTTCCTCGATCATCTTGTTGCCTGCCACGGTGGTGAACTGGTTCAGCGCTGGAGAATCGATGCGCTGGCTGCGTGACATCGCAGGCGCCCTGACCCCTGGTCAGCCGGTGTACGTGATGTTCTATGCAGCAGCGATCATCTTCTTCTGCTTCTTCTATACGGCCCTGGTCTTCAACAGCCGGGAAACAGCCGACAATCTGAAGAAGAGCGGTGCGTTCATTCCGGGTATCCGCCCGGGCGAGCACACGGCACGCTACATCGACAAGATCCTGGTTCGCCTGACCTTGGCTGGCGCGATTTACATCACCTTCGTGTGTCTGTTGCCCGAGTTCATGATCCTGAAGTACAACGTTCCGTTCTACTTCGGTGGTACATCACTGCTGATCATTGTGGTGGTGACCATGGACTTCATGGCACAGGTGCAGAACTACATGATGTCGCAGCAGTACGAGTCGCTCCTGAAAAAAGCGAACTTCAAGGCTACGCCCGGCACTTGAGAAAAGACATGGGGGCTTCGGGCGGTGCCTGAGGCCTCCAGCTAAGAGTTAGTAGATTTGTCCCGAGATCGGGACGCCACAAGTTCCGTGCAGATGGCCGGAACGGATGCAAAGTTTTAGGAGAATGAAATGAGAGTTTCGGCTTCGGTCAAGAAAATCTGCCGCAACTGCAAGATCATCCGCCGCAAGGGTGTGGTGCGTGTGATCTGCACAGACCAGCGCCATAAGCAGCGCCAGGGTTGATTGAAAGTATAGAGGACGCATATGGCACGTATCGCTGGCATCAATATCCCGCCGCATCAGCATGCTGAAATCGGCCTGACCGCTATCTATGGTATCGGTCGTACCCGCGCTCGCAAGATCTGCGAAGCATGCGAGATCGCTTACTCCAAGAAGATCAAGGATCTGACGGACAGCGATCTCGAAAAAATCCGTGACGCGATTGCACAGTTCACCATCGAAGGTGACCTGCGTCGTGAAACAACGATGAACATCAAGCGTTTGATGGACATCGGCTGCTATCGCGGTTTCCGTCATCGCCGTGGCCTGCCCATGCGCGGCCAGCGCACGCGTACGAATGCGCGTACCCGCAAGGGCCCGCGCAAGGGTGCAGCGGCTTTGAAGAAATAAAGAGATTGAAAGATCACTATGGCTAAATCTCCCGCAAACAACGCAGCACAGCGCGTGCGCAAGAAGGTTCGCAAGAACATTTCTGACGGCATCGCCCACGTGCACGCTTCGTTCAACAACACGATCATCACCATCACCGACCGCCAGGGCAATGCCCTGTCGTGGGCTTCGTCGGGTGGCCAAGGCTTCAAGGGCTCGCGCAAGTCGACGCCTTTCGCAGCCCAGGTCGCTTCGGAAGTGGCTGGTCGTGCAGCGATCGAACAAGGCATCAAGAACGTCGACGTCGAGATCAAGGGCCCCGGTCCAGGTCGCGAATCGTCGGTGCGCGCTCTGGGTGCCCTGGGCATCCGCATCACTTCCATCTCGGACGTGACGCCTGTGCCGCACAACGGCTGCCGCCCGCAAAAGCGTCGCCGCATCTAATTTTTTATAAGCCCACCGCCACCTGCCGGGCCTGGCCAAGCAGGTGGCTCCCGCAATTGACTTGCGGAAGATGACACAAGGAAGATCAAGTGGCACGTTTTATCGGCCCCAAGGCCAAACTTTCCCGCCGTGAAGGCACCGACCTATTCCTGAAGAGCGCCCGCCGCTCGATCGCGGACAAGTCGAAGTTCGACAGCAAGCCTGGCCAACACGGCCGCACTTCTGGCCAGCGCACTTCGGACTACGGTCTGCAACTGCGTGAAAAGCAGAAGGTCAAGCGCATGTACGGCGTGCTGGAAAAGCAATTCCGCCGCTACTTCGAAGCTGCCGACAGCAAGAAGGGCAACACGGGCGCGAACCTGCTGTCGCTGCTGGAAAGCCGTCTGGACAACGTCGTGTACCGCATGGGCTTCGGCTCCACGCGTGCAGAAGCCCGTCAGCTGGTGTCGCACAAGGCGATCACCGTGAACGGTCAATCGGTGAACATCGCCTCCTACCTGGTCAAGGTCGGCGACGTGGTTGCCGTGCGCGAAAAGTCCAAGAAGCAAGCTCGCATCGTCGAAGCTCTGCAACTGGCACAGCAAGTGGGCTTCCCCGCTTGGGTCGAAGTCAGCCTGGACAAGGCTGAAGGTACCTTCAAGAAGGCTCCTGACCGTGACGAATTCGGCGCAGACATCAACGAATCCCTGATCGTTGAATTGTATTCGCGTTGATTTTTTCGGCTAATTTTCGCTAAACCGTCCCTGAACCGCGAGGCATCGCGGTTTAGGCGCTTCACCAGCCTTACCGGTGTAACGAGCCGGGGGTATTGAGAGGAAGTCTGCATGCAAACCAATTTGCTGAAACCCAAGGCAATCAACGTCGAACAACTTGGCCACAACCGTGCCAAGGTCGCACTTGAGCCGTTCGAGCGTGGCTACGGCCACACGCTGGGCAATGCCCTGCGTCGCGTCTTGCTCTCGTCCATGGTGGGTTACGCAGCGACGGAAGTCACGATTGCTGGCGTGCTCCATGAGTACTCCTCCATCGATGGCGTTCAGGAAGATGTGGTCAACATCCTGCTGAACCTCAAGGGCGTGGTGTTCAAGCTGCACAACCGCGACGAAGTGACCCTGAGCCTGCGCAAGGATGGCGAAGGCGTTGTCACGGCACGCGATATCCAGACCCCGCACGATGTTGAAATCGTCAACCCCGATCATGTGATTGCCAACCTGTCGCAAGGCGGCAAGCTGGACATGCAGATCAAGGTTGAAAAGGGCCGTGGCTATGTGCCGGGCAATGTGCGTCGCTATGGCGATGAGTCCACCAAGTCGATCGGCCGCATCGTGCTGGACGCTTCGTTCTCTCCCGTGAAGCGCGTGAGCTACACGGTGGAAAGCGCACGTGTCGAGCAGCGTACCGACCTCGACAAGCTGGTGGTTGAAATCGAAACCAACGGTGCCATCACCGCTGAAGACGCAGTGCGCGCTTCGGCAAAGATCCTGGTCGAGCAACTGGCTGTGTTCGCACAGCTCGAAGGCGGCGATCTGGAAGGCATCACCGGCAGCGCAGCTCCGCGCAACAACGCGAGCTTCGACCCCATCCTGCTGCGTCCTGTGGACGAGCTGGAACTGACGGTGCGTTCGGCCAACTGCCTGAAGGCCGAAAACATCTACTACATCGGCGACCTGATCCAGCGTACCGAAAACGAGCTGCTCAAGACCCCCAACCTGGGTCGCAAGTCGCTCAACGAGATCAAGGAAGTCCTGGCTTCCCGCGGTCTGACGCTGGGCATGAAGCTCGAAAACTGGCCGCCAGCCGGTTTGGACAAGCGTTAAAAGGAGACGCCAAGTCGGCCCAGCAAATCGATGGATTTGCGGTCGAGGCCAGGCGCGTTGCCGCAGACAGTGCGAATTGCACCGCAAGGCAATGCAACGACGCCTCAAGGGACGAATTGGCGACTCTGCGCTATAATTTGCAGCCCGCCTTTGGTGGGCAGTGCCTCGGGCAGTACCTTATACGGCTGCCCGATTTAATTACATATCAAGGAAAAAGCACCATGCGTCACGGTCACGGCCTCCGCAAACTCAACCGCACTTCTTCGCACCGCCTGGCGATGCTGCAGAACATGATGAATTCGCTCATCGAGCACGAAGCCATCAAGACCACCGTCCCCAAGGCCAAGGAACTGCGCCGCGTGATCGAGCCCATGATCACCCTGGCCAAGGTCGACACCGTTGCCAACCGCCGCCTGGCTTTCGACCGCCTGCGCGACCGTGACAGCGTGACCAAGCTGTTCAACGTGCTGGGTCCCCGTTTCAACACCCGTCCCGGCGGCTACACGCGTATCCTGAAGATGGGCTTCCGCGTGGGCGACAATGCCCCCATGGCCTACGTTGAACTGGTGGAACGCACCGAAGAAGTGCAAACTTCCGAAGCTGCAGCCTAAATCTGCTGGCAGCAGTGCAAAACTGCTGTACAATAACTACATACCGCGCGATGGAGCAGTCTGGTAGCTCGTTGGGCTCATAACCCAAAGGTCGGAGGTTCAAATCCTCCTCGCGCAACCAAACATTCAACGCCCACTTTTCAGTGGGCGTTTTTGTTTTTGCGGCCCGTGTTCTGCGGGTTGCCGCCGGTTCACCTTCCTGCGCGCAAGATTTGCGGCCCTCCGATAGATGACTTCCTCGTTTCCCAGCACTCTTGGCATTGATTTCGGCACCTCCAACTCGGCGATGGCACTGCGCGTCGAGAGCGGTCCCGCCCGGCTGATTCCGCTCGAAGGCGACATGCTGGCCATGCCCACGGCGCTGTTCTTCCATGCCGAGGAACTCAGTACCCATTTCGGCCGCGATGCCATGGCGCAATACCTCGAAGGCGAGGAAGGGCGGCTGATGCGCTCGCTCAAGAGTTTGCTGGGCAGCGCGTTGCTGCAAGACAAGACCGTGGTGCATGGCAATCTGGTGAGCTATCAGGACATCATTGCGCTGTTCCTGCGCCAGTTGGCGAACCGCGCGCAGCAGGAACTGGGCAAGATGCCCGAGCGCGTGGTGCTGGGTCGGCCGGTGCATTTCGTCGATGACGACGCCGAGCGTGATGCGCTGGCCGAAAACGCGCTGCGCGAAGCCGCGCTGCGCGCAGGCTTTGCCCAGGTGCAGTTCCAGCTCGAGCCGATCGCCGCCGCGCTCGACTACGAGCAGCGCCTCGACCGCGAGGCCTTGGTGCTGGTGGTGGATATCGGCGGCGGTACTTCCGACTTCAGCGTCGTGCGTCTCGGCCCCGAGCGCAGCCTGAAAGCCGACCGCGCTGCCGACGTGCTGGCGACCACCGGCGTGCATATCGGCGGCACCGACTTCGACCAGCGGCTCAATATCGAACTGCTGCAGCCGTTGCTGGGCTTCCGCCACCATGGCAAGACAGGCCGCGAAGTGCCGAGCAAGGTGTTTTTTGACCTGTCGACCTGGCATCTGATCCAGTGGCTCTACACCGCCAAGGCAGTGCGCGAAGCCCAGGGCCTGCGCACTGACTACCAGGACGAGCGCCTGCATGCGCGGCTGATGACGGTACTCGAAGAACGCCTGGGCCACCGCCTGGCCAACACCATGGAGCAGGGCAAGATCGCGGTGTCGCAAAGCGGTGCGGCGCAGACGCTGGACCTGGGCTGGCTCGAAGCGCAGTTGCAGGCCGAGGCCACCCCCGAAGCGCTGGATCTGCACCTGCAGCCCGCACTGGCGCGTGTCGTGGCCTGTGCCGAGGAATGCCTGCGCCGGGCGGGCGTGGCCGCCGAGGCGCTGGATGCGATCTATCTCACCGGCGGTTCTTCGGCGCTGCGGCCGCTGCGCAGCGCGTTGCGCGCGGCGTTTCCGGCAACCGCACAGGTCGAAGGCGATCTGTTTGGCGGCGTGGCTTCGGGACTGGCCTATACCCAGGGCTGAAGGACCGCGGCCCTTCAGGGCGCTGCCTCACGAACCAGTCGCATGCCCACCAGCGTATAGCGGGTCTGCGGCGTGTTCCAGTTGCGATAGGTGCAGCGTGCATACAGCGGCCAGGTGTGCCACGAGCCGCCACGGCGCACGCGCACGCTGCCTTCGGACGGTCCCTGCGGATCGCTGCCTGGGGACTCGGCGTAATAGGTCTCGGCATGCCAGTCCGCCACCCATTCCCAGGCATTGCCGATCATGTCGTGCAGGCCGAAGGCATTGGGCGCGTAGCTGCCCACCGGTGCGGTGAATGCGTGGCCGTCGCTGTCCGCGAGCGCATGCTGGCGCCAGCGCGGCCAGAACACGGCGGCGCTCTGGTCGAATGTGTTGGCGCTGCGCGCCAGCGCTTGCGGGTCGTCGCCATGCGGGTAGCGGCTGTGGCTGCCGCCGCGGCAGGCGTATTCCCATTCGGCTTCGGTGGGCAGGCGGTAGCGGTGGCCTTCGGTACGGCTGAGCCATGCGGCAAGTGCCTGGGCGTCGTTCCAGGTGACGTTCACCACGGGGTGGTCATCGCCCTGGGCAAAGCCGGGGTTGCTCCAGGAATAACGCGGGTCGCGGCCCTCGAAGGCGTCGCCGCGCGCGCTGCCGGCAGGGTCGTAGGCCGGGTTGTAGCCATAGCCGCCGGTGCCGTCGGCTTCCGATTCAGGGCGATAGCCCGAGGCTTCGATGAAACGGCGGAACTGACCCACGGTGACTTCGTGCCGGCCCAGGTAGAAGGCGCGGCTGATGCGCACCTGGTGCACCGGGGCCTCGTCGGCGAGCAGCTCGAAGCGCCGGCGCTCGAGCAGGGGGAAGTCGCGCGCCAGCGCTTCGGGGTCTTCGGCGCTGCCCATGGCAAAACTGCCGGCGGGAATGCGCACGAATTCCATGCCCAGCGAGTTGCGCCACACCGCTGGCGGCGGCGCCGGGTCCTGCGCGGCCGCCGTGGCGGAAATCAGCGCCAGGGCGCAGGCGAGGGCGGGCGCGAAATCGGTCATGCTGCATCTCTTTGAGCGGCCACGGCGGCCTGGACACCAGTGTAGACGGCGCGCGCCCGCGGCCGTTCAGTCTTCGTCGGCGCCTTCCCGCTTGATCTGCAGCGCGGCGTCATAAAGCGCATTGCGCGGCGCGCCGGTGATTTCGGCCGCCAGGCGCACGGCGGCCTTGGTCGGAAGCTCGGCCAGCAGCAGGCGCAGCACGCGCAGGCCTTCACCGCTGTCGTCCTGCAGCGCCACGGGATGCAGCACGACCACGAATTCACCGCGTGAGCGCTGGGGCGCGCCGTCGAGCCAGGCCGGCAGCTGGTCGGCGGGCTGGGTCACGATTTCCTCGAACTGCTTGGTGATCTCGCGCGCCAGCGTGACCGGGCGCGGGCCCAGCACGGCCAGGGCCTGGGCCAGCTCGCCGATGCGGTGCGGGGCTTCGAGCAGCACGCAGCAGCGCGCTTCGTGGCCCAGTTGCTGGACCTGGGCGGCGCGCTCCGCCTGCTTGGTGGCCAGGAAACCGGCAAACAGAAAACCGCTGCTGGCCTGCGTGGGCGCCACCGCGCCGGCAACGCTCAGCGCGGCCGTGATGCTGCTGGCGCCGGGCAGGGGAATGGTGCGCAGGCCCGCGGCCTGCACGGCGGCCGCGAGGCGCGCGCCGGGGTCGCTGACGCCGGGGGTGCCGGCATCGCTGACATAAGCCAGGCGCTGACCTTGCTGCAGGCGCGCAATTACCTGCTGCGCCGCCTCGGCTTCGTTATGCTGGTGCAGCGCCAGCAGCTGGCTGCCGGGGCGCTCGAGGCCATACGAGCGCAGCAGGCCCTGGGTATGGCGCGTGTCTTCGCAGGCAATGCTGTCGACGAGCTGCAGCACATGCAGCGCGCGCAGGCTGATGTCGGCGAGGTTGCCGATCGGGGTGGCGACCACATACAGGGCGCCCGTCGGATAGTGTTGCGCCGAGGCTGCGTCGTGGGCGGCGCTCAGGGCAGAGGCAAAAGAGGCACTCAATGGGTTTCCTTAAAAGTCGGGCCGCAGCGGATGCGGCGCCGGTCACCACGCGGCAGCGGGGCCAGGCCGGCGAGGACCGGGCGCTGCATTGCCTGCAGGCGGCGGGCCTGCGGCTGGTGCAGCGCAATTATCGGACGCCCGGGCGCGGCGGTGGTGAAATTGACCTCATCATGCGCGATGCCGACGGCACGCTGGTTTTTGTCGAGGTACGCAGCCGCGGCCGCCAGGGCTATGGCGGCGCGGGCGGCAGCATTGGCGCGGTGAAGAGGGCGCGCATCGTGCATGCGGCCCGGCACTACCTGCTGCGCTGGCCCGCGCCGCCGCCCTGCCGTTTCGATGTGGTGCTGATCGAGGCCACGGGCCTGCAGTGGCTGCGCGCGGCGTTCGACGGCGACGCACAGCCCGGGTAACCGGGCGCCGGCAAAAGGTTTGTGCCCTCGCAGGTATCATCGGGCCTCCATGCTTGAGCAACGAATCCAACAGCATTTCATCGACAGCGCCGACCTGAAGTACCAGGCTGCGCAGGCGTTGAGTCTTCCCATCGCTTCCGCCGTACAGGCCATGCTGGCCTGCGTGACCAGTGGCGGCAAGGTCCTGGCCTGCGGCGCAGGCCCTTCCGTGACCGACGCGCAGCGGTTTGCCGCCCTGTGCGTGACGGGTTTCGAACGCGACCGGCCCGAGCTGGCGGCGCTGGCCCTGACGGCGCAGGGCGGGCTGCTCGGCAGCCTGCCGGTGTCGGGCGGCGGCGGCAATGCCCAGCACTATCTGGCGCGCCAGGTGCGCGCGCTGGGCCAGGCCGGGGACTTGCTGGTGGTGCTGTCGGTGACCGGCAACGATCCCTGCGTTCTCGAGGCGGTCGAAGCCGCGCATGAGCGCGACATGATGGTCGTGGTGCTCAGCGGCCGCACCGGCGGCACGCTCGCGGGGCGCATGCGCGAGACCGATGTACTGGTCTGCGTGCCGCACGACCGTGCGGCGCGGGTGCGTGAAGTGCATGCGCTGGTGCTGCACTGCCTGTGCGATGGCGTGGATGCCCAGTTGTTAGGTGAACAGGAGATGCCTTTATGAAGTTGAATATCCATCGTGCCGTGTGTTCCAGCCTGGCTTGCGTGCTGCTGGGCGGCGCGCTGTCGGCCTGCGTGCCGCTGGTCGTGGGTGGCGGCATGGTGGCCGGTACGCTGGTGGCCGTGGACCGGCGCACGGCCGGCACGGTGGTCGAAGATGAAAGCATCGAGGTCAAGGCCGCGAACCGCATCCGCGACACGCTGGGCGACAAGGCGCGCATCAACGTGACCAGCTACAACCGCCAGGTGCTGCTGACCGGCGAAGTCGGCAACGAAACCGACAAGCAGGCGCTGGGCCGGCTGGTCGAGTCCGTCGACAACGTGCGCGCCGTGGTCAACGAGACCATGGTCGCGCCGTTCACCGCGACGCTGAGCCAGCGCTCGGGCGATACCTTCATCACCGGCAAGGTGCGCGCGAGCCTGCTCGACGCCAAGGATCTGCAGGCGTCGGCTTTCAAGGTCGTGACCGAGAACAAGGTGGTCTACCTGATGGGCATCGTCACGCCGCGCGAAGCCAAGCGCGCGGCCGAGATCGCGCGCGGCGTCAATGACGTGACCAAGGTGGTGCGCGTGTTCGAGGTGATTTCCGAGGACGAGCTGGCACGCTATCAGCCGAAGCAGGCCCCGGTCACGACCGAGGATGCGCCGCCGGCCGCGCCCTGATTCCGCTTCCCTGAAAGACAGCCGGCCATGCCGGCTGTTTTTGTTTCAGCCTGGCCGGGCCAATGAGCTGGGCGCGTGTCGACAGGCTAGGCACGAGCGGTTTTTGGCGGCACGCTTTGATTCAGCTCTTATTTCAAGCGCTTGATCAGGCTCGACGTATCCCAGCGGTTGCCGCCCATCTGCTGCACGTCGGCGTAGAACTGGTCGACCAGCGCGGTGACCGGCAGGCGCGCGCCGTTGCGCTTGGCCTCGTCGAGCACCAGGCCCAGGTCCTTGCGCATCCAGTCGACGGCAAAGCCGAAGTCGAACTGGTCGGCAATCATGGTCTTGCCGCGCGAATCCATCTGCCAGCTTTGCGCCGCGCCCTTGCCGATCACTTCGAGCACCTGCTCCATGTCGAGCCCGGCCTTGCCGCCGAATGCAATGGCTTCGGACAGGCCCTGGATCAGGCCGGCCAGGCAGATCTGGTTGACCATCTTGGCCAGCTGGCCCGCGCCGCTGTCGCCCAGCAGCGTGCAGGCGCGCGCAAAGGCCATGGCCACGGGCTGCACGGCGGCGAAAGCCGCGGCATCGCCACCGCACATGACTGTGAGCTGGCCGTTCTGCGCGCCGGCCTGGCCGCCCGACACCGGGGCGTCGATGAACTGCAGGCCCAGCGCCTGCGCCGCGGCGTTGAGCTCGCGCGCGACTTCGGCCGAGGCCGTGGTGTGGTCGACAAAGATCGCGCCCGGCGCCATGCCGGCGAACGCGCCCTGCTCGCCGAGCACGACCGAGCGCAGGTCGTCGTCATTGCCGACGCAGCAGAACACGATGGCCGCAGCTTCGGCGGCCTCGCGCGGGGTTGCTGCCTGGCGCGGCCCGGCAGTGCCGGCGTATTCGGCGCACCACTGCGCGGCCTTGGCGGGAGTGCGGTTGTAGACCGTGACGCGGTGGCCGGCGCGCGCCAGGTGGCCAGCCATGGGGTAGCCCATGACACCCAGGCCCAGGAAGGCGACAGAAAGGGGCTGAGCGGCAATACTAGACATAGACAAACATTCTCCAGACGGGAAAGGGCCCGGGTTCGGGCAAAAGAGGCTCAGACAATCGCGAAGTGTTCGGTGCCCGAGGACAGGTCGAGGTTGCGTGCGCGCTGGCTGTTGAGCTTGATGTTCAGGCGCAGGTCGTTGACCGAGTCGGCATTGCGCAGCGCATCCTCGTAGGTGATGAGCTGGGCCTCGAACAGATCGTACAGCGACTGGTCGAAGGTCTGCATGCCCAGGTCGCGGCCCTTCTTCATGACTTCCTTGATCTCGGCGACCTCGCCCTTGAAGATCAGGTCGGAGATCAGCGGCGTGTTGAGCATGACCTCCATGGCCGCGACGCGGCCCTTGGCGTCCTGGCGCGGGATCAGCCGCTGCGAGACCATGGCGCGCAGGTTCAGCGACAGGTCCATCAGCAGCTGCTGGCGCCGCTCCTCGGGAAAGAAGTTGACGATGCGGTCCAGCGCCTGGTTGGCGTTGTTGGCGTGCAGCGTGGCCAGGCACAGGTGGCCGGTTTCGGAGAACGCAATCGCATGCTCCATGGTCTCGCGGTCGCGGATTTCGCCCATCAGGATGACATCGGGCGCCTGGCGCAGCGTGTTCTTCAGCGCCGCCTCCCAGCTGTCGGTGTCGAGGCCGACCTCGCGCTGGGTGACCACGCAGTTCTTGTGCGGATGCACGAACTCGATCGGGTCCTCGACGGTGATGATGTGGCCGTAGGAGTTCTCGTTGCGCCAGTCGACCATGGCGGCCAGCGTGGTCGACTTGCCCGAGCCGGTGGCGCCGACCAGGATGCACAGGCCGCGCTTGCTCATCGAGACCTCCTTGAGCACCTGCGGCACGCCGAGCTTGTCGATGGTCGGCACGGTCATCGGGATGGTGCGCATGACCATGCCGATGCGGCCCTGCTGCATGAAGGTGTTGACGCGAAAGCGCCCGATGCCCGCGGGCGAGATCGCGAAGTTGCTTTCCTTGGTGCGCTCGAAGTCGGCGATCTGCTTGTCGCTCATGATCGAGCGCGCCAGCGTCAGCGTGTGCAGCGCCGTGAGCGGCTGGGGCGAGACCTTGGTGATCTTGCCATCGACCTTGATGGCGGGCGGGAATTCGGCGGTGATGAACAGGTCGCTGCCATTGCGGCTGACCATCAGCTGGAGCAGATCGTTGATGAATTTACTGGCCTGGTCTCGTTCCATGGAATTCTCCGGTGGCCGGGCCGCGCCCTGCCAGATGATGGGCTACGACGGGTGGCCCAGGCGGCTGCTCACCGCGCGCAGGCGCACCGAGAGCTTGCGTGCCAGGATGGCAATCAGCTGGGCCGCGAGCGCCGGATCATGCAGCAGCATGTCGTCCAGGGCTTCGGCGCTGAGCACCGCGAGTTCGCTGTCCACCAGGGTGGTGCAGCTGGAAAAGCGTTGGCCGCTGTCGAGCAGCGACATCTCGCCCAGCAGGTCGCCCGGGCCGGTCTGCGCCAGGCGCTGCGTCTCGCCCCAGGGCTGGCGGCGGTTGACGACCAGCTCGCCGGCGAGGACCACGACCATGAAGTTGCCGTACTCGTCCTGCTGGATGACGTCGCGCTGGGCCTTGACGGCGGCGAAGTGCAGGTAGCGCTCCATGCGCTGCAGCGCATCGGGAGCGAGCGTCGACAGGTAGCGGTCATGCGCCCACAGCGCCTGCAGCCGGCGCAGCGCGGCGCGCGGCGCGAGCGGCCGCGCACCGAGCTCGACGGCGCGCGCCTCCCAGGGCACGAGCGGTCCCTGGGGGCCGCCGTGCCAGGCGGTGCTGAAGAATGCGGATTCGGCGTCGAGCCGGGGCACGTCGCCATCGGGCGCCGCCCCTTCTGACGCCTGGCGCAGCCGCTGCAGGATGCGGATCATCGCGCGCTCCCGGCCCTGGCGCAGGTGCGGCCAGCGGGGCGAGACAGCGGATGCAATGCCATGGCCGCGTGCGGTGTCAGCCGGGGAAGTTGTCGGGAATCTTGGCCTTGGCGCGGGCTTCGGCGGGACTGATCAGGTTGCGCCGCACCAGGTCGGTGAGATTCTGGTCCAGCGTCTGCATGCCCACGTTCTGGCTGGTCTGGATGGTCGAGTACATCTGCGCGACCTTGGCTTCGCGGATCAGGTTGCGGATGGCGCTGGTGCCGAGCATGATTTCATGCGCGGCGACGCGGCCCTGGCCGTCCTTGGTCTTGCACAGCGTCTGCGAGATCACGGCCTGCAGCGACTCCGACAGCATGGCGCGCACCATTTCCTTTTCCTCGGCGGGGAAGACGTCGATGATCCGGTCGATGGTCTTGGCGGCGCTCGAGGTGTGCAGCGTGCCGAACACCAGGTGGCCGGTTTCGGCGGCGGTCATGGCCAGGCGGATGGTTTCGAGGTCGCGCATTTCGCCGACCAGGATGGCGTCGGGATCCTCGCGCAGCGCCGAGCGCAGCGCGGCCGCGAACGAGTGCGTCATCGGCCCGACCTCACGCTGGTTGATCAGGCATTTCTTCGAGTCGTGGACGAATTCGATCGGGTCCTCGACGGTGAGGATGTGGCCGTATTCGGTCTCGTTGAGGTAGTTGACCATCGCCGCGAGCGTGGTCGACTTGCCCGAGCCCGTGGGGCCGGTCACGAGCACCAGGCCGCGCGGCTTGAGCGCGAGTTCGGCGAAGATCTTCGGCGCGTTGAGCTGCTCGAGCGTGAGAATCTTGCTGGGAATGGTGCGGAACACCGCGGCCGCGCCCCGGTATTGGTTGAAGGCGTTGACGCGAAAGCGCGCCAGGCCTTCGATCTCGAACGAGAAATCGATTTCGAGGAATTCGTCGTAGACCTTGCGCTGGGCGTCGCTCATGATGTCGTAGATCATGGCGTGGACGGTCTTGTGGTCGAGTGCGTCGACATTGATGCGGCGCACGTCGCCATGCACGCGGATCATCGGTGGCAGCCCGGCCGACAGGTGCAGGTCGGAGGCCTTGTTCTTGACGCTGAACGCCAGCAATTGGGTGATGTCCACGAAAGACCCTTTGTCGTTTGGTACGCTTGGCGCTGATTATGACAATGATTGGTAACAACCTCCACCAGATCCAGGCCCGCCTGCACCAGGCGTGTGTGGATGCCGAGCGGTCCCCCGACAGCGTGGCGCTGCTGGCCGTCTCCAAGACCTTCGGCCCCGACGCGGTCCATGAGGCGGCGCTGGCGGGCCAGCGCGATTTCGGCGAGAACTACATCCAGGAAGCGGTCGAAAAGATCGCCATCCTGCGCGAGATGGCCTGGCCGCCGGGCCATGCCGCGCTGCGCTGGCATTGCATCGGGCCGATCCAGAGCAACAAGACGCGGCTGGTGGCCGAGCATTTCGACTGGGCGCAGAGCGTCGACCGGCTGAAGATCGCGCAGCGCCTGTCCGACCAGCGGCCCGAAGGCATGGCGCCGCTGCAGGTCTGCCTGCAGGTCAACCCCGATGGCGGCGCGACCAAGGCCGGCGTGCCGCCCGAGGAAGCGCTGGCGCTGGCGCAACAGGTGGCGCTGCTGCCGAACCTGCAGTTGCGCGGGCTGATGGCCATTCCCGAGGAAGCCGAGGATTTCAACGCGCAGTATGCGGTGCACCGCCGCATGAAGCAGCTGTTCGACAGCATTGCCGCCAGCGGCGCGCCGGGACTGGCGGCGTTCGATACGCTGTCGCTGGGCATGACCGCCGACCTCGAGGCCGCGGTGCATGCGGGCAGCACCATGGTGCGCGTCGGGCGCGGGATTTTTGGCGGGCGGAACAAGGCCGGGGGCTAGGTCGACTTTGGAGGCGGGGCCGCCCAGGCAAGCTCAAGAGGACTGGCCGCTCATCCTTCGATCCTTCGGCAGGCTCAGGATCAGGACGAACGGTTGGCGTTGCAGGCTGACGGCTGGCACTCAGCGGAACGGGGGTTACGGCGTGAGCGTCAGCAGCGCCGCGCTGGCGGCGGGCATGGACAGCAGCAGCTGGCCGTCCTCGTCGGCCTCGAGGATTTCGCCGTAGGCGGTGCCGATGGGACGCCCGTCGCGGCTGCCGTCGAAGGTCTGGCCGGCCAGGCGCAGCGGCTCGGAATTGCCCAGCCGCGTGACCACGGCCTCGCGCAGTTCCTGGGGGATCTGCACCGCCACCGTGCCATTCCTGTCCGGCTCGCGGTTGATCAGCGCGATGCGCAACGTCTGGTTGCGTGCATCGCGCACCGCATAGACCTTGATCTGTGCGTTGCTTTCGACCTGCGGTGCCAGCCACGCGCCCTGGGCGCCGGCGAATTGCGCGAAGAACAGCATGCCGTAGTAGCGCGGTGCGACCTTGGGCACGTCGGCGAGCGGGCCGGGCAGGTCCACGCCGGCCGCGCCCCATTGGGCATAGTCGAGCAGCATTTCGGCCGTCTGGACTGCGGATGCGTTGGCCTGGCCCGCGCTGCAGCGCAGCGCCTGGCGCGGCGATTCGGTATGCGCCAGGTGCTCGACAGCCGGGCAGGCGCCTGCAGCCTGGCCCTTCACACCCAGCACCAGCGGCCCGCCGCCATAGTTCTCGAGGTTGCGCAGCAGCTGGCGCTGGCGCGCGCTGTCCGGGCCGGCGCCCTGTTCCAGGCCGAGGAAACTCGCGGCAATGGGCTTGCCGACGGGGGACGCTTCGACGCGCAGGCGCGCCAGCGGCTCGGTCGCAGGACGTACTTCGACGGTCACGCTGGTGCTGACGGGCGCGCCGCTGGGGGCGGGGCCGCTGAGCGTGTAGACCGTGGTCTGGGCCGGGCGCACCAGCACCGCACCCGGCGGCGTGGCGGTGAGGCGGTCCATGCGCAGGCTGCTGCCGATGGGCGCGTCCCAGGACAGGCGCACGCTCTCGCCGGCGTCGATGCGCGCCGGCTGGGCCGACAGCGCGGGATGGGTATGGGACTTCGGCGCCTGCTGGCACGCAGCCAGCAGCGCGGCACTGGCCAGCACTGTGGCCAGGCGGTGCAGGGAGCGGGGCGGGGTCAGGGGAAGGGAAGTAGGCATGGTCTATCCGGTGGTCCGGTCGCCGCAGGCAGCGGAGGGCAGCGGTGGGCGGCGGGGCAAGGTGACAACGCGCGCAGCCGCAGGCGGGCTTTGCGCAAGGCTTGGCTGGCATTGTGGCCAGCGCGGGCGCCCGGTGCTGTACGACAGCGCCGCGTGTGCGCTGCACACGCGTGCAGACACAGGCCGTGCAGCGCGATGGCCCATGCTAAGCTGGATTCCTTACCCCTGCATGTCCGTGCTGCGAATGCACGCCTTGCGGTGAAGCTTTCAACCTGATTCAGGAATCTCCCATGCCAGGACTTTTGCCCGAGATCGATCCCGATGGATTGCTCGAGTTCTCGGTGGTCTACACCGACCGCGCACTCAACCACATGTCGAAGCGCTTTGTCGGCGTGATGCAGGACATCCTCGGCACGCTCAAGGAGGTCTATGGCGCGGAAACCGCCGTGCTGGTGCCGGGCAGCGGCACCTTCGGCATGGAGGCCGTGGCGCGCCAGTTCGCCAATGGCGAGAAGGTGCTGATCGTGCGCAACGGCTGGTTCAGCTACCGCTGGACGCAGATCTTCGAGGCCGGCGGTTTTGGCCTGGGCGGCGGCGCCGTGGTCTGCAAGGCGCGCAAGCAGGGCGAGGGCGCACAGGACCCCTGGGCACCTTGCGCGGCCGACGTGGTGGCCGAAGCCATCCTGCAGGAAAAACCCAAGGTGGTGTTCGCACCGCATGTCGAGACCGCGAGCGGCATCCTGTTGCCCGACGACTACCTGCGCACCATTGCCGATGCCGCGCACGCCGTGGGCGCGCTGTTCGTGCTCGACTGCGTGGCCTCGGGCGCGATGTGGGTCGACATGCGCAAGACCGGCGTGGACGTGCTGATCTCGGCGCCGCAAAAGGGCTGGAGCAGTTCGCCCTGCTGCGCGATGGTGATGCTCAGCGCGCGGGCGCGCGAGGCCATCGAGCACACGCAAAGCTCGAGCTTTGCCTGCGACCTGAAGAAATGGATGCAGATCGCCGAAGGCTATGAAAAAGGCCAGCATGCCTACCACGCGACCCTGCCCACCGATGCGCTGGTGCGCCTGCGCGACGTGATGCTCGAGACGCGCGCCTACGGCTTCGAAGCCGTCAGGCAGGAGCAGGTCGAACTCGGCGCGAAGGTACGCGCGCTGCTCGAGTCGCGCGGTTTCCCCAGCGTCGCGGCGCCAGGCTTCATGGCGCCGGGCGTGGTGGTGAGCTACACCACCGACCCGGGCATCCAGAGCGGCAAGAAGTTTCTTGAAGTCGGCCTGCAGACCGCTTCGGGCGTGCCGTTGCAGTGCGATGAAGGGCCGGATTTCAAGACCTTCCGCATTGGCCTGTTCGGACTCGAGAAGTGGCACCATGTCGACCGTACCGTGGCCCACCTGAGCGCCGCGCTCGACCAGCTTGGCATTCCTGCCGCCTGATGCGATTTCAAGGAGTTTCCATGACCCGTCTGATTCCCGCCGCGCTGGTCGCGGCTGCGTTCTTCGCCACGGCCGCGCAGGCCGCCGGATCGCCGGCCGCCGACCCCGTGACCACGCCCAGCGGCCTGGTGTTCCAGAGCCTCAAGGAGGGCACGGGCGCGAGCCCCACGGCGCGCGACACGGTGCGCGTGCACTACCGCGGCTACTTTCCCGATTCGGGCAAGGAGTTCGACAGCTCGATCGCGCGCGGCCAGCCCATCGACTTCCCGCTCAATGGCGTGATTCCCTGCTGGACCGAAGCGCTGCAGAAGATGAAGGCCGGCGGCAAGGCCAAGCTGACCTGCCCGGCCGCGATTGCCTATGGCAGCCGCGGCGCGGGCGGCGTGATTCCGCCCAATGCCGCCTTGAACTTCGACGTCGAGCTGATCTCGGTCAAGGGCAAGTAAGCCTCAGGGCAGCCTGCAGCCCAGGCGTTTGGCCAGGCGCTGCAGGTTGGCGCGGTCCATCTGCAGCGCGCGCGCGGCCGCGGCCCAGTTGCCCTGGTGCCGGGCCAGGCTGAGCTCGATGCTGCGGCGTTCGAAGGCCTCGACGGCGCTGCGCAAGCCCTGCGCCGGGGCATCGTCCGATGGCGGCGCTGCAGGCCGCGGCGGCGCCGCGGCAAGCACATCGCCAGCGTCGGGCCACAGGTCCTGCACCGTCAAGGTGAGCACGCGCGCGCGCTGGCGCTGGCGGCTCAGCGCCTTGAGCACACCGCGGCTGATCAGGTGCTCCAGCTCGCGCACATTGCCGGGCCAGGGACAGGTCAGCAGCGCTGCTTGCGCCGCTGCATCGAGCCGCACGGTGTTCAGCTCCGCCCCCGCCACCGCGCCCAGGCGCGAGCGGTTCTCCTCGAGGAAATAGCCGCACAGCAGCAGGATGTCGCTGCCGCGCTCGCGCAGCGGCGGCACCACCAGCGGGTAGACGCTGAGCCGATGGAAGAAATCGGCGCGCATGCGCCCCGCGCGCACGGCTTCTTCGAGCGGGCGGTTGGTGGCGGCAATGATGCGCACATCGACATGGTGCTCGCGGTCCGATCCCAGGCGTTGCAGCTGGCCGCTTTGCAGCACGCGCAGCAGCTTGGCCTGCACGGCCAGCGACAGCTCGCCGACCTCGTCGAGAAACAGCGTGCCGCCGTCGGCGCGTTCGAACTGGCCCTGGCGCTCGCCGGCGGCGCCGGTGAACGCGCCGCGCACATGGCCGAACAGCTCGCTCTCGACCAGCGTCTCGGGCAGGGCCGCGCAGTTCACGCTGACCAGCGGCCGGCCCGCGCGCCGCGATTGCGCATGCACGGCCTGGGCCACCAGTTCCTTGCCGACGCCGGTCTCGCCGGTGATCAGCACGTTGAGTTCGCTGGGCGCGACCAGCGCGATGTCCTTTTGCAGCTGGCGCAGCGCCGGGCTCTGGCCCAGCAGCGGGCGGCGTGCGGCGTCGGGCAGCGCGGCCTGGCGCCAGCTTTCGGCGCGCTGGCGTTCGTCCAGGGCATTCTTCTCGAGCTCGCGCATGCGCCCGGCCGCGGCCACGGTGGCCGCCGCCAGGTTGCTGAAGGCCTGCAGCGCCTGCAGGTGCGCGGGGTCGGCAAAGCGGCCGGGCGCGAGCGCATCGAGCGTCAGCAGGCCCCAGGTGCTGCCGCCGACGACCAACGCGCAGCCCATGCAGTCATGCACTTCAAGCGGACCCGCATGTTCGACCAGGCCGTCATACGGATCGGGCAGCGGGCTGTCGGGCGCGAAGCGCAATGCCGTGCCATGGGCCAGCAACTGCGCCAGCCGCGGGTGCTCGGCGACGCGAAAGCGCCGGCCCAGGGTGTCGCTGCTCAGGCCGTCGATGGCGATCGGTTCGAGCACTTCGCCCTGCAGGCGCAGCAGCGCCACCGCATCGCAGGGCAGCAGGCTGCGCAAGGCGTCGAGCAGGCGGCGGTAGCGTTCGCGCTCGGGCAGGTCTTCGGCCAGGTCGGCGACCAGCGGCACCAGGCTGCGCAGCAGGCTGTGGGTGGGTGTCATATTGACTCTTGTCTGTGTCGATCTGACACGATTTTGACAGGGTCGAATTGACCCGTTCCGCGCCAAGTCATTGATTCATATGACGCTCTTGGCTGGCACGCGGTTTGCGGTAGTGCTTGCAGCCGGGACTTTTCCCGGAAACATCCAGGAGTTTCCATGCTGACTGCCGAGCAACGCGCCATTGTCCAATCCACCGTTCCGCTGCTCGAAGCCGGCGGCGAGGCGCTGATCACGCATTTCTACCAGCGCCTGCTGGGCGAGCATCCCGAGGTGCGCCCGCTGTTCAACAGCACACACCAGAAGACTGGCGCCCAGCCGCGCGCGCTGGCGTTCAGCGTGCTGATGTACGCCAAGCATATCGACCGGCTCGAGAACCTGGGCGACCTGCCCGCGCAAATCATCAACAAGCACGTGGCCTTGCAGGTGCAGCCCGAGCACTATCCCATCGTTGGCCAATGCCTGCTGTCCTCGATCCGCGAGGTGCTGGGCGCGGAGATCGCCACCGACGCGGTGATCGATGCCTGGGCCGCGGCCTACCAGCAGCTGGCCGATATCCTGATCGGCGCCGAGGCCCAGGCCTATGCGCGCAATGCCAGCGTCGCCGGCGGCTGGCGCGGTGCGCGCGCGTTCCGCGTGGCACGCAAGCAGGCCGAGAGTTCGGAAATCACATCGTTCTATCTCGCGCCCGTCGATGGCGGCGCGGTGATGGCGCACGCGCCGGGCCAGTTCATCGGCCTGCGCGTGGTGGTCGACGGCCAGGAGCAGCGGCGCAACTATTCGCTGTCGGCGCTGGCCAATGGCCAGGAACTGCGCATCAGCGTCAAGCGCGAAGCCGGCGGTGTGGTCTCGCGCCATCTGCATGACGTGGTGCAGGAAGGCGACGTGCTGGACATCTTTCCGCCGGCCGGCCATTTCACGCTGGCCGACAGCGACAAGCCGCTGGTGCTGATCAGCGGCGGCGTGGGCATCACGCCGACGCTGCCGATGCTGGCCTCGGCGCTGGGCAGCGGGCGCCCGGTGGTGTTCATCCACTGCGCGCGCACGCCCGAAGCGCAGGGCTTTCGCGCACGCATCGATGCGCTTGCGCTGCAGCACCCGCAACTGCAATGCCATTACCACTATGACGAAACCGGCGCGACGCCGCGCCACTTCGATGCCGCGCAGCTGGCCGGCTGGCTGCCGGCATCGCGCGATGTCGAAGCTTATTTCTGCGGCCCCAAGCCGTTCATGGCCACGGTGCTGCAAGGTCTGCGCGCGCTCGGTGTGCCGGCAGCGCAGACGCATTACGAGTTCTTCGGCCCGAGCCAGGTGCTGCAGTAAGCCGGTTCACCGGGCGCGCCGGGGGCAAGCCATTGCCGCGGCGCCGATGGTGCCGGTGGCATGCCGCCCGGCTTGAAGAGGCGCTGCCGCCGACTGGCAGGCGGCCCGCGGCGAGGCGAGCATTCAGGGTAGCTATGAATGATCTCGGCGAACTCTCCCGGCAACTGTGCGCGCTGCTGCAAAGTCCGAGCCGCGCAGGCCCGGGCGCTCCCGCGGCGGGCGATCCCGCGGCGGGCGTTCCCGTGGCGGGCGTTCCCGTGGCGGGCAGTCCCGCGCCATGCTTTGCGCTCGAGAACGGGCGCTGGGTCCGCTGGCAGTTCCAGGCGTGGCAGCAGCGCTGGCTGCTGGGCGTGGGCTGCGCGACGCAGCTGCTGGAGTCGGCTACGCGCGCGCGGCTCGAGGAAGCGCTGCTGCGCGTGGGCCATGCAAGCCGCAGGGGGCGGCAGCAGGCCGGCCTGGGCAGCAGCCAGCACGCCGAACTCGTGGACTGCGATTTCCCGGTCCGGCCCGCGCAGCTGACGGCCGCGGCGGTTCAAGACCAGCTGCAGGCGCTGCTGGACCAGTTCGCGCTGCTGGCCGCAGGCCACGCCGCGGCGCCGGGGCCCGACATGGCCGCAGAAAGCGGCGCCGCGCCTGCGCGCGGCTGCGTCTGCGCGCAGGCATTCAGCGAGCGGATGCGGGCGCTGGAGCCCGGGCGCGCAGCCGGCAGCATCGCGGCGCAGGAACTGCTGTTCGAAGACCAGTTGCCGCTGCGCATTGCGCTGCATCCGCGCAGCCACCACTGGGTGCTCGAGGCCTTTGTCTGGGATGCCGCCGCGCTGCACGGAACGCTGCGGCAAGCCCTGGTATCGACGCTGCTGCACATCAACCGCGCGGTGATCGACGGCCGGGCGCTGGTCTGCAGCCTGGACGGCGCCGACCGCATGGTGGTGCTCAGCCGCTGGCATCCTGAATGGGCCGCGCAGGCGTCCGTGCTGGACTGGCTCGACTACAGCCTGCGCCAGGCACGCCGCATCCGTGGCGTGTGCGCGGCGATCGCGCTGCATGAGGCGCCCGCGCACAGCGGCGCCGGGAGAACCGCATGAGTACTGTCGTGCCAGCCGGGGTGGGGTCCCCGGGAGTCCCGCCCCTGCCGGCAGCACGCGCGCGGCGGCCATTGTCTGCCACGCCGCCCACGCCGCGCGCATTGGACACTGCGCAGCTGATCAACCAGCAGGAGGCGCTCGCGGCGTCGCTGGCGGCGTCCATGAACGAGGCCAGCCAGCAGGTGCCGCCGGCGCAGCGCCAGGCCTTTGCGGCGCGCGCCGCGGCCATGGTGCGCGATGTCGTTGCCGACAGCATGTATCCGGTGCACAGCGAGATGATCCGAAGCGCGGACCACACGGTGCGCTGGGAAAGCTACCAGGCCGCAGCAGCCCGGGCCCGGGACTGGGTCGGGCGCCATCGGGAGGTGGCGCTGTCGCTGCTGCCGATGGCCGATCCCGCGCCCCATCTGCAGGCCCTGCCTTCGGGCCGGATCCTGATGCTGCGCGCGGCACCGGCCATCGAGAACCTGGTGCTGGGCGGCGGCGGAGCGCGCGGCGTGGCCAACGCGCCCGCGCTGCGCGCGCTGGAAAACCTGGGCCTGCTGTCGGCGTTGCAGCGCGTGGCGGGCAACTCGGTGGGCGGAATGACGGCCATCGTGCTGGCCGCGGGCATCTCGGCCAGGGACTTCCAGCAACTGCTGAACGGGACCGAGGTCCTGTCGCTGCTGGAGACGCCCCGGGATTTCAGGCACAACTACCCGGACGTGAAGCTGGGCACGCTGGGCTTCGATGCCGGGGCGGCCGTGCAGACGCTGGACCGCATGACGGCGCTGTCGGCGGCGCAATACCTCCAGGGCCATTGGCGCGAGATCACGCACAAGCCGCAATGGGCAGACTTCACGCCCGCACAACAGCAGCGCCTGGAGCTGCTGCGCACACCGGATTTCAGCCTGCCGCGCACCGGCCGCATGTTGACCTTCGGCGACCTGCATCTGCTGCGCCAGCTCGATCGGGAGCGGTTCAAGGAACTGGTGGTCACGGGCTGGAACCAGACGGAAAAGCGCGTGGTGTATTTCTCCCACCAAACCTACCCCGAGATGCCGCTGGCGCTGGCGGGACGCATCACCATGGGCATTCCGGTGCTGTTTGCGGACGTGAAGTTCGAGGCGCAGCGCTGGACCGACGGCGGGGTGGGCAGCAACCTGCCCACCGAGGCGATCTTCTCGGGGCTCGGCGGCGAGGCGCTGCGCGAGACCTATGCGCGCACGCTGGTGATGGTGTATGCCGACCGCGGGCGCACCCAGGCCGTGCTGCATGGGCCCCCGGACCACCATGCGCCGGCCTTGCTGCCGCTCCTGACCTGGCTGTCGGGCAATCCGCAGTTCCCGCAAACCGTGGCTGCGGACCAGCGCAAGCTGCATGCGGCCGGCCTGCATGCCATGCCGGTGGCGCATGGCGACCTGGAGATCGGCTCATTCCTGGCGGGCGGGGCACGCGTGCAGCGCGCAAAGGACCAGGCACTGGACCAGGCGCTGGCCTTCATTGCGCAGAACCGGCACAACTTCCGCCATGATCTGGTGGACGATGTCCAGGCCGCTGCGGCGCTGCTGTCGCCGGCCGAGCAGGAGGCCTTCCTGGCGCGGCCGGCCGGCAATGCGGCGCCGCTCGATGCCAGCCTGCGCGCCGCCATCCTGGCGCAGCAGGCCGCGCCGGCGCCGGGGGCCGAGGCCGCCGAACGCGCTGCAGCCCAGGCCTGGGCCAGCCGCACGCCGCTGCGCACCGCCGTGTAGGTATGCCGCAAAGCATGTTAGCGTTGCAGCCATCGGCCACGATGGGAGCAGCCCCGCATGCAAGCGCAGACCCTGGAATTGAAGCACGCCAAGCGCAAGGCCCTGGCCCTGCTGCTCACCGTGGCGCTGGTGTTTGTCGTCACCAGCTTTTTGCCGCCGCACTTCTGGGTGCGCTGCCTGCAGGCCGTGGCCGAGGCGGCCATGGTCGGCGCGCTCGCCGACTGGTTTGCCGTGACGGCGCTGTTCCGGCGCATTCCGCTGCCGTGGGTGGGCCGGCATACGGCCATCATTCCGAACAACAAGGACCGCATCGGCGACAACCTCGCGCATTTCGTGCGCGACCGGTTTCTCGACCCGGCCTCGCTGCTGGCGCTGATCCGCAAGCACGATCCCGCGCAGTGGCTGGCCCACTGGCTCACGGCGCCGGGCAGCGCCGCGCTGCTGGGCCGGCAGGTCGCGCGGCTGGCGCTGGCGGCGCTCGAGATGGTGCAGGACCGCCAGGTGCAGCGTTTTCTCACGCAGTCGCTGCGCGCGCTGCTGTCGCAGGTGGACCTGTCGCGCGCCGCGGCCGGGCTGCTGACGACGCTGACGCAGGGCGGGCGCCACCAGGTGCTGCTCGACGATGTGCTGGCGCGCATTGCCGCCATCATGCAGACCGCCAACACCCGGGAGTTCATTGCCGCCAGCATCATCGAATGGCTCAAGCGCGAGCACCCGCTGAAGGAAAAGATGCTGCCCAGCGATTGGCTGGGCGACAAGGGCGCGGAGCTGATCGCGCAGGCGCTCGAAGGCCTGTTCGACGACATCGCGCACAACCCCGAGCACCGCGTGCGCGAGGCGCTCGATGCGGCCGTCGCGCGGCTCATCGAACGGCTGCACAGCGACCCGGATTTTGCCGACAAAGCCGAGCAACTGCGCCACTACCTGCTGCACGATGAAAAGCTGGCCGGCTACCTGCAGGCGCTGTGGACGCAGCTGCGCCAGCGGCTGCAGGCCGACCTTGCCGATGAACACTCGCATATCGCGCGCAAGGCTGCGGCCATGGGCCGCTGGCTGGGCCAATCGCTGGCCGCCGATGCGGCGCTGCGCCAGTCGATGAATGCCCGGCTCGAGCGCTGGTCGGCAACGCTGGCGCCGGACATGGCCCAGTTCCTCGCCGAGCATATCAGCGATACCGTCAAGCGCTGGGACGCGCGCGAGCTGTCCGAGCTGGTGGAGCTGCATATCGGCAAGGACCTGCAGTTCATTCGCATCAATGGCACTGTGGTGGGCGGCGCCATCGGGCTGCTGCTGTTCCTGCTGGCCCAACTGCCGCAATGGTGGGCCTCCATATGACCGTCTAAGGGTTAACGCGCAATTGCATACACGGCGCCAATTGTCAACCGCAAGACAATGGCTTAGGGGTATGTCGCCATGGTTACCAAACGGTAAACAATAATGCGAGTGATTCTCATCAATGAGAAGTCGCTTTCATTCCATTTCCCCGACCCCGAAAATGCTCCTGTCCCGTCCCTCGTCCCCCACGCTTGCCGCCGCGATCTTGGCCACCGGTTTTTCCGGCATGGCTGTTGCCCAGGAGGCCAAAAGCCTCGACACCGTGGTGGTGACGGCGGCCGGCTACGAGCAGCAGATCAAGGAAGCGCCGGCATCGATTTCCGTGGTCACGCGCGAGGAACTGGAAAAGAAGGCCTATACCAACCTGCACGACGCGCTGCGCGACGTGCCCGGCGTGATCCTGACGCCTTCGGACAACAACTCCAACGACATCAGCCTGCGCGGCATGGGCGCGAACTACACGCTGATCCTGGTCGACGGCAAGCGCTCCAACACGCGCGAGACGCAAACCAACGGCAGCACCGGTACCGACCAGAGTTGGATCCCACCGCTTGAAGCCATCGAACGCATCGAAGTCGTGCGCGGCCCGATGTCGTCGCTCTACGGCTCGGACGCGATGGGCGGCGTGATCAATGTGATCACGCGCAAGGTCGCCAAGGAATGGAGCGGCTCGCTGCGCGCCGATGCGACGCTGCAGGAGCGTTCGTCCTCGGGCAATGCCTACCAGGGCAACTTCTACCTCTCGGGCCCGATCCAGGACGAGTTGCTGGGCCTGAGCATCTACGGCAACTACAACCAGCGCGAGGAAGACCGCATCCTCAACGGCTACAACGACTACGACAACCGCGCGGTCAACGTGCGGCTCGCGCTCACGCCCAACAAGGACCATGACCTGCTGCTCGAACTGGGCACGGCCAGGCAGCACTATGTCTCGACGCCGGGCATGACGCTGGCGCCGACCGCGGCCCTGAGCGACCGCAGGTTCGAGCGCGACAATTACTCGCTGCAGCACAAGGGCCGCTTTGGCTGGGCCAGCTCGGACAGCTATCTGCAGCAGGAAGAAACACGCAACCTCGCGCGCGACATGACCATCAAGAACACGGTGTTCAACAGCAGCTGGACGGTTCCGCTCGGCGACCGCCACCTGCTGAACACCGGTGTGTATTTCAACGCGCAGGATCTCAAGGACACCACGACCAATACCTTGCGCGGCTCGACCCGTTCGACCGCCGACCGCCACCAGTACGCGGTGTTTGCCGAGGACGAATGGCGCCTGCGCGACGACTTCGCGCTCACGGGCGGCGTGCGCTACGACCACGACAGCCAGGCCGGCGGCCAGGTCAGCCCGCGCCTGTATGGCGTGTGGATGGTGGATCCGCGCTGGACCGTGAAGGGCGGCGTCTCCACCGGCTTTCGCGCCCCTTCGCTGCGCCAGACCCTGGGCGACTGGGGCCAGTCGAGCCGCGGCGGCGACATCTACGGCAACCCCGACCTGAAGCCCGAAACCTCGCTGACCACGGAAATCGGCGTGCTGTTCGACGGCGGCAACGGCACCACGGCCGGCGTGACCCTCTTCGACAACGAGTTCAAGGACAAGATCACGCGCATTGCCTGCCCGACCTGCGGCCCGCTCAACTCTTCGGGCCGCGCACCGACCACCAATGTGAACGTCGACCGCGCGATGACGCGCGGCCTCGAGGCCACGCTGGGCACCGACCTGACGCGCAGCCTGCGCCTGAACTCGAGCTACACCTTCACGACCTCCGAGCAAAAGAGCGGCGAATTCGCCGGCAATCCGCTCAACCAGCTGCCACGCCACCTGCTCAACGTGGGCCTGGACTGGAACCCCACCGGCCAGATCAACGGCTGGACCAACCTGGCCTATCGCGGCAAGGAAAGCCTGACTTCGGGCGGCGCTTCGTCCGGCACCTTCGTGCAGAAGGGCTATGCGCTGCTCGACCTGGGCGGCTCGTACAAGTTCAGCAAGACCGTCACGCTGTATGCGGGCATCTACAACCTGCTGGACAAGCAAGTGCTTTCCGACGGCATCAACTACGACACCGTGCAGGACGGCCGCCGCTACTGGCTGGGCATGAACGTCAAGTTTTAAGCACCCCCTGAGCCGCTCCGCGGCTTCCCCCTCTCAACCTTCGGTGGAGGGGGGCGGCCGGCCAGGCACGGCAGCCTCGGTGCGGTGGGGCCGCCTAGGGGCGGCCCTTCCTCGCTGCCTCTTGGCTGGAGCACGCCAGTACGAAAGGCCGTGAACGACGCGAGCTTCAAAGCCCCTTTGCGGCGTTGTTATTTCCCAACTCAAGGAAACCCATGAACTTCATGACTTCGCGCCGCAGCCTGGCCATTGCGCTCACGGCCGCCGCCTGGGGCCTGTCGGCACCGGCCTTTGCCGGCGCGCCCGCACAGCCCGCAACCGTCACCGTGCAGCACGCCAAGGGAACGGCCACGGTGCCGCTCAAGCCGCAGCGCGTCGTGGTCTACGACCTGGCTGCCCTCGATGTGATGCACTCACTGCAACTGCCCGTGGCCGGCGTGGCCCAGGCGCAGTATCCGGAGTACCTGCAGTCGTATGCCGATGCGAAGTACCAGCCCGCAGGCTCGCTGTTCATTCCCGACTATGAAGCGCTGAGCCGCATCCAGCCCGATCTGATCGTGGTGGCCGGCCGCTCGGCAGCAAAGTACGACGTGCTGTCGAAGATCGCGCCGACGCTGGATCTCAGCGTCGACAACAAGCAATTGCTGGCCGGCATGCAGCGCAATGTCGATACGCTGGCCAGCCTCTGGGGCAAGCAGGCCGAGGGGCAGCAACTGATGGCGAAGGTGCGCAGTGAAGTCGACGGCCTCAAGGCCGTGGCGGCCCAGGCCGAACCCGGCCTGCTGGTGCTGGCCGTGAACCGCAACCTGAGCGCCCAGCCGCCGGGCGCGCGCTTCGGCCTGCTGCACGATGTGCTGGGCATCAAGCCGGCGATTCCCGCCGACCCGTCCAAGCCGCGTGGCGTACCGATGAAGATGGAAGACATCGCCCGGCTCGACCCGGCGTGGATCTATGTGATCGACCGCAACGCCGGTACGGGCACGCAGGCCGACAAGGACGGCCATCCGGTGGTGCCGTCGAAGCAGCTGTTCGACAACGCGCAGATCCGCGCCACGCAGGCCGGCAAGAACGGCCGCGTGGTGTTTCTCGATCCCAAGGGCTGGTACCTGCTGGGCAGCGCCGGGCCGACGGCGATGCTGCGCAATGTGGCGCAGATCAAGGGGGCGTTGCAGGGGCGGTAGGAGCGGCTCAGCACCGCAAGGCGCTTACGGCGCAGGTTCCGCCGGCTCGTCCAGATCCAGCTGTTGCAAATGCTTCGCCAGCTGCGCCCAGGCCTGCGCGGCTTCCTGGTTCTGGGCCCAGGCGTGGCAGCTTGCGGCCATCATTGCCGTGGGTGCATGGTCGGGCTGGAGATCGAAGGCGCGCTCGCATTGGGCGGCGGCATTGGTCCACATGATGGCCGCATGGGCCGAGCCTTCCTTTTGCAGCGCATGGGCTTCGGCCATCCAGGCCTGGGCCAGGCGCAGCGCCGCGGCATGCTGGTCGGGGTCGGCCTGGTGCGCCTTGGCGAAGAAGGCGCCGGCCTGTTGCCACAGCGCGCGCGCCTGCGCGAAGTCCTGCGTGGCCACGGCCTGGGCCTGGGCCACCAGGTCGTTGCCGGATTGGAGAAGGGTGGCGTAGTCAGCAGCAGTCATGGCGCAAAAAATCGGCGGAAACGGAATGCCGCCGATTGTGCGTGAAAGCGCAAGCCGCAGCGTTCAGTGGAGTTTGAGGCGCGGATCGGTGCGCCGGCCGATGCGGTCGCTGAGCATCAGCAGGCCGGTGCGGAAGAAGCCGCACAGCGCCACCTGGTGCATGCGGTACAGCGAGATGTAGAACATGCGCGCCAGCCAGCCCTCGACCTTCACCGTGCCCATCAGATTGCCCATCAGGCTGCCGACGGCCGAGAAGCGCGACAGCGAGACCAGCGAGCCGTAGTCGCGGTAGCGGTAGGTCGGCAGCGGCTCGCCGCGCAGGCGCCGCGGCAGCGACTGCGCGAGCAGCGAGGCCTGCTGGTGCGCGGCCTGGGCGCGCGGCGGCACGTTCTTGTCGCTGCCGTCGTCCATCGGGCAGGCGGCGCAGTCGCCGAGCACGAAGATGTCGTCGTCGAGCGTGGTCTGCAGCGTGGTGCGCGTCACCAGCTGGTTGATGCGGTTGGTCTCCAGGCCGTCGAGGCCCTGCAGGAAATCCGGTGCCTTGATGCCCGCGGCCCAGACCTTGAGGCTGGCCGGGAACACGCGGCCGTCCTTGGTTTCAAGCTGCTCGGCCGTGACGCGGCCCACGGCGGCGCCGGTGACGACCTGCACGCCAAGCTGTTCCAGCGTCTGGTGCGCATCGCGGCTGATGCGCTCGGGCAGCGCCGGCAGCACGCGCTTGCCCGAGTCGAGCACGGTGATGTGCAGATTCCCGGGCGCGATATTGCCCAGGCCGTAGTCGGACAGCTGCTGCGCGGCATTGCGCAGCTCGGCCGCGAGCTCGACGCCAGTGGCGCCCGCACCCACGATGGCAATGCGCAGCTCGGCCTCGGTGTCGCTGCCGGCATGCGCCGCGAGGTATTTGGCCAGCAGCTGGCGGTGGAAGCGCTCGGCCTGCTCGGGTGCGTCGAGAAAGATGCAGTGCTCGGCCGCGCCGGGCGTGCCGAAGTCGTTGGTCACGCTGCCGATGGCCATGACCAGCGTGTCATAAGCCAGCCGGCGCGCGGGCGCGGCCTGGCTGCCGTCTTCATTGAGCAAGGGCTCGAGCTCGATGGTCCTGCCCTTGCGGTCCAGGCCGCACATGCGGCCGATCTGGAACTGGAAGTGCTTCCACTTGGCCTGGGCGATGTAGTTGAACTCGTTTTCCGACTGGTTCAGCGAGCCTGCGGCCACTTCGTGCAGCAGCGGTTTCCACATGTGCGTGAGGTGGCTGTCCACCAGGATGATTTCGGCCTGCCGGCGCTTGCCCAGGCGCTGGCCGAGCCGCGTGGCCAGCTCCAGTCCGCCGGCGCCGCCGCCGACGATCACGATGCGATGGGTCATGGATGGTTTCCTAAGCTTGCCGCCCGCAGGAATGCGGGCGGGCAGGGGGCGGAGCCGCAAGCGGCCCCCGCAAGAATGCATGCACGGCGCGAAGCAATGCCTGCGCCGGCTTCGCGACGATAAGGCCAGAACGCCTGCCAGCAAGATGGTCGCTGCCATTGCCCCGGGAGAATGTAAGGGAAAACCCTGAGTTTTGGACGTCAGCCCAGCGTGATTTCCACCACCGTCAGGCCCGCGATGCTCTCGATGCCGAGGGTGGCGCCGATGGCGCGCGCGCGGTCCTGCAGCGACAGCAGCCCGTTGCGCCGCGGCCGTGCGGTGTCGAAGCCCTGGCCGTTGTCCTCGATGCGGATGCATACGCGCGTGCCGCCCGCCTTGGCCGCAATGCGCAGTTCGCTGGCGCGCGCATGCTGGAGCACATTCGACAGCGACTCGAACACCATGTACTGCAGGTGGCGCATGCCCGCGGCGTCGAGGCGCGCGAGCGGGGCGATCCAGTCGACATCCCAATGCAGCGCGATGCCGGCCGCACTCAGCTTGGGCTCGAGGCGGTAGCGCAGATTGGCCAGCAGCCCGGTCACATCGCCCGCGGGCAGATGCATGGCATCGATCGACAGCTTGATCTGGTCCAGCGAGTCGCGCAGCGTCAGCAGCACATCGTCGTGGCGCGCCTTGCCCGATTCCAGTTGGCGGATGGCGGCGCTGATGTGCGCACCTACGCCGTCATGCAGGTCGCGCAGGATGCGCGTGCGCTCGTTGACGCGCTCCTGCTCGCGCGCCAGCTGTTCCACCTGCGCATAGCTGGCCTGCAGCGCCTGCTCCTTGGCCGCCACCTGCTGTTCCATGGTTGCCAGCAGTTCGCGCACCTTTGCGCCCGCCTCGCGGAAGCGCCGCAGCACGATGTAGATCAGCAGCAGGCCGAACAGCAGCGAGGAATAGCGCATCAGCGAGTTGCCGCCGTGCGCCATCTGCAGCCGGAACACCGCCCAGTCGCGCACGCCGACGCAGACATTGAACACCAGCGCCGCGGCAATCAGCCGGTGCAGGCGCGTGCCGCGGCGCAGCGCCGCCCAGCTGTATTCGGCGACGAAGCACAGCGAAACCACGCCCAGGCCCGCATACCACAGCGTCAGCAGCCACAACTGGCCCCATTGCGCCCCCACCGCACAGAATATGCCCAGCACGAGCAGCAGCTTCAGCGCGCGTTCCAGCGCGGCACGGGAAAAGCGCCCGTGCCAGTCCACGGCCAGCGCGCTGAACATCAGCATGGCCGCGATCCAGACGCCGATGGCTTCGGTGAACACGATGTCCCACCAGAAGCGCGGCAGCGGCGGCTGGGCAAACAGCACATTGCCCACGCGCAGGCTCCACATGTATTCGGCCACGGCGGCAAACAGGTACAGCGGCTCGCGCCGCCGGCCCGCGGGCTGCGTCGGGTCGACCTGGGTCCACCACAGCGCCAGCGCCACCGTGCCCACCAGCAGGCCCATGATGACCGCGACCTGCGTGCCCGTGACACGCTGCCGGTAGTCGCTTTCGTAGAGCGGCAGGATCTCGGCGCGCGTGCCGACCCAGGGGCTGGCCACGCCCGCGCGGCGCGCGCGGTCGGCGCGGATGCGTATCTCCAGCCGGTTGTCGCGCTGCAGCACGCCGGCGGGAATCGTCATCAGCCGCGGCACCATGCCATGGTCGGCGCCGTCGAAGCGCGCAAGCCGGCCCTGGCTGTCCAGCAGATTGCCATTGAGCCGTACCTCGTAGGCATTGCCCAGGCGCGTGAAATACAGCAGCACCGGCTCGGCCGGGACTTCGGCCAGCGGCATCGACAGCTCGAAGACGGCATGCCCCTGGCGGCCCTTGTGCCATTGGTCCCAGACATAGGGCAGCGTGGCGTCGGCCGACTGCAGCCGGCCATCGATCTCGACCTGCACGCGGGCCTGCGTCAGCTGTTGCGGCGCGGCCTGCGCGCCCAGCGCCAGGCCCAGCCACAGCAGCCAGCCGGCAATGCCGCCCAGGAGCACGCGCAACAGACGGGCGCCGCGCATGTTCAGTGGCGCGCGGGCGCCGCGTAGCTGGACAGCAGTCCAAGCCGCGCGGCTTCGAACACCGCCTCGTTCTTGGAATGCACCGCCAGCTTGCCGTAGAGGCTCTTGATATGCGAGCGCACCGTGTGCACGCTCACGTTCTGCAGCCGCGCGGTTTCTGCATAGGAGTAGCCGCGCGCGATCAGCTCCAGCACCTGCAGTTCCTTGGCGGACAGCGGCATGGACGCCGGCGGTATCGGGAAGGTGGCGGGTGCCGCGGCCGCCGCGGCCGGCGTGGCACGCAGCGTCAGGTACTTGGCCAGCACGCGGCGCGCGATCATCGGCGAGATCGGCGACGCGCCCAGCTTCATCTGCACCACCGCGTCGGCCACGTTTTCCGGGGTTGAATCCTTGTGGATGTAGCCCAGCGCGCCGGCCTCGATGCTGGCCAGCACATGGTCCTCATCGCCGAACATGGAGATCACCAGCGGCTCGCATTGTGGATGCCGCTGCCGGGCAAAGCGGATCACATCCAGGCCGCTGCCATCGGGCAGCCCGAGATCGACCAGCAGCACATCCACGGCATTGCCGGCCCGGCCCAGCCAGTCGCAGGCCTGGGCCACGCTGCCCATGCTGGCCGCCAGCGCCAGTTCGGCGCTGCGCGCAACGCTGGCCGCGAAGAATTCGCGGGTCTGCGGATCGTCTTCCACAATGAGCACTTGCCACATCGCGCGCTCCTTACCCCGGAAAAGGTTTGTTTCTGTAACTACAGACCAGCATAAACGCAGCCTCGCCCAACCGCCACCTTGAAAGGGGCAAAGCGGACTTTCCTCCCATATTCATGGGATTCGATTTGTCACAGATGAAGGTGGAATTGTTACCAGTGCGATGGAAGGGCCGCAAGCGGCCGCTGGTTCAACAACTTCGGGAGAAACGACGATGGCAATACAAGCGAAGCAACTGGCGTGGGCGCTCGCCAGCGCCACCCTGCTGACCCTGGCCGGCTGCGGCGGTGGCGGCGATGGCGGCAGCACCGGCAGCACCAGTAGCGGTGGCAGCGGTGGCGGCACTGGCGGCGGCACGGATACCGGCCCCGTCGGCAGCAAGACCAGCGTGCCCGTGACCGTGGTCGACGGAGCGCTGCAGAACGCGCTGGTCTGCCTCGATACCAGCCTCAATGGCCGCTGCGATGCCGATGAGCCCTCGGACAGGACGGACGCCGCAGGCCGGCTGGTGCTGCAGGTGCCCGATGCCGACGTGGGCAAGTACCCGATCGTCGCCAGCGTCGGCCTCGATGCCATCGATGCGGATCACGGCGAGGTCAAGACGGCCTATACGCTCAAGGCACCGGCCGACCGCACGGGCGTCGTGAGCCCGCTGACCACGCTGGTGCAGAGCTATGTGGAAACCAGCGGCGGCACCAGCGCCGACGCCGGCGCCGCGCTGCAGGCCCAGCTGGGCTTGGGCGCCTCGGTTTTCGATGACTTCACCAAGGACACCAGCGATGCCGGCAAGCTCGCGGGCACGCTGGCGCGCCTGATCGTGGTGGTGACCCAGACCCAGCTGGCCGCGACCCAGGGCGCCACCGGCGCGGACAACCAGCCCCTGCCGCAGGCGCAGATCGACAACGCCATTCATGCCAGCCTGCTGGCGCAACTGCCGACGCTGGCGCTCAAGGTGCGCGATGATCCGACGCTCGGCGACCCGGGCATTTCCGTGGCGCAAAAGCAGGTACAGATCGAAGCCGCGGCGCAGCAGGTGGCGGCCGCGGCCGGGCTGACCAAGGACAGCATTGCCTCGGTCGTGGCAGAGCAGTCCCAGGCGCCCGGCGCCGGTCCTGCGGACGAGAGCGGCGTCGCCACCGTGAGCCTGCGCTGGTTGAGCTTCACCAACCTGCAGAACTACTTCCTGCGCGCGTTCGAGGCCACGGCCGCGCAGAACACGCCCGACGCGAATGGCAAGACGCACTTCACCGAAGTGCGCGAGCGCCAGACCAATGGTTTCCTCGAGGAGTGGGGCATGGGCGCCAACAACTGGACGCGTCCGCAGATCTACTGGACCGGCAGCGAGTGGTTCGACTGCCCCACGGGCTTCGAGCACGAGTCGACGCCGGTCAATGCCGCGGGCGAATCCGAGTCGCTGTACTGCAAGGCCGTGGCCAGCCGCTCCAAGCGCAGCAATGTCGATATCTCGGGCCGCCCGATGATCGAGGTGGTGCGCGAGATCCGTGCCTATCCCGGCGCCGATGCCGCGGGCGGCGCGTTTGCCAGCTGGGGCCCGAACCCGGACCTGCCCGCCATCCAGTCCGCGCTCGGCACGGCGGTGTTCCCGGCCGGATCGGTGCTGAGCCGGCGCACGGTGACGGACGTCGGCGGCGCGATCTACTACAACCGCACGCCGCCCGCGCGCATCCCGTCGGCCGCGCAGCCGGACAACCCCGATTTCGCCACCTGGCGCAATGCCACGCTGGACGAGTTCATCGGCTGGAACACCGGCAACTACGTGAACGCTGTCGAAGTGCATGGCAACAACAGCCATGTGCTGCTCAACCGCGACTACACCCGGCTCGATGGCGCAGCCGGCTACAAGCGCTACCTGGTGGCCTTCCAGCCCGGGACGGCCAACGCCCGCTTCTTCCAGTGCGAAGGCAACATGCAGACGCGCCAGGAAACGCCGCCGCGCAACAGCACGCTCTTCGTCGATGGCAAATCCACCTGCGCGCCGATTCTTGAAACCACCTACCGGATCGAAACCCTGGGCGGGCGCCGCGTGCTGTCGTTCACGTCGGAGCCGGCGCAGCTCAGCGATTTCGGCGCGCAGGCTTATCGCCTGTTCATCGAACGCCAGGGCGTGACCTTCACCGGTTTCCGCGACAAGCCCCAGGTCAGCAAGCAGCAGCGCCTGAACGGCCCGGCGGCCGAAGCCCTGCTGGCAAAGCTCGGCCTCGACTGAGCCGCGTCACGGCCTGAAGCGCCCCGCCTGCGGGAGGGGCGCTTTTTTTGCGCCGGCTAGAACCGCGGCAGGTCGGGATGGCTGATCTGCCCGCCGCGCACCAGCATCTTGCCGTACTCGGCGCAGCGGTGCAGCGTGGGAATCACCTTGCCCGGGTTGAGCAGGCCCTGGGGATCGAACGCGGCCTTGAGCGCGAACATCTGCGCGTTCTCCTCGGCGCTGAACTGGGTGCACATCGAGTTGAGCTTTTCAATGCCCACGCCATGCTCGCCGGTGACGGTGCCGCCCATTGCCACGCTGGTCTCGAGGATGTCGGCGCCAAACAGCTCGCAGCGCCGCAGCTGGTCGGGATCGTTGGCATCGAACAGGATCAGCGGGTGCAGGTTGCCGTCGCCGGCGTGGAACACATTGGCGCAGCGCAGCTGGTACTTCTGCTCCATGGCCTGGATGGCGAGCAGGATGTCGGCCAGGCGCTTGCGCGGAATGGTCGAGTCCATGCACATGTAGTCGGGGCTGATGCGGCCGCTCGCAGGAAATGCGTTCTTGCGCCCGCTCCAGAAACGCAGGCGCTCGGCCTCGTTGGCGCTCACGGTGATGGCCGTGGCGCCGGCGTCGCGCAGCACCGCGCTCATGCGCTCGATCTCCTCGGCCACCTCCTCGGGCGTGCCGTCGGATTCGCACAGCAGGATGGCTTCGGCCGTGAGGTCGTAGCCGGCCTTGACGAAATCCTCGACGGCGGCCGTCATGGGCTTGTCCATCATCTCCAGCCCGGCGGGAATGATGCCCGCGGCAATCACCGCCGCCACGGCCGCGCCGGCCTGGCGCACATCGGCGAAGCTGGCCATGATGCAGCGCGCGAGCTGCGGCTTGGGGATCAGCCGCACCGTGATCTCGGTGGCCACGGCCAGCATGCCTTCGCTGCCGATCACCGTGGCCAGCAGGTCGTAGCCCGGCGTGTCGAGCGCCTGGCTGCCGAAGGTGACGGGCTCGCCCGCCATGGTGAAGCCCTTGACCTCGAGCACGTTGTGCACCGTGAGGCCGTACTTGAGACAGTGCACGCCGCCCGAGTTCTCGGCCACGTTGCCGCCGATGGTGCAGGCGATCTGGCTCGAGGGATCGGGCGCGTAGTACAGACCGAACGGCGCCGCGGCCTCGCTGATCGCGAGGTTGCGCACGCCGCATTGCACGAGCGCCGTGCGGCTGTAGGCATCGACCTTGAGGATGCGGTTGAACTTGGCCAGCGACAGCACCACGCCCAGCGCATGCGGCATCGCGCCGCCCGACAGCCCGGTGCCCGCGCCGCGTGCGACCACGGGCACCTGGAGTGCATGGCAGGCCTGCAGCACGGCCTGCACCTGGGCATAGGTTTCGGGCAGGCAGACCACCAGCGGGCGCTGGCGGTAGGCCGTGAGGCCGTCGCACTCGTAGGGCGTGGTGTCTTCGCTGTGCCACAGCAGCGCATGCGCGGGCACATGCGCGCTCAAGGCCTGCACGATCTGCGCCTGGCGGCGCGCGCGCTCGGCGGGGGAGGGCGAAGACGCGGACGCAGGGGCTGGGAGGGCGGTGTTCATGGCTTCAGACTTTAGGCGAAGGCGCGCCGGCGTGGTGTGAGTTTTCTTTCAGCATGTCTTGAAAAGTTCCGGGGACGCAGGGTGCGGGAGGCATTGCCTCGTGCATTGAGCGAAGGCTGGTTTTCGACCAACTCAGCACCCAGTGCGAACGGTGGCAGTCACTGGCGCGCCGCAGCGGTGGCGCGCAGGCTGTCCATCAACAGTTCGCTGGCCGGGGTCTGCGCGCGCCCGCGCAGCGTGATGATGCCGACCTGCGGCAAGTCGATGGGCAGCTTGAGGTCGAGTATGCGCAGCAGCCCCTGGCCGGCGAAATGCTCGGCCACGCCGCGCGCGAGAAAGCCCACCGCGGGGCGCTGGCGGATGCATGACAGCGTGACCAGGAACGACGCGGTCTCGACGATGTCCGCGGGCGGCTGCAGCTGGTGCTTGTAGAACATCTGCGCGAGCTTGGAGCGCGACGAGGCCCAGGGCGGCGGCACGACCCAGGGCAGCTCGGCCAGCATGGGCCAGCCGGGCCGGGCGGCGCCAGCCAGCGGGTGCTGCGGGCTGACCACGATGCACATCGCCTCGGGATACAGGGGCTCGGTTTCAAGGTCGGGCGAGGCATAGCCGGGCTCGAGCCGGCCGACGATCAGGTCGAGCTCGCCGACGCGCAGCCGTGGCAGCAGCCGCGTCAGGTCGCCTTCCTCGACCATCACCGTGGTCAGCGGCGATTGCTGCTTGACGCGCAGGATCGCCGGCATCAGCAGGCTGGGCATGGCCACGACCATCGCGCCGATGCTGGTGCGGCCGACGCCGCCGCTGGCCGCGGCGTCGATCTCGTCGCGCGTGCGCTGGTAGTCGGCGAGCACCGAGCGCGCGAAGCGCACCACGCTCACGCCATGCGCCGTGGGTTCGGTGCCGCGCGTGGAGCGCACGAACAGCTGCAGCTCGAACATCTTCTCGATCTCGGCGAGCATCTTCGACACCGCGGGCTGGGTGATGGACAGGAATTCCGACACCCGGCCCAGGTGGCGGAACTCATCGAGCGCCACCAGCAATTGCAGGTGGCGCAGCTTCAGGTTGGAACGGAGAACACGGTCGATCTGGCTCATGGCGGCATTGTGGCTTCATAACTGTTTCCTCATGAAGACAGTCCGCTATTTCATTGGATGGCAATCCTGATGTTCAGAATAATCGGCAAGCCTCGATCCCATAACAATCATTCGGAGACAACGATGAAGACATCCCGTTCCATGGCACGGCGCCAGTTCGTGCTCGCAGGCCTTGGCGCCGCTGCCGTTGCCGCGGTGCCTGGCCGCGTTCTCGCGTCCACCTATCCCGAGCGTCCGATCACCTTCATCTGCCCCTGGCCCGCGGGCGGCACGGCGGACCGTTCGATGCGCATCATCTGCCAGATCGCGGCGCGTGAACTGGGCCAGCCGATCGCGCTCGAAAACCGCGCCGGCGCCTCCGGCATGATCGGCACCAAGGCGCTGGCCTCGGCCCGCCCCGACGGCTACACCATCGGCCAGATCCCGATCTCGGTCACGCGCTTCTCGCAGCTGGGCACGGTGCAGCTCGACCCGCTCAAGGACTTCAGCTACATCGCGCGCACCTCGGGCCAGACCTTCGGCATTGCCGTGCCCGCGCGCTCGCCGTTCAAGACGCTGGCCGACGTGGTCGCGCGCGCCAAGGCCCAGCCCGGCACCGTGACCTATGCGCACGCCGGCATCGGCGGCGCCACGCATGTCGGCATGGAGCAGTTCGCCCAGGCCGCAGGCATCAAGTTCAATGCGATTGCCTACAAGGGCGGCTCGGCCGCGCTGCAGGATGTGCTCGGCGAACAGGTCGACCTGCTGGCCGACAGCAGCTCCTGGGCGCCGCATGTCGAAGCCGGCAAGATGCGCCTGCTCGCGACCTGGGGCGAGGCGCGCACGCCGCGCTTCAAGGACGTGCCCACGCTCAAGGAACTGGGCTACGACGTGGTCGTCGAGGCACCCAACGGCATCGGGGCGCCCAAGGGCCTGCCGCCGGCCGTCGAAAAACGCCTGCGCGAGGCCTTCCGCGCCGCGGTCAACAGCGAGGAATTCCGCAAGGTCGCGGACAGCATCGACGCGCCCGTGATGTACCTCGACGCGCCCGACTACCAGAAGTACATCCAGGCGACCTTCCAGCAGGAAACCGACCTGATCCGCAAGCTCAATCTCAAGGAGCTGATGGCCAGGGGCTGAGTCCCTGGTCCGTTGGCGTTTTCCACCCCGCTTGCCGCTTTTTCCATGACCCAAAGTCCCCTGCTTCGCCTGCACCCGAACGACAACGTGCTGGTCGCGAAGAATGCCATTGCGCTGGGCGAAGCCATCGCCGAGTTCGGCGTGCGCGCCCGGGCGCAGATTCCCGCCGGCCACAAGATCGCGGCGCGCGCCATTGCTGCCGGCGAGAACGTGCTCAAGTACGACACCGTGATCGGCGTGGCAGCGCGCGACCTCGAAGCCGGCGACTATGTGCACAGCCACAATCTGACGCTGGTCGACAGCTACCGCGATCCCGGGTTCTGCCAGGATGTGCGTCCCGTCGACTTCGTGCCCGAGGCCGAACGCGCGAGCTTCATGGGCTTCGAGCGCGCCGACGGCAGCGTCGGCACGCGCAACTTCATCGGCCTGCTGTCGTCGGTGAACTGCTCGGCCACGGTCATCAACCGCATTGCCGCGCATTTCACGCCCGAACGCCTCGCGGCGTATCCGAATGTCGACGGCGTGGTGGCGTTCGCGCAGACCAGCGGCTGCGGCATGTCGTCGCCGAGCGAGCATTTCGATGTGCTGCGGCGCACGCTCGCGGGCTATGCGCGCCATCCGAACCTGGCCGGTGTGCTGATCGTCGGACTGGGCTGCGAGCGCAACCAGGTCAGCTCGCTGGTCGACTCGCAGGGCCTGCAGGCCGGCCGGCTGATGCGCACGATGGTGATGCAGGACGTGGGCGGCACGCGCCAGACCATCGAGGCCGGCATTCGCGCCATCGAGGAAATGCTGCCCGAAGCCAATGCCGCCGAGCGCACGCGCGTGAGCGCCGCGCACCTGAAGATCGGCCTCGAATGCGGCGGCTCGGATGGTTTTTCGGCGATCACCGCCAACCCGGCGCTGGGCGCGGCGATGGACATCCTGGTGCGCCATGGCGGCACCGCCATCCTGTCCGAAACCCCCGAGATCCACGGCGTGGAGTTCATGCTCACGCGCCGCGCGGCCACGCCCGAAGTCGGGCAGAAACTGCTCGACCGCCTGGCGTGGTGGGAGCGCTATGCGGCCGGCCAGAACGCGCAGTTCAACGGCGTGGTCGGCCACGGCAACCAGGCCGGCGGCCTGGCCAACATCTTCGAGAAATCGCTGGGCTCGGCCATGAAGGGCGGCACCACGCCGCTGCGCGCGGTCTATGAGTACGCCGAGCCGATCACCGAGAAGGGCTTCGTGTTCATGGACTCGCCGGGCTACGACCCGGTGGCCGCGACCGGGCAGATCGCCAGCGGCGCGCAGCTGATCTGCTTCACCACCGGCCGCGGCTCGATGTTCGGCAGCAAGCCCGCGCCGACCATCAAGCTGGCCAGCAACACCCCGATGTTCCGCCGCCTCGAGGAGGACATGGACATCAACTGCGGCGTGGTGGTCGATGGCGAACTGACGGTGCCCGAGCTGGGCCAGCGCATCTTCGAGCAGATCCTCCGGCATGCCTCGGGCGAGCCGACCAAGAGCGAGCAGCTGGGCCTGGGCGACCACGAGTTCGTGCCCTGGCATCTGGGCATCGTGAGCTGATGGCTTTTTCCTTCTTCCCTTTCTTCCCTTTCCCGCCATGCCACTGACTCTTTCGCGCCCCGACCTGCAACGCACGGCCAACTTCATTGCCGGCGAATGGCAGCCTGCGGCCCCCGGTCGCAGCCTCGATGTGACCGACCCGGCCACGGGCGGCGTGATTGCCGCCGTCCCTGATTCCGGCGCCGCCGATGCGCGCGCTGCCGTGGATGCGGCGCAGGCCGCGTTTGCCGGCTGGCGCCGGGCGCCGGCCAAGCAGCGCGCGCAGATCCTCAAGCGCTGGAACGATCTGGTGCTCGCGCACCAGGAAGACCTGGGCCGGCTGATCTCGCGCGAGCAGGGCAAGCCGCTGGCCGAGGGCCGCGGCGAGGTCGCCTACGCGGCCAGCTACATCGAGTGGTTTGCCGAGCAAGCCACGCGCGCCAATGGCGAGGTGATTCCCGCGCCGGTGCCGGGCCGGCGCATGTTTGCGCTGCGCGAGCCGGTGGGGGTCGTGGCCGCGATCACGCCCTGGAACTTCCCGGCGGCGATGATTGCGCGCAAGATCGCGCCGGCGCTGGCCGCGGGCTGCACCGTGGTTTGCAAGCCGGCCGAGGACACGCCGCTGACCTCGCTGGCGCTGGTCGCGCTGGCGCATGAAGCCGGCGTGCCGCCGGGCGTGCTGAACATCGTCACCGCCTCGCGCGCACGCACGCCCGAGGTGGTCGATGCCTGGCTCGACGATGCGCGCGTGCGCAAGATCACCTTCACCGGCTCGACGCCCGTGGGCAAGCACCTCGCGCGGCGCTCGGCCGACACGCTCAAGAAGCTGTCGCTGGAGCTCGGCGGCAATGCGCCGTTCATCGTGTTCGAAGACGCGGATCTCGAGGCCGCCGTCGAAGGGCTGATGCAGGCCAAGTTCCGCAACGGCGGCCAGACCTGCGTCTGCCCGAACCGGGTGTTCGTGCACGCAGCCGTGCATGACCGCTTTGCCGAACTGCTGGTGGCGCGCGTGGCCGCGCTGCAGGTCGGCCCGGCCAGCGACGCCGGCTCGCAGATCGGCCCGATGATCAACGACCGCGCCGTGGAGAAGATCGAGCGCCATGTGCAGGACGCGGTGGCGCGCGGCGCGCGCGTGCTGACCGGCGGCACGCGCCTGCCGGCGCTGGGCGCGAACTACTTCGCGCCCACGGTGCTGGCCGATGCCGATGCGAGCATGGCCTGCGCCTGCGAAGAGACGTTTGGCCCGGTCGCGCCGCTGACGCGCTTCAGCAGCGAAGACGAAGTCATTGCCCAGGCCAACGACACGCCGTTCGGGCTGGCCGCCTATTTCTATTCCAGCGACCTGCGCCGCATCTGGCGCGTGGCCGATGCGCTCGAAACCGGCATCGTCGGCATCAACGAAGGCGCGCTGGCCGCCGAGGCCGCGCCGTTTGGCGGCGTCAAGGACTCGGGCTACGGCCGCGAGGGCTCGGTGCACGGGCTCGACGATTACCTGCACACCAAGTATGTGTGCCAGGGTCTGCTTGATTGAACACCCCCTGAGCGGCTGTCGCCGCTTCCCCCTCTCAACCTTCGGTGGAGGGGGACGGCACCCTCGGTGCGGGGCGGCCCTTCCTCGGTGCCCCTGAGCTGGGGCGCGCCAGTTTCATACATTGCGTGTACGGCTCTTACATAGGAGTAATTCCATGCCTTCCAACAATCCCTTCAAGGCGGCGCTGGCCGCCAAGCAGCCGCAGGTCGGCCTGTGGCTGTCGATGGCCGATCCCTATATGGCCGAAGTCAGCGCCAGCACGGGTTTCAACTGGCTGCTGATCGATGGCGAACATGCGCCCAACGACCTGCATTCGACGCTGGCCGCATTGCAGGCCGTGGCCGCCCATGGTGCGCAGCCCGTCGTGCGCGCGGTGCAGGGCGATACCGCGCTGATCAAGCAGCTGCTGGACATCGGCGCCAAGACGCTGCTGGTGCCCATGGTCGATAGCGCCGAGCAGGCGCGCGCGCTGGTGTCGGCCACGCGCTACCCGCCGCTGGGTATCCGCGGCGTCGGCAGCGCCGTGGGCCGGGCCTCGCAGTGGAGCGGGCGCAGCGACTACCTCGATGTGGCCGATGACGAAGTCTGCCTGCTGGTGCAGGCCGAGACCGTGACGGCGCTGGGCAATCTGGAAGAGATCTGCGCCGTCGACGGCGTGCATGGCGTGTTCATCGGCCCGGCCGATCTCGCCGCCTCGATGGGCTTTCGCGGCCGCCCCGGCCACCCCGAAGTGCAGGCCGCGATCGAGAACGCGATGCGCACCATCGTCGCCTCGGGCAAGGCCGCGGGCACGCTGACCTCGGACCCGGCGCTCGCGCGCCGCTACCTCGAACTCGGCTGCACCTTTGTTGCCGTCGGCGTCGATCTGCTGATCTACGCCAATGCCGCGCGCCGGCTCGCGGGCGACTTCCTGGGCCGGCCGGCCACTCCTGTAGCATCTGCCGAATCCCGCGGAGCGTATTGAACATGACTTCCCTTTCCACCATTCCCCACGCGCAGGTGCTTGCCGAGCTGCGCGCCATCGTCGGCGACAAGGCCTGCATCGACGTCGCGGCCGACATGCAGCCCTTCACCACCGACTACCGCAAGCTCTACCACGGCAGGGCGCTGGCCGTCGTGCTGCCGGCCGACACGCAGCAGGTGAGCGCCGTGCTGGCGCTGTGCTTCAAGCACAACGTGCCGGTGGTGCCCCAGGGCGGCAACACCTCGCTGATGGGCGGCGCCGTGCCCGACGCCGCGGGCAACGCCGTGGTGCTGAACCTGCGCCGCATGAACCAGGTGCTGGAAATCGACGTCGTCAACGACACCATGACGCTGCAGGCCGGCGTGACGCTGCAATCCGCGCGCGCCGCGGCCGAGGAAGCCGGGCGCCTGTTCCCGCTGCGCATCGGCTCCGAGGGCTCGTGCCAGATCGGCGGCAATCTCTCCACCAATGCCGGCGGCACCGCGGTGCTGCGCTACGGCAACATGCGCGACCTGACGCTGGGCATCGAGGCGGTGCTGCCCGATGGCCGCATCTACTCGTCGCTGCGCGGCCTGCGCAAGGACAACACCGGCTACGACCTCAAGCAGCTGTTCATCGGCTCCGAAGGCACGCTGGGCATCATCACCGCCGCCGTGCTCAAGCTGATGCCGCTGCCCAGCGCCACGGCCGCGGCCTGGATTGCCGTGCGCGACCCGCATGCCGCCGTCGAACTGCTGGGCGAGGCCAAGCGCGTGGCGGGCCAGGCTGTCACCGCGTTCGAGCTGATCTCGGGCCCGGCGCTGACGCTGGTGCTCGAATCGATGCCGCAGCTGAGCGCGCCGCTGCCCAGCGCGCATGACTGGATGGTGCTGATCGAGCTGACTTCGGGCGGCGACGCCGAAGGCCTCGACGCCACGCTGATGCAGATTCTCGAGCAGGGCATGGAGCGCGGCCTGGTGACCGACGCGGCGATTGCCGCGAGCATTGCCGACACACGCGCCTTCTGGATGCTGCGCGAGGAGATCTCCGATGCGCAGACGCGCACCGGCGGCAGCATCAAGTGCGACATCTCGATTCCGCTGTCGAAGATCGCCGATTTCATCGCCGACGCCTCGGCCGAGGTGCTGGCGCTCGCGCCCGATGCGCGCATGGTGATCTACGGCCACATGGGCGACGGCAACGTGCACTTCAACCCGCTGCGCCCCAAGGACGTGAGCGCCGCCGACTTCCTTGCCGCCAACTACGCGCGCGTCTCGCACGCCGTCGACGGCCTGGCCACGGCGCAGAACGGCTCGATCTCGGCCGAGCACGGCATCGGCGTGGCCAAGCGCGACGACCTGCTGCAATGCAAGTCGCCGGTGGAGCTGGAACTGATGTGGCAGGTCAAGCGCGCGCTCGACCCGAAAAACCTGCTGAATCCGGCCAAGGTGCTGCCGGTACCGGAGGGGATGGCGTAAGCGGATCTTGAGCGAGGGCCGTTCATCCTTCGACAGGCTCAGGACGAACGGGGCTATGCCCGTTCGTGGTGAGCCTGCCTGGGCGGCCCCGTCGAACCATGAAAGGCCTGTCCTCCAGGCAAGGCAACACAAGGTGTTTAAGAAACCGCCTGACTCAGCCACTGCACGAAAGCCGCGCACTCCCACCTATCCATGGTCCCCGTGTGCCAGCATAAATAATGCGCATGCGGGCTGGGCACATCGAGCGGGAACAAGCGCACCAGCGTGCCGTTGTCGAGCCAGGGCGCGCCCAGCTTGAGGCGCACCGGCGCCACGCCCAGGCCCGCGGCCGCGGCGTCGCACAGCAGGCCGATGTCATGGAACTGCGAGCCTTCGACGGGCTCGGGCCAGTCGAGGCCGGCGGCGTCGAACCAGCCGCGCCAGGGCTCGAGCGGGCTGCGCAGCAGCGGCAGGCCTTCGAGGTCGGAAGGCTGCGCGAACGGCCCGTGCGCGCGCACGAAGGCCGGCGAGGCCAGCGGCGTGAGCACGTCGCGCGCGATTTCCATGTGCTCCATGTCGGCGTAATGCCCCGGGCCGAAGCGCACGATCAGGTCGGCATCCTCGGCCACCACGTCGAGCAGCGGAATGCTCACATGCAGGGCCAGGTCGATCTCGGGATAGGCCTCGGTGAACTGGCTCAGCCGCGGAATCAGCATGCAGCGCGCGAAGGTCGGCGTGACGGCGATCTTCAGCCGGCGCCGCCCGGTGGCGCTGGCGCTGCCGGGAAAGCGCTGCAGCGCGCCCAGGCCCTCGCGCACATGCGCGAGGTAGGCGCTGCCCTCGCTGGTCAGCGAGAAATCGGCGCGCCCGAACAGCCGGCTGCCCAGCATCTGCTCGAGCTGGCGCACGCGGTGGCTCACCGCGCTGGGTGTCACGCACAGCTCCTCGGCGGTCTGCGTGACGCTGCGCAGCCGCGCCAGCGCCTCGAAGGTCAGCAGGCACTGGATCGGCGGAATGCGCCGCGCCGCGGGCTGCATGGCGGCTATCAGCGAAAGACGACGGTCTTGTGGCCGTTGAGGATCACGCGGCGCTCGCTGTGCCACTTGACGGCGCGTGCCAGCACCTGGCTTTCGGTGTCGCGGCCGCGCGCCGTGAGGTCCTCGACGGTGTCGGTGTGGTCGGCACGCGCCACGTCCTGCTCGATGATCGGGCCTTCGTCGAGGTCGGCCGTCACGTAGTGGGCGGTGGCGCCGATCAGCTTCACGCCGCGGTCATGCGCCTGGTAATAGGGCTTGGCGCCCTTGAAGCTGGGCAGGAAGCTGTGGTGGATGTTGATCGCGCGGCCCGCGAGCTTGGTGCACAGGTCGTTCGACAGCACCTGCATGTAGCGCGCCAGCACCACCAGCTCCGCGCCTTCTGCCTCGATAATCTCGAACTGCCGCGCTTCGGCCTGGGCCTTGGTCGCCGCCGTCACGGGAATGTGGTGGAAGGGCACGTTGTAGCTGGCCGCGAGCTGGTAGAAGTCGCGGTGGTTGCTGATGATCGCGCGGATGTCGATCGGCAGCAGGCCGGACTTCCAGCGGAACAGCAGGTCGTTGAGGCAGTGGCCTTCCTTGCTGACCAGAAGCACGGTCTTCATGTTCTCGGCTTGCGAATGCAGGCTCCAGCGCATCTCGAAACGCGCCGCGAGTTCGGCCAGCGCGGTCTTGAGCGACGCGGCATCGGTTTCGGTGCAGACGAACTGCACGCGCATGAAGAACAGGCCGGTGGCGGTGTCGTTGTACTGCGCGGCTTCTTCGATGTTGCCGCCCTGCTCGAGCAGGAATCCGGAGACGGCGTGCACCAGCCCGCGGCGGTCGGGGCAGGATAGGGTAAGAATGTAGGCTTGGGTCATAGCCCTGCGATTGTCGCAGCAAGGGCCGTTGGTTGTGGATTGAGGAAATACATGCATAAAAAGGGCACGGCCGCGCCGGCTTGGCCATATTGGATCCTGGCGCTGTACACGCTGACTGCGCTGGTATGGCTGGCGGGCAGCGAAAGCCTGCTGCTGCATTGGACCCAGGACCCGGCGCAGATCGCGCGCTGGAAGGACTGGCAGGGCTATGTCTCGATCCTGCTGAACGCGCTGATGGGCGGCTGGCTGCTGCAGCGCCTGCTGCGCTCGGAGGCGGTGCGGCGCGCCGCGCTCGAGCGCCGCGCGCTGCGCCGGCGCGCCGAGAACGCGCGCCAGCGGCTCGCCGCGACCGTGGTCGACAACACCATCGAGGGCGTGGTGGTCACCGATGCCAACAGCGTCATCCTGTCGGTGAACGCGGCGTTCACGCGCGTGCTGGGCTATACCGAACAGGAAATGCTGGGCCAGACGCCGCGCATGTTCAAGTCGGGCCGGCACGGCCAGGATTTCTACGACGCGATGTGGGACAGCATGCGGCGCACCGGCCACTGGCAGGGCGAGATCTGGAACCGGCGCAAGAACGGCGAGGTGTTTCCCGAGCGCATGTCGCTGAGCGCGGTGTACGACAGCACGGACCGCATCACGCATTACGTCTGCATGTTCACCGACATCACCGCCGAGAAGGCGCAGCAAAAGCGCCTCGAATACCTCGCGCGCAAGGACCCGCTGACCGGCCTGGACAACCGGGCCTGGTTTGTCGAGCGGCTGGAGGAGGCGCTCGCGGCCAGCACCGCCGAGTCGCGCAAACTCGCGGTCCTGCTGATCAATATCAACCGGCTGCGCGATTTCAACGACAGCTACGGCCATGCCGTGGGCGACCAGGTGCTGTGCCATGTCGCCACGCGCGTGCAGGCCGCGCTGCGCCCGGGCGACCTGATCGGGCGCATGACGGGCGACGAGATCGCGGTGGCCGCGCGCGACCTGGGCAACGAAGTCGATGCGGCGCAGCTGGCCCAGCGGCTGATCGCAGCCGCGGCCGAGCCCTGGCACCTGCCCGACGGCATGGAGATGCGCGCCAGCGTGAGCATCGGCATGAGCCTCTATCCGCACCATGCGGCCACGGCCGAAGCCCTGCTGCAGGGCGCGCATTCGGCGGTCTATGTGGCCAAGCAGCACAGCGGCGCCGATGCCTGGTGCTTCTTCCAGGAAGACATGACCCAGGCCGCGCGCGAACGGCTGGAGCTCGAGGCCCGGCTGCGCCAGGCGCTGGGCGAAGGCCATCTGCAGCTGTACTACCAGCCGCAGGTCGACATCGCCACGGGCCGCCTCACGGGTGCCGAAGCGCTGCTGCGCTGGCTCGATCCGGTCGAGGGGCTGATTTCTCCGGCGCGCTTCATCCCGATTGCCGAAAGCTCGGGCGTGATCGGCCCGATGGGCGAGTGGGTGATCCGCGAAACCTGCGCGCAGGGACGGCGCTGGCGCGACCTGGGGCTGCCCGAGATCACGCTGGCGGTGAATGTCTCATTGCACCAGTTCCTGCTCACGGACATCGTCGGCTGCACGCAGGCGGCGCTGGCCGATGCGGACTTCCCGGCCGCGCTGTTCGAACTCGAGATCACCGAAAGCGCGCTGGCGCAGCAGCCCGAGGAGGCGCTGCAGGTGCTGCGCCGGCTGAGCAGCCTGGGCCTGCGCCTGGCCATCGACGACTTCGGCACCGGCTACTCCTCGCTGGCCCATCTCAAGCGCTTTCCCATCGACGTGCTGAAGATCGACCAGGGTTTCATCCGCGACATCCCGCAAAGCGCCGACGACATGGCGATCAGCGCGGCCGTGATTGCCATGGGCCACAGCATGGGCCTCACGGTGCTGGCCGAGGGCGTCGAGACCGCCGCGCAGCTGGACTTCCTGCGCGCGCGCGGCTGCGACCATTTCCAGGGCTACTTCTGCAGCCGGCCGCTGCCTGCCGACGCGTTCGAGCAGTTGCTGCGCGACAGCCGCGACCGGCCGCTGGTGGCGTTGGCCCCGGCAGGTTCGGACGCCGCATGATGCGCCTGCATTTTCCGTTGCGCGTGCTGCTGACCGCGGCTGGCGCCTGGGCCGCGGCCCAGCTGTGCCTGTGGTGGAACACGCCGCTGCCCTGGATGCTGGGCCCGCTGATCGCGACCTCGCTGGCCTCGATGGGCGGTGCGCCCACGGCCAGCTGGGGCATGGCGCGCAATGCCGCGCAATGGACCATCGGCGCGGCGCTGGGGCTTTATTTCACGCCCTCGGTGACCGCGCTGGTGGCCAGCATGTGGTGGGCCATCGTGCTGGGCATTGCCTTCGCGCTGCTGCTGGGCTGGCTGTTCGGCGCCTGGCTGTACCGCGTGCATGCGCCGCGCATGCCCGGGGTGCCGGCGCAGGAGCTGCGCGCCACCTGCTATTTCGCCGGCGCCATTGGCGCGGCATCGGAGATGACGCTGCTGTCGGAGCGCGAGAACGCGCGCACCGAACTGGTCGCATCGAGCCACAGCCTGCGGCTGGTGATCGTCACGGTGGTGATTCCGTTTGCGCTGCAGTGGAGCGGCCTGCATGGCATCGGCGCGTGGGGCGCGGCGCGCGTGGTGCATATGCCGGGCCTGGCGCTGCTGGTGCTGTGCACCGGCCTGGGTGCCTGGCTGATGCTGCGCTTGAAGCGCGCCAACCCCTGGTTCCTGGGTGCGCTGCTGGCCTCGATGGGCCTGGCGATGTCGGGGCTGGAGCTGTCGGCCGTGCCCCAGCCGATGATGAATGCGGCGCAGCTGCTGATCGGCGTGAGCCTGGGCGTGCGCTTCAAGCGCGATTTCCTGCGCACCGCGCCGGCGTGGCTGGGCACGGTGGCCGCGGGCAGCCTGGTGCTGATGGCGCTGTGCGCGGCGTTTGCGGCGGCCATGGCCTGGGCCACGCAACTGCCCTGGGTCACCATGGTGCTGGCCACGGCGCCCGGCGGCATTGCCGAAATGGCGATCACCGCCAAGGTGCTGCAGCTGGGCGTGCCGGTGGTCACGGCGCTGCAGGTCTGCCGGCTGATGGCGGTGCTGCTGCTGGTGGAGCCTATGTACCGCTGGCTCTACAAGCGTGCCTAGTGGACCAGGACGGGGTTCTGCGCCAGGCCGGCATAGCTGTCCAGCGTGCTCTCGACCTCTTCCTGCGTGGGAGTCTGCTGCTGCCAGGCGAGGATGATCTTCTGGAACATCTCGGCCCAGGAGCCGTCGAGATAGACCTCCTTGCCCGAGCGCTTGTCGACGATCTCGAAGCCGTGGCGCGGCATCTGGATCTCGGAGCTGGCCAGCGTATCGGTGGGTGCGGTTTCGCCTTCGGCCATGGTCGGCAGGTCGGGCCGGATGTGGAGCACCGCAAAAGTGTCGGAGTCGTATAGCGTTTGCATGGTGATCCCCCCTGGTTGCAAAGTCTGCTGTTGTGCAGCATATGGCGACGCAATGGCAGACTTCAAGCGCTGCCCGCGGAGCCGCAGGCATCAGGCGCTTGAGCCCAGTATTCCACGGATCGCTTGCGCCTGCGCTGCCTGGCAGTACTAAGGCGCCGCATGGGCTTGTAGGCGCAGGTCGGCAAAGTCGCCGTTCGCCTGCGTCAGCCGGATGCGGGCCGGCAGATAGCCCAGGCCCGGCGCGAGCCACAGCGTGCCCTGCTGGTCGCCGGCATGGCGCGGCAGGCGCTCGATGCGCAGCGCCGGCACTGCGCCCACGGGCAGCTCCAGGGTCTCGCTGTCATGCACGCGAAAGGTCCAGCGTTCGGCATCGTTGCTGCCGACGGTGGTGAAGCCGATCTGGCTGCCGGGCGGATAGCGTTCGGGCGCCGCGGCCACCAGTGCCGCGAGCTGGAAGAACACGCTGAGCCGGTCCTGCGCGCCCGGGCCGATGGCGGCGGGTGCCGCGGCGGGCGTGAAGCGCGCCTGTCCCGCAGCAAAGTCGAGTTCGGCGGATTTTTCGCTGCGGCCCAGGTCGGTGAAGCGCTGCGGCACCAGGCCGGCGGCCGTGACCTGTCCGCTGCTGGTCTGCGCGCGCGTGCCGATCAGGAAGGCCTTGATCTGCTGGCGCAGCGCGTAATGCCGGCCGTCGTGCTGCCACAGCAGCTCGGCGCTGGCGTGGTAGTTGAAGCGCTTGGCCTGGCCCGAGACATCGAAGGACAGCCGCGCGGGCGGGGGCAGTTGCACGCTGGCGGGGACTTCGGCCGCCGCGGCCGCATCGGAGGGGGGTGCTTCAGCTGCCGCCACCTCGACCGGCTCGGCGGCGGGTGCTTGCACCGCGGGCGGCTCCGGCACCGCGGGTTCGCCCGGAGCCGCTTCGGCGCGGCTTTCCTGCGCTGCCGCGGGCACTTCTTCTTCGGCCGGCGCAGCAGCCGGCGCGAGCGGCGCGGGCGCGGCCACTGGCTTCGGCTTGGGCTTGGGTTTGGGTTTGGGTTTGGGCTGCGGCGCGGGGACCGGTGTGGCCGCAGGTGCAGGCGCAGGCGCCGCAGCCACTGGCGCGGGCGGCGCAATGCTGCGCGTCATGAACGCCGGCGCGGCCGCCTCGACCGGCGCGGCGGCCGCGGCGGCGCCGGTCCATGCGGGCAACTGCCACAGCAGCCAGCCATGCGCGGCCAGCACGCCGGCGGTCAGGGGCAGCAGCACGCGCTTTTGCATGGCGCTTCAGTCGGGACTGTGGCCCAGATCGGCCGACAGCTGCCGCGCCGTGGCGCGCAGGGCGGTGTCGATGGCGCCGCCATAGGCCGGATCGAAGGTCGCGATCGACCCCAGCGTCGTGATGCCCATCACCAGATGGCCCGAGGAGTCGAACACCGGCGTGCAGAACGCGACGATGCCCGGCAGCAGCGTGTCGACCACGCGCGCCGTGCCATGGGCGCGCACTTCGGCCAGCAGGGCGCGCAAGTCCTTTTGATTCAGCGGCAGGTCGGTGCGGCCGGTCTGCTGCGCACGCTGCATCTCGGCGTTCAGCATGCCCTGCGTCAATTCCGCGGGCAGGTAGGCGGCAAAGCAGCGGCCCGTGGCCGAGGACAGCAGCGGCATCACATCGCCCAGGCGCAGGTTGGCCGTGACCGACTGCGCCGATTCCTCCCAATGCACCACCGTCGGGCCGTGGTTGCCCCAGACGGCCAGTGCCACGGTGTGCTGCAGCGCCTCGAGCAGCGCCGGCATGCGCTCGCGCGCGAGCCGCACCGGGTCGAGCCGCGTCAGCGCCGCCAGGCCCAGCTTGAGGCTGGCGGGGCCCAGGTCATAGCGCGAAGTGCGCGGATCCTGCGTGACCAGGCCCAGGCGCTGGAAGCTCACCAGATAGCGGTGCGCCTTGGCCGCGCTCATGCCGGCGGCGGCCGCGGCTTCCTTGAGCATCAGCGGCGCGCGCGCCTGCGCCAGGCCGTCGAGCAATGCGAAACCAACCTCGACCGACTGTATGCCTGCGCGTTCCTTTTCCATGTGCACTAAAATCCACTCGTTTTGTTTAGGTAAACTGATTTACCCTATCGTAATTCCATGGCTGCCCTTGCCGGCAGCTTTTGTCCCTGTCATCCAAGTTCCAGTCCCATGAAACTCGCTACTTACAAAGACGGCTCGCGCGACGGCCAACTGGTGGTTGTGTCCCGCGATCTGAGCCAGGCCCATTATGCGACCGGCATTGCCAGCCGCATGCAGCAGGTGCTGGACGACTGGACCTTCATGGCGCCGCAGCTGCAGGACCTGTACCAGCAGCTCAACGCGGGCAAGGCGCCACATGCGTTTGCGTTCAATCCCGAGCAGTGCATGGCGCCGCTGCCGCGCGCCTACCAGTGGGCCGACGGTTCGGCCTATCTGAACCATGTGGAGCTGGTGCGCAAGGCGCGCAACTCCGAGGTGCCGGCCACGTTCTACACCGACCCGCTGATGTACCAGGGCGGCGCCGACGATTTCATCGGCCCCTGCGATGACGTGGTCGTGCCCAGCGAAGCCATGGGCATCGACTTCGAGGCCGAGATCGCCGTGGTCACGGGCGATGTGCCCATGGGCAGCACGCCCGCGCAGGCGCTGCAGGGCATCCGCCTGGTGATGCTGGCCAACGACGTGTCGCTGCGCAACCTGATCCCGGCCGAGCTGGCCAAGGGCTTCGGCTTCTTCCAGAGCAAGCCGGCCACGGCCTTCAGCCCGGTGGCGGTGACGCTTGACGAGCTGGGCAACGCCTGGGATGCGGGCCGGCTGCATCTCACGCTGCAGTCGATCTGGAACGGCCGCAAGGTCGGCATGTGCGATGCCGGCCCCGAGATGACCTTCCACTTCGGCGAGCTGATCGCCCACATCTGCAAGACGCGCAACGTGCGCGCCGGCAGCATCGTCGGCAGCGGCACCGTGAGCAACAAGGGCGTGGGCGAGGGCAGCGCCATGCAGTGGCCCAAGGGCTATAGCTGCATTGCCGAGAAACGCTGCATCGAGACCATCCAGACCGGCCAGCCCGTGACCGATTTCATGAAGTTCGGCGACACCATCCGCATCGAGATGAAGGACCGCGACGGCCAGAGCATCTTCGGCGCGATCGACCAGACCATCGTGGCGCCCGGCACCGCCGAGTGACACCGCGGGCGCGCAGGACCGGCACCGCAGAGTGCCGGCCGGCGCGAACCCTTTCCCGGCCCGAATAGGCGCGGCCGGGTCATTACCCCGGAGACAAGAACCATGGACCGCAGACATTTCCTGGCCGCGCTCGCAGCGGCCGCCGCGCCGCTGGCGCAGGCGCAGAACTGGCCCGAACAGCCCATCCGCTGGGTCGTGCCCTATCCGCCCGGCGGCGGCACCGACGTGCTGGCGCGCACCGTCGCCGAGGCCATGCGCCCGGCGCTGGGCCAGAGCATCGTGATCGAGAACAAGCCTGGTGCCTCGACCAACATCGGCGCGCAGCAGGTGGCCACGGCCCGGCCCGACGGCTATACCATCATGTCGGCCGACAACGCCCTGCTGGCCTACAACGAGCACCTGTTCAGCAAGCTGCCGTTCAGCCCGGAAAAGGACTTCAGCTATGTCGGCGGCATCAGCCGCTTTCCGCTGGCGCTGGTGGTGCACCCGGATTTCCCGGCCAAGACGCTGCAGGAATTCCTGGCCTATGCGCGCGCCAACCCCGGCAAGGTCAACTATGCCTCGCCCGGCAATGGCTCGCCGCACCACCTGGCGATGGAGATGTTCAAGGTGCGCACGCGCACTTTCCTCACGCACATTCCCTACCGCGGCGCGGCCCCGGCCGTCGCCGACGTGATGGGCGGCCAGGTGCCGTGCATGTTCATCGATCTGGCCGCGGGCCTGCCCATCATCCAGTCGGGCAAGCTGCGCGCGCTCGCGATCGGCTCGGCGCAGCGCATTGCGAGCCTGCCGCAGCTGCCCACGCTGGCCGAGGCCGGCGTGCCCAATACCGAGGTGTTTGCCTTCCAGGGCGTGCTGGCGCCGAAGAGCCTGCCCGCGCCTCTCGTGCAGCGCCTGAACGCGGAACTCAACAAGGCGCTGGCCAGCCCGGCCGTCGTCAAGCGCATGCAGGATTTCGGCATGGAAGCGCTGCCCGGCACGCCCGAGCAGTTCCGCGCGATGGCGCGCGCCGAAGCCCGGCGCTGGGGCGAGATCATTCAACAGGCCGGCATCAAGCTCGACTGAGCGTCGCTCTGAGCGCGCGCTCCTGCAAAATGGTGACTGATCGGGGCCAGGCCCCGCAGTCCCATTCCAAGGAGAGCCACGATGCTAAATTTCGACTTCAGCAACCCCACGCGCATTGTTTTCGGCGAGGGCGTCATCGCCAAGCTGGGCAAGCTGCTGCCCGAGGCCGCGCAGGTGCTGATCGTCGTCGGCGGCAGCAGCGCCGAGAAAAACGGCACGCTGGCCGAAGTGCGCGCCGCGCTGGGCACGCGCCGGCATGCGACGTTCTCGGGCATCGAGCCCAATCCCACGCTGGAGACCGCGATGCGCGCGGTCGCGCAGTTCCAGGACGGCGGTTTCGACTTCCTGCTGGCCGTGGGCGGCGGCTCGGTGATCGATGCCGTCAAGTTCATTGCCGCGGCCGTGCGCCTGCCCGGCGCCGACCCCGCCGCCGCCTGGGAGCTGGTGCGCAAGGGCGGGCGCGGCGTGGCCCAGGCCGCGCCGCTGGGCGTGGTGCTGACGCTGCCGGCCACGGGCTCGGAAATGAACAACGGCGGCGTGCTGACGCATGCCGCCGAGGGCGCCAAGCTGCCGTTCTCCAGCCGCCTGCTGTTCCCGCAGTTCGCGCTGCTCGACCCCACGAAAACCTATACCCTGCCCGCGCGCCAGCTGGCCAACGGCGTGGTCGATGCGTTCGTGCACACCATGGAGCAGTACCTGACCTACCCGGTGGACGCGCGCGTGCAGGACCGCTTTGCCGAAGGCCTGCTGCAGACGCTGATCGAGATCGGCCCGCGCGTGGTGGCCAGCGATACGCCCGACTATGCCGACCGCGCCAACCTGGTCTGGAGCGCGACGCTGGCGCTCAACGGCCTGATCGGCGCGGGCGTGCCCCAGGACTGGTCCACGCACATGATCGGCCATGAGCTCACGGCGCTGTACGGCATCGACCATGCGCGCACGCTGGCCGTGGTGCTGCCGGCGATGATGGACGCGCGCCGCGAGCAAAAGCACGCCAAGCTGCTGCAGTACGCCGAGCGCGTCTGGGGCATCACCGAAGGCTCGGAAGAGGGCCGCATCAACGCCGCGATCACGCAGACGCGCAACTTCTTCGAGGGCCTGGGCGTGCCCACGCGCCTGTCGGCCTACGACCTCGGCGCCGACGCCGCCGATGCGGTCGTGACGCAGCTGCAAAAGCACGGCATGGTGGCGCTGTCGGAGCACCGCGACATCGACGCCGCCAAGGCGCGCGAGATCCTGGGTCTTGCGATCTGAGCCGGTTCAGGCGGCGGCGACTTCCACCGTGCAGTCATAGAAGCTCGGCGCGCGGCCCAGGTCGGTGAGATGCTGGTGCGTGAGCTCGTTGACGTTGGTGCCATTGGCGCCGTCCTTGCGCCACCAGATGCCCAGGCCCACGACCAGCCCGGCGCGCGTGCGGCCGTTGAGGCTCGCGTGGCACAGGTGCTCGCCGCGCGCGTTGAATACGCGCACCAGCGCGCCGTCCTCGATGCCGCGCGCGGCGGCATCGTCGGGGTGCATCTCGAGCAGCGGCCGGCCTTCGGCGTTGCGCAGCTTCTGCACGTTGACGAAGGTGCTGTTGAGGAAGTTGCGCGCGGGCGGCGAGATCATCGCCAGCGGGTAGGGGCCCTGCGGATCGGGCAGCTCGTGGTTCGGCAGGTAGTCGGGCAACGGATTGATGCCCTGCGCTTCGAGGCGCGCGCTGTGGAACTCGCACTTGCCCGAGGGCGTGGCAAAGCCACCCTCGGCAAACGGCGCATCGGGCAAGCGCAGATGCGCAAAGCCGGTGTCCAGCAATTGCTGGAAATCGACCTGCGCGGGATCGAGCGCCTGGCGGCACAGGTCCTCGTCGCTGTCGGCAAACCAGGGCGCGGCAAACGCGGCGTCATGCACCGCCATGCGCGCCGCGAGTTCGCGGAAGATCTGCGCATTGCTTCTGGCTTCGCCCCATGGCGCCACGGCCGGGCGGTTGAGCAGCACGTCGGTATGGCCATAGCTGCCATGGATGTCCCAGTGCTCGAGCTGGGTCGTGGCCGGCAGCACATAGTCGGCGTGGTCGGCGGTATCGGTCATGAAATGCTCGATCACCACCGTGAACAGGTCCTCGCGCGCAAAGCCCTGCACCACCTTCGCCGACTCGGGCGCCACCGCCACCGGGTTGCTGTTGTAGACCACCAGCGCCTCGATGCGCGGCCCGAACGCGCCGCCGCCGGGCTCGAGCAGCGCGTTGCCGATGGTGCTCATGTTGATGGTGCGCGGGCGGCGCGCGCCCAGCAGCTCGGGCTTTTGCAGCGCCGCGCGGCGCGCGGGCAGCGCTGCCGATGACGACAGCAGCAGGCCGCCCGCGCGATGGCGCCAGGCGCCCGTGAGCGCGGGCAGGCAGGCAATGGCGCGCACCGCGTTGCCGCCGCCGCGCGCGCGCTGCACGCCGTAGTTGAGGCGGATCGCGGCGCGCTCGGTCGTGCCGTATTCGCGCGCCAGTTCCACGATCTGCTGCACCGGCAGGCCGCAGACCTCGGCCGCGCGTTCGGGCGGCCATTGCAGCGCGCGTTCGCGCAGCGCCTCCCAGCCCAGCGTGTGGCGGGCGATGTAGTCGTGGTCGAGCCAGTCGTTGCGGATCAGCTCGTGCATCAGCGCCAGCGCCAGCGCGGCATCGGTGCCGGGGCGCAGCTGCAGGTGTTCATGGCACTTGTCGGCGGTCTCGGTCTTGCGCGGGTCGATGCAGATCAGGCGCGCGCCATCGCGTTTCGCGGCCTGGGCATAGCGCCAGAAATGCAGGTTGCTGCCGATGCTGTTGCTGCCCCAGATGATGATCAGCCGGCTCTCGGCAAAGAACTGCACGCGCATGCCGAGCTTGCCGCCGTAGGTGTGCACCAGCGCCTCGCCGCCGGCGCTGGCGCAGATCGTGCGGTCGAGCAGCGAGGCGCCGAGCTGGTGGAAGAAGCGCCGGTCCATGCTCTCGCCCTGCACCAGGCCCATGGTGCCGGCATAGCTGTAGGGCAGGATGGCTTCGGGCGCGCGCTGCGCGATCGCCTGCAGGCGCGCGCCGATGTCGTCCAGCGCCGCGTCCCACGACACCGGCGTGAAACGGCCGCTGCCCTTGGGGCCGCAGCGCTTGAGCGGCGTCAGCACGCGCTCGGCGTGGTAGGTGCGTTCGGGATACTTGCTGACCTTGGCGCAGAGCACGCCATCGGTCTGCGGATGCGCCGGGTTGCCCTGGACCTTGGTGGCCACGCCGTCGACCACCGTGGTCAGCAGCGCGCAGGTGTCGGGGCAGTCATGCGGGCAGGCGCCGCGCACCAGGGTGGCAATGCCGGAAAGGGAGGGCAGGGAAGACATGGCAGGCGTGGGGCAATCGGTATCGGCTGATTGTCCCGCATGCCGGCGGCCGCGCGCAAAGCGGGGTTGCCCGGGTCGGGAATCGCCGCGGCGCGCGAATTCTGCTGTGACAATGGCCCGCAGGAGGATCCCATGCCCTTGATTGAAGAGATTGTTGCGCAGGCCGACGCGATCGCGGCGCTGCGCCGCGATATCCACGCCCATCCCGAACTCAGCTTCGAGGAGCTGCGCACCGCCGAGGTGATTGCCGCGCGGCTCGCCGAATGGGGCATTCCCGTGCACCGCGGCCTGGGCAAGACCGGGGTGGTGGGCATCGTGCACGGACGCGATGCCGGCGCCTGCGGCCGCGCGCTGGGCCTGCGCGCCGACATGGATGCGCTGCCCATGCAGGAAGGCAATACCTTTGCCCATGCGAGCCGCCATGCGGGCAGGATGCATGGCTGCGGCCACGACGGCCATGTCGCGATGCTGCTGGCCGCGGCGCAGCACCTGGCGCGCCACCGCGATTTCGACGGCACGGTCTACCTGATCTTCCAGCCCGCCGAGGAAGGCGGCGGCGGCGCGCGCGCGATGATCGAGGACGGCCTGTTCACGCGATTTCCCATGCAGGCCGTGTTTGGCATGCACAACTGGCCCGGCATGGCCGAGGGCTGCATGGCGGTGAGCCCGGGGCCGGTCATGGCGTCGAGCAATGAATTCAGCATCACGGTGCGCGGCAAGGGCGGACACGCGGCCATGCCGCACCTGGTGCTCGATCCGGTGCCGGTCGCGGCGCAGATCATCCTGGCGCTGCAGACCATCGTCAGCCGCAATCTCAAGCCCGTCGACGCGGGCGTGATCTCGGTGACCATGGTGCATGGCGGCGAGGCCAGCAATGTCGTGCCCGACAGCGTGCAGCTCGAAGGCACGGTGCGCACCTTCTCGGTGGCCGTGCTCGACATGATCGAGCAGCGCATGCGGCAGCTGGTCGAAGGCATCTGCACGGCGCAGGGCATGCAGTCGGAATTCGCCTTCGTGCGCGACTACCCGCCGACCATCAACGCCGCGCCCGAGGCGGCGCTGGCGCGTGCCGTCATGCAGCGCATCGTCGGCGCCGGGCAGGTGCTGGATCAGGAGCCGACCATGACCGCCGAGGACTTCGCGTACATGCTCGAAGACAAGCCCGGCGCCTATTGCTTCATCGGCAACGGCGAAGACGCGGGCGCGCACCGCGCCATCGGCCATGGCGGCGGGCCGTGCCTGCTGCACAACCCGAGCTATGACTTCAATGACCGGCTGATTCCGCTCGGCGCCACTTTCTGGGTGGAACTGGCGAGAGAATGGCTGTCCAATCCAACCCGTTAGGCCAGCAGCGCATCGAACTGCGCATTGATCTTGGCCTCGATGCTGTCCTTGAACATCGCGGCCAGGAAGCCCAGCTCGGCCACGAGTTCAAGCGCGCTGGCGGTCACGCGCAGCTGGCCGTCGACGCCGTTGCCGCTGAAGCGCAGCAGGTCCTGGGTTTCGCCGGCGTCGTATTCGCATTGCACGCCGAATTTCTCGGCGGCCTTTTCGCCCCAGCGTTTGGCGTGCGCGCGCGCGGCGGCAAGGCCCAGGGAGTGGTTGCGGGAAATCTGGATGTCAGGCAAGGGGGTTAGTCCGGGTGAAGTGGCAGGAACGGGATGGCGCTGCGATGACTACACTGGGTCTGTCGCACCCATCGATTTTAAGGAGCAAGCTGCATGTCCGAACTGAACGCTGCTTTCGAAGCCGCCGTCGCCCACTCGAAGAACCTGAGCGAGCGTCCCGACAACGCCACGCTGCTGCGCATCTACGCGCTGTTCAAGCAGGCCACGCAGGGCGACAACGAAGAGAAGAAGCCCAGCTTCAGCGACATGGTGGGCCGCGCCAAGTGGGACGCCTGGGAAAAGCTCAAGGGCACGGACAGCGATGAAGCGCGCGAGCAGTACATCGAGCTCATCGAGTCCCTGAGCTGACGGCGCCACCGTCCTCATTGCAATCCCGGGGCAGCGCCGCCGCGGGGCCGGGCATCAGCGCGCACAGCGCCGCCAGGCGCTGGGCCCTGGGCTGGCGCGAGAGCTTTTCCACCGCCTGGTGGAACGCGGCCCAGGCATCGGCCTGGCCGGCCTGCTGCGCAAACAGCGCGGCAAACGCCACCACCCAGGTGTCATAGGCCGAGAGCGCACCAAACGACGCATTGTTCGCCTCGGCCACCCACCGGTCTAGGCGCTGCAGCGACTGCGCTGCGGCCTGGGGGCGCGCCGCGAGTTCGGGGCTGGCCAGCCATTGCGCGCGCAGCGCCTGGTAGCGCGCGCGGAAGTCCGCCATGATCTGCGCCTTGGTGCCGGGCAATGCTTCGGACGGCTCGGCATACAGGGTCTCGAGCGCCTGGCGCGTGCTGTGCGTGAGCGCGCGGAATTGCGCGCGCCGCTGCTGCGCGGCCTGCCACGCGGGAGCGGCCGCCGCCGCCGTGGGCGATTGCCGCAGCCAGGCCGCGGTGCCGAGCTGCTCCACAGCGGTGGCGTAGGACTCGTTGAAGGCCATGTCTCCCGCCAGATAGACGCGCTGGTGCGACAGCTCGTGGAACAGCAGGCCCACGAGTTCGCCCTCGGGCCAGCGCACGAAGGTATCGAGCAGCGGGTCGCCCCCCAGCCAGTTGAAATAGCCCAGCGTCGAATACGCGGGCACGGGATAGACATGCACATCGAGGCCCTGGGCGGCCAGCGCCTGGCCCTGGGCCTGGGCATCGGCCAGCGTGAAGTAGCCGCGGTAGCCGACGCAGCCCGCAACCGGAAAACACCACTGGTGCAGTTCCAGTGAATCGGGCGGCGCGGCCGTGACGTTCCACACCGCCGCGGCGCGGTTGAGCGCCGCATAGCGCCGGTAGCTGGCGTTGTCGGGCAGCGCCAGTGCCTGGCTGGCGAAATCGCGCGCCTGCCGCGCCAGCTGCAGCTGGCTGCGCAGCGTCGGCGGCAGGTCGGGCTGGTCGAGCCAGTCGGAGACCGGCCGCGCCGCATGCAGCATCTGCAACTGGCCGCGTGCGCCCTGCCAGTAATAGCCGATATCGGGCAGCGCGCAGCCCCCGAGCAGCGCCGCAATCGCGGCCGCCGCCAGGGTCTGGCCGCCGCGCCGGACCCGCTGGCGCCAGCGGCTGACTACACTCATGGCTTCATTCACGCTGTTTTCCCCCGATCCGATGGACTTTTTCACGCTGGCAATCATTGTCACCATTGCCGTTTACGTGCTCAAGCGCAACGACCAGCGCCGGCGCACGCGCCTGCTGGCCGAGTTCCTGGGCCGCCTGCAGATCGAGAAACTGATGGGCAGCCTGATCGAAGGCTATCTGCGCGCGCTGGGCGAAGGCGATCCGCAGCGCCGCGCCCAGGTCTGGACCCTGCTTGAGGGCACGGAAAAAAGCCTGGCCGAGCAGTTCCAGCGTTTTGCCAACGATTTCGCGCGCGTCGATGCCGAAGAGGTGCGGGTCAGCACGCTGCCGCTGGCGCTGCCCTACATCGAGCGCATCTATCCCCGGGGCAGCTTCGACATGCGCGAGATGGTGCAGATCCATGCGCGCGGCATTGCCGCGGCGCAGGTGTATGCGGCCCAGGATGACGCGCAGCGGCGCCAGCGCGCGTTCATGCTCAGCGCCGAGATCTTCCTGATGCAGCACAGCTGCCACTGGTTCTGCAAGTCGCTCACGGTGGCCTCGGTGCGGCTGCTGGCGCGCCACCAGACCAGCTACGAGCAAGTGCTCGCGGCCGTGTCGCCGGCCACGCGCGCGGCCTATCTGCGGCTGATCGGCAAACGCGGTTAGCAGAGTCCGGCATGCCGGACAATACCGTTTTGGGGATGGGGTGCAATGCTATTGCCGCTTTCGGCGTGAAAGCGAAGAATGGCCGGTGCCATGAAACATCTGATCCATACCCTCGAGGGCCGTCTGGCCCCCTTGCCGGTGGCCGTTGCCGTGGAGCTGCCTTCGGGCCAGCGTGTCGGCAGGAGTCCCACCGATGTGATGTTGCGCTTTCGCTCGCTGGCGCCGCTGGCGGCGCTGGCCGCGGGCCACATCGGCACCCTGGGCGCCGCGGTGGTCGAAGGCCAGGTGGAGTTCGAGGGCCGGGTGCGCGACATCATGCGCGCGGCCTCGGCGTTGCTGCAGGCCGACCCGGTGCGCGGCACCTCGAGCTGGTGGTCGCAAATCATGGCGCGCACGCGCTCGATGGCGCTGCACACGCTGGCGCGCGACGCCGAGCAGATCGAATTCCACTACGACCTGTCCGATGACTTCTACGCGCTGTGGCTCGATCCGCGCCGCGTCTATTCCTGCGCCTATTACCGCGCGCTGGACATGAACCTGGCGCAGGCGCAGGAAGCCAAGCTCGACCATATCTGCCGCAAGCTGCAACTGCGCCCGGGCGAGCGCTTCCTCGACATCGGCGCGGGCTGGGGTGGCCTGCTGCTCTGGGCCGCCGAGCATTACGGCGTGCAGGCCCAGGGCATCACGCTGTCGCGCAATCAGCACGCCTATGTGACGCAGCTGATCGCGGCGCGCGGCCTGCAGGACCGGGTGCGCATCGACCTGTGCGACTACCGCCAGCTGCAGCCCGAGGCGCCGTTCGACAAGATTGCCTCCGTGGGCATGTTCGAGCATGTGGGCCAGGCGCAGCTGCCGGCCTATGCGGCTGCCGTGCAGCAGCTGCTGCGCCCCGGCGGGCTGGCACTGATCCATGGCATCACCGCCGGCGGCGTCGACAACGTCGAGGTCGGCGCGGGCATGGGCGAGTTCATCAGCCGCTACATCTTTCCCGGCGGCGAGCTGGTGCATGTGAGCCGGGTGCTGCAGGCGCTGGCGCAGGGCGGCCTGGAAATGGTCGACACCGAGAACCTGCGGCCACATTACGCACGCACGCTCTGGGCCTGGTCCGACGCGCTCGAGGCGCAGTTGCCCGAAGCACAGCGTATCCTTGCGGAGCAGACCGACGACGAGCGCGGCGCGCGCGCGCTGCGCGCCTACCGGCTGTACCTCGCCGGCTGCGCCATGGGCTTCGAGCGCGGCTGGATCGCGCTGTACCAGATGCTGGTGGCGCGGCCGGACGGCCAGGTCGGCAACGGGCCCTTGCCCGGTGTCCAGTCCGACTATCCCTTCAACCGCGAATACATGTACCGCAAAGGAACCGCATGCCCTACAAGTTCAAATCCCGCGCCACCGCCGACCTGATCATGCTGGACGCCACGGCGCGCCGGCTGCTGGAGATCGTCGGCAAGGACACCGAGGGCCCGGGCATCATCACCGCCGAACAGATTCCGGGCGCGCTGGCCGCGCTCGAGCAAGCCGTGCGCGCCGAGGAAGCCCGGCGCGCCGAGGCGCAGCAGGACGAGGACGAGCAGGACCACGGCGATGCGACTGCTAAAGGCGAGGGCGTCAGCCTGCGCCAGCGCACGGCCCCGTTCGTGGACATGCTCAAGCGCAGCGCCGCCGAAGGGCGCGATGTGACCTGGTAAGGCCTCGCAGCTTACGGCCTTCATCGGCCTCAGGGCCAAGGGGACATCGGCCCTGCACCAAGGGCCGATTCAAGCGCCCTGGACGCTTCCTAGAATGGTTTTGCCTGTCGTTGTCGGCGGGCGATCCACCTGGAGGTCCGTCCGCCATGAATGCCCCCGACCCACGCCCGCCGCGCGGCTTCCCCGCCGCGGCCGATGCCCGGCATGCCTACGATGAAGCAGACCTGGCGCGGGCGCTCAACGTCTACAAGTTCTTCTATCCGACCGTCTCGGGCGCGGCCATCATCAAGGGCAACGAAGCCGTGGGCCTGGTGGCGAACCGGGTGTTCGGCATCATGGACTCGAACCCCGCGCAGATCGGCTTCACGCTCAACTCCGATACGCCCTATGGACCGGCGCTGCTGGATCTGTCCATCGGTCCGCTGGTCATCGAGCTGCCGCCCGGGCCGCTGATCGTCTGCTCGATCGATGTCAACCAGCGCTGGGTCGCCGACATGGGGCTGCCCGGGCCCGATGCCGGCAAGGGCGGAAAGCATCTGCTGGTGCCGCCCGCGTTCGAGGGCACATTGCCCGCGGCCGGCTACCACCTCCACTGGGCCAGCAGCAACCGGCAGATCGTCGGCATCCGCTCGCTGCCGGTGCAGGGCAATGTGCCCGAGGCCAAGCAGCGCCTCCACACCGTGAAGGTCTATCCGCTGAACCCGAAGACGCCCTGGTCCGAGCCGATCTGGCTGGACATCACCGACCAGGAGCAGGATGCAACGCCGATCCGCTACGAAGACAGGTTCCAGTATTGGGAAGTGCTCAAGGAAACGCTGGACGCCGAGCCGCCCTTTGCGGGCTACCACGCCGCGTATGGCGAGCTGGCGATGCTGGGCATCGAGAAGGGCAAGCCGTTCACGCCCGATGCGCGCCTGAAGGCGCTGCTCGAACGCGCGGCGCAGCAGGGCATTGCCCAGATGCGCGCGCAGAGCTTTGCCGACCGGCGGCCCGAGCGCATGGTCTGGCCCGACCGCCAGTGGGAATGGGCGGCGCTGCGCTTCGAGGACGGCGATTTCAACACCGCCTACTACGTCGACACGTCCGCGCGCGAGAAATGGTTCTACCAGGCGATTGGCGCCTCGCCCGCGATGTTCCGGCGCGATCCGCAGGCCGGCTCGCTCTACTGGCTGGGGCTGCGCGACCGCAGCGGCGCCTATCTCGAAGGCGGTAAACACTACCAGCTCACGGTGCCGCTGCCCGTGCCCGGCAAGCTGTTCTGGTCGGTGACGGTTTATGACGCCGCGACCCGCTCGCAGATCCGCACGCCCCAGGGCAAGGCCGCGCTGCGCTCGCTGCAGGAGCTGAGCCAGCTGGGCGATGCGCAGTCCGTCGACCTGTTCTTCGGCCCCAGCGAACCGGCTGGCCAGACCGGGCGCTGGATCCAGACCACGCCGGGCAACGGCTGGTTCGTTTATTTCCGCATCTATGGTCCGCAGGCACCGGCGTTCGACGGCAGCTGGAAGCCCGGCGACTTCGAGCCGCTGGGCTGACGCCGCCGACCACTGCCGCGCGCATTGCGCCCCCCAGGAATTCAGACCCAGACAGAAGCCTGCCATGACGAAGAAATTCAACGGCAAGATCGAACTCGACATCCGCGACAGCCAGCCCGACTGGGATGCCTTCCTGGACCCCGAGGCGCCCAGGGATGCGCCGAACGTGCTGGTCATCCTCTACGACGACACCGACTGCGCGGCCTGGTCGCCTTACGGCGGGCGCATCCGCATGCCCACGCTCGAGCGGCTGGCGAAGAATGGCCTGACCTATTCGCAATGGCACACCACGGCGATCTGTTCCGCCACGCGCTCGACCTTCCTCACCGGGCGCAACCACCACCACAATGGCTTTGGCACCGTGGCCGACATGGCCAGCGGATTTCCGGGCTACTCGGGCCACATTCCGCCCGAGAACGCGACCCTGGCCACGGTGCTGCGCAACGCCGGCTGGAGCACTTTCTGGGTCGGCAAGAACCACAACGTCCCGGTCGATTCGCTCGATATCGGCGCGAGCCGCAGGCACTGGCCGCTCGGGCTCGGATATGACCGCTTCTATGGCTTCCTGGGCGGCGAGACCAACCAGTGGTATCCCGAGCTGATCGAGGACAACCATTTCGTCGAGCAGCCGGCCCAGCCCGAGCAGGGCTACCACTTCTCCAAGGACATTGCCGACAAGGCCATCGGGTTCATTCGCGACAGCAAGCAGTCGCGGCCGCAAAAGCCCTGGTACCTGTGGTACTGCCCCGGCGCCAACCATGCGCCGCACCATGCGCCCCAGGAGTACATCGACAAGTACCGGGGCCAGTTCGACGATGGCTACGAGGCCTACCGCGACTGGGTGCTGGCGCGCATGATCGACAAGGGCGTGCTGCCCAAGGGCACGGCGCTGACGCCGGCCAATCCCATGGAGGACGGCAGCTTCGTGGCGGGCGACCGCGTGCGCCCCTGGGCTTCGCTGTCATACGACGAAAAGCGCCTGTTCAGCCGCATGGCCGAGGTCTACGCCGGGCTGTCCGAGTACACCGACGTGCAGACCGGGCGCGTGATCGACTACCTCGAGGAATCTGGCCAGCTCGACAACACGCTGGTCCTGTACTGCGCCGACAACGGCGCGTCGGGCGAGGGCAGTCCCAACGGCTCGGTCAACGAGAACCGCTTCTTCAACGGCTACCCCGACGACATCCAGGACAACCTGGCGATGATCGACAAGCTGGGCTCGCCCGACACCTATAACCATTACCCGACCGGCTGGGCCATGGCCTTCAGCACGCCCTACCGCATGTTCAAGCGCTACGCGCAGTACGCGGGCGGCACGGCCGACCCGATGGTCATCCACTGGCCCAAGGGCTTCAAGGCGCGCGGCGAGATCCGCCACCAGTACCACCACTGCACCGATGTCGTGGCGACGATCCTGGACTGCTGCGGCGTCGGCATGCCGGAAGTGGTCGATGGCGTGAAGCAATCGCCGCTCGATGGCGTGTCGATGCGCTACAGCTTCGACGCCGCCGACGCGCCCACGCGCAAGCAGACGCAGTATTACGAGATGCTGAGCGCGCGCGGCATCTGGCACCGCGGCTGGAAGGCCGCGGCCGAGCGCGGGCCGTCGCTGGGCAGGGGCGGCTTCGACCAGGACCGCTGGCAGCTGTTCCACACCGATGCCGACCGGGCCGAGGCCCATGACCTCGCGGCCGAGCAGCCCGAAAAGCTCAAGGAGTTGCAGGCGCTGTGGCTGGAGGAAGCAAAGAAAAACCATGTGCTGCCGCTCAACGACTATGGCGCGGCCGACATGGCGGCGCTCGAATACCGCGCGCCCGTGCCCGCCGGGGGCCGCTTCGTCTACTACCCGGATACCTGCGAGGTGACCGAGGCCGCGGCCGCGCACACGCTGGGCGTGTCGTTCAAGATCCTGGCCGAGGTCGAGTTCACCCGGGATACGCAGGGCGTGATCGTCGCGCAGGGCTCGCGCTTTGGCGGCTACACGCTGTTCGTCAAGGACGGCCGGCTGCACTTCGTCTACAACTTCCTGGGCATCGCGCCCGAGCAAAGGCTCAGCGCGCCCGCGCCCACGCCGGGGCGCCACATCGTGGGCGTGGCGTTCGAGAAGGAATCCGTGAGCGCGAAGATGGAGGCGCTGGGCACCATGACGCTGCACATTGACGACCAGACACTGGCAGGCGCCGCCTTCCGCACCCAATGCGGCCACTATGCGCTGTCCGGCGAAGGCCTGGCGGTCGGACGCGACAGCGGCGACCCGGTCTCCAGCGCGTACCCGTGCGGCTTTGCATTCCGCGGCGGCAGGGTGCTGAAGGTGGTCTATGACGTTGCCGACGATGCCTACGTCGACCTCGAGCGGCGCATGGCCGCACGGCTGGCGCGCGAGTAATCCTGCTTTCCAGCAGACATGAAAAAAGCCAGCCGCGAGGCTGGCTTTTTTCATCCGTAAGAGCGATCAGTCCGCGTAGGCGCCAGCGGCTTGAATGACCTTGCCCCAGGTGGCGATTTCCGACTGCACGAACTTCTTGTGGCCTTCGGGCGTGAGGCGGTCGTCGTTGGCGATCACCGCGCCCAGCTGTTCTTCCTTGCGGATGAACTCGGGGTCCTTGAGCGCCAGGCGCATCGCCTCGTTGACCTTCTTGGTCACGGCGGCGGGCGTGCCCTTGGGCGCGTACAGGCCGTGCCACACGGTGACCTGGAAGTTCTTCAGGCCGGCTTCGTCGAGCGTCGGCAGGTTCTTGAGTGCCGGCGTGGTCAGGCGCTTGGGCGTGGTGACGCCATAGGCCTTGACCTTCTTCGACTCGATCTGCGCCGTGGTGTTGGTGGTCTGGTCGCACAGCAGGTCGACCTGGTTGCCCATCAGGTCGGCAATCGCGGGCGCCGCGCCCTTGTAGGGCACGGGGGTCATTTCCATCTTCAGCGTCGACTGCAGCATCAGGCCGCAGAGGTGCGAAGCCGAACCGACACCGGCGTTGGCGAGGTTGACCTGGCCCTTGTTCTTGCCGATCCAGGCAACCAGGTCCTTGTAGTTGTCGGCGGGCAGCGTGGGCTTGCCGATCAGCGTCATGGGCACATCGTTGATGATGCCCAGGTATTCGAAGTCGTTGGCCACGTTGAACGACAGCTTGCGGTACAGCGTGGGCACGGTGGCCATGCCGATGTGGTTCAGCAGCAGCGTGTAGCCGTCAGGATTGGCGCGCGCCACCTTGGCGATGCCGACCGCGCTGCCGGCGCCGGCGGAGTTGTCGATGACGATGGTGGCGTTGTTCAGGTGCTTGCGCATTGAATCGGCCAGATCGCGCGCCACGCGGTCGGTCGGGCCGCCGGCGGTGAACGGCACCACGATGGTGATGGGCTTGCCGGCGGCGGGGAAGTCCTGGGCCTGGACTCCGGTAGCGGCGACGGCGGCCAGGGCGATGCTTGCCAGCTTGAACAACTTCTGCATGAGATGGGCTCCTTTTGGGAGCTCGATCATAAGAACGAATGCGGCTTTTTCTGCTATCAAAAAATAAGTGTTTTCCCTGTAAACGCGCCCGATGCAGGGCGCTTGCTGATATTTATCAACAGAAACTATCTCAGCGATAGCTGCGCGCGTCTTCGATCACTACGCCGTCGTTGGGCAGCGCGCCCGGCGCCAGCGGCCGCACGTCGCAGCGCAGCTTGGTCAGGTCGCGCACGCATTCCTCGATCTGGCGCAGCAGGGCCGCATCTTCGCCGGCGTGGGTTTCCACCCACAGTTCCATGCTGTCATTGGCCATCTCGCCGCGCACCACCAGACGCGCACGGGCGACCAGCGCAAAGCGCTGCACGACCTGCTGGATCTGCGCCGGGTGCACGAACATGCCGCGCACCTTGGTGGTCTGGTCGGCGCGGCCCATCCAGCCGCGGATGCGGATATTGGTGCGGCCCGTGGGGCAGGGACCCGGCAGCACGGCCGACAGGTCGCCCGTGCCGAAGCGCACCAGCGGATAGCCGCGGTTGAGCGTGGTCACGACCAGTTCGCCGACCTCGCCCTCGGGCACCGGATCGTCGGTGCCCGGGCGCACGATCTCGACGATCACGTTCTCGTCGACCACCAGGCCTTCGCGCGCCGGGGTTTCATAGGCGATCAGCCCCAGGTCCGCGGTGGCATAGCACTGGTAGCCGTCGACCCCGCGCTCGGCCAGCCAGTCGCGCAGCGAGGGCGGAAAGGCCTCGCCCGACACCAGGGCCTTGCGCAGGCTCGGCAGGCTCTGCCCCTGGCCCTGGGCCTTTTCCATCAGGATGCGCAGGAAGCTGGGCGTGCCGATGTAGCCCGCGGGGCGCAGATCGGCAATTGCCTGCACCTGCTGCTCGGTCTGGCCCGTGCCCGCGGCAAACACCGTGCAGCCCAGCGCCTGGGCACCGGTTTCCATCATCGCGCCCGCGGGCACGAAGTGGTAGCTGAAGCTGTTGTGCACCAGTTCGCCCGCGCGAAAGCCCGCGGCGTGGATGGCGCGCGCCATGCGCCAGTAGTCGCGCCCGCAGCCTTCGGGTTCGTAGATGCCGCCGGGGCTGGAGAAAACGCGCGGCATCTGCGCGCCGAACGCCAGCGCGCTGAAGCCGCCAAACGGGGTGCCGGCGCGCTGCGCGACCTGGCGCTCGAGCAACTGCGACTTGCGCGTCACGGGCAGTTTCGCCAGCGCGGCGCGCGAGGTGACGGCGGCGGCATCGATGCCGGCGAGGATTTCGGCAAATGCCGGGGAAGCCTGCTGCGCATGCGCGATCTGCTGCGGCAGCGCGGCCATCAGGGCCTGTTCGCGTTCCTGGGGGGAGCGCGATTCAAGCGCGTCGTAATGCTCGGTCATGAAGAATTCCTTGGCGGATCCACTTGCAGGGGCGTACAGGTCAGGGCCCGTACACCCTTCGACAGGCTCAGGGCGAACGGTGGGGGACAAGCGCGGGGTCAACGCTGGGGGCTGAAGGGGCGGGGCCGCTCACGCCAGCCAGCGCTTGCGCCGCTTGTAGCTCTTGACGTCCTTGAAGCTCTTGCGCTCGCCGCCGCCCATGCCGAGGTAGAACTCCTTGACGTCCTCGTTGTTGGCCAGGTCGGTGGCCGGGCCGTCCATGACGATGCGGCCGCTTTCCATGATGTAGCCGTAGTCGGCATAGCGCAGCGCCATGCTGGTGTTCTGCTCGGCCAGCAGGAAGGTGACCTGCTCGCGCGCATTCAGGTCCTTGACGATGTTGAACACCTCCTCGACGATCTGCGGCGCCAGGCCCATCGAGGGTTCGTCGAGCAGCACCATGCGCGGGTTGCTCATCAGCGCGCGGCCGATGGCGCACATCTGCTGCTCGCCGCCCGAGGTGTAGGCGGCCTGCGAGTGGCGCCGCGTCTTCAGGCGCGGGAAATAGGTGTAGACCTTCTCGAGGTTGGCGGCGATCTCGCCGGCGTTGGTGCGCGTGTAGGCGCCGGTCAGCAGGTTTTCCTCGATGCTCAGGTGGGCGAAGCAGTGCCGGCCTTCCATGACCTGCACCACGCCGCGGCGCACCAGGTCGGACGGCGTGAGGTTGGCGATCTGCTCGCCTTCGAGCGCGATCGTGCCCTTGGTGACTTCGCCGCGCTCGCCGCGCAGCAGGTTGGAGATCGCGCGCAGCGTGGTGGTCTTGCCCGCGCCGTTGCCGCCCAGCAGCGCCACGATGCTCTGGCGCGGCACCTGCAGCGATACGCCCTTGAGCACCAGGATCACATGGTTGTAGATGACCTCGATGCCGTTGACCACCAGCAGCGGCGCATCGGTGGCCGGCGCCGGGGCGGCAGAGGTGGGGGCAGTGGATTCGGACATGGATTCAGCCTCGCTGAGCAAAAACACGAAAACTCGGGACGGCGCCGGCCGGGCGCCTCGCGGGCCCGGCCGGCAGCAGCGCCATCAGTTGCAGCTGCGCACCTTGACGTTCTTTTCCTTGGCGTACTTGTCGGCGTATTCCTTGACCAGCGGCTCGACCATCGACTTGTCGCCCTGGTACCAGTCGGACACCACGTTCCACTTCGATCCATCCCACTGCGCGATGCGCGACCAGTCGGTGCCCAGGTGGTTGGTGCAGCTGGTCTGGATCGGGCGCAGGATCTTGCCGAAGCCCAGCGCGTTGAGCTTTTCCTGCGTCAGGTTCAGGTTCTCCAGGCCCCAGCGCACCTGCTCGGGCGTCATGACCTTGCCCTTGCCGTATTTCTCCTGCGCGGTGCGGATGGCTTCGACCTGCAGCATCGAGATCACCATGCCGCGCGTATGGGCCATGGCGCCGACGCTGCTCACGTTCGATGCCGTGCCCTGGTTCTTGTCGTAGACCATGCTCTTGATCTCGTCATGCACCTTGTCGCGCTCGGCGGTGTTGTGGATGGTCACGGTGTTGTAGCCCTTGGCGCCGGCACCGATGTCCTTCACGTCATGGTCCGAGCCGGCCCACCAGATGGCGTAGATCTTGTCGCGCGCGAAGTTCGTGGCCTGGGCCTCGCGGATGGCGGTGGGAGTCATGACGCCGGCCGACCAAAGCAGCACATAGTCGGGGCGCTGCTGGCGCACCTGCAGCCAGGTCGACTTCTGCTCGACGCCGGGCGCGGTGACGGGCAGCAGCATCAGCTGGAAGCCTTCCTTCTCGGCGCGCTTTTGCAGCAGCGGGATCGGTTCCTTGCCATAGGGCGAGTCGTGGTAGACCAGCGCGATCTTCTTGCCCTTGAGGCTGCCCTTTTCCTTCTTCAGGATGTCCTGGATGATGGAATCGGCCGCGGTCCAGTAGTTGCCCAGCAGCGGGAAGTTCCACTCGAACACCGCGCCGTTGGCCGACTGCGACAGGCCGTAGCCCATGGTCACTATGGAGCGCTTGTCGCCCGGCGCCTTGTCGCTGACCGCGAAGGTGATGCCGGTGGATTGCGGGTCGAAGCTGGCCGCGCCGCCGTCCTTGTTCTTCAGGCGCTCGTAGCATTCGACGCCCTTGGCCGTGTCATAGGCGGTCTCGCACTCCTCGTAGGAGATCTTGACGCCGTTGACGCCGCCCTTGGCGTTGACCAGCTTGAGGTAGTCCTGCTTGCCGTCGGCCCATGGAATGCCCAGGGGCGCGAACTGGCCGGTGCGGTAGACCAGCAAGGGCACGAACTGGTCCTGGGCCATGGCGGCCGGGGCCGCGAGCAGCGCCCCGAATCCCAGGGCAGCGGTGGCGGCGGCAAGCGCAGCTTTCTTGAACATCATCTTTTGTCTCCTAAGGTTTTTGAGAACAGGATCACTGGGAAGGATCGGGCACTTCGGGGCGAGTGCTTCAAGCTGGGACTCAATGCGGGAAAGGCCAGAGCCGCAGTTTCTGCTTGGCGGTGGACCACAGCCGGGCCAGGCCGTGGGGTTCGACGATCAGGAAGAAAACGATCAGCGCGCCAAAGACCATGTGTTCGATGTAGGTGGCGCTGGCCGTGGACAGCGGCAGGCCGAGCCAGTGCGGGACATGCGTCAGCACCAGCGGCAGCAGCACGAAGAACGCCGCGCCGAACAGGCTGCCCATGATCGAGCCCAGGCCGCCGATGATGATCATGAACAGCAACTGGAAGGAGCGGTCGAGGCTGAACGCCGCGGGTTCCCACGCGCCCAGGTGCACGAAGCCCCAGAGCGCGCCGGCGATACCGACGATGAAGGAGCTCACGGCAAACGCGCTGAGCTTGGCGTAGACCGGGCGGATGCCGATCACCGAGGCCGCGACGTCCATGTCGCGCATCGCCATCCAGTTGCGGCCCGTGGCGCTGCGCACCAGGTTCTTGGCCAGCAGGCCCAGGATGCACAGCAGGCTCAGGCACAGCAGGTACTTCTCGGCCGGCGTGTCGATGACCCAGCCGGCGATCGACAGCTGGCCGGCGCTGACCGAGCCCGACGAGGAGTTGTTGGTGACCCACGAGGCGCGGCTGGCGAGCCAGTCCATGAAGAACTGCGCGGCCAGCGTGGCCACGGCCAGGTACAGCCCGCGGATGCGCAGGCTGGGCAGGCCGAACACCACGCCGAAGGCCATCGCGCACAGCCCGCCGCCGAGCAGCGACAGCAGCAGCGGCATGCCCTCGATGCGCACCTGCAGGTTGTAGGCGGCATACGCGCCCACGGCCATGAAGGCGCCCGTGCCCAGCGAGATCTGGCCGCAGTAGCCGACCAGGATGTTCAGGCCCATCGCGGCCAGCGCCATGATGAGGAAGGGGATCAGCACCGCCTGGAAGGTGTAGTCGCTGACACCCAGCGGCACGGCGACGAAGGCCAGCAGCAGGATGGCAAGGATCGCGATGCGGTCCTGGGCGATCGGGAAGATCTGCTGGTCGGCCGCGTAGCTGGTCTTGAACTGGCCGTTTTCACGATAGAACATGGGGAATCTCCTGCAACGGTCTCAGACGCGGTCGATGATCTTGTCGCCAAACAGGCCCTGCGGACGCACCAGCAGGAAAGCCAGCGCCAGGCCGTAGGCAAACCAGGTCTCGATGCCGCCGCCGACCATCGGGCCGATGTAGACCTCGGAGAGCTTCTCGCCGACGCCGATGATCAGGCCGCCGACGATCGCGCCGGGAATGGAGGTCAGGCCGCCCAGGATCACCACCGGCAGCGCCTTGAGCGCCACCAGCGACAGCGAGAACTGCACGCCGAGCTTGGAGCCCCAGATGATGCCGACCACCAGCGCCACGCCGCCGGCCACCGACCAGACGATGACCCAGATGCGCGACAGCGGAATGCCGATCGACTGCGCCGCCTGGTGGTCGTCGGCCACGGCGCGCAGCGCGCGGCCGGTCTTGGTCTTCTGGAAGAACACCGCCAGGCCGATCACCAGCAGCGTCGCGATGCCGGCCGCGTAGAGGTCTTCCTGGCTCACCAGCAGGCCGCCCTCGAACAGGCCGCCGAGCACGAAGATCGGGTCCTTGGGCATGCCCACGTCGATGCTGTAGACCGCGCTGCCGAAGATCAGCGGGCCCAGGCCGTCAAGCAGGTAGGCGATGCCCAGCGTGGCCATCAGCAGCGTGATCGGCTCCTGGTTGACCAGGTGGCGCAGCGCGAGCCGCTCGATCAGCCACGCGACGACGACCATCAGCGCCAGCGCGACCAGGATCGCCAGCAGATTGCCCAGCAGGCCCGGCGCGATGCCCAGCCACTGGGGAATCCACTCGGAAAAACGCGCCATCGCGAGGGCCGAGAACAGCACCATCGCGCCCTGCGCAAAATTGAACACGCCCGACGCCTTGAAGATCAGCACGAAGCCCAGCGCGACCAGCGCGTAGAGCATGCCGACCATCAGGCCGCCAAAAAGGGTTTCGAGAAAGAATGCCATGGGGTTGCTCCTTGCGCCTTGGTTGTGCGCTCAATGCGAGTTGCCCAGATAGGCGCGGATCACGTCGGGATTGCTGCGCACGGCGGCGGGCTCGCCGTCGCCGATCTTCTTGCCGTAGTCGAGCACCACGACGCGGTCGGAGATGTCCATGACCACGCCCATGTCGTGCTCGATCAGCACGATGGTCGCGCCGTACTCGTCGTTGACATCGAGGATGAAGCGGCACATGTCCTGCTTCTCTTCCACGTTCATGCCGGCCATGGGTTCGTCGAGCAGCAGCACCTGCGGCTCCATCGCCAGCGCGCGGCCCAGGTCGACGCGCTTTTGCAGGCCGTAGGGCAGCTGGCCCACGGGCGTCTTGCGGTAGGCCTGGATTTCGAGGAAGTCGATGATGTGCTCGACGAACTCGCGGTGGCGCGCTTCCTCACGCGCCGCCGGGCCGACATGCAGCGCCTGCATCAGCAGGTTGCTTTTGATCTTCAGGTTGCGGCCGGTCATGATGTTGTCGATCACGCTCATGCCCTTGAACAGCGCCAGGTTCTGGAAGGTGCGCGCCACGCCCATCTCGGCGACCTGGCGGCTGTTCATGTGCGAGAAGGTCTTGCCGCGGAAGGTGATGCTGCCTTCGGAGGGCGTGTAGACGCCGTTGATGCAGTTGAGCATCGAACTCTTGCCCGCGCCGTTCGGGCCGATGATGGCGCGGATCTCGTGCTCGCGCACGTTGAACGAGATGTCGGTCAGCGCCTTGACGCCGCCGAAGCGCAGGCTGAGGTTCTGGATGTCGAGGATGACATCGCCTATGGGTTGGGTGCGCATGCGTTTCCTTGGACGGCGTCAGGCGGCCGCCTTGGCCGGGGCAAAGGTCTTGGCGTCGAGCAGCTTGAGCGTGGCGCTCAGGCTGCCGGTACGGCCGTCTTCGAACTTGACCTGGGTGGTGATGAACTGCTCGGTGCGGCCCGCGTAGAGCGCATCGACCAGCACGCCGTACTTGTCGGCAATGAAGTTGCGCCGCACCTTGCGGGTGCGGGTCAGCTCGTCGTCATCGGGGTCGAGCTCCTTGTGCAGCACCAGGAAGCGCGCGATCTGCGTGCCCGCCATGCCGTCCTCGCTGGCCAGGTCGGCGTTGACCTTGGCAATGCACTCGGCGATCAGCGCCTGCACCTGCGGCTTGGACGTCAGGTCGACATAGCCGCCATAGGGCAGGCCCTGGCGCTCGGCCCAGTTGCCCACGGCCTCGAAGTCGATGTTGATGAAGGCGCAGACCTGGTCGCGCTGGTGGCCGAAGCACACCGCCTCCTTGATGTGCGCGAAGAACTTGAGCTTGTTCTCGATGTAGTTGGGCGCGAACATCGCGCCGCCATTGGTGCGGCCCACGTCCTTGGCGCGGTCGATGATGCGCAGGTGGCCGTCGGCGTCGATCACGCCCGCGTCGCCGGTGTGGAAGTAGCCCTGCTCGTCGATGACCTCGGCCGTGGCGTCGGGGCGCTTGTAGTACTCCTTGAGCACCGACACGCCCTTGACCAGCACCTCGCCGTTGTCGGCCAGCTTGAGCTCGATGCCGGGCGCGGCCTGGCCCACGGTGTGCAGCTTGACCTGGCCGTTGTGCTGGATGCAGACATAGGCGCAGGTCTCGGTCTGGCCGTAGAGCTGCTTGAGGTTGATGCCGATCGAGCGGAAGAAGCGGAACAGGTCGGGGCCGATGGCCGCGCCGGCCGTGTAGGCGACGCGGATGTGCGACAGCCCCATCACGTTGCGCAGCGGCCCGTAGATCGCCAGGTCGCCAAGCTTGTAGAGCATGCGGTCGACAAAGCCCACGGGCTTGCCGTCGAGGATGTCCGAGCCGACGCGGCGCGCGAGCTGCATGCAGCGCTCGAACAGCCAGCGTTTGGGCGCGGCCGCGTCTTCCATGCGGATCGACACCGAGGTCAGCATGCCTTCGAAGATGCGCGGCGGCGCGAAGTAATAGGTCGGGCCGATCTCGCGCAGGTCGATGGCGACCGTCGATGCCGATTCGGGGCAGTTGATGGTGAAGCCCGCCACCAGCCACTGCGCCAGCGAGAACAGGTGGTCGCCGACCCAGGCCGGCGGCAGGTAGCAGATCACGTTGTCGCTGGCGTCCAGCCCGTCGACCTGCACGCCGCCCATGGCCGACAGCACGAAGCTCGCATGCGTCTGGCACACGCCCTTGGGCTTGCCCGTGGTGCCCGAGGTATAGAGGATGACCGAGACATCCTCGGGCCGCAGCTGCGCCAGGCCGGCCTCCCAGGCGCCAGGATGCTGCGCATCCCACTCGGCGCCGCGTGCCATCAGCTCGGCGGTGCTGATCAGGCCGGGCTGGTCGTAATGGCGCAGGCCGCGCGGATCGTCATAGATGATGTGGCGGATGCCGGGCACGGTCTCGCGGATTTCCAGCAGCTTGTCGACCTGTTCCTGGTTCTCGGCAAACGCAAACGCAATGTCGGCATCCTGCAGCACGAACACCATTTCCGCGGCCACCGCGTCCTGGTACAGCGGGATGGGCACGCCGCCCAGGCTCTGCACGGCAACGAAGCCCAGATAGACATGCGGACGGTTGTCGCTGATGAACGCCAGGTTCTGGCCGCGCGCGAAGCCCAGCGTGGCCAGGCCGCAGGCGAAGTGGCGCACTTCCTGGGCGGCCTGCTGCCAGCTCCAGGTCTGCCAGATGCCGTATTCCTTCTCCCGCAGCGCGGGCGCGCCGGGGCGTTCGGCGGCATGCTTTTGCAGCAAATGCGGGAACGTGGTGGTCATTGCTTATCCTCGGAAAGGTGAACAGGCCGGGCGATGTTGCTTGATTTGTAACTTCATCTTAGGAACAGGTTTGACGCCTTTTTGTCTTGGCGGCGACAATCTGGGGGAAACTCCTTAGCGGGAAAACGCGCGTCGCGCCAGCCCCTCGCAACCGCGTCCACCGGTGGGAAATCCCCGATCGGCAACCGGGGCGCGCAGGGTCATGCTCATGGGATGAGCCATGAACTGTCCCTGCACCAGCGCCGCCGCGAACCCACGCCCCAGGAATTGCGCAATATTTCCTGGCTGAACGTGCTCCAGCCCCATGAGCGCGCGCGCGCCGAAGCGGCGCTGCTGGTGGGCGATGCGTTGCCGGGCGACTACATCTGCCGCATCGGCCGGCCCGTGACCTACTGGTTCGGGCTGGTCGAGGGCCTGCTCAAGATCCACTCCGACAATGCGCATGGCCAGACCGTGACCTTCACCGGCGTGCCGCCCGGCGGCTGGGTCGGCGAGGGCACGGTGGTCAAGCGCGAGCCCTACCGCTACAACATCCAGGCACTGCGCAAGAGCGTGGTCGCGGGCCTGCCCATCGACACTTTCCACTGGCTGCTCGACCATTCGCTGAATTTCAACCGCTTCGTGCTCGACCAGCTCAACGAGCGGCTTGGACAGTTCATCGCGGCGCGCGAAAGCGACCGCATGAACAGCCCCGAGGTGCGCGTGGCGCGCAGCCTCGCGGCGTTCTTCAATCCCGTGCTCTACCCGGGCATGGCCCAGGTGCTGCGCATCACGCAGCAGGAACTGGCCTATCTGGTCGGCCTGTCGCGCCAGCGCGTGAACGAGGCGCTGGCCAACCTGCAGGAGCAGGGCGCGATCCGCATCGAATACGGCGGGCTGCGCGTGCTCGATCTCGCGGCGCTGCGCAATGCCCAATTCCTGTCCCATGCCGCCGCGGCCGAAGGCCTCGCGGCCAGTGCCTGAGCGCCGCCGGCTCATGACCCTTTCCCCTGGCGGGCCAATGGCTGCCGCCTGAGGGCGGGCCGGCTATGGCCGGGCAACGCCCTGGCCTAACAACTGGTAGCAAGCAGCCTCGGGGCAGGACGGCGACAATAGCGGCAAATGTCTTCCTCCCCATCTTCCCCCCGCACGCCTGGCTCCGGCCCGCGTGCCACCCTGCGCATCACTTCCAAGCCGGCCGCGCCGGCGCCCGCTCCCCGTTCCTCGGGTGGCGGCGGCGGTGGCCGCGCCGGCAAACCCGGTGGCAGCCGCGATGGCGCCGCCCGTTCCTCCGCTCCCTATGGCGACCGCCAGCGCGGTCCTTCGGGCGCTGCGCGCTTTGAAAGGCGCGACGGCCCGCGCCGTGATGATCCGCGCGGCGGCCCGCGTGAGGGCGGCCCGCGCCAGGAGGGCCCGCGTGGTCCGCGCGAAGGTGGCGGCCGCGAGGGCAGTTTTGGCCGTTCCGATGGCGCACCACGCTTTGAGGGCCGCGACGGCCCGCGCCGCGACGACCGCGGCCCGCGCTCGGCCGGTCCGCGCGAAGGCGGCGGTTTTGGCCGTCCCGATGGCGCTCCACGCTTTGAAGGCCGCGACGGCCCGCGCCGCGACGACCGCGGCCCGCGTCAGGGCGGCCCGCGTCAGGGCGGCCCGCGTGAGGGCGGTTTCGGTCGCCCCGACGGCGCTCCACGCTTCGAGGGCCGCGACGGTCCGCGCCGCGACGAGCGCGGCCCGCGCTCGGCGGGTCCGCGTGAAGGCGGCGGCTTTGGCCGTCCCGATGGCGGTCCGCGTTTTGAAGGCCGCGACGGCCCGCGCCGCGACGACCGCCGTTCCGGCGGTGGCGAGCGTGCGCGTCCCGCCGGCCGTTCCTTCGGCCCGGGCGCCGATCGCGGTGGCCGCGACGAGCGCAACAGCGACGAAGCCCCGCGCCGTCCATTCACCGGTATCCGCACCTACCAGGTGCCCACTGGCGCCGACGCGCGCAAGATTCCCGTCAAGCGCCCGCCCCAGGCCGCGCAGCAGCAGGATGCCGCGCCCGGTTCGGTGCGCATCAACAAGCGCATGGCCGACATGGGCCTGTGCTCGCGCCGCGAGGCCGACGACTGGGTTGAAAAGGGCTGGGTGCGCGTTAACGGCCAGGTCGCCGAGATGGGCGTGATGGTCCTGCCATCCGACCGCATCACCGTGGACGATGCCGCCAAGGGCGTGCAGGAGCAGCAGGTCACCATCCTGATGCACAAGCCCATGGGCTATGTCAGCGGCCAGGCCGAGGACGGCCATACGCCGGCCGTGGCGCTGATCAACGCGCAAAGCCGCTGGAACCAGGATGGCAGCCCGACGCGCTTCAACTTCTCGCAGCTCAAGGGCCTTGCGCCCTGCGGCCGGCTCGACATCGATTCCGTGGGCCTGCTGGTGCTGACCCAGGACGGCCGCGTCGCGCGCCAGCTGATCGGCGAGGACTCGGAGATCGACAAGGAGTATCTGGTGCGCGTGACCTATGGCGATGTCCAGGTCAACGTGCAGGAGCGCTTCCCCGCCGAGCAGCTCGCGCGCCTGTGCCACGGGCTGTCGCTCGACGACCAGCCGCTCAAGCCGGCCAAGGTCGAGTGGCAGAACCCCGAGCAGCTGCGCTTCGTGCTGACCGAAGGCAAGAAGCGCCAGATCCGCCGCATGTGCGAACTCGTCGGCCTCAAGGTCGTGGGCCTCAAGCGCATCCGCATCGGCAAGGTCGTGCTGGGCAACCTGCCCGCCGGCCAGTGGCGCTACCTGGGCGCCGACGAAAGCTTCTGAAGCCGGCCTCCGGTGACCGCAAAAGAGCGCTTCGGCGCTCTTTTTTTTGCTGAGCGCCATCCGCCTTGATAATCCGGAGCCAGGCCCCAGATGCCTGCAGATTGACGTTGCAACCCGCAAAAACTCCATTTCCACCTATGAGCAAGCAAACCCATTCCTTCCAGGCCGAAGTCGCGCAGCTGCTGCACCTGGTGACGCACGCGCTGTATTCCAACAAGGAAATCTTTCTGCGCGAGCTGGTCTCGAATGCCTCCGATGCCTGCGACAAGCTGCGCTTCGAGGCGCTGAACAACACCGCGCTCTATGAAGACCAGCCGCAGCTCGAGGTGCGCGTGTCGTTCGACAAGGACGCGCGCACGCTGACCATTGCCGACAACGGCATCGGCATGAGCGAGCAGGAAGCCATCGAGCACCTGGGCACGATTGCCAAGAGCGGCACCAAGGACTTCATGCGCAAGCTCTCGGGCGACCAGAAGTCCGATGCCCAGCTGATCGGCCAGTTCGGCGTGGGCTTCTACTCGGGCTACATCGTGGCCGACAAGATCACCGTCGAATCGCGCCGCGCCGGCCTGCCCGCCGAGCAAGGCGTGCGCTGGGTCAGCGGCGGCACGGGCGAATTCGAGGTCGAACAGATCACCCGCGCCCAGCGCGGCACGGCCGTGACGCTGCACCTGCGCGAAGACGCCGACGAATACCTCAATGCCTGGAAGCTCAAGCAGATCATCGGCAAGTACTCCGACCACATCAGCCTGCCCATCCTGATGGAAAAGGAAGAGTGGAAGGACGGCGAACTGCTGGTGCCCGGCGACGAGAACGGCGGCCGCCAGCCCGGCGGCATGGTCAAGACCGGCGAATGGGAAACCGTCAACCAGGCCAGCGCGCTGTGGACCCGTCCGAAGAAGGACGTGACCCCCGAGCAGTACCAGGAGTTCTACCGCGCGATCAGCCATGACTCCGAGAACCCGTTGACCTGGGCGCACAACCGCGTCGAAGGCAATGCCGAGTACACGCAGCTGCTCTACATCCCGGCCAAGGCCCCGTTCGACCTGTGGAACCGCGACAAGAAGGCCGGCGTGAAGCTCTACGTCAAGCGCGTGTTCATCATGGACGATGCCGAGGCACTGCTGCCGAGCTACCTGCGCTTCGTCAAGGGCGTGATCGACTCGGCCGACCTGCCGCTCAACGTGAGCCGCGAACTGCTGCAGGAAAGCCGCGACGTGAAGCTGATCCGCGAAGGCTCGACCAAGCGCGTGCTGTCGATGCTCGAGGACCTGGCCAGGCACGACACGCATGCCGCGCCGGCCGCGGACGCGGACGCGGACGGGGCCGATGCCGTGACCGATGTGGTCAGCGAAGAGGACAAGGCCAAGGAAGGCAAATACAGCGCGTTCTACGCCGAATTCGGCGCCGTGCTCAAGGAAGGCATGGGCGAGGACTTCGCCAACCGCGAACGCCTGGCCAAGCTGCTGCGCTTCCCCTCGACCACCAGCGATGGCGCCCCCGTGTCGTTTGCCGACTACAAGGCGCGCATGAAGCCGGGCCAGGAAGCGATCTACTACATCACCGCCGACACGCTGGCCGCGGCCAAGAGCAGCCCGCAACTCGAAGTCTTCAAGAAGAAGGGCATCGAAGTGCTGCTGATGGCCGACCGCGTCGACGAGTGGGCCCTCAACTACCTGACCGAATTCGACGGCACGCCACTGCAGTCCGTGGCCAAGGGCGCGGTCGACCTGGGCCAGCTCCAGGACGAAGCCGAGAAGAAGGCTGCCGAGGAAGCCGCCGAAGCCTTCAAGCCGCTGCTGGCCAAGCTCAAGCAAGCGCTCAAGGACAAGGCCGATGATGTGCGCGTGACCACGCGCCTGGTGGATTCGCCGGCCTGCCTGGTGGTCAAGGACGACGCGATGAGCAACCAGCTGGCGCGCCTGCTCAAGCAGGCCGGCCAGGCCGCGCCCGAAGTCAAGCCGGTGCTCGAAGTCAACGCCGAGCACCCGCTGGTCAAGAAGCTCGACGGCTCGGTGCATTTCGATGACCTGGCCCATATCCTGTTCGACCAGGCCCTGCTGGCCGAAGGCGGCATGCCCGAAGACCCGGCGGCCTACGTCAAGCGGGTGAACGCGCTGCTGGTGTAATCCCGGCGGCGATCCAATGAGAATCCCCTGCGCCTTTTTGGGCCGGGGGATTTTTTTGTTGCGTCCAGGGATGAACGTCCTGCCCTCCAGCAAAAAGGCAATCCGTAGCTCAGGGCTTGGCTATCTCCCCAAACACCTGCCTGCGGCACAATGGCCCCATGCTCCAACTCCCCCGCTTCGCCGCCACCGCCGTCCTGCTAGCCGCGCTTGCCGGCTGCAATGCCATTGGCGTGGGCGTCGGCATTCCCGTCGGCCCGCTGTCGGTCGGCGTGGGCATGGGCAGCGGTGGTCCTAGCCTGGGCGTTGGCACGGGCGTGGGTCCGGTGGGTGTGGGCGTGGGCGTGCACCCCGGCGGCCAGGTCACGGGGTATGGCGGCGTGGGCGTATCCGCGCCCGTGGGCCCGGCATCGGTCGGGGTCGGCGTGGGCCGCTCCACGGTGCTGCATGACCCGAATGCGCGCGTTCAGCCGGCGCCCGCACCCGCGCCCGAATCCGTGCCCGCACCCGGCGCGGTGCGCCAGTGGCAGGACGCCCAGGGCCGCGCCGTGCCTGATTGCCAGGTCTACGGCGGTTGCGGTCCGCGCTAAGTCCTCCACGCTCTCATACTCCCGTTCGCCCTGAGCCTGTCGAAGGGCCTCTCCAGCGTCCGTCGAAGGAGCTGTCCTGAGCTTGTCGAAGGAGGTGGTCTCACGCCACCAGCGGCGCCTCCTGCATGGCCTCGATCTGCTCGTGCAGCATGTCGGTCTGGCCGCGCCAGTAATCGTGGCTGCCGAACCAGGGGAAGTTGATCGCGAAGATCGGGTCCTGCCAGCGGCGCGCGAGCCAGGCGCTGTAGTGGATCAGGCGCAGCGTGCGCAGCGGCTCGATCAGCGCCAGTTCGCGCCGGTCGAAGGGGCGGAACTGTTCGTAGCCCTCGAGCAGGGCGCTGAGTTGCTGCGTGCGCTGGCGCCGGTCGCCCGACAGCAGCATCCACAGGTCCTGCACCGCCGGGCCCATGCGCGCATCGTCGAGGTCGACGAAATGCGGCCCGCCCGTGCCCGCGGCTTCGTCCACGGGCGTCCAGAGGATGTTGCCCGGATGGCAGTCGCCATGCAGGCGGATGCAGCTGGCATCGCGCAGGCCGAAATGCGCGGATTCGCCCGGTACGCCGGCGCGGCTCCCGGCAATCAGCGCCAGCGCCTGTTCGCAGCCCGTGCGCCAGGCGGTGACGGACTCGAGCGGCAGGATGTTCTCCGCGAGCAGCCAGTCGAGCGAATCCTGGCCGAAGCATTGCAGGTCCAGCGTCGGGCGTGTCGCGAACGGCCGCGCCGCGCCCACGGTGTGGATGCGCGCCAGGAAGCGGCCGATCCATTCGAGCACCTCGAAGTCATCGAGTTCGGGCGGGCGCCCGCCGCGCCAGGGGCTGACCGAGAAAGTGAAGCCCGCATGCTCATGCAGGGTCGCGCCCTGCAGGACCAGGGGCGCGACGACGGGAATCTCCGCGGCAGCGAGCTCGGCGGCAAACGCATGTTCCTCGTCGAGCTGGGCGCGGCTCCAGCGGCCCGGGCGGTAGAACTTAGCCACCACGCGCTCGCCGTCCTCGAGATAGGCCTGGTAGACGCGGTTCTCGTACGAGCCCAGTGCGGTGAGGCGGCCATCCCCGTAGAGGCCGACCGAGGCCAGTGCATCCAGCACCACATCGGGCGTGAGCTGTTCATAGGGATGGGCGCCTGTTGCGCCAGCGGAGGAGGGTAGGGTCATAGCCCGCTATTGTCCCCCCGATGCGGGTGGCGGCGTCAGTCCTCGCCCACCTGGCCGCACAGGCTGCGCGCGGCGCTGAGCACGGCGGGCACGAAGCGCGTCTGGTAGCGGTGCACGGGGCAGGTCAGCGTCACGGCGGCGGCCACGCTGCCGTCGGCGCGCAGCACCGGCGCGGATACGCCCGCGACCTCGGCCAGCCGGTCGCCCACCGCGGTGTAGAAGCCGTCGGCGCGGATGCGCGCATAGAGCGTGCGGTCCGGTCCGGGCGCCTTGCCCAGGATCGGATCGTAGGCGGTCAGTATCCTGCCGCCCGTGCCGCGGTCCATGGGCAGCAGGTCGCCGGCGCGGATGTGGTCGCGCACCGGGTGCGGCGAATCAACGCGGTACAGGCACACGCGCGTGTCGCCGCGGCGCACATGGTAGGCCGCGCTTTCGCCGGTCTCCGACACCAGCGTGCGCAGCACCGGCAGCACCACCCGGTCGAGCGAGAACGCCGCCTGGTAGATCGCATGCAGGCGCGGCGCCTGCGCGCCGACCGCATAACGCCCGTCGTCGAGGCGCTGCACCCACTGCGCATGCTCCAGCGAGGCCAGCAGGCGCAGCGCCGTGCTTTTGTACAGCCGCGTGCGCTCGGCCAGTTCGGCCAGGCCCAGCGCCGAATCGCCGGGCCGGAACGCGGCCAGCAGGCTCAGTGCGCGGTCCACGGCGGCGACACCACCGGCGGCGGCATCCACATCGGCAACGGATTCGTTCAGGGCTTTGCGGGGCATGGGGCCATTCTCTCACTTGACAGCGGACGGCAAGTCACGCAAACATTCTATTTAAGAGAATGTCGTTCTATCTAATGAAATGAGTGCTTCCATGTCCCTGAGTCCCGAGACGCCCGTGCTGATCAGCGAGGTCGGCCCGCGCGACGGCCTGCAGTCGGTCAAATCCACGATGGCCACGGCCGACAAGTGCCGCTGGATCGATGCGCTGGTGGCGGCCGGCGTGCGCGAGATCGAGGTCGCATCCTTCGTGCCGCCGGCATTGCTGCCGCAGATGGCCGATGCCGCCGAGGTCGTGCGGCATGCGCTGCGCCATTCCGGCATCACCGTGATGGCGCTGGTGCCCAACCGCCGCGGCGCCGAGAACGCGCTCAAAGCCGGCGTGCACAAGCTGACCATGCCGGTCTCGGCCAGCACCGCGCATTCGCTGGCCAACGTGCGCAAGACGCCGCAGCAAATGGTCGAGGAGGTGCGCGCCATCGCGCAGCTGCGCGATGCGATCGCGCCCGGCGTCAAGCTCGAAGCCGGCATCTCCACGGCCTTCGGCTGCACGCTGCAGGGCGAGGTGGCCGAGGACGACGTGATCCGCCTGGCCGCCTCGTGCATCGAGGCCGGCGCCGACGAATCGGGCCTGTCCGACACCGTGGGCTATGCCAACCCGGCCCAGGTGCGCCGGCTGTTCCGCCGCCTGCGCGCGGAAATCGGCGTGCATGCGGGCGCCGCGCACATGCACAACACGCGCGGCCTGGGCCTGGCCAACTGCCTGGCCGCCTGGGACGAAGGCGTGCGCACCTTCGACAGCTCGCTGGGCGGGCTCGGCGGCTGCCCCTATGCGCCGGGCGCGTCGGGCAACGTCGTGACCGAGGACCTGGTGTTCATGTTCGAGGCCATGGGCGTGCGCACCGGCATCGATCTCGAGCGCCTGTTTGCCGCGCGCGCGCCGCTGATGGCCGGACTGCCGGGCGAGCCGGTCTACGGCATGGCGCCCGAAGCCGGCCTGCCCAAGGGCTTTGCCCAAGCCCGCTGACCCCTTTGCACGGACCTGCCATGAACGCAACCAACAACGCGCCCGCGCTGCCCTACGCCGGCATCCGGGTCATTGAATTCACCCATATGGTCATGGGCCCCACCTGCGGCATGCTGCTGGCCGACCTGGGCGCCGAAGTCATCAAGATCGAGCCGCCGGGCGGCGACAGCACGCGCAATCTGCGGGGGTCGGGCGCGGGCTTCTTCCCGATGTTCAACCGCAACAAGAAAAGCGTGGTCCTTGACCTCAAGACCGCAGCCGGCCAGGAGGCCGCGCGCCGGCTCATCGACGGCGCCGACATCGTCAGCGAGAACTTCAAGGCCGGCGTGATGGAAAAGCTGGGCCTGGATTACGCGCGCCTGAAGCAGCGCAATCCGCGGCTGATCTATGTGAGCCACAAGGGTTTCCTGCCCGGCCCCTACGAGCACCGCACGGCGCTCGATGAGGTCGTGCAGATGATGGGCGGGCTGGCCTATATGACCGGCCGCCCCGGCGACCCGCTGCGCGCGGGCACCAGCGTCAACGACATCATGGGCGGCATGTTCGGTGCGATCGGCGCGATGGCCGCGCTCGCGCAGCGCGAGCAGACCGGCGCGGGCAGCGAGGTGCAGTCCGCGCTGTTCGAGAACAACGTGTTCCTGGTCGGCCAGCACATGCTGCAGGCGGCCATCACCGGCCGCAGCGTCGCGCCCATGCCCAGCCGCGTCTCGGCCTGGGCGATCTACGACGTGTTCACGGTGCGCGATGGCGAGCAGATCTTCCTGGCCGTGGTCAGCGACAAGCAGTGGGACATCTTCTGCCGCGCGCTGGGCCTGAGCGAGCTGCATGGCGATCCGCGCCTGGCCACCAACAACGGCCGCGTCGAGGCACGCGAGTGGCTCATGCCGCAGCTGCGCGCGCTGCTGGCCGCGCATTCGGCGGCCGAACTCGGCGCGCTGTTCGAAGCCAACGGCCTGCCGTTCGCACCCATCACCAAGCCCGAGCAACTGCTGCAGGACCCGCATCTGCTGGCCACGGGCGGCCTGGCGCCGATCGCTTTGGGCGATGGCCGCGAGACGCTGGCGCCGCTGCTGCCGTTCACGCTGGATGGCGCGCGCCCGGGCGTGCGCCTGCAGCCGCCGCAGGCCGGCGAGCACACCGCGCAGCTGCTGCGCGAAGCCGGCTACAGCGATGCCGAGATCGCCGCGCTGCAACCCTGATCCAAAACCTCGAGGAGACAACGACATGACAACCATCACACGCCGCCAACTCATTGCGACAACCATGCTGGGCAGCCTGCTGCCGACCTGGGCCGAGGCCGCGAGCTATCCCGACGGCCGCCCGATCAAGCTGGTCGTGCCCTATACCCCGGGCGGCGGCACCGACACCGTGGCGCGCTTCATCGCGGCGCGCATCGCCGCCGAAACGCAGTGGAGCATGGTGGTGGAAAACCGCCCCGGCGCGGCCGGCAACATCGGCATGGATGCCGTGGCCAAGTCCAAGCCCGACGGCCTGATGGTCGGCCTGGGCCAGACCGCGAACCTGGCGATCAATCCCGCGCTGATGCCGCGCCTGCCCTTCAATGCCGAAAAGGACCTGGTGCCAGTGGCGCTCGTGGCCTCGCAGCCGGTGGTGCTGGTGGTGCGCGACGACGCGCCCTGGAAGTCGCTGGCCGATGCGATCAAGGCCGCGCAGGCCCGGCCCGGCGATCTCAAGCAGGCGCTGGCCGGCACCGGCACCGTGGGCCATCTGGCGGGCGAGATGCTGGCCCACCGCGCGAAGTTCAAGGTGCTGAACGTGCCGTACAAGGGCGCGGGTCCGGCCATCAACGACCTGCTCGGCGGCAGCACGGACTTCATGTTCGCCACCCCGCAGGCGGTGCTGGAAATGATCAAGGGCAAGCGGCTGCGCGCGCTGGCGGTGACGTCCGCGGCGCGCCTGCCGATTCTTCCCGACGTGCCCACCGTGGCCGAGTCCGGCTATGCCGGCTTCGAGGCGGTGGACTGGAAGGTGCTGGTGGCGCCCGCGGGCACGCCCGCTGCCGTCGTGCAGGCGCTCAATGCCGCCAACGAGAAGGCACTGTCCAAGCCTGAAACCATTGCGCTGCTGGCCACCGAGGGCAGCACCGCGCTGGGCGGCTCGCCGGCCAAGGCGCAGCAGTACATCCAGGCCGAGCAGCGCAAGTGGGCGCGCCTGATCAAGGACACCAACATCACGCTGGAATGAGCGGCCGGGGCAGGCCGCCCCGGGAGAGCCGCGCTTGGCTCAGTACTGGTAGACGCCGCGGCCGGTCTTGCGGCCCAGGCGGCCGGCGGCGACCATTTCCTTGAGCAGCTGGCTGGGGCGGTACTTGCTGTCGCCGAACTGCTCGAGGTAGACCTCCATCACCGCCAGGCACACGTCCAGGCCGATCATGTCGGCCAGCGCCAGCGGGCCGATGGGCTGGTTGCAGCCGAGCTTCATGCCGGCGTCGATGTCCTCGGCCGTGGCGAGGCCTTCGGACAGCACGAAGAAGGCCTCGTTGATCATCGGCACCAGGATGCGGTTGACGACGAAGCCGGGCGCGTTCTTCACCGTGATCGGGCTCTTGCCCAGGCGCACGGCCAGTTCCTTGACGGTGTCATGCGTCGCGTCGCTGGTCTGCAGGCCGCGGATGATCTCCACCAGCGCCATCATCGGCACGGGGTTGAAGAAGTGCATGCCGATGAAACGGTCGGCGCGGCTGGTGATCGCGGCCAGCTGGGTGATGGAGATCGACGAGGTGTTCGAGGCCAGGATGGCTTCGGGTGCGAGCAGCGCGTCGATCTGCTGCAGGATCTTGATCTTCAGCGCGTGGTTCTCGGTCGCGGCTTCGATCACCAGCTGCGCGGCCGCCAGGTCTTCGTAGCGTGTCGAGGTCTTGATGCGTGCCAGCGCCGCGGCCTTGTCGGCTTCGCTGATCTTTTCCTTCTTGATCAGGCGGTCCAGGCTGCCCGACACCGTGGCCAGGCCCTTGCGCACCGCTTCGTCCGAGATATCCACCAGCACCACGTCGATGCCCGAGACCGCGCAGGCCTGCGCGATGCCGTTGCCCATGGTGCCCGCGCCGATGATCCCGACAGTTTGAATCGCCATTTGGAAAGTCTCCGCTAAATGATTGGAACCGCGTGATGGTAGCGGCAATCGGGGACCATGGCCGATGTTGATGCTGCGCCGCAGCATCGCTTGGGACGCAGGCTCAAAAAACCGCAGCCGGCTGGTTGTCGCAGGATGCCGTGCTTCCCGTCAACACCCATGGTTCTTCCTCGGGGAAGCTCAGGTCGTCGGCGTGGCCCAGCGGGAAAACCGACAGGTACTGGTACTTGGCGGCGTCGTATTTTTCCATGGCCAGCTGGGCGTTCTGCATGATCAGATTGAAATTGTCCAGCAAGCCACTGAAGTGCTCGTTGTCGGCACTGAGCTTCATGACGTCGCCGGTCTGCAGATATTCCTGGACACTGGATTCATGCGCTGCTGTTGCCGCAAGAATGGCTTCCTTGTACTGATTGAACATGTCGAAGTGGTCCAGCATTTCCTGCTTGGCCATTGCGTGGCTTTTGACGATATCCACAGGGTTGGATGCGATGGCTGGAGCAATGGTGATTTGTGTCATGGGGGCTGGATGGGTGGTGGAGGAAGAGTTCGGCGCTGTTTTAGATAGTTATGCGTTATGTGATTTGAATTAAAAATAGGTTCCAACTATTTATCTGCGGGCATTGAAGCCGTGTTGCCTGTGACTGCGGCGTCAGGGGCACTGCAAATCGGTAAAAATCCAGCCTGCTGCTGCCGGCGCGCGGCGCGTGCGTTGCCCGCGGCTGCCGGCTTTCATCGTCTTCCTGCCTCCATCCCATCGATTGCCATGACCACTTTCGGAACTCCACTCGCCCCCCACGCCACCAAAGTCATGCTGCTGGGCAGCGGAGAACTCGGCAAGGAGGTGCTCATCGCGCTGCAGCGCCTGGGCGTCGAGACGATTGCCGTCGACCGCTACGAGAACGCGCCCGGCCACCAGGTCGCCCACCGCGCCCACACCATTGCGATGAGCGATCCGGCCCAGCTCAAGGCCCTGGTCGAGCAGGAGCAGCCGGGCTGGGTGGTGCCCGAGATCGAGGCCATTGCCACGCCCATGCTTGAGGAACTCGAAGCCGCGGGCGTGGTGCGCGTGGTGCCCACGGCGCGCGCCGCGCGCCTGACCATGGACCGCGAAGGCATCCGCCGCCTGGCCGCCGAGACGCTGGGCGTGCCCACCAGCCCCTACCGCTTTTGCGACTCGCTGGCGCAACTGCAGGCCGCGATCGACGGCCATGACGGCCAGCCCGCCATTGGTTATCCCTGCGTGGTCAAGCCGGTGATGAGCAGCTCGGGCAAGGGCCAGAGCAAGATCGACGGCCCGCAGGACGTGGCTGCGGCCTGGGACACGGCCATGGCCGGCGGCCGCGTCAACCACGGCCGCGTCATCGTCGAAGGCTTCATCGACTTCGACTACGAGATCACGCTGCTGACGGTGCGCGCACGCGGCGCCGATGGCCAGATCCATACGCATTTCTGCGCGCCCGTGGGCCATCTGCAAAAGAGCGGCGACTACGTCGAGAGCTGGCAGCCGCAGCCGATGGCGCCCGTGGCGCTGGAGCGTGCGCAGGCGATGGCGCTGGCCGTCACGCAGAACCTGGGCATGGACCGCGACGGCCAGCCCGCGGGCCTGGGCCTCTACGGCGTCGAGTTGTTCGTGCGCGGCGACGAAGTCTGGTTCAGCGAAGTCAGCCCGCGCCCGCACGACACCGGCCTGGTGACGCTGGCCACGCAATGGCAAAGCGAATTCGAGCTGCATGCGCGCGCCATCCTGGGGCTGCCCGTCGATACCTCGCTGCGCAACCCGGGCGCGAGCGCCGTGATCTATGGCGGCGTCGAAGGCGAAGACATGGTGTTCGATGGTGTCGCCGAGGCCCTGGCCGTGCCCGGCACCGACCTGCGCCTGTTCGGCAAGCCCGAGAGCTTTGCCAAGCGCCGCATGGGCGTGGCGCTGGCGCGCCATGACGATATCGCGCTGGCACGCGAGCGCGCGCGCCTCGCGGCCGGCAAGGTCAAGCCGCGGCTGGCCTGAGATCGGGCTTTGTTGCCTGGCTGCGCATGAAGCAGCCGGGCGCGTGGTCGTCGACGATGCCCACGGCCTGCGTCCAGGCATGGACGATGGTCGGGCCGACGAACTTGAAGCCGCGGCGCTTGAGATCGCTGGAGATCCGTGTGGACAGGTCGGTTTGCGTCGCAACGCCGGTGCCGCGCAGGGTGCGGCCTTCGGTGAACGACCAGCAGTATTCGGCGAAGTCTTCGCCTCTGGCCTGCATCTCCAGGTAGATCTGCGCGCCGCGTATGGTCGCCTCGATCTTGGCGCGCGCGCGCACGATGCCGGCATTGCCCATCAGCCGCTCGACGTCTTCGGGGCCGAAGTCGGCCACCGCCACGGGATCGAACCCGGCAAAGGCTGCGCGGAAGGCCTCGCGCTTGCGCAGGATCACCTGCCACGAGAGCCCGGCCTGGAAACCCTCGAGCATGAGCGTTTCCCAGAGTTCTCGCGCATCGCGTACCGGCACGCCCCATTCGGTGTCGTGGTAGTGCTGCATCTGCGCGTCGGCGTTGGCCCAGGCGCAGCGCATGAGGGCCGTCACTGGAAGGCTACCTCGGCGAAGCTGCGCAATTTCCGGCTGTGCAGCCGCTCGACGCCGCCCGCGCGCAGGATGTCGATGGCGCGCATGCCGATGCGCAGATGCTGGTCGACGCGCTCGCGGTAGAAGTGGTTGGCCATGCCGGGCAGCTTGATCTCGCCGTGCAGCGGCTTGTCGCTGACGCACAGCAGCGTGCCGTAGGGCACGCGGAAACGGAAGCCGTTGGCGGCAATGGTCGCGCTCTCCATGTCCAGCGCCACGGCGCGGCTCTGGCTGAAGCGCAGCTGCGGCATGTTGTTGGGCAGCAGCTCCCAGTTGCGGTTGTCGGTGCTGGCCACGGTGCCGGTGCGCATGATGCGCTTGAGGTCGCTGCCGGGCATTTGCGTGACATCGGCCACGGCCTGCTGCAGCGCCACCTGGATCTCGGCGAGCGCCGGAATCGGCACCCACAGCGGCAGTTCCTCGTCGAGCACATGGTCCTCGCGCACATAGGCGTGGGCCAGCACGTAGTCGCCGAGCTGCTGGGTGTTGCGCAGGCCCGCGCAGTGGCCCAGCATCATCCAGGCATGCGGGCGCAGCACGGCGATGTGGTCGGTGATGGTCTTGGCGTTGGCCGGGCCGACGCCGATGTTGACCATGGTGATGCCGCTGCTGTCGGCGCGCACCAGGTGGTAGCCCGGCATCTGCGGCAGGCGCGGCGGCGGGGTGCCGAATTCGTCGATGGCTTCGGCGGGCAGGCCGCTGCGGCGCGTGACCACGTTGCCGGGTTCGACGAACGCGCAGTACTCGCTGTCCGGATTCGCCATCTCGGCGTGGCCCAGGCGGATGAACTCGTCGATGTAGAACTGGTAGTTGGTGAACAGCACGAAGTTCTGGAACCACTCGGGCGCGGTGCCGGTGTAGTGGCGCAGCCGGTGCAGCGAGTAGTCGACGCGCGGCGCGGTGAACAGCGACAGCGGCATCGCGCCGCCGGGCTGCGGCTGCCAGGTGCCGTTGGCAATGCCGTCGTCCATGGACTCGAGGTCGGGAAGATCGAACACGTCGCGCATCAGCATGCGGCGCTGGGGCGTGAGCGTGCCTTCGATATGGTCGTTGTCGGCAAACGAGAAGTGGATGGGAATCGGCTTGTCGCTCAGGCCGACCTCGAAGTCCACCTCATGGCTCGCGCGCAGCAGGCGCAGCTGCTCGGCGTAGTAGCTGGCAAACAGGTCGGGGCGCGTGAGCGTCGCTTCATACGTGCCCGGGCCTTCGACGAAGCCATAGGCCAGCGTGGTGTCGGCGCGCGCCACGGTGTGGGTGTGCACGCGTACCTTGGGGTAGTAGGCATGCACCGGCGAGCGCGGCGTTTCGCCGGCGACGAAGCGCTGCATGGCATCGCGCAGGTGGCCGATCTGCTCGCGGTAGAGCTGCTGGATATGGGCGAGCGCCTGCTCGGGGGAGGAGTGCCGGACGATGGCACGGTCATCGGTGAACTGTTCCATGGCCTATTGTGCCTGCAGCTTGTGACAATAATCTTGCTGCCACTGCAGAACCTGGTCGGCGGGCATGGGCGGCGCGATGTGATAGCCCTGGGCCATGTCGCAGCCCAGCGCGCGCAGCGCCGCCAGCTGCGCGGCGCTTTCGACGCCTTCGGCCACGGTGCGCAGGCGCAGGCTCTTGGCCATCTGCACGATGGCGGTGACGATGGCGGTGTCGTCGTCGTTCTCGGTGAGGTCGGTGATGAACGAACGGTCGATCTTGAGCTGGTGAATGGGGTGGCGCTTCAAGTAGGCCAGCGACGAGTAGCCGGTGCCGAAGTCGTCGATGGCCATCTCCACGCCCTGCTGCTGCAGCGCGTGCAGCGTGCGCTGCACCTGCGCGTCGGAATGCATCAGCGTGCTTTCGGTGAGCTCGATGTGCAGCAGCTGCGCCGGCAGCCCGGTTTCGGCCAGCACCGCGGCGACATCGCTGGCCAGGTCGCTGTGGCGGAACTCCTGCGCCGACATGTTCACTGCCACGGGCACGCGCGGCATGCCCTGCGCATACCAGCCGCAGGCCTCGCGGCAGGCGCGGCGCAGCACCCAGCGGTCGATGGCGGTGATCAGCCCGCGGGCCTCGGCCAGCGCGACGAACTCCTCGGGGCTGACCAGGCCGCGCTGCGGGTGGCGCCAGCGCACCAGCGCCTCGAAGCCCGACAGCGCGCCGGTGTCGCAGCGCACCTGCGGCTGGTAATGCAGCTCGAAACCGCCATGGGCAATCGACTGGCGCAGCAGCTGCTCCTGGTTGAGCATGCGGCTGGCGCGGCTTTCCAGCGCCGGCGTGTAGAACTGGAACGGCTGGTGGCCGTGCTCCTTGGCCAGATAGCGTGCCGCGCCGGCATTGCGCAGCAGCGCCTCGACGTTCTCGCCATCCTCGGGAAAGATCGCAATGCCGATGGCCGGCGCGACGACCAGCTGCTGCGCGGCCACCTGGCAGGGCATTTCCAGCAGGGCCACCATCTGCCGCGTGATGAGTTCGGTTTCGGCGCGCGTCGTGCCGCCGCCCAGCACCACGATGAATTCATCGCTGCCGGCGCGCGCCACCAGGTCGTGCGGGCGCACGCAGCTGCACAGGCGCTGCGCGACTTCGCACAGCACCTGGTCGCCAGCCTGGTGGCCCAGCGAGTCGTTGATGGCCGAGAAATGCCGCAGATCGAGGCTCAGCACCGCGACCGCGCGCTTTTGCTCGCGCGCCTGCAGGATCAGCTGTTCGAGCTGGTCGGTCAGATGCCAGCGGTTGGGCAGCCGCGTCAGCGCGTCGTGCTCGGCCAGGAAGCGCACTTGTGCCTGGGCCTGCTGGTGCGCGGTGATGTCGCGCAGCACGACCATGCGGTAGTCCTGCGTGCCCCGGCCCGCGGGCATGACCAGCGCGTCGATCTCCACCGGGATGCTGTGGCCGTCCTTGTGCCGCACCGAGGCCTTGTAGGTGGCATTGCGCCCGCTTTGCATGGCGTCGAGCGCCAGCGGCCAGAATTCCTTGTCCAGGTACTGCAGCACCGTCTTGCCGCGGATCTCGTCGAGGCTGTAGCCGACCAGCCGCAGCAGCGCCGCATTGGCATCGAGCACCACGCCGTCGCGGTGCAGCACGATGGCTTCATGGGTCGCGGCGGAGAACAGCCGCATGCGTTCTTCGCTTTCATCGAGCTGCTGCTGCACCGAGCGGCCCTGGCTCAGGTCGAGCACCTGCACCACCGCGCCGCGCAGCGTGCCCTGCTCCAGATGCGGCGTGATGCGGACTTCTATTTCGCGCGGCACGCCCGCGGGCGACAGCGCGTGGCGCACATAGCGCACGTACTCACCGCGCAGGCAGCGCTCGACATGCTCGGCAATGGCCTGCCAGTTGTCCTGGCCCATGATCTCCCAGGGGCGCATGCCGAGCATCTGTTCGGGCGTGAAGCCGTAGTAGGCGGCATAGGGCTGGTTGGCGAAGCGGCAGCACAGGGTATCGGCCTCGAAATAGGCCAGCATGCCGGCCGCCGCATCAATGATGAGGCGCAGCATGGCATTGCTGTCGCTGCTGTCTTCGAGGCTGGGCGCACTGGAGCTGGGTGGCATCTGCCGTCCTATGGGAATACCTTGTTTATAACGTAAGCCGAGGCATTGACGCAGCGGTCAATTCCCTGACGCTTCAGCCCTGCGCCATGCTCGACTGGACCGACGCCGGGATAATCGCGTCCATGAATGCCTCCTCTTCCCCCGCCAGCGCCGGTTTCGACACGCTGGCCCTCAGTCCCGAGATGCTTGCCAACCTGCAGCAGCTGGGCTACCTGCAGATGACGCCGATCCAGGCCGCGAGCCTGCCGCCCGCGCTGCTGGGCAAGGACCTGATTGCCCAGGCCAGCACCGGCAGCGGCAAGACCGCGGCCTTCGGCCTGGCGCTGCTGACGCGGCTCAATCCACGCTGGTTCGGCGTGCAGGCGCTGGTGCTGTGCCCGACGCGCGAACTCGCCGACCAGGTGGCCACCGAGATCCGCCGCCTGGCGCGCGCGCACGACAACATCAAGGTCGTCACGGTCTACGGCGGCGTGCCTTCGCGCGCGCAGATCGCGAGCCTGGAAAACGGCGCCCACATCGTGGTCGGCACGCCAGGGCGGGTCATGGACCTGATGGAGCGCGGCGCGCTTGACCTGTCGGGCCTGAACACGCTGGTGCTCGACGAAGCCGACCGCATGCTCGACATGGGGTTCCACGCCGACATCGACACCGTGGTGCGCCAGTGCCCGGCGGCGCGCCAGACGCTGCTATTCTCGGCGACCTATCCCGAAGGCATTGCCGACCTGAGCGCGCGCTTCATGAAGCAGCCGCAGCGCATCACCGTGCAGGCCCAGCACAGCGAGGGCAAGATCGTGCAGCGCTGGTATGAGGTCAGCGAAAGCCAGCGCCTGCAGGCCGTGGCCGATCTGCTGCTGCATTTCCGCCCCGAATCGAGCATTGCGTTCTGCAACACCAAGCAGCAGTGCCGCGATCTCGTGGCGCTGCTGCAGGCCCAGGGCTTCAGCGCGCTGGCGCTGTTCGGCGAACTCGAGCAGCGCGAGCGCGACGAGGTGCTGGTGCAGTTCGCCAACCGCAGCTGCTCGGTGCTGGTGGCCACCGATGTGGCCGCGCGCGGTCTCGACATCGCCAACCTGGCGGCGGTGATCAATGTCGACGTCACGCCCGACGCCGAGATCCACATCCACCGCATCGGTCGCACCGGCCGCGGCGACGCCGAAGGCCTGGCGCTGAACCTGGTCAGCCTCGATGAAATGGGCAGCGTCGGCAAGATCGAGGTGCTGCAGGGCCGCGCCACCGAGTGGTCGGATCTGGCCACGCTCAAGCCGCAAAGCAATGCGCCGCTGCTGCCGCCAATGCAGACCATCCAGATCATCGGCGGGCGCCGCGAGAAGATCCGCGCCGGCGACGTGATGGGTGCGATGACCGCCGACTTCGGCTACACGCGCGAGCAGATCGGCAAGATCAACGTCAACGACTTCTCGACCTATGTCGCCGTCGACCGCCGCATTGCGGGCGCGGCCGTGGCCAAGCTCAATGCGGGCCGCGTCAAGGGCAAGAGCGTCAAGGCAAGACTGCTTTAAGTCCGTTGGCGCCAGCTGGCGGGCGCGGATCCGGGAGGGGTGAATGAATGCTCGATGAAACGGTGTGGAGTTCGCCGCGCGCGGTGCGCTGGCTGAGCCCGTCCAACCTGCTGCGGTGGTCCGTGGCGGTGGCGGTGTTGACCATCGTGCTCAAGACCCTGGCCTGGGCGATGACCGGCTCGGTCGGCCTGCTGTCCGATGCGCTGGAATCGCTGGTGAACCTGGCCGGCGCGATCTTCGCGCTGACCATGGTCACCATTGCGCAGCGGCCCGCCGACGAGGACCATCCCTACGGACATACCAAGGCCGAGTATTTCTCGGCGGGCTTCGAGGGCATCCTGGTGCTCGCGGCGGCGCTGGCCATTATGTGGGCCGCGGTGCTGCGCCTGCAGGCGCCGGCGCCGCTGGAGCAGCTGGGCTGGGGCCTGGCGCTGTCGCTGGTGAGCACCGGCTTCAACGGCGCGCTGGCGTGGGTGATGTTTCGCTCCGCACGGCTGCACCGCTCGGTGGCGCTCGAAGGCGATGCGCGGCATCTGCTGACCGATGTCTGGACCTCGGTGGGCGTGGTCGCCGGGCTCGCGGCCGCGCACCTCACGGGCTGGCTGTGGCTCGATCCCGTGGTGGCGATCGCGGTCGCGCTGAACATCTGCAAGGAAGGCGTACGGCTGGTCTGGCGTTCGTCCCAGGGACTCATGGACCAGGCGGTCGAGCCCGAAGTACTGGCGCGCATCGAAGCCGAACTCGCGCGTCTGGCCAGCAGCGAAGTGCATTTCGACCATATCGGCACGCGCCGCGCGGGCCAGCGCAGCTTTGTCACGCTGCACATGCATGTGCCCGAGGGATGGACGCTGGGCCATGCGGCGCGCCAGCGCGAACAGGTCGAAGCGGCGCTGATGCAGATCGAGCCCGGACTGCAGGCGACGATCGAACTGCTGCCCGAGGGCGCAGTGACGGCGATGGAAAGAACCGAGGCCCAGGCACAGCCGGGCCCACAGAGGGAAACCTGAAATGATGAGCGTATTGCAGCGCGTGAAGAACGCGCGCGTGGACGTCGGCGGCGAAACCTGCGGCCGCATCGAACAAGGCCTGCTGGTGCTGGTGTGCGCCGAGCGCGGCGACAGCGAAGCCGAGGCCGACAAGCTGCTGGCCAAGCTGCTCAAGCTGCGCATCTTCAGCGACGAGCAGGGCAAGATGAACCGCAGCGTGCAGGACGTGAATGGCGGGCTGCTGCTGGTGAGCCAGTTCACGTTGGCCGCCGACACCGCCAGCGGCAACCGCCCGAGCTTCAAGCAGGCCGCCGCGCCCGATGAAGGCCGGCGCCTCTATGACTATCTGGTCGAGCAGGCGCGGGCGCTGCATCCCGTGGTGCAGACCGGCCGGTTCGCGGCCGACATGCAGGTGCACCTGGTCAATGACGGCCCCGTCACCGTTCCGCTGCGGGTCGCGCCGCGCTCATTGCTGCCAGAAGAACAGGGCTGACATCACCAGCCCGGTGACGACGATGCCGGCGCGCAGCCAGGCCGCGGGAATACGCCGCGCCAGGCGCGCGCCGCCATAGCCGCCGAGCGTGGCCGCGACCATCATGCCCAGCGCCTGCGGCCATTCGACCAGGCCGCCCGCGGCGTAGACCACCACGGCAATCGCCGTGAGCAGCGCCGACACCAGGTTCTTCATGCCGTTCATCGCCGCGAGCCGGGTCTGGCCCAGCAGGCCGAACAGCGCCAGCAGCACGATGCCGAGCCCGCCATTGAAATAGCCGCCATAGATGGCCACCGCCAGCATGCCCAGGCCGGCCTTGAGCGGGGAGGGTGCCTGGCTGTGGTCTTTGCCGGCCGCCCATTGGCGCAGTTGCGGTCCGAACGCGAACATCGCCGTGGCGGCAAGCAGCAGCCAGGGCACGACGCGGCGGAAGGTGGCCTCGGGCGTGACCAGCAGCAGCGCCGCGCCGGCCGCGCCGCCCAGCAGTGCCAGCCCGATCACGCGTTTCATCGACAGCCCGGGCGGCGCCTCGATATCCTCGCGAAAGCCCCAGGACCCGGCCAGATAGCCGGGCAGCAGCGCCACCGTGCCGGTGGCATTGGCCATGACCGGCGGCACGCCGGTGAACACCAGCGCCGGCAGCGTCAGAAAGCTGCCGCCCCCGGCCACGGCATTGAGCGCGCCCGCGACAAATGCTGCGGCCAGCAGCAGACTCCATTCCCCCATGTCTTGTCCCCTCTGGTGCCGGCGTGGTCGCCGGTCATGCGCACCATCTTAGTGCGGTACCCGCGGTCTGGCGCGGTCATGCGCGACAGCGGTCACGCAAAACAGTGGTGACTGTTTTGGGGTGTTGGGAGGGGGAGGGTGTGCTAGGAAGGCTGCGCTGCGCCAGGATAGGCACGGCGCGAACGGACAACCCCCGTTCGTCCTGAGCCTGCCTGGCCGGCCGCGTCGAAGGATGAACGGCCTGTGCTCCAGGCATGAGGGATAGCCGTTCATGGTTCGACAGGCTCACCACGAACGGGGGAGGGAGGCTCACCACGAACGCGGGGGAGGGAGGCTCACCACGAACGGGAGCAGGGCGCTGTTCCTAAGCCTATCCACAGGTGCAGGGATGACCCAGAAGCGCGCCTACTTTTGATACGGGGCCTCGAAACCCAGCTCGCGCATGATGTCGCTCTCGTACGCTTCCATTTCCTCGGCGTCTTCCTCGCCGGTCTCGTGGTCCCAGCCCTGGGCGTGCAGGGTGCCGTGGACCAGCAGGTGGGCGTAATGCTCCTCGAGCGTCTTGTTCTGCTCCTGCGCTTCGCGTTCGACCACGGGCGCGCACAGCACCAGGTCGGCCAGCACCGTCGGCTCCTGCTGGTAGTCGAAGGTCAGCACGTTGGTGGCGTAATCCTTTTGCCGGTATTGGAGATTCAGTGCCTGGCCTTCGGCGGCATCGACGATGCGCACGGTGATCTCGGCGTCGGCGGCCAGCGCGTGGCGGATCCAGCGCGTGACCTTGCTTCGGGACAGCACGGCGCGGTGCGCGGCGGCGGCGTCGAAGCGGCCGAATTGCAGGGAGAGTTGCAGTTGTTGCAGGGACATGGGAAATCAGGCGGAAACGGTCATTCGTCGCGCGCACGCGCGCGGCTGCGCGCCGCCGGCTGGCTGCCGCGCGCTTCGTACGCATCGACGATGCGCGCCACCAGCGGGTGGCGCACCACGTCGGCGCTGGTGAAATGGGTCACGGCAATGCCCTTGACGCGCTTGAGCACGCGCTCGGCGTCGATCAGGCCGCTGAGCGAGCCCTTGGGCAGGTCGATCTGGCTCACGTCGCCCGTGACCACGGCCTTGGCGCCGAAGCCGATGCGCGTGAGGAACATCTTCATCTGCTCGGGCGTGGTGTTCTGCGCCTCGTCGAGAATGACGAAGGCGTTGTTCAGCGTGCGCCCGCGCATGAAGGCCAGCGGTGCGATCTCGAGCACGTTGCGCTCGAAGGCCTTTTGCACCTTCTCGTAGCCCATCAGGTCGTAGAGCGCGTCGTAGAGCGGGCGCAGATAGGGATCGACCTTCTGCGTCAGGTCGCCGGGCAGGAAACCCAGGCGCTCGCCGGCCTCGACGGCCGGGCGCGTCAGCACGATGCGCTGCACCGCGCTGCGCTCGAGCGCGTCGACCGCGCTGGCCACGGCCAGGTAGGTCTTGCCGGTGCCCGCGGGGCCGATGCCCAGCGTGATGTCGTGGCTGGCGATATTCTCGAGGTACAGGTTCTGCGTCGTGGTGCGCGCGCGCAGGTCGGCGCGGCGCGTGCTCAGCTGGATGGCGCCGGTCGGGGCTTCGAGCAGTTCGCTGTCGCCGGCCAGCATCAGCTGCAGGTGGGCCTCGGGAATGGGGTCATCGGCCATCTCGTAGAGTGCCTGCAGCATTTCCAGCGCTTCCTGGGCGCGCGCCTTCGGGCCGTCGATCTTGAACTGCTCGTGGCGATGGGCGATCGAGACCTTGAGCGCGGTCTCGATGGTGCGCAGGTGCACGTCTGCGGGCCCGCAGAGGTGGCTCAGACGGGTGTTGTTGTGGGGTGTGAAGGTGTGGCGCAGGATCACGCGGATAATTCCAATCGAGAGCTGCCAACGGGGCGGCAAAGGACTTCAATGATAGGCAAATTGACCGGCACGCTGCTGGATAAAAACCCGCCCACGGTATTGGTAGACTGCCACGGCGTGGGCTACGAGGTGCAGGTGCCGATGAGCACCTTCTACAACCTGCCTGCGACGGGTGCGCAGGTCAGCCTGCTCACGCACTTCATTGTGCGCGAGGATGCGCAGCTGCTGTTCGGCTTTGGTACCGCCAGCGAGCGCCAGACCTTTCGCGAGCTGATCAAGATCACCGGCGTGGGCCCGCGCACGGCGCTGGCCATCATCAGCGGCATGGGCGTCGAGGACCTGGCGCAGGCGGTGACGCTGCAGGAAGCGGGCCGGCTGATCAAGGTGCCGGGCATCGGCAAGAAGACCGCCGAGCGGCTGCTGCTCGAACTCAAGGGCAAGATCGGCGCCGACATGGGCTCGAAGTCGCTGTTCACCAACGAGAACCAGAACGACATCCTGCAGGCGCTGCTGGCGCTGGGCTACAACGACAAGGAAGCCGCGGCCGCGCTCAAGGCCCTGCCGCCCGACATTGGCGTGAGCGATGGCATCAAGCGCGCGCTGCAGGCATTGGCGAAATAATCCCCCATGACCATCCACACCGACGATTTCGCGCCCGCGCCGCCCAAGCGCGCCATTTCCGCGGCGCCGCTGTCGCACCATGAGGAGGCGATGGAGCGCGCGCTGCGTCCCAAGCTGCTGCAGGAGTACGTGGGCCAGGCCAAGGCGCGCGAGCAGCTCGAGATCTTCATCGGCGCGGCAAGAAAGCGCGGCGAGGCGCTCGACCATGTGCTGCTGTTCGGCCCGCCGGGCCTGGGCAAGACCACGCTGTCGCACATCATTGCCGCCGAGCTGGGCGTGAACCTGCGCCAGACCAGCGGCCCGGTGCTGGAAAAGCCCAAGGACCTGGCGGCGCTGCTCACCAATCTCGAGGCCAACGATGTGCTGTTCATCGACGAGATCCACCGGCTCTCGCCCGTGGTCGAGGAAATCCTCTATCCCGCGCTCGAGGACTACCAGATCGACATCATGATCGGCGAGGGCCCGGCCGCGCGCTCGATCAAGCTCGACCTGCAGCCGTTCACGCTGGTCGGCGCGACCACGCGCGCGGGCATGCTCACCAACCCGCTGCGCGACCGTTTCGGCATCGTCGCGCGGCTCGAGTTCTACACTGCCGAGGAACTCGCCCGCATCGTGGTGCGCAGCGCCGGCTTGCTGGGCGTGCCCATCGACAGCGAAGGCGGCTGGGAGATCGCACGCCGCTCGCGCGGCACGCCGCGCATCGCCAACCGGCTGCTGCGCCGCGTGCGCGACTACGCCGATGTCAAGGGCGACGGCCGCATCACCCAGGACATCGCCAACCGCGCGCTGGCCATGCTCGACGTCGATCCGCAGGGCTTCGACATCATGGACCGCAAGCTGCTTGAAGCCGTGATCCACCGCTTCGATGGCGGCCCGGTGGGGCTGGACAACATCGCGGCCAGCATCGGCGAGGAGGCGGGCACGATCGAGGACGTGATCGAGCCCTATCTGATCCAGCAAGGCTATCTGCAGCGCACGCCGCGCGGGCGCATCGCCACCAAGGCGGCCTATCTCCACCTGGGCATGATGCCGCCGGCCCTGCCTGACGCCGATGCCTGAGGCCGCGGCGCGCAGAGCAGGCCGGTGACGATCAGTGCCTGCGCGAGGTAGTAGCTGGACAAGACGCCCAGCTGCGCCCAGGGCAGCGGCTGCACGAAGAGATTGGTGGCCAGCAGCGTGTCGCTGAGCATGAAGCTGCTCGCCCCCAGCGCCACGAGCAAGGCCGGGCCGCGATCGGCGGGGCCGCCATCGGCCGGGCCGCGATCGGCGGGGCCGCCCTCGGCCGGGCCGCGTCCGTTCGGAGCGCGCGCGGCCTGGTACCAGCGGCCCCAGGCCTGCGCGGCCATCAGCGCGATCACCAGCACATAGGCCGCCACCGGCAGCCGCAGCGCCGCGGGCAGGCCGCCCTGCCACAGAAACGCATAGACGGACACGCCGATCAGCAGGATCAGCGCCAGCGCATCGCGCAGCGCGAACCAGCGCCGGCCTTGCTTGAACAGCGCGATGTAGCAGAGGTGGGCCAGCAGGAACGCCACCAGGCCGGGAATGAACAGCCCGCCCAGCATCAGGAACACGTCGCCGGCCAGCGACGCGGCCAATGCCGCCAGCAGCAGCCAGTGGCCGCGCTGCACGCCATGGCGGCGCATGTGCAGCGCCACCGCGGCCATCGCGCACAGCATGGCCAGCGGCTTGAACACCAGATGCCAGGGTTGCAGGCCCAGCGCGCTGCTGGCCGTGGCCAGGGCGCCGGCTTGCAGCATGCAGGCCAGTGCCGGGCTCAGCCGGCTGCGCAGCGCGGCCACGCCTGCGACCAGGCTGGCCAGCACCGTGGCCCAGGCAATGCTGAACCCGGCCAGGGGCGGATGCCCGGTATCGGCGGCCAGCACCCGCCAGGCAAACAGCAGTGCCAGCAGGATGCCCAGGGCCGGGCCCGACCAGGCCAGTGCATAGCGGGGAAGGTGCATGCCAGCGATTGTGTCGCGCACTTCCCATGCTGGGGATGCAGGGGAACCCTTGGGCGGCTCGGCACTTGAGCGCGGCCGCTCATCCTTCGACAGGGTGCCCTGCGCCAGGGTGCCCTGCGCCAGGCTCAGGAAGGCGCGCGCTTTCAGCCCGACATGCTTGGCAGCCTGGTGCATGTGGGTGGAATGCCGCTGCAAGACGCGCTGGCCCGGCGCGCCGTGGACGACGGCGCGCTGCTCGGCGAGGAACTGCTGCGCATAGGCTATGCGGGCCGCGCGCGCGTGGGCTGCCCGTGCGTCGACAGCTTTGTCGAGCTGCATATCGAGCAGGGACCGGTGCTGGACCGCGAAGGCATTGCGATCGGCGTGGTCGAAGGCGTGCAAGGCATCTGCTGGACCGAGCTCACGTTCACCGGCCGCAGCAACCATGCGGGCACCACGCCCATGGCCTTGCGCCAGGACGCGGGCATGGCCGCGGCGCGCGTCGCGGCGCTGGTCCACGCATTGAGCCAGCGCTTCGCGGGGCGCCAGCTCGCCACCGTGGGCGCGCTCACGCTGCAGCCCAACCTCGTCAATGTGATTGCCCAGAGCGCGCTCATGACCGTCGATCTGCGCAACACCGACGGCGCGCTGCTGCAGCAGGCGCAGGGCGCACTGCTGGCCGGCGCGCGCCGCATCGCGGCCGAGCATGGCGTGCTGCTGAGCCACCGGCTGCTGGCCGATTTCGCGCCCGTGGCCTTCGACGCCGCGCTGGTCGACAGCGTGGAGCGCGCGGCCCGGGCACAAGGCCTGTCGACGCTGCGCCTGCCCAGCGGTGCGGGCCATGACGCGCAGATGCTGGCGCGCGTCTGCCCCACGGCCATGGTGTTCGTGCCCAGCCGCGACGGCCTGAGCCACAACGTGCGTGAATTCACCGCGCCCGAGCAACTGGTGCAGGGTGCGAACGTGCTGCTGCAGGTGCTGCTCGAACGCGCCGACCGCTGATCCTCCCTCACCGCTTCATTCAAGGAATTCCAGGATGTCCCGAATCGTCAATGTCGCCCTGGGCCAACTGGGCCCGGTGCAGCGCGCCGACTCCCGCACGGCCGTCGTCGCGCGCCTGTGCGCCATGATGCGCGAGGCGCACAGCCTCGGCGCACAGGTGATCGTCTACCCCGAACTCGCGCTCACGACCTTCTTTCCGCGCTGGTTCATCGAGGACGACGCCGAGATCGACCGCTACTTCGAGCCGACCATGCCCAGCCGGGAAACACTGCCGCTGTTCGAACTCTCGCGCGCGCTTGGCGTGGGTTTTTACCTCGGCTATGCCGAGCTCGCCGAGGAGGGCGGCCGGCGCATGCGCTACAACAGCGCCATCCTCGTCGACCGCAGCGGCAGCATTGTCGGCAAGTACCGCAAGATCCACGTGCCCGGGCACTTCGAGCACGAGCCCTGGCGCAGGTTCCAGCATCTGGAGAAGCGCTATTTCACGCCGGGCAAGTCGTTCGACGTGTACCAGGCCTTTGGCGGCACCGTGGGCATGGCGCTGTGCAACGACCGGCGCTGGGCCGAGAGCTACCGCGTGATGGCGCTGCAGGGCGCGGAGCTGGTGTTCATTGGCTACAACACGCCGGTGCACAACGCGCCCGCGCCCCAGCACGACGACCTGTCGCTGTTCCACAACCAGCTTGCCGTGCAGGCTGGGGCCTACCAGAACGGCTGCTGGGTGGCGAGCGTCGCCAAGGGCGGGCTCGAGGAGGGCGTCGAGAGCATTGCCGGCAGCCTGCTGGTCGCGCCCTCGGGCGAGGTCGTGACGCGCTGCGTGACCAAGGATGACGAAGTCGTGGTCGGCCGTTGCGACCTCGATTTCTGCGCGGTCTACAAGCGCACGACCTTCAACTTCGACCTGCACCGCCACCCCGAGTGCTACGGCCTGATCACCGCGCGCAAGGGCGAGACGCTGGCCGCGGATGGCACGCGGCTGACGGGGGCCTGAACGCCGCGCGCAATGCCTGGGTCGGCCGCAGGGCCGGGGCCCTGGCGCGCCGGCTGCGCTGGCTATGATCGGCGCGCCGCCGGCACCTCCGGCACGCGAGGATGGATATGGCGGATCTCCGTGGGCAGCCCATTGCGGCAACCGAGCCGCGGCCCGGCAGCGCGGCCGGCGCATGGCCGGATCCAGGCTTCGACGCCACCAGCGGCTACTGGCAGCGCATCGTCACGGCCGGGGAGCTGGCGCAGTCCGCGGCGCCGCCGTACCAGCGCAGCTATCCCGCGCGGCTGCGCGACGGTCGCTATCTGCTGCTGCCGCTGCGCGCGCTGCCCGGCGATCCCGGGCGCTGCATGGCATCGCTGGTGGCGAACCAGGCCGCGCTCGAGGTGGTGCAGGCGCTGGCCCAGTCCATGGTCGAGCAGGCGCGCGGCTTCACGGTCGATGCCGTGGTCGGGCTGCCGACGCTGGGCCTGTCGTTGGCGCCCGCCGTGGCGCGCGGCCTGGGCCATGCGCGCTTCATTCCCCTGGGTTTCTCGCGCAAGTACTGGTACCGCGACGAGCTGTCCGAGCCGGTGCGCTCGATCACCTCGCCGGGCCAGGACCGGCGGCTGTATCTCGATCCGCACCAGGCGGCGCTGCTCGGCGGCAGGCGCGTGCTGATCGTCGACGACACCGTGAGCACCGGCTCGACCATGCTCTCGGCCCTGCGGCTGCTCGAGCGTTGCGGTGCGCAGGTGGTGGCGGCCGCGGTGGCCATGCGCCAGGGCACGCGCTGGCGCGAGCGCCTGCGCCAGGCCGGTGGCCGGCCGGTGCCGGTGCTGGGCGCGCTGGACGCGCCCATGCTGGTGCGCACGCCGGCGGGCTGGATGCCCGAAGCTTGAGGCCGGCGTCAGGCCGGCGGTGCCAGGCTGGCCGTGCACTTCTGCGCCAGCGCCATCAGATAGCCCTCGGCAATCGACAACCCGTGATAGGAGTCGGTCTCGAACAGGCGCAGCGGCATGGCGTCGTGATCGAGGCGCACCTGCTCGCGATTCTTCAGGACGGCGTAGTACTTGCCGCTGTCCTTGTCGCGGCGGATCTCGAAGCTCGCGTCCTTGAGGCTCAGCCGGCGGGCGTGGCGCGTGTCGCCTTCGATCACGGTCACGGTGCAGCGGTCGCGCTCGTCCTCGAACTCCCAGTCGTCGCCAATCAGCGACAGGCGCGCGATCTGGTTCAGCGCATCGGCGAGCTGGTTGGGCGAAGCCCGGTCCTTGTCGATGACCACATCCTCGGTCGGATAGCCTTCGGTCAGCCGCTCGCGGAACTCGGAGCAGGCGCTCAGCGCAGCCAGGGCCGCTGCGCCGCACAGCATCGGGATCTTGTTCATGGAAGAGGCGCCCTGCCGGCGCGGGCCGGCAGGGCAGGGCCATCAATGTTGCGCGGGACCAATTCTCTCGATGCTCACCTTGCCAAGCACATCGTCTTCGTTTTCCAGCACCGTGAAGCGCCAGTCGCCGATGTCGATCTGCGTGCCCTTGGCCGGCACGCCGCCATGGCGGTCGGTGAGCAGGCCGCTGAGCGTGGCATAGAAGTCGTTGGCATGGATCAGCTGCTGCGTGTCGAGCAGCTGCTGCACCAGATGCGGGTCGGTGGCGCCGCTGGCGATCCACAGGTTGTCGTGCTCGGCCGACTTCTGGATGGTGAAGGTCTCGTCCTCATCCGGGAACTCGCCGGCAATGGCTTCGAGCACGTCGATCGGCGTCACCACGCCGCACATCACGTTGAACTCGTTCTTGACGATGACCATGCGCCCCTTGGAGGTCCGCAGGTCGTTGAGCAGCGCAATGACGCCCGTGCTTTCCTGCACGAACAGCGGGCGCTTGATGGTGCCGGGCTGGATCGAGCCGAACTGCATCAGGTCGCGCAGCATGTCCTTGGCGCGCGCCACGCCGACCAGCTCGTCGATGCTGTCGTTGCAGACCGGCAGGTAGCTGTGCGGGTTGTCGTTGAGCGACAGCCGGATGTCCTCGGCATCGCCGTTGAGGTCCACCCAGTCGACGTCCGACACCGGCGTCATGATCGAGCGCACCTTGCGCTCGGCCAGCGACAGCACGCCCGTGACCATCAGCCGTTCCTCGGGCGCAAAGGCCTGGGGCTCGGCCGGCGTATCGGCGCTCGCGGCCTCGTGCACCGCATGCGCCTGGCGCGCCGACATCAGCGACAGCACCTTGTTGGCCGTGCGCTCGCGCAGCGGAATGCGCTGCTCCAGCGCCTTGGCATTGCGCGACGTGACCTGGTTGAAGAACTCGATCAGGATCGAGAAGCCAATGGCCGCATAGAGGTAGCCCTTGGGCACATGGAAGCCCAGGCCTTCGGCGACCAGGCTGAAGCCGATCATCAGCAGGAAGCTCAGGCACAGCACGATCACCGTCGGGTGCGCGTTGACGAAGCGCGTCAGCGGCTTCGACGCCAGCAGCATGACGCCGATCGAGATGACCACGGCGGCCATCATGACCGGCAGGTCGTCGACCATGCCCACGGCGGTGATCACCGCATCCAGCGAGAACACCGCGTCGAGGATCACGATCTGCGTCACGACCGCGAAGAAGCTCGAGTAGCCCTTGCCGGCATTCGAGGAGTGGGTCACTCCTTCCATGCGTTCATGCAGTTCGGTGGTGGCCTTGAAGATCAGGAACAGTCCGCCGAGCAGCAGGATCAGGTCGCGTCCCGAGAAGGACAGCGGTCCGAGATTGATCAGTGGCGTGGTGAGCGTGGCGATCCAGGAGATGATCGTCAGCAGGCCCAGGCGCATGAACAGCGCGAGGCTCAGGCCGATGATCCGGGCCTTGTCCCGCTGGTGCGGCGGGAGCTTTTCGGAAAGGATGGCGATGAAGATGAGATTGTCGATGCCCAGGACGATCTCGAGCAGCACCAGGGTCATGAGGCCGACCCAGATGGCGGGGTCGCTGAATAACTCGATCATTGGCGGCCTCCATCGGGAGTGGAAATGGAGGCCGGAATTAACGCATCGTTTGCCGCGGGGGCAGGTTTGTCAGGCATGTTCTTGCAGTTGGCTGAGGACGTTCTCAGAGCCGCATTCTGCAAGAAAGTTCAAGCCGTCTCCAAAATTCGTCCCCACGGCGCGCTGCCCCGGGGCCGGGAATTGCGGCTCAATTGCGGCGCTTGAGCATCCGGTCGATCTTCTGGTCCGTCTTGTACTGGCTCAGCGCATACACGGCCCAGATGGCCGCCGGAATCCAGCCGATCAGCGTGATCTGCAGCACCAGGCACAGCAATCCGGAAAATGGCCGGCCGATGGTGAAGAACACGGAAAAGGGCAGCAGCAGGGCAAGAAGCAGTCGCATGGTGATCCATCAAAGATGAGCCAGCGGTCCTAAGCCGCCGCAGGCCGTACTCAACATATTTCGTCGCGCGCCGTATTTTCAAGATGGCTGGTGTCGGCCCAGCCCACCAGACCCAGGCCCTGCGGGCTCCACAGCAGCCGGTTGATGGCCGCGTTGCCGAGCGCAAAGGTGCGCGGCGCCTGCAGCTCCTGGCCCGTGGCCAGGCGGTACAGCGTGTCGAGCACGCCGCCGTGCGCCGTGAGCACGATCAGCTCGCCCGCGTGGCGTGCGGCCAGCCGCTCGACGGTGGCGCGCACGCGCTCGCGCAGCATGCGCAGCGATTCACCGCCCGGCGGCGTGAATTCGGGGTCGCGCTGGCGCCAGCGCTGCGCGACTTCGGGCAGCTCGGCTTCGAGCTCGGCAAAGGTCCGGCCTTCGTAGATGCCGAAGCTGCGCTCGCGCAAGCCGGGGTCGGCCGCGAGCGGCGCGCCCGTGGCGCGGGCCACGGCCTCGGCGGTCTGGTACGCGCGCTGCAGGTCGCTGCTGTAGATCTGCGCCACGGGCTCATCGACCAGCGCCCGGCCCGCCTGCTCGGCCTGCCACAGGCCCAGTTCGTTGAGCGGAATGTCCTGGTGGCCCTGCAGGCGGGCGCTGGCGTTCCAGGGGGTTTCTCCGTGGCGGATGGCAATGATGCGGGTGGCTTGCATGCGGCGGAACAATCAAGAGGCGGTAACCGGCGATTGTGCGGCAACCGGCTTGGCCGGGCCGCAGAAGGGTTTCGAGCGCCGTGCCCGCCAGGCAAAGGCGGTGCTGCTGCGCATGCACGCGCGGCAGTGGCCGACACAGGGGCGGTGCTTGCATCCTTTGCCGGGGCGCGGGCCGCCGCCAAGATCGCAGGCAGTACCTGTCCCACCTTTAGCCAAGGAGACTGCGATGCTGCGCAAACCACTGCTTTCTTCGCTTCTGGCTGCCGGCCTGCTGGCCGCGGCAGGCGCCCCGGCCGAAACGCTGCGCTGGGCGCGCGCGTCGGATCCCACCTCGCTCGATCCACATGCCTTCAATGTCGGCACCAATTTCGCGCTGCTGCACCAGATGTACGAGACGCTGCTGACGCGCGACGCGCGCGGCCGGCTGGTGCCCGCGCTGGCCACGTCCTGGAACATGACCAGCGACCCCACGGTCTGGGAGTTCAAGCTGCGCCCGGGCGTGAAGTTCCATGACGGTGCAACGCTCGGCGCCAGGGACGTGGTGTTCTCGCTGAACCGTGCCAGGGGCCCGACGGCGCAGGTCAAGTCGCTGCTGTCGTCCATGGTCGAGGCCAGGGCGGTCGACGACCTCACGGTGCAGGTCAAGACCAGCGGTCCGAACCTGATCTTTCCCAACAACCTCACCAACCTGTTCATCATGAACGAGGCCTGGGCCAAGGCCAAGGGCGCCACGGCCACGCAGGATGCGGCCACCAGCATCGAGAACTTCGCCACGCGCAACGCCAACGGCACGGGCCCCTACCGGCTGGTCAGCCGCGAGCAGGATGCGAAGACCGTGATGAAGCTCCACCCCCAATACTGGGGCAAGGGCCAGGCGCTGCTGCAGGTCACCGAGCTGATCTATGTGCCGATCAAGTCGCCGGCCACGCGCATTGCCGCGCTGCTGTCGGGCGAGGTCGACTTCACCCAGGACGTGCCGGCGCAGGACGTGGCGCGCCTCAAGCAGGACCCGCGCCTGCGCATCAACGAAGGGCCGGAGAACCGCTCCATCTTCCTGGGCCTCAATGTCGGCGCCAGGGAACTCAAGTATTCGACGCTCAAGGGCCGCAACCCGCTGGCCAATGCGCGCGTGCGCGAAGCCATCCACCTGGCGATCGACCGCGATGCGATCAGGCGCTCGGTCATGCGCGGGCTGTCGATTCCCTCGGGCATCATCGCGCCGCCGTTCGTGCATGGCTACACCAAGGCCATGGCGGCCTATCCCCAGGTCGACGTGCCGCGCGCGAAGAAGCTGATGGCCGATGCCGGCTATGCCGACGGCTTCGATCTCACGCTGTACTCGACCAATGACCGCTATGTGAACGACGAGGCGATCAGCACCGCCGTCGCCGGTTTCCTGGGCCGCATCGGCATCAAGACCACGGTGGTCGCGCGGCCGATCGCGCAGCACAGCGTGGCCATCAACAACGCCGACGCCGACTTCTACCTGTTCGGCTGGGGCGTGCCGACCTATGACTCGGCCTATATCTTCGACTTCCTGGTCTATACGCGCGGCAAGGACGGGCGCGGGCCGACCAATGCCACGGGCTTCAGCAATGCGCGCGTCGATGCCGACATTGCTTCGCTGGCCGCCGAGGCCGACAAGGCAAAGCGCGACGCGGCCATACAGCGCATCTGGGACGTGGTGCAGAAGGAGCGCTTCTACATTCCGCTGCATGACCAGATGGTGCATTTCGCCTCCATCCGGCGGCTCAACATCCCGGTCCATCCGGAAAACGAGGTGCATTTCAAGGACGTCAAGTTTGAAACCAAGTGACACATCTTGGGTGGGCCGGGCCGCGATGCCCTGACGTTTACCCCCTTGATTGCCGTGATGTGCCACCCCAAGATGGCTGCGGCACAGGATGCGGGCCTGGATCTTGCATCGGTGTGGCGTGCAATGCGGCAGCGGGCGGGAAAGCTGCGCGCTGCTTGGCTTCTTTCACTTTGTTGGGGGGAAATGCGATGCTGCTGAAATTGTTGTCCTCGTCCCTGCTTGCCGCAGGCCTGCTCGCTGCCAGCGGCGCCCAAGCCGAGACCCTGCGCTGGGCGCGTGCCTCCGATCCCACCACGCTCGATCCGCACTCGTTCAACACCGGCACCAATTTCGTGCTCTCGCACCAGATGTACGAGACGCTGGTCACGCGCGACGCCAAAGGCAAGCTCGTGCCCACGCTGGCCACGGCGTGGAAGCTCACCTCCGACCCCACGGTCTGGGAATTCAAGCTGCGTCCCGGCGTCAAATTCCACGATGGCGCGGCGTTCACGGCCAAGGACGTGGTGTTCTCGCTGAACCGTGCCAAGGGCCCCACGGCGCAGGTCAAGTCGCTGCTGGCCTCGATGGTCGAGGCCAAGGCCGTCGACGAGCTCACGGTGCATGTCAAGACCAACGGCCCGAACCTGATCTTCCCCGACAACCTGACCAATCTGTTCATCATGAACGAGGCCTGGGCCAAGGCCAAGGGCGCGGAGACCACGCAGGACCCGGCCAGTTCCACCGAGAATTTCGCCACGCGCAACGCCAACGGCACCGGCCCCTACCAGCTGGTGAGCCGCGAACAGGACGCGCGCACGGTCATGAAGGCCAACCCGCAGTACTGGGGCAAGGGCCAGGCGCCGCTGCAGATCACCGAGCTGATCTACCTGCCGATCAAGTCGCCGGCCACGCGCGTGGCCGCACTGCTGTCGGGCGAGGTCGACTTCGCGCAGGACATTCCCGCGCAGGACGTGGCCCGGCTCAAGCAGGACCAGCGCCTGCGCATCAACGAAGGCCCGGAAAACCGCTCGATCTTCCTGGGCCTCAACGTCGGCGGCAAGGAGCTCAAGCATTCGAGCCTCAAGGGCAAGAACCCGCTGGCCGATGCGCGCGTGCGCGAAGCCATCCATCTGGCCATCGACCGCGACGCGATCAAGCGCTCGGTCATGCGCGGACTGTCGATTCCCTCGGGCATGATCGCGCCGTCGTTCGTCAACGGCTACAGCAAGGCCATGGCCGCCTATCCCAAGGCCGATGCCGCCAAGGCCAGGCAACTGCTGGCCGATGCCGGCTACCCGAACGGTTTCGACCTGACGCTGCACACCTCGAACGACCGCTACGTCAACGACGAAGCCATCAGCACCGCGATTGCCGGTTTCCTGGGCCGCGTGGGCATCAAGACCACGGTGGTCGCGCGGCCGATCGCGCAGCAGAGCGTGGCCATCAACAACGCCGATCTCGACTTCTACCTCTATGGCTGGGGCGTGCCGACCTATGACTCGGCGTATATCTTCGATTTCCTGGTGCACACGCGCGGCAAGGACGGACGCGGGCCGACCAACGCCACGGGCTTCAGCAACGCCCAGGTCGATACCGACATCGTGTCGCTGGCTTCCGAGGCCGACAAGGCCAGGCGCGACCAGACGATTGCGCGCATCTGGGAGGTGGTGCAGAAGGAGCGTTTCTACATTCCGCTGCACGACCAGGTGATCCATTTCGCCTCGATCAAGCGCATCGACGTACCGGTGCACCCGGACAACGCCGTGCTGTTCAAGGATGTGAAGCTGGCCGCGAAGTGAGGCCGGCATGCTCGCCTACCTGTTGCGGCGCCTGGGCCAGTCGGCCCTGGTGCTGCTCGCGGTCTCCCTCATTGCGTTCATGGTGTTCCGCCATATCGGCGACCCGACGATCAGCCTGCTGGGCGAGGATGCAACGCTGGAGGAACGCGCGGCGCTGAACGCCGAGCTGGGCTTCGACAAGCCCGTGCCGCTGCAGTACCTGAACTATGTGGGCAAGGTGGTGCAGGGCGACCTGGGCATCTCCTACCGCCTCAAGCGGCCGGTCAGCGAAGTCATTGCCGAGCGCCTGCCGGCCACGCTGGAGCTGGCGCTGCTGGCCTCGGTCGGCGCGCTGGCGATCGGCCTGGTGCTGGGCGTCTATACCGCGCTCAGAAGCGAAGGCTGGCTCAGCCGCGCGGTCATGACCGGCTCGCTGATCGGGGTCTCGCTGCCCACGTTCCTGATCGGCATCGGCCTGATCTATCTGTTTGCCGTCGAGCTGCGCTGGCTGCCCTCGTTCGGCCGCGGCACCACGGTCAAGGTCGGCGCCTGGGAGACCGGCCTGCTCACGGCCTCGGGCTGGAGCGCCATCATCCTGCCGGCGATCACGCTGGGCTTCTACAACATGACGCTGATCATGCGGCTGGTGCGCGCCGAGATGCTCGAGGTGCTGCGCTCCGACTACATCCGCTTCGGCCGCGCGCGCGGGCTGCGCGAGAAGGACCTGTACTTCGGCCATGCGCTGCGCAACACGCTGATTCCGGTCATCACCATTGCCGGCCTGCAGATCGGCACGCTGATCGCGTTTTCCATCGTCACCGAAACCGTGTTCCAGTGGCCGGGCGTGGGCCTGCTCTTCATCTCGTCCATCCAGGGCGTCGATGTGCCGCTGATCGCGGCCTACCTGATGTTCATCGCGCTGCTGTACGTGGTGATCAACCTGCTGGTGGACTTCCTCTACCTGGCCGTCGACCCGCGCCTGCGCCGGCGCTGAGAGAGGAACCGGACATGCCCGAAGTGATCGAGAAACCCTTGCCCGCCGCGCGGCGCGGCTGGCGCCAGAGCGACTCGCCGGTCAAGCGCGCGTTTGCGCGCTCGCGCACCGTGCAGCTGGCCTCGGCGGTGCTGCTGCTGATCGTGCTGGCCACGCTGTTCGCGCCCTGGCTGGCGTGGCAGAACCCGTTCGATTCCGCGGCGCTGGAGTTGAACGACGCCTTCCTGCGGCCCGGCTCCGAGGGCCTGCACGGCGCGTTCTACGCGCTGGGCGCCGACGATCAGGGCCGCGACGTGGCTTCGGCCATCCTCTACGGGCTGCGCATGTCGATGCTGGTCGGTGTATCGGCGGTGCTGCTGTCGCTGTGCATAGGCATTCCGCTGGGCCTGGTCGCGGGCTACGCCGGCGGCTGGTTCGATACGCTGCTGATGCGCCTGGCCGACGTGCAGCTGACCTTCCCGGTGATCCTGGTGGCGATGTTGATCCTGGGCATCGTGCGCGGCGTGGTGCCCGAGGGCGCGCGCGATCAGGCCGCGGTGCTGGTCATCATCCTGGCCATCGCGCTGTCCGACTGGGTGCAGTACGCGCGCACGGTGCGCGGCGCCGTCATGGTCGAGAAGCAAAAAGACTATGTGCTGGCCGCGCAGCTGATCGGCCGCAGCCGCACGGCGATCCTGGGCCGGCATATCCTGCCCAACCTGCTCGCGCCCATCCTGGTCATTGCCGCGATCAGTTTCGCGCAGGCCATCGTCGCCGAGTCCACGTTGTCGTACCTGGGCGTGGGCCTGCCGCCGACCCAGCCGTCGCTGGGCACGCTGATCCGCATCGGCCAGGGCTTCCTGTTCTCGGGCGAGTGGTGGATCCTGCTGTTCCCCTCGCTGGTGCTGCTGGCCCTGGCACTGTCCGTCAACCTGGTCGGCGACTGGCTGCGCGACGCCCTCAATCCCAAGCTGCAATGAGCGCTACCGACCACTTTTCCCCGCCGGTGCTGCGCGTGCGCCAGCTGGGCGTGACCTTCGATACCTACCGCGGCCCGGTGCAGGTGCTGGACGATGTGAGCTTCGAGATTGGCGCCGGCGAAATCCTGGGCGTGGTCGGCGAGTCGGGCGCGGGCAAGTCCATGACGGGCGCGGCCGTGATCGGGCTGATCGACCCGCCCGGACGCATTTCCAGCGGCACCATCGAGCTGGACGGCAAGCGCATCGACGAACTGCGCGGCGAGGCCATGCGCCGCATCCGCGGCCGGCGCATTGGCTCGATCTTCCAGGACCCCCTGACCAGCCTGAACCCGGTCTACACCGTGGGCCGGCATCTGGTGGAAACCATCCGCACCCACCTGCCGGTGACCGAAGCCCAGGCGCGGGCGCGCGCGCTGGCGCTGCTCGAGGAAGTCGAGATTCCCGATCCCAGGTTGCGCTTCGGCCAGTACCCGCACCAGTTCTCGGGCGGCATGCGCCAGCGCGTGGCCATTGCGCTGGCGCTGTGCGCCGAGCCGCAACTGGTCATTGCCGACGAACCGACGACGGCACTCGATGTCTCGGTACAGGCGCAGATCATCGCGCTGCTGCGCCGCGTGTGCCGCGAGCGCGGCGCCGCGGCGATGCTGATCACCCACGACATGGGCGTCATTGCCGAGACCGCCGACCGGGTCATGGTCATGTACCAGGGCCGGGTGCTCGAAACCGGCCCGGTGCGCGAAGTGCTGGACCGGCCGGCCCAGCCCTATACGCGGGTGCTGATGGCGGCAATCCCGTCCGTGCACGAGCGGCTGGAGCGGCTGCCCGTGCCGGAAGTTGGCAGCCCGGCTTCAGCCCCGGCCGTCAAGGCCGAACCCGTGCCACGCGCCAACCCCGGCGCGGCCAAGACCCTGGTCGAGGTGCGCCATCTGGGCAAGGAATTCGATCTGTCGCCGGGCTGGCTCGAACGCCTGGTATCGCGCGAGCCGCGCAAGCTGCTGCAGGCCGTGGACGACGTGAGTTTCGCGATCCGCCAGGGCCGCACCTTTGGGCTGGTCGGCGAATCGGGCTCGGGCAAATCGACGGTGGCGCGCATGGTCGCGGGCCTCACGCTGCCCACGCGCGGCCAGGTGCTGTTCGATGGCAAGGACCGCTTCGAGGCCCAGGTCGACCTGCGCCGGCGCATCCAGATGATCTTCCAGGACCCGTATGCGAGCCTGAACCCGCGCTGGACCGTGGCGCAGTTGATTTCCGAACCGCTGGAGGTGCTGGCCCTGAGCGCGCGCCCCGACGAGACCGCCGAGCGCGTGGCCCAGGCGCTGCGCCGCGTGCGCATGACGCCCGACGACGCGCGCAAGTACCCGCACCAGTTCTCGGGCGGCCAGCGCCAGCGCATCGCCATCGCGCGCGCGCTCGCAAGCCAGCCTGAGTTCATCATCTGCGACGAACCGACCTCGGCGCTCGATGTGTCCGTGCAGGCCCAGGTGCTGAACCTGATGCGCGATCTGCAGGAGGAGTGCGGCCTGACCTATCTGCTGATCAGCCACAACCTCGCGGTCATCCGCCACATGTGCGACGACATCGGTGTCATGCAGCGCGGCCGGCTGGTCGAAGCCGGCGATGCGCAGGCGGTGCTCGATGCGCCCCGGCATGACTACACGCGCGCGCTGATGGCGGCGGTGCCGGACATCCAGCACGCGCATTGAGGCTTGCCAGCCGTCGGCGCACGCGCGTCAGCCGGTCACCACCCCGCTGACTTCTCCCAGGCCGATGCGCACCGCGCCCGCGCGCTCGCACCAGCCACGCAGCGTGAGCGTGTCGCCGTCTTCGAGAAAACTGCGCTGCTCGCCATTGGGCAGCTCCACCGGTTGCCTGCCGCTGCGCGCCAACTCCAGCAGCGAGCCGGCCTCGTGTGGCTCGGGACCCGACAGCGTGCCCGAGCCCAGCAGGTCGCCGGGCCGCAGATTGCAGCCGTTCACCGTGTGGTGGGCGACCAGCTGCGCGGGGGTCCAGTAGGCGGCGCGCGTGGTATTGGTGCAAGACAGCCGCACGGCGGGCTGCGCGGCAGCGCGCATGCGGCCGGTCTGCAGCAGCACTTCGAGGGTGATGCTGAACGCCCCTTGCGCGCGGTGCCCGGGCGCGTCCAGGTAGGGCAGCGGCTGCGGATCGGTTGCGGGGCGCTCGAAGGGCGCGCGAAACGGCGCCAGCGCCTCCAGGGTCACGACCCACGGCGCCAGCGTACTGGCGAAGTTCTTGGACAGGAAGGGTCCCAGCGGCTGGTATTCCCACCCCTGCAGGTCGCGTGCGCTCCAGTCGTTGAACAGCGCCACGCCAAACAGGTGCTGCTCCGCCGCGCCCATGCCGATGGGCGTGCCCAGGTCATTGCCCTGGCCGATGAACCAGCCCAGTTCCAGCTCGTAGTCTAGGCGCCTGCTGGGTCCCAGCGCCGGGGCCGAGGCTCCGGCCGCCATGGTCTGGCCTTGCGGACGATGCACGCGCTGGCCGCTGACGCCGATCGACGAGGCCCGGCCGTGGTAGCCGATCGGCACCCATTTGTAGTTGGGCAGCAGCGGGTTGTCGGGACGGAACTGCCGGCCCACGTTGGTGGCGTGGTGCACGCTGGTGTAGAAGTCGGTGTAGTCGCCGATGTCGCAGGGCAGGGCCATTTCGGCCCGGTCCTGGGCCACCAGCGCCTGCGACCATTGATTCTGCTGCGCGCTGTCTGCGCGCAGTCCCTGCGAGAGGGCGTGGCGCAGCGCCAGGCGCTCGGCCGCCGGGGCGGCCATCAGCGCGTTCATGTCGCAGCCCTCGACCAGGCGGGCGGCCTGCAGGTCGAGGATCTGGTCGCCGATGGCGACGCCGATGCGCAGGGGCCGGCCGCTTCCCGCCACTCGGAAGCGGCCGAACGGCAGGTTCTGGATCGGAAAGTCGCCGCCCGGCTGGTTGGCACTGGCGACCCAGCTGCGCAGCTGCGGGTCGTGGGTGGCATCGATGGCGGCGTGCATGGCGGCGGCTTCCTGGCTCATTCGGTGCCCATGTTTGCGCTGCGGGCGACCTTGCCCAGGCGCTCGTACTCGCGCTTGGTCAACGCCTCGAATTCGGCCGCCGTCGAGCTGCGCGGCGTGAAGCCGGCGGCCAGCAGCTTGTCTTTCACGCCAGGCTCGGCCAGCGCGTCTTCCAGGGCCTTGCTCAGGCGCTGCACGGCGGCGGCCGGCATGCCCGCCGGGCCATAGACGCCAAACCAGGGCTCGACCGCGTAGTCCTTGAGGCCCGCCTCGGCCAGCGTGGGCACATCGGGCAGGGCCGGCGAGCGCTGTGCGCCGGCCACGGCCAGTGCGCGCAGCTTGCCGGACTGGATGTGCGGCAGCGAGGCTGGCAGGTTGTCGAACGCCACCGGCACCTGGCCGCCGATCAGGTCGGTGATCAGCGGTGCGCTGCCCTTGTATGGCACATGCACCCAATCGGTCTTGCTGACCTGGGCGAAAAGCACGCCTGCAAGGTGCATCGAGGTGCCGGCGCCCGCGGTGGCGTAGGGCAGTCCGGGGTTGCGGCGCGCATGGGCCAGCAGTTCGTCCACGTTCTTCACCGGCACGCCGGCGCCGACTTCCAGCACGATGGTCGAGTTGCCGAGCTGGCCGATGGCCGTGAAATCCTTGCGTGGATCGAAGGGCATCTTCTTGTAGATGTGCGGATTCAAGGCGTTGGTCGAGATCGCGCCCATGCCCACGGTATAGCCGTCCGGTGCCGACTTGGCGACCGCGTCCATGCCGATGTTGCCGCCCGCGCCGGCGCGGTTTTCAATGATCACCGGCTGGCCTAGCGTCTGCGCCATGCGTGCGCCCACGGTGCGCGCCACGAGGTCGGTGGTTCCGCCCGCGGCGTAGGGCACGATGAAGCGGATGGGCTTGGACGGAAAAGCCTCCTGCGCGGCGAGCGGGCCGGCGGCCAGGCACAGCAGTGCGGCAGCGGCGCACAGCAGGCTGCGGCGCGGCTGGTGCGGGAAGGGGGCCGTGGTTGGATGGGGCATGGTGTCTCCTGCTTGTCGGTATGGGAATGCGGCAGCGCGATTGCCTGCTGCCCTGGGTATTCTTGCGATCCACCGCAGTCCTACAATCGCTTTTTCCACTGGATGGACAACTATGGCGACTTTGGTGCTCGACCGCACGCTGCGTATCCTCGATCAGCTGTCGCGTTACGACACGCGCGGACTGACGCTGTCGGACATCGCGCGCCAATCAGGCATACCCCATCCCACGGTGCACCGGCTGCTGCGCGACATGGTGGCGGCGCGCCTGGTCGCCCCGCTGCCGGGCGGCCGCAGCTACGTGCTGGGGCGGCGCCCGTTCGAGCATGGCCTGGCCGCGCGTGGCCGCCATGACGTGGCGCCGCTTTTCACGGCCCACCTGCAGCGCCTGGCCGATACCACGGGCTATGCCGCCTACCTGTTCGTGCTCAGCGGCCACGAGGCCGTCTGCTATGCCCACACCAACATGCAAAGGCTGGATCCGCCGCTGAGCGTGACCGTGGGCGGGCGCCGCCCGCTGGGGGTCGGGGCTGCCGGCCTGGCCCTCATGGCCGCCCAGGACGATGCGCTGATCGAGGCCGCGCTGCAGGCCAATGCTGAGTCGCTGGGCCGTTATGGCGGCCTGGACGAGCCCGCGCTGCGCCGCCTGCTGGAGCAGACCCGTGGGCTGGGCTATGCGCGCAGCGGCGGCTGCCTGAACACCAACACTGCCGCCGTCGGCCACGCTGTGCTGGATGCCGGTGGCCGCGCGTTCGCGGCCATCAGCCTGTCCACCACGGTGGCGCGGCTCACGCAGCGCGAGACCTCGCGCCTGGCGGCCCTGCTGCGCGCGCAGATCGCTGAAATCCAGCCGCGCGTGCATTTCCATTGGAGCGACGAAGCGCCGCTGCGCTGATGTTGCGCGCGCGGATCAGGGTCGGCTCGGCTGCGGCACGGGCACCGGCTGCGCCGGCCCCGACACCGGCAGCGGCGTGCGGATCTGGCGCGGGCCCTGCGGCGGGTTGGGAAAACCGCTGAGCGCGGCGTCGAACAGCGTGCCGAAGATGACCGGATCATTGGTCCAGACATCCTCATGCACGGCCGAGGTCTCATAGACGATGCGCTGCGTGTTCTGCTCGCGCATCACCACGCTCACAGCGCGGTAGTACAGCAGCGGCGGCGTGTCGAACATGAAGCCGCCAAAGCCCACGCCCATGCCCCAGCCGGCGCCGCGGCCAAAGCCCATGCCCCAGTTCCAGCGCGGGCCGTAGGGCGCATAGGGACCGTAGTAGGAGGCCATGTCGCGCGTATAGCGCGCCTGCGCGCCGATCTGCACGACCAGGCTGCCGCGGCTGTCGTCACGCTGCAGTCCGACCCGGGCCAGCGACTGCTGCGCCATGGCCTCGATGGCCGCGAACTGCGGAGCCTGCGCCTGCTGCGACGGCAGCAGTTCGAGCCGGTAGGTGGGCGGCACGGGAAATCCCGGCAGCGCCGAGTAGGTCTGCACATCGCTGTGCACTTCGCGCACGCTGGCGCAGCCGGCCAGCAGCGCGGCGCATCCAAGCACCGTCAGCGAGAGTTTCCAGCGGATCGAGGCCATGGCAGTTTCCTTCGTGCGCTCGCAATGCAAAACCAGAGGCGGGAGGGCGGCGAGCCCGCATTCCCTGCCGCCCCGACGCTGTCCATTCAGGACAGCTGGACCACCTGGACTCCCGGCAGCGTAGCAGCGGCCGGAAAGTCCTCATGATCGAACGCCATGTCGCCATCGGGGTTGGCAATGCCCGTGGCCTTGGCGTTCTTGAAATCATGCAGCTTGGGGTCCAGCATATGCGTGGTCACGACGTTCTGCATGGCGCGGAACATGTTCTCGATGCGGCCGGGGTGCTTCTTCTCCCACTCGCGCAGCATCTCGCCCACCGCCACGCGCTGCAGGCCGTCCTGGCTGCCGCAGAGGTTGCAGGGAATGATCGGGAAGTTCTGCGCCTTGGCCCAGCGCTCGGTGTCCTTCTCGGGCACATAGGCCAGCGGGCGGATCACCACATGCTTGCCGTCGTCGCTGACCAGCTTGGGCGGCATGCCCTTGATGCGGCCGCCGTAGAACATGTTGAGCAGCAGCGTCTGCAGGATGTCGTCGCGGTGGTGGCCCAGCGCGATCTTGGTGCAGCCCAGCTGGTCGGCCACCTTGTAGAGGATGGCGCGGCGCAGGCGGCTGCACAGGCCGCAGGTGGTCTTGCCTTCGGGAATGACGCGCTTGACGACGCTGTAGGTGTCCTGCGTCTCGATATGGAAGGGCACGCCCAGGCTTTCGAGGTACTCGGGCAGGATGTGGTCGGGAAAACCGGGCTGCTTCTGGTCGAGGTTGACGGCCACCAGCTCGAATTTCACGGGCGCGCGGCGCTGCATCTTCAGCAGGATGTCGAGCATGGTGTAGCTGTCCTTGCCGCCGGACATGCAGACCATGATCTTGTCGCCTTCCTCGATCATGTTGAAGTCGGTGATCGCGCGGCCGACTTCGCGGCACAGGCGCTTCTCGAGCTTGTGCTGCTCGCGTTCGATCTTGAGGCCCGCGGCCTTGCCGTCTTCCTTGGCGGCAGGCGCGTCGTCGATCCAGGAGTTGTGTTCTGTAGCGGTGTTCATCGGGGGCTCACCATTGGCCGGTTTCAATGCGGATGGCGACTTCACAGTCGTCGAAGATTTCCAGTTTGGCGATTTTCACGCGCACGCCGCGCACGCCGGGCAGCAGCATCAGGCGCTGGGCGAGCTTGCCGATCAGGCTCTCGAGCAGGTTGACATGCTCGGCCGTGCATTCGTCGATGATGATCTGGCGCACCTTGCGGTAGTCCAGCACATGGCCGATGTCGTCGTCCTTGGGGCGCAGGGCCTGCGGCCCCAGGTTCAGTTCGGCATCGACCTGGATCGGTTGGGGTGCGGTTTTCTCATGGGCAAGAATGCCCAGGTTGGCGTCAAATCGCAAACCGGTCAGGTTCAGGGTTTGGCTGCCCACAGCAGCTGAGGTCATGATGGAATGGAGAGAAGTTCAGCCGCGTCCGGCTTGATGGTGAAGACCTCGACCCCGACCGCGGCGCAGTCGGGATAGACGTCGGGCTTGCTGGTGGCCACGCGCGCCGCCACGACCTGTGGATGGGCCAGCAGCGTCTGCAGCAGCGCGTCGCACAGCGTCTCCTGCAGCGCGATATGTCCGCGCGCGACTTCGCGCAGCACGGCTTCGCGCACGAAGTCGTAGTCGACGACTTCATGCAGCGCATCGGCGCTGGGCGTGGTGGCGTGCAGCGGCACATACAGATCGATGTCGAAGCGCATGCGCTGCGGCGCGGCACGCTCGAAATCGTGGATGCCGATCGAAACCTGCTGCTCCAGCCCTTGCAGGAACAGCCGCCGGCAGCGCAGCAGGAGATCGTGCGCACCCAGGCGCGGCAAAGTATCGGTCATGGTGAAGGTCGAAGGCATGGGTGGACGGATCGGGCGCGATTCACTCGATCATGAACATGACATCACGTTCCAACGGCACCAGATGCTGTCCATTGTCCACGCATAGCGTTATTCCTGTAATTGCCGGGTTTTCCGCGAAGAAGACGCCGGTCTGCGCGACATGGGCTGCGTCGAGCGGCGCGCGCAGCAGGTTCACGCGCGCCGCGCGGTCGTAATTGTCCTGGCTTTGCGGCCCGCTCGGGTACATCAACCCGGGCGCCAGCCCGACCACGCGCACATGGGGCGCCAGGGCCTGCGCCTGCAGCGCCACCGCGCGCTCGAGCGCGAGCTTGGAGAGCGTGTAGGAGAAGTAATCGGGATTCAGGTTGAAGACCTTCTGGTCCAGCACATGGATGGCAATGGGCCGCGCGCTGCCGGCCGCGGGTGGTCGCGCCCGTTCGTGCGCCTGCCAGCGCCCCGCCCAGTCGCTGGCCAGCAGCAAGGGCGACAAGGTGTTGGTATGCAGCTGGCGGTCGACGCGCGCCAGGTCGGTGCCGAAGTCGGCGGCATTGTCGGGCTCGAACAGCGAGGCGTTGTTGACCAGCGCCCGGGGCAGGGTGCCGCAGGCGGCGTAGACCTGGTCGAGCAGCGGCGCCACCGCGCCGCGGTCGCTCAGGTCGGCCTGGAAGGCCAGCGCCTGCACGCCCAGCGTGCGCGCCTCGGCGCAGGTGGCTTCGGCGGCATCGCGGCTGTGCAGGTAGTGGCAGGCGATATTCCAGCCGGCGCGCGCGAACGCCAGGCAGAATTCGCGCCCCAGGCGCAGGCCGCCGCCCGTGATCAATACCCAGCGCTGATGCATGCAAGTTCCTCGATGTGTTGCGGGCCGGCGCACGGAGATTGCGCGCCGGAAAATGGCAACCGGCAATTACAGCCGAAAATGGCGGCTTGTTGCCGGAAAGAAGACCCATGACGGACCGTAATGAATCCAGTAGTGAAAGCAGTAGTGCAAGTTTATCGGCGGCGCTGAGCCAGCAGATCCGCACGCGCATCGAGGCCGCGGGCGGCTGGCTGGGGTTCGACAGCTTCATGGCGCTGGCCCTCTACAGCCCGGGCCTGGGCTATTACGCCAACGAGCGCCCCAAGTTCGGCAACATGCCCGCTTCGGGCAGCGATTTCGTCACCGCGCCGGAGATCTCGCCCGCCTTCGGCCGGCTGCTGGCCGCGCAGGTCGCCGAAGCGCTGGAGCGCACCGGCACGCGCGAAGTCTGGGAGTTCGGCGCGGGCACGGGCGCGCTGGCCGAGCAGCTGCTGGGCGCGCTCGGCGACCAGGTCGAACGCTACACCATTGTCGACCTGTCGGGCAGCCTGCGCGCGCGCCAGAAGGAGCGCCTCGCGCCATTCGCCCACAAGCTGCACTGGGCCGATGCGCTGCCGCAAGCCATCGAAGGCGTGGTGGTGGGCAACGAAGTGCTCGATGCCATGCCGGTGCAGCTGCTGATGCGCAAGAAGGGCGAGTGGTTCGAACGCGGCGTCGTCTGGAACGACGGCTTCGGCTGGGAGGACCGGCCCACCACGCTGCGCCCGCCGCTCGAGATCGACGGCCCGCAGGACTATCTGACCGAAATCCACGCCCAGGGCGAGGCCTTCGTGCGCACGCTGGGCGAGCGCCTGGTGCGCGGCGCGGCGTTTCTCATCGACTATGGCTTCGGCGAGGACGAGTATTACCACCCGCAGCGCCACATGGGTACGCTGGTATGCCACCGCGCGCACCGCATGGATGACGATCCGCTGGTCGACCTGGGCCTCAAGGACATCACCGCCCACGTCAATTTCACCGGCATTGCCGTGGCCGCGCAGGAAGCCGGCATGGATCTGCTGGGCTACACCACGCAGGCGCATTTCCTGATCAATTGCGGCCTGCTGCAGCAACTCGAGCAGATGCCCCAGGGCGCGCGCGCCATGGCCGCCAAGCTGATGATGGAGCATGAAATGGGCGAGCTGTTCAAGGTCATCGGACTGAGCCGCGGCGTCGAGCCCTGGCCCGCACTGGGCTTCGTGCAGGGCGACCGCACGCACCGGCTGTGAGCAGGGGCTGCGCATGATCCGCTGGCTGATCATCATCTTTCTGGCGCTGCTGCTGATCAACGGGTTGTCGAACCTGCTTGAGCGCATCGGGCTGGGCCGCCTGCCGGGCGACCTGCGCTTTCGCCTCTTCGGCCGGCAGATCTTCCTGCCGTTTGCCAGCACCGTGCTGCTGAGCGTCATTGCGGCGCTGATCGCGAAGTTCGTCTAGGGATCCTCTGCATAAACCTCGCGAGACGGTGGTAGCGCGGATCGGGATGGCCGCAAGGCGCCTTTTTGCAGCCAATAGCTAGGCTATTGGCAAGAAAAGCAACGCCGCGGACCGCCCGAGCCGTGCTGCCAACGGCCGCAGGGATTTGTGCAGAGGATCCCCAGGCTTGAAGACGGCGGGTCTGCCCAGAGATAGGGGCCATGGCTGCGGCCAGCTTCCCATTCCACGACAAAGGCGCCCCATGTCCGATTCCCTGCATTTCGTCTGCCCCCATTGCCACACCACCAACCGCGTCGCGCGCGAGCAGCTGGGCAATGCGCCCGACTGCGGCAGCTGCCACCAGCCATTGGTCACGGGCGAGCCCGTGGCGCTGGATGCGGCGAGCTTTGCAAAACATGTGGGGCGCAGCCAGGTGCCGGTGGTCGTCGACTTCTGGGCGCCCTGGTGCGGGCCGTGCCGCAGCATGGCGCCGGCCTTTGCGCAGGCGGCCCGGGCGCTCGCGCCCGAAGTGCAGCTGGCCAAGCTCGATACCGAAGCCCACCCGCAGGCCGCCGCGCCCTACAACATCCGCAGCATTCCCACGATGGTGGTGTTTCGCGATGGCAAGGAACTGGGCCGGATCTCGGGCGCGATGGGCGCCGCGGACATCGAGCGCTGGGTGCGCTCAGTGGTCTGAGCGCTGCGGCGGCGTTGCCTCGCCCTGGGCCTCGAGTTCCGCCAGTTCCGCGTCGGTGAACACGCGCGAGCGCGTATGGAAGCTCTTGCCCTCCGGGCCTTCGAGCGAGAAGGTGCCGCCGCCGTGGCCGTCGATCACGTCGATGATCAACTGCGTGTGGCGCCAGCTCGCATACTGCGAGCGGCTGATGAAGAACGGGCAGCCGCCGATCTCGCCGAGATAGACATCGCCTGGGCCCGTGGTCAGCTCGCCCAGCAGATAGCAATTGGCCGCGCTGTTGTCGCAGCAGCCGCCCGACTGATGGAACATCAGCCCCGGGCCGTGCTTTTTCTTCAGCTCGGCGATCAGCGCTTCGGCGGCGGGTGTGGCAATGACGGGTTGGACCATGGCGGGTTTCCTTGACAGGCTCACCACGCATGAACGTATCGACCGTTCGTCCTGAGCCCGTCGAAGGATGAACGGCCTGCTCCCCAGCGCAGGGCTCCTGGCCCCTTAGAAAAACCCCAGCTTGTTCTCGCTGTAGCTCACCAGCAGGTTCTTCGTCTGCTGGTAGTGGTTCAGCATCATCTTGTGGTTCTCGCGCCCCAGGCCCGACTCCTTGTAGCCGCCAAAGGCTGCGTGGGCAGGGTAGTGGTGGTAGCAGTTGGTCCAGACGCGGCCGGCCTTGATCGCGCGGCCCATGCGGTAGGCGACGTTGCCATTGCGGCTCCACACGCCCGCGCCCAGGCCGTAGAGCGTGTCGTTGGCCAGCTCCAGCGCCTCGGCTTCGTCCTTGAAGGTGGTCACGGCCAGCACCGGGCCGAAGATCTCCTCCTGGAAGATGCGCATCTTGTTGTGGCCCTTGAACAGCGTCGGCTGCACGTAGTAGCCGCCCTCGAGCTCGCCGCCCAGCTGCGCGCGCTCGCCGCCGCACAGCACTTCGGCGCCTTCCTGCCTGCCCAGGTCCAGGTACGACAGGATCTTGGTCATCTGCTCCTGGCTGGCCTGCGCGCCCATCATCGAGTCGGTATCCAGCGGATTGCCATGCTGGATCGCGGCCACGCGGCGCAGCACCTTTTCCATGAAGCGGTCGTAGATCGATTCCTGGATCAGCGCGCGCGACGGGCAGGTGCAGACCTCGCCCTGGTTGAACGCGAACAGCACCATGCCTTCGATGGCCTTGTCGAGAAACGCATCGTCCTGGTCCATGACATCGGCAAAGAAGATGTTGGGCGACTTGCCGCCCAGCTCCAGCGTTGCCGGGATCAGGCTGTTGGCCGCGGCCTGGGCAATCACCCGGCCGGTGCTGGTCGAGCCCGTGAACGCTATTTTGGCTATGCGCTTGCTGGTTGCAAGGGGCATGCCGGCCTCGCGGCCAAAGCCGTTGACGATGTTGAGCACACCCGGCGGCAGCAGGTCGGCGATCAGGCCGGCCAGCACCAGGATGCTGACGGGTGTCGATTCCGCGGGCTTGAGCACCACGCAGTTGCCTGCGGCCAGCGCCGGCGCAAGCTTCCACGCCGCCATCAGGATGGGGAAGTTCCAGGGGATGATCTGCCCGACCACGCCCAGCGGCTCGTGGTAGTGGTAGGCCACGGTGTCGCCATCGATCTCGCTGATGCCGCCTTCCTGGGTGCGGATGGCGCCGGCGAAATAGCGGAAGTGGTCGGCCGACAGCGGAATGTCGGCATTGAGCGTCTCGCGGATGGCCTTGCCGTTGTCCACGGTCTCGACATAGGCCAGCAATTCGCGGTTGGCATCGATGCGGTCGGCGATCTTCAGCAGGATCTGGCTGCGCTCGGTGGCCGAAGTCTTGCCCCAGGCATCGGCCGCTGCATGCGCGGCATCGAGTGCCTTCTCGATATCGGCGGCCGTGCCGCGTGCGGCCTGGGTGTAGACCTTGCCGGTGATCGGCGTGACCACGTCGAAATACGCGCCACCCGCGGGCGGCACCCATTGCCCGCCGATGAAGTTGTCGTATTTGGGCTGGTAGCGGTGCAGGGCGTCGGCGGAGCCGGGGGGCGCGTATTGCATGGACTTGTCTCCTTGAAAAAGGTGGAACAGACAAGGCATGTTCGGTCGAATCCCATCAATTCGACCTGCGGATTACCCTAGTCCTATTGAAAGCCAGCGCTGTATCGCCTGCGTGCGCGCCTGCGCCACGGCCTCGCCGATGGCTTTGCCGGTGCGGCCCTGGGCCACGGCCGCGGCCGCGACTTCGGCGGTGGACACGGCCAGCGCCTGATCGAGCGCCGCCTGCAGGCGCGCGCGCGGCGCATAGTCGCGGTCTTCGAGGCCCAGCCGGCCGCGCGCGTCGCACTCGCAGGCCAGCAGCGCCAACGCAAAGCGCGCCGGCTGGCGGATGGCGTCGCAGCGCTCGAACAGCCGCATCAGCGCCGCCGCGTTCAGGTCGCCGCTGCGGTGGATGTTGCCATGCTCGCGCGCCACCACGTCGGCCAGTTCGCGGCAGTCGTTGGGCACGCGCAAGCGCTCGCCGACCTGCCTTGCGAGCCGCGCGCTGCGCTGCTCATGGCCGATATGGCGCGGCAGCACGTCGGCGGGCGTCGTGCCCTTGCCCAGGTCATGCACCAGGCAGGCGTAGCGCACGCTCAGCGGCGCGTTCAGGCGCGCGGCCTGCTGCAGCACCATCAGCAGATGCACGCCGGTATCGACCTCGGGGTGGTATTCGGCGCGCTGCGGCACGCCCCACAGGCGCGCGACCTCGGGCAGCAGCACCTCGAGCGCGCCGCAGTCGCGCAGCACTTCGAGCATGCGGTCGGGCGCGGCCTCCATCAGGCCGCGCGCCAGTTCCTGCCACACGCGCTCGGGCACGAGGTGGTCGGCCTCGCCGGCCTCGACCATCTCGCGCATCAGCGCCATGGTTTCGGGCGCGACGCGGAAATCGGCAAAGCGCGCCGCGAAGCGCGCCACGCGCAGGATGCGCACCGGATCCTCGCGGAAGGCATCGGTCACATGGCGCAGCAGCCTGGCCTCCAGGTCGCGCCGGCCGCCATAGGGGTCGCTGAGGGCGCCGCTTTGCGGCCAACCCGCGGGCGCGGCCATGGCGTTGATCGTCAGGTCGCGCCGCGCCAGGTCTTCCTCCAGCGTCACATCGGGCGAGGACTGCACCACGAAGCCGCGGTAGCCGCGGCCGCTCTTGCGCTCGGTGCGTGCCAGCGCGTATTCCTCGTGGGTTTCGGGATGCAGGAAGACCGGAAAGTCGCGGCCCACGGGCTGGAAGCCCCGGGCCGCCATGTCTTCGGGCGTGGCGCCCACCACGACCCAGTCACGGTCGTGCACCGGGCGGCCCAGCAACTGGTCGCGCACCGCGCCACCGACCATGAGGATTTGAATGGAGCTCATGCGCCAAGTGTCGCCGGATTCGGCAACCCTGGCAGCCAATCTCAGAACGCAGCCGAGTAGATTGCCAGCGCGTCGTCCACGGTCAGCGGGCGCGGGTTGTTCATCAGCAGGCGTTCCTGCAGCATGGCATCCGTGGCCAGCGTGGCGAGCATATCCTCGGCGACGCCATGGTCGCGCAGGCGCATCGGCAGCGCGGTTCTTTCGATCAGCGCCAGGATGTGGGCAATGAAGCCTGCCGCGCGCTCGGCGGTGGTGCCGGTCTGCGCCAGGCCCAGGGCCGCGCCCAGCTCGGCATAGCCATCGGGATGCGTGTGGGCATTGAAGCGCAGCACATGCGGCAGCACCAGCGCATTGGTCAAGCCGTGGGGCAGGTGGTAGCGCCCGCCCAGCGGGTAGGCCAGCGCGTGCACCGCGGCCACGGGCGCATTGGCAAACGCCTGGCCGGCGAGCATCGAGCCCAGCAGCATGGCTTCGCGTGCCGCGAGATCCTTGCCGTTGGTGCAGACCTGTTCGAGGTTGGCCGTCAGCAGCTTGAGCGCGAGCGTGGCCGCATGGTCGGACAGCGGATTCTTCAGGCGCTTGCTGGTGAAGGCCTCGATGGCATGCACCATGGCGTCGATGCCCGTGGCGGCGGTGATCGCCGGCGGCAGGCCCAGCGTGAGCGAGGCGTCCAGCACGGCCAGGTCGGCATAGAGCTGGCGCGCGACGATGCCGCTCTTGGTGGTCGCGCCCGTGGTGACGATGGCCACCGGCGTGACTTCCGAGCCGGTGCCGGCAGTGGTGGGAATGTGCACCAGCGCCAGCCGTTCGCCCTGCACCTTGTCGATGCCGTACATCGCGCTCAGCGGCTGCCCGCCCGCGGCGAGCACGGCGACCAGTTTGGCGACATCCATCGAGGAGCCGCCACCCACGCCCAGCACCAGCGTGGCACCGAAATCGCGGGCCCGCGCGGCGGCCTTCTCCACCACATGGTCCGGCGGATCGGCCTCGACGTCGTCGCAGACCAGCAGCTCCCAGCCGTGGGCACGCAGCGAGGCGAACGCGGGGTCGAGCAACCCGCTGCCGACCAGGAACTTGTCGGTCACGGCCATGACGCGGCCGGGCGTGAAGCGCTGCGACAGGATTTCTCCGATGTTTTGCGCGGCACCCGTCTGGACGATGACTTGCGCGACGGTGCTGAATGAGAACGGCGACATGCGAGTGGAAGCGAAGTGGTGGGAGCCGCCATCCTGACGCGACTCGGCGCTCGCGTCCAGCACCTTGGCGTCACCGGGGGTGGCCCGGCCGCGGGCACTGCGGTCCTCGCATTCAGCGCCGCTCGCGGTAGGGTTCCTCGAAGTCGATGAAATCCTGCTCCGCGAGTGCATCCTGCACCCATTCCTGGACCGAAGGCAGCGCCAGGATGCGTTTGACATAGGCATCGATCTGCGGCGGCACGGGCAGCGCGTAGGTCGCAATGCGCAGGCAGACCGGCGCGAAATAGGCGTCGGCAATGGTGAATTGGCCGAACAGCAGCGTGCCGCCATGCGTGGCCAGCAGCGCGCTCCACATGTCGACCAGGCGCTGCACCTCGTCGCGCACGCCGGGCTGCTCGTTCCATACCTGGGCCCCGGCCGCGGGCAGGTGGGCCTCGACATTCAGCGGGCAGTGGGTGCGCAGCTCGGGGAAACCGCAGTGCATCTCGGCGCAGATGCTGCGCGCATGCGCGCGGTCGGGCGCGAGCAGCGGCCAGAGGTGCTTTTCGGGGAATTGCTCGGCGAGGTATTCGGCAATGGCCAGACTGTCCCAGATGGTCAGGTCGCCATCGACCAGCACCGGCACCTTGCCCGCGGGGGAGACCGAATGCAGCCGTTGCTTGAAGGACGACTGCAGCGAGAAGCTGTCGAAGCGCAGCTTGACCTCCTCGAACGGAATCCCCATCTGGCGCATCAGCACCCAGGGCCGCATGGACCATGAGGAGTAATTCTTGTTGCCGATATAGAGTGCGAGCATGCTGACTCCTGTCAGGTCGAAAGACACGGGCGGCCGGTTCAGCGATCATGCTAGCGGCTGTTGCGCGGCTTGTCATGGGAACTGTGCCGGCGCAGGCGCAAATGGCGGCAAAAAGCGACCGATTGCCGGCCATCGTAGAACCAAGGGGAAGAGATTGTTTCCTGATGTATCGCTTGGCGCGGTGCTTTAATGCCCGCCATGCATACCTCCGCCCTGGTTCTCTTTTCCGGCGGGCAGGATTCCACCACCTGCCTGGCCGATGCCCTTTCGCGTTACGAACGCGTTGAAACCCTGGGTTTCGACTACGGCCAGCGCCACCATGTCGAGCTTGATGCCCGGCTGAAGGTGCTGGACGAAATCCGGCGCCAGTTTCCGCAATGGGCGCCGCGGCTGGGCGAAGACCATCTGCTGTCGCTCGACGTGCTGCAGCAGATCGGCGGTTCGTCCCTGACCGATGACGTCGCCTTCGCGATGCAGGCCGACGGCCTGCCCAACACCTTCGTGCCCGGGCGCAACCTGCTGTTCCTGACCCTGGCCGGCGCGCTGGCCTACCGGCGCGGCCTGCAGGTGATCGTCACCGGCGTCTGCGAAACCGATTTTTCCGGCTACCCCGACTGCCGCGACGACACCATGAAGGCCCTGCAGGTCGCGCTGAACCTGGGCCTGGAGCGGCGCCTGCGCATTGCCACGCCGCTGATGTGGATCGACAAGGCCCAGACCTGGCAGCTCGCGCATGACCTGGGCGGCGCGCCGCTGGTGGAACTCATCGTCGAGCACACCCACACCTGCTACCAGGGCACGCGCGAAGTGCGCCATGACTGGGGCCACGGCTGTGGCGAATGCCCGGCCTGCGACCTGCGCGCGAAAGGATGGGCGCGCTGGAAGAACCGCTGACAGCTAGCGCCGCGGGCGCTCGGCCTGCGGCCAGACCACGCCGTTGTCGTTGAGGATGGCATCGAGCGGCAGGTCATGCGGCTCGGGCGTGAACTCGTCGACATAGCCGCAGGTGAAGCCCAGGCCCACGGTGAACGGCCGCGGCGTGAGCGTGGCCAGCGTGCGGTCATAGAAACCGCCGCCATAGCCCAGGCGGTAGCCGCCAGCGGCGTAGCCCACGCAGGGCACGAACAGCAGCGTCGGCACCACGACTTCGGTATCCTTGGGCTTGGGAATGCCGTAGGCATCCTCTTCCATCGGACAGCCCGGATACCAGAGGTGGAAGCTCAGCGTCTTGCTGGCCTTGTCGATGACCGGCAGGCCGATGCGCCGGCGCTGGCCGTCGCGTTGCAGCTCGCCATCTTCCTTCCAGCGATGCAAGGCTGGCAAGGGATCAAACTCCCCTTTGATGGGCCAATAGGCACCAATCACGCTGTCCGGGCGGTCAATGAGCCAAAATCGCATGACCTGTTGCAACAGGTCCGCGCGGTGCAAACGATCCGTAAGGTTCAACCGCTGTTCGATCAATGCGCGCCGCAAGGCTGCTTTGTCCATCAAATACTCCTCCATGCACTGGCACAAGATTCTGACACCGCTTCTCGCTGCAACCGTCTTGACCACCGCCGCGCCGCTGGCTGCGGCCCAAAATCGGGGTGACGATGCGTTGCTTGCAATGCAGCAAGCCTACCGCAAGGGCGACCGCAACCAATTGGCTCAGCTGTTGCCGTCCGTGCGCGGCCATGCGCTCGAACCCTGGGCCGCCTATTGGGAGCTGCGCGTGCGGCTGGACAATGCCCAGCCCGACGAGGTCCAGGCCTTCCTCACGCGCTGGGCCGGCACCTACCAGGAAGACCGGCTGCGCAACGACTGGCTGCTGCTGCTGGGCCAGCGCCGCGACTGGGCACAGTTCGCGCAATTGCATCCGGCTTACCGCATGCAGGACGACCGCGCGGTACGCTGCTATGCGCTGACCATCGCGCAGATCGAGGGCCGTGCCAGCGCGGCGCAGGCGCAGGAAGTGCGCGACCTCTGGTATGCGCAGCGCGACGGCGACGACGCCTGCACCAACGCCGCCGCGAGCTACTACGCCGCCAAGCAGCTGAGCGCGGGCGAGATCTGGCGCAAGGCCCGGCTGGGCGCCGACGCCAACCGCCAGCGCGCGGTACGCGATGCGGTGCAACTGGTGGCGCCCGAGTCGCTGCCCCAGGTCAACGAGCTGTTTGCCTCGCCGATCAAATTCCTCACCGGCGCGCGCGTGGCACGCGGCCAGGTGCGCCAGGAACTGGGCCTGCTGGCGCTGATCCGCCTCGCGGCCAACGACCCGGCGCAGGCCGCGTCCCAGCTCGAGGGCCGCTGGAGCGGCGTGCTCACTGCCGAGGAACGCAACTGGGCCTGGGCCGCCATCGGCAAGCAGGCGGCGTTCAAGCTGCAGCCCGAGGCCCAGACCTATTTCGCCAACGTGCGCAAGGACGAAGACCTCAACGACGAACTGCTCGGCTGGAAGGTGCGCACGGCGCTGCGCGCCGGCCAGTGGCGCCAGGTGGTGCGCGCCATCGACGCCATGACGCCCCAGGGCCAGACCGACAGCACCTGGGTCTATTGGCGAGGCCGGGCGCTGCTCGCGCCGCATGGCGGCGATGCCGAGCGCGCCCAGGCGCGCCAGCTGCTCGAGAGCATTGCCGGCTCCGGCGGCTTCTACGAGCAACTGGCGCTGGAGGAACTGGGCCGGCGCGTGACCGTGCCGCCCGCGCCGGCGCCCGTCACCGCGCAGGAAAAAGCCGCGGCGCGTGCCAATCCGGGCCTGCAGCGCGGGCTGCAGGCGATCCAGCTGGGCCTGCGCAGCGAAGGCGTGCGCGAGTGGAACTACGCCACCAACCTGCATACGCCGGGCGGCATGGACGAACGCGCGCTGCTGGCCGCGGCCGAGCTGGCGTGCGAGCGCGAAGTCTGGGACCGCTGCATCAACACCAGCGAACGCACGCGCACCGAAGTCAACTGGAGCCAGCGCTATCCGATGCCGTTCCACGACACGGTCATCGCGCGCGCGCGCATCATCGGCCTCGACCCGGCCTATGTCTATGGACTGATCCGCCAGGAAAGCCGCTTCATCATGGATGCGCGTTCGGGAGTCGGCGCCTCGGGCCTGATGCAGGTCATGCCCGCGACCGCGCGCTGGACCGCGCGCAAGATCGGCATGAGCGACTTCACGCCGAGCATGATCAACGACCGCGAGGTCAACATCACCATCGGCACGGCCTATCTGAAGCTGGCGCTCGACGACTTCGACGGTTCGATGGCCCTGGCCGCGGCGGGCTACAACGCCGGCCCGGGCCGCCCGCGCAGCTGGCGCAACGGCCCGGTGCTCGATGCCGCGATCTGGGCCGAGAACGTGCCGTTCACCGAAACCCGCGACTATGTGAAGAAGGTGCTGGCCAACACCACGGCCTACGCGGCGCTGATCACGGGCCAGCCGCAATCGCTCAAGGCACGCCTGGGCACGGTGGGGCCGCGCCCGACCAATGAGCCCGAGCCGATGAAGGATCTGCCGTAGGGTGGTTGTTGACGCACTTCGACAGGCTCAGTGCGAACGGCGAACGGCGAACGGCGAATGGCGAACGGCGAACGGCGAACGGGTGGGGGGCCCGTGCTTCAGGTGCCCGCCCGAGCTGTCCCACTCAGGCGTTGAGCAGCAGCCCGGCCTCGCGCCGGGCGGCGCCCGACGCCACCAGTTCGTCGACCAGCGTGTCCACCCATTGCGCGGCCGTGTCCTGCGCGAAATGGCGCGCATGCAGCTGCGCCATATAGGGCGTGGCCGCGGTCCAGGCCAGCAGTCCGGTCTGGTCGATGCGCTGCCACTCCAGCAGCTTGAACTTGACCAGCACCTTGGCCGCGTAGCGCGCGTGGCGCAGCGGCGACTGCACGAAGCCGTCGAGCCGCGCGCGCGCCGCGGCCAGCGCGCCCGCGACATCGTGGAAGATCGGGCCATGGCCGGGAATCACCGTGGCGGGCGCCAGCCGTTCGATGAGGTCCAGCGTGGCGCCGACCTCGGCAAACGCGTGTTCGCCGTCCAGTTCGGGAAACACCACGCCAAAGCCCTTTTCCCAGAGCGCGTCGGCCGAGATCAGCAGCCGCGCCGCGGGCTCGAACAGCACCACCGAATGCGGATCATGGCCGGGCGCCGCATGGATCTGCCAGGGCCGCCCGCCCAGTTCCACCGCGGTGCCGGGCACAAGCACTCCCTCGATGCGAAAGCGCGGGCAGTGCTGGCCCGTGGGCACATAGCCCAGCGCCTGCGCGTCCCAGTCGCGCACCTGCGCGGCCTGGCCCGGCGCGATATGCGTCTGCACCTGCGGCCAGGCGGCCTGCAGCGCGGCATTGCCGCCGCAGTGGTCGCTGTGCAGGTGGGTGTTGAGGATGCGCGCCAGCGGCTGCGCGCCCAGCGCCGAGCGCACCAGTTCCAGCGTCTGGCCGGCATGGCTCCAGTAGCCGGTGTCGACCAGGGCGGCGCTGGGGCCGGTGAACAAAACCCCGTTGGCCGACAGCCAGCCGCGCTCGAGCACGGTCATTTCCGGCCACAGCGCGCCGGGTGCGGCAGCGCGGTTCACTGCGGCGAGCGCAGCTCGCGGCGCAGGATCTTGCCGACGTTGGTCTTGGGCAGCGCGTCGCGGAACTCGATGTATTTGGGCCGCTTGTAGCCGGTCAGGTTCTCGCTGCAGTAGCGCATCAGCATTTCCTCGTCGAGCGCCTCGCTGCTGCGCACGACGAACAGCTTGATGGCTTCGCCCTGCTTCTCGTCGGGCACGCCCACGGCCGCGCATTCCACCACATGCGTGCACAGCGAGACCACGTTCTCGAGTTCGTTCGGGTAGACGTTGAAGCCGCTGACCAGGATCATGTCCTTCTTGCGGTCGATGATGCGCACGCAGCCCTGGGCGTCCATCTGGGCGATGTCGCCGGTGCGCAGATAGCCGTCGTCGGTGAACGCGCGCGCGGTCTCCTGCGGCTGGTTGTAGTAGCCCGTCATGACGTTCGGGCCCTGGATGCAGAGTTCGCCGGGCACGTCCAGCGGCAGGTCCTGGCCGTTCTCGTCCTTGATGGCCACCGAGATGCCGGGCAGCGGCAGGCCGATGTTGCCGCTGTACTGCGGATTGGTCACCGGGTTGTTGGTGCCGATGGCACAGGTCTCGCTCATGCCCCAGCCTTCGATCATGGTGCTGCCCGTGACCTTCTTCCACTCGCGCGCCGTGCCTTCCGAGGCCGCCATGCCGCCGGCCTGGGTCAGGCACAGGTGGGAGAAGTCGAGCGCGCGGAACTGCGGGTTCTGCAGCAGTGCATTGAACAGCGTGTTCACGCCCGGCAGCAGGTGGAACGGGCGTTTCTTGAGCACGCCGACGAACTTGGCGATGTCGCGCGGATTGGGAATCAGGCTCAGGCTCGAGCCCTGGCGGATGGCCAGCAGGCACAGCGTGAGCGCGAAGATATGGTAGAGCGGCAGTGCCGCGATGCTGTGCAGCTGACGCGGGTCGGACAGGCGGCTCAGCGCGGGCGAGAACCAGGCCTCGGCCTGCAGCGTCGCGGCAATGATGTTGCGGTGCGTCAGGATCGCGCCCTTGGACAGGCCGGTGGTGCCGCCGGTGTACTGCAGGAAGGCGATCGAGTCCAGCGTGGCCGGGCTGGGGCGCAGCGTGCGCTGCGCGCCCTGCGCCAGCGCCTCGGGGAAGGTCGTGACCTGGCGGCCGCCGGTCAGCGGCAGGGTATAGGCCGGGACCATCTTGGCGAGATGGCGCGCGGCAAAGCGGATCCAGCGGCCATAGATCGGGCCCAGCAGGTCGCCCAGCGAGGTGATGCAGATCTGCTGGATGGGCGTGCGCTCGAGCACGCTGCCCAGCGTGTGCGCGAAGTTCTCCAGGATGACGATGGCGCTCGCGCCCGAATCCTTGAGCTGGTGCTCGAGCTCGCGCCCGGTGTAGAGCGGGTTGACGTTGACGCAGGTATAGCCCGCGCGCAGCACCGCGGCCATGGCCACGGCGAACTGCGGCACGTTGGGCAGCATGATGGCCACGCGCGCGCCGCTCTCCAGTCCCAGCCCTTGCAGCCAGGCGCCGAGCCGCGCGGACAGCTGGTCGAGATCGCGGTAGTGCATCCAGCGGTCCATGCAGACCGAGAACGGCTGGTCGGCATTCTTCTGCAGCGATTCCTCGATCAGTTGCGCCACGGACTGGTAGGCGCCGGGATCGACGGTAGGGGCAACGCCGGCGGGGTAGTTCTGCAGCCAGATGGGATCCATGCGGGTCAAGCCTCGAGTGTCTGAAAAGGGCCTGGTGGCAGGCGGGAAAGCGATGCGTTCATTCTGTCGCCTCGCAGCCTGGACCGTGCTCCGTGCTTGTCCTAGGGAATGTCCCGTGCAAGACAACGCCGCGTGCGCGCGCCTGTGGCTGGCCGTGCGCCGCTGCGCGTGGTAAACCCGAGGGCATGAACGCACGCTGGCAACAGGCTTCGATTCTCGGCGGCCTGGTTCTCGCATTGGCCTGGCTGCGCTGGCAATGGCCGCAGTCGCCGGCGCTGGCGCTGGCCGGCGTGGCCGCGCTGCTGCTGGTGCCGGCGTGGAGCATCACCCTGCAGTTCCTGTGCCTGCGCGCCGCGCCGCGCGATACCGCCGTGCCCGCGGTCGGCACGCGTGCGCTGCTGCGCGCCTGGTGGGCCGAGGTGCTGCTGGCCTACCGCATCTTCGGCTGGCGCCAGCCGTTTCGCACGCATGCCATCGGCGACGAGGTGCCGCACGGCCAGGCGCGCACTGGCGTGCTGCTGGTGCATGGCTACCTGTGCAACCGGGCGTTCTGGCAGCCCTGGCAGCGGCTGCTCGCGGCGCGCGGCATTCCCTGCATCGCGGTCACGCTGGAGCCGGTCTGGGGTTCGATCGACGACTGCGTGCCGGTGCTCGACGCGGCCCAGCGGCGCATGGAGCAAGCCACGGGCCGGCCACCGGTGGTCATCGGCCACAGCATGGGCGGGCTGGTGATACGCGCCTGGCTGCGCAGCCGCGGCGCGCTGGTCTGCGACGGCCGCGGCGAGGCGCAAGCAGCGCAGCGCCTGCGCGCGCTGGCCGCGCATGTGGTCACCATCGGCACGCCGCACCAGGGCACGGCCATGGCCGACGTCAGCCGCACCGCCAACGGCCGGCAGATGCGCCGGCGCAGCGACTGGCTGCTGGAGCTGGCGCGCCACGAGCCGCAGGCGCTCGCGGCCAGCATGACCTGCTGGTACTCGAATTGCGACAACCTGGTGTTTCCCGCCAGCGCCGCCACCTATCCCGGCGCCGACAACCGCCTGGTGCGCAATCAAGCGCACGTGCAGATGGCGTTCGACCCGCGGCTCATGCTCGATTGCGTGGCGCGGGCGCAGCAGGCGTAGCCGATGCCAGCCCTCCATCGGCGGCGAACTCGGGCAGCTCGCGCAGTTGCGCGTAAAGCGGCGCAAAGTCGCCCGCGGTCATGTCGAACAGCTGCTGCAGGCTGTCGATGACGAAATAGGTCTGCTGGTAGCTGTCGATCTTGTAGCGCGAACGCATGGCGCGCTCCACCGTGAGCGGCACGCGCTGCGGCAGCGGGCTTTCGACCGAATGAACCAGTTCGCCGCCCGAGCTGAGGATGCCCGCGCCATAGGCGCGCAGCCCGCCGGCCTCGCGGATCAGGCCGAACTCGATGGTGTACCAGTACAGCCGCGCCAGCAGTTCGCAGGCGCCCAGGCCGTGCGCCTTGATGCCGCCCTGGCCATAGCGCTGCACATAGTCGGCCAGCACCGGGTTGAACAGCAGCGGCACGTGGCCGAACAGGTCGTGGAAGATGTCGGGCTCGACGATGTAGTCGAACTCGGCCGGCGTGCGGATCCAGTCGGTGACCGGAAAACGGCGCGCAGCCAGCAGCTCGAAGAAGGCCAGCTCGGGAATCAGGCCCGGCACGGCCACGATCTGCCAGCCCGTGGCGGGCATCAGCCGGGCGTTGATGTCCTCGAAGCGTGGAATGCGGTCGTGCGCGCCCAGCGAAGGCAGGGCGGCGATGAATTCCGCGCAGGCCCGGCCCGGCAGCAGCGCCGACTGGCGCGCATGCAGCCGGCGGTAGGTGTCGTGGTCGGTTTCGGTATAGGCCGCGTAGTCCTGCGCGCAGGTGTAGTCGCCGGCCGCACGGCTGTAGTCGCCGCGCGGCGGGCGCTCGGATTGTCCGTAGACGACTGGAGCCTGTCCCATGGCGTGGCCTGGATCAGAGCACGCCGCGGCGCATCTGGTCGAGCTCGATGCTCTCGAACAGCGCCTTGAAGTTGCCGTTGCCGAAACCGTCGTCGCCCTTGCGCTGGATGAATTCGAAGAAGATCGGGCCGAGCTGGTTCTCGCTGAAGATCTGCAGCAGGATCGCATCCTTCTTGCCGTCGATCAGGATCTTGCGCTGGTGCAGTTGTTCGAGCGGCTCGCCATGGCCCGGGATGCGCTTGTCCACCAGCTCGTAGTAGGTGTCGATGGTGTCGAGCAGGCGCACGCCGCTGGCGCGCAGCGCGTCGACGGTCTGGTACAGGTCGTCCGAACCCATCGCGATGTGCTGGATGCCCTCGCCATGGTAGGAGTCGAGGTATTCCTGGATCTGGCCGGCCTTTTCCTTGCCTTCCTCGTTGATCGGGATGCGGATCTTGCCGCAGGGGCTGGTCATCGCCTTGCTCTTGACGCCCGTGACCTGGCCTTCGATGTCGAAGTACTTGATCTCGCGGAAGTTGAACAGGCGCTCGTAGAAATCGGCCCACTCGGCCATGCGGCCGCGGTGCACGTTGTGTGTCAGGTGGTCGATATAGGTCAGGCCGTGGCCGCGCGGCGCGAGCATGTCCTCGGTGGTGACGCCGGGCAGCGGCACGAAGTCGACATCGAAGAAACCGATGTTGCCGATGTCGCCGGGCTTGGCGCCGTTCTTGCCGTGCCAGCGGTCGACGAAGTAGATGCGGCTGTCGCCCACGCCCTTGATGGCCGGAATGTTCAGCTCGCCCGGCGTATGCGTGCCCTCATGGCCCCAGGCGCCCAGGTCGAGCGCGCGCTCGTAGGCCGCCTTGGCGTCCTCGACGCGGAACGCGATGGCGCAGACGCTCGGGCCATGCAGCCGCGCGAAGCGCTGCGCGAAGCTGTCGGGTTCGGCGTTGATGATGAAGTTGATCTCGCCCTGGCGGTACAGGGTCACGTTCTTGCGGCGGTGCTTGGCCACGGCCTTGAAACCCATGCTTTCGAATACCTTGCCCATGGCCATCGGATCGGGCGCCGCGTACTCGATGAATTCGAAGCCATCGGTGCCCATGGGGTTGTCCCAGGCGGCGGTGGAAGAGGGGCTGGCGGTGTTGAGTGGCAGTGGCGCGTTCATCGTTGTCTCCTGGTGGATATGAAGCCACTGTAGAACTTGGCAGCAATGAATTCCTGCATAGTTGTGCAGATGCCTGCGTTGGCGGTGCATGAAAAATGCGGAAAAAGCAGATTTCATGCAGTAATCCGGGGTGATTCGGGGAAACCCTGAAGGCTGGCGGCAATTTCCGTAGAATTCCGGGCCATGAGCGCAACGCAAACCATCGACAAGCTGGACCGGGCCATTCTCCGGCGGCTGCAGGAAAACGGCCGGGAAACCTACGACGTGATCGGCGAGCATGTCGGCCTGTCGCCCAGTGCCGTGCTGCGCCGCGTCAAGCGGCTCGAGGAAACCGGTGTCATCGACCGCTACGTGGCGCTGGTGCGGCCCGAAACCGTGGGCCTGGGCCTGACCGCCTACCTCAACGTGCGCCTGGAAAAATACACCGAGACCAGCAAGCGCAACCCGATGGATGTGTTCCGCGCCAGCGTGCAGACCTGGCCCGAGGTGGTGGAATGCTCGTCGCTGACCGGCGAGATGGACTACCTGCTGTGCGTCGTGGTCAGCGACATGGCGCATTACAGCCGCTTCATCATGGACACGCTGCTCAAGCACCCCAGCGTGCAGGACTGCAAGACCAGCTTCGTGCTGGACCGCGTGAAGGCAACCACTGCAGTTCCGGTTTGACCCCGTAACCCCCTTCGACAAGCGCAGGGCGAACGGCCGCCCTCCGGCCGCGCCGAAGGGTGTCTGCACGACAAGCTGTTGTTCCTCCGCATCGTTTCCATGCTGCGCTGCAACATGCGCTTGAGGGGATTAGGGTAATCACCTATATTCCAGGCATGAACGTTTCTATTGACTGGTTGAAATCGTCCTGGCGCGCGGGCAAGCACATGTTGCGTCCGGTGACCAGTCCGTCAATCCGCTTCATCGCCTCGTGCCGTCCTGCCATGGTTCCTATCCGTACCCTGGGTGCACGCCACCGCCACAGCGTCGGCCGCCATCTGCTCAAGCTCGATGCCGCCGACCGATACCTGCGTTTCGGTTACGCCGCCAGCGACGAGCAGGTGCTGCGCTATGTGCAGCAGCTGGACTTCGATCGCGACCAGGTCTTCGGCATCTACAACCGGCGCCTGGAGCTGATTGCCATGGCGCACCTGGCCTATGCGCCCCATCCCGAGCACCGGCGCTGCGCCGAGTTTGGCGTGTCCGTGCTCAAGCAGGCGCGCGGCAAGGGCCTGGGCAAGCGGCTGTTCGACCATTCCATCGTGCATGCGCGCACGCGCGGCGTGAGCATGATGTTCATCCATGCGCTGTCCGAGAACACCGCCATGCTGAAGATCGCGCGCAAGGCCGGAGCCGTGGTCACGCGCGACGGTTCGGAATCCGAGGCCTATCTGCAGCTGCCCCCCGCGGGCTTCGACACGCATATGGAGCAGATGGTCAATCAGCATGTCGCGGAATTCGACTACCAGCTGAAGAAGCAGGCCAAGCAGTTCTGGCGCTTCCTGGCCGGCGTGCAGGAAGTGCGCCAGGGCGTGCGCGAAGGCCGCCACAAGGCCGGCGCCTGAGGCATTGCCTAAGGCGTCGCCTGAGGCGCCAGCGCGTGCGGCGCGCGGCAGAGGCCGTGGCGCGGCGGGGATTTCCCGCAAATGCCACAACCCTGCCGCGGGCAATCCGCTATCCTTGCATCTTGTTCACTACCGCACGTCCTGCATTCCAAGACAGTGTCAGACCCGCATTCTGCTCGTTCTTCCGAAAAGGAAGACAAGCGCAGTTTTCTGCAAAAAGTCGCCGAGTTCATCCATCCGGCTCCCGAGTCTCCCGATGAACTGATCGAAACCCTGGCCGAGGCCGAGGACAACGAAGTCATCGGCGCCGACGCACGCGTCATGCTGGAGCGCGTGATCCGCATGGCCGACATGACGGCCGGCGACGTGATGGTGGCCTCGACGCGCATGGACCTTGTCAACATCGACGATCCGTTCGATGTCATCCTGCACCAGGTCATCTCCACGGCCCATTCGCGCTTTCCCATCTACCAGGGCGAACGCGAGAACATCATCGGCATCCTGCTGGCCAAGGACCTGCTCAAGCTCCAGCGCGCGCCCGAACTCAACCTGCGCGCCCTGCTGCGCCCCGCGGTCTTCGTGCCCGAGAGCAAGGGCCTGCACGACCTGCTGCGCGAATTCCGCGGCAACCGCAACCACCTGGCCATCGTCATCGACGAGTTCGGCCGGGTCGCCGGCCTGGTCACCATCGAGGACGTGCTCGAGGAGATCGTCGGCGAGATCGAGGACGAATTCGACATTCCCGAGGACGAGGGCGACATCTTCGCGCTGGCCGACAACAGCTACCGCGTCTCGGGCAGCACCCCGGTCGAGCGCGTGGCCGAGGCGTTTGACGTGGTCCTGCAGGCCACCGATCCCGAAGAGGACTTCGAGACCATCGGCGGCCTGATCGCGCACGAGATGGGGCATGTGCCCAAGCGCGGCGAATACATCCAGATGATGGGCCTGGGCTTCACCGTGCTGCACACCAAGGGCGGCGCGGTGCGCTGGTTCCGCGTGGTGCGCGAGCACGCGCCCGACAGCCTGGTGGGCAACTGAACGCATGCAATCGTCCTTGACCGGCCGCCTGGCCTTCTGGCTGGGCGCGACCGCCGCAGGCGTGGCCCAGGCGCTGTCCACGGCCTGGCCGGCCGGCGGCCAGCCGCTGTGGTGGCTGCAGATCCTGTCGCTGGCGCTGTTTGCGCACGGCCTGCGCGGCGCCATGCCGGCGCGCCGCGCCGCGGGCTATGCCTGGCTGTTTGCCACCAGCTGGCTGGCCGCGACTTTCTGGTGGCTGTTCATTTCCATGCATACCTATGGCGGCCTGGCCGCGCCGCTGGCGGTGCTCGCGGTGCTGGGCCTGGCGGCCTTTCTCGGCAGCTACTACGCGCTCGCGGCCTGGGCCTTCGTGCGCCTGCGGCCCGCGGGCGCACGGGCGCCGGCATTGCTGTTCGCGGCCTGCTGGACGCTGGCCGAACTCGCGCGCGGCAGCCTCTGGACCGGTTTCCCCTGGGGCGCGGGCGGCTATGCGCATGTCGAGGGGCCGTTGTCGGTCCTGCCGCGCTGGCTCGGCGTCTATGGCACCGGAGCGGTGGCGGCGGCGCTGGCCTATGCGCTGGGCGGCCTGCGGCCCGTGCATCTGCGCCAGCCGCGCGCGTGGGCGCTGGCGCTGGGCGCAGCAGCACTGCTGGGCGGCCTGTTCTGGCAGCGCGGCTGCGCGCTGCGCGCCTGCCTGGCCGATGCACCCGCGGCGCAGCCGCGCGTGCTCAGCGTGGCGCTGCTCCAGGGCAATATTCCACAGGACGAGAAGTTCGAGCCCGGCAGCGGCGTGCCGCTGGCGCTGGAATGGTATGCGGCGGCGCTGCGCTCGAGCACGGCCCAACTCGTGGTGGCGCCCGAAACCGCGATTCCGCTGCTGCCCCAGCAGCTGCCGTTCGACTACATGCCCAAGCTGCAGGCGCATTTCAGCCAGGGCCCGCAGGCCGCGCTGATCGGCATCCCGCTGGGCAATCCGATCGAAGGCTATGCCAATTCCGTGATCGGCCTGGTGCCGGGCCAGGAGCCGGTGTACCGCTACGACAAGCACCACCTGGTGCCGTTCGGCGAATTCATTCCGCCCATGTTCCGGTGGTTCACGGAAATGATGAATATCCCGCTGGGCGACTTCAACCGCGGCGGCCTGGCCCAGCCCTCGATGGCCTGGGCCGGGCAGCGGCTCGCGCCCAACATCTGCTACGAGGATCTGTTTGGCGAGGAACTCGGGCTGCGCTTTCGCGATCCGACCACGGCGCCGACGATTTTCGTCAACGTCAGCAACATCGGCTGGTTTGGCGACAGCGTCGCCATCGACCAGCATCTGGCCATCAGCCGCATGCGCGCGCTCGAGTTCGAGCGGCCGATGCTGCGCGCCACGAATACCGGCGCCACGGTGATCATCGACCACCATGGCAACGTGACCCAGGCGCTGGCGCCGCATGTGCGCGGCGTGCTGTCGGGCGACGTCGAAGGGCGCGAAGGCCTCACGCCGTTCGCACGCTGGGTGCGCTGGGCCGGACAGCTGCCGCTGTGGCTGCTGGCGGCGCTGGCGCTGGCCGGCGCCTTCTGGAGACAGCGGACCTGCCCCCGTGGCAAGTAGACTGTCATGTTTTGAATACCTGTGTTCTGAGGCATTTGCAGGGTCTTTGTGCTTTCACGGGACGCCCGTGGGCAGGATAATGCGCGCCTGTGGCGCATGCGAAATGCAGCGGACCACACGACAATGAAGCGGTGACCCCCGCCGCTGTGGAGCAAGTTTGATAATGGCCGATTCCTTTTCCTACCAGCAACTGATCGCCTCCGGCGAGGGCAAGCTGTTCACTCCTGATTCCGGGCGCCTGCCTTTGCCTCCCATGCTGATGTTCGACCGCATCACGCACATCGACAGCGACGGCGGCGAGCATGGCCTGGGCAAGATCGTGGCCGAGCTGGACGTGAACCCCGACCTGTGGTTCTTCAAGTGCCACTTCCAGGGCGATCCGGTGATGCCGGGCTGCCTGGGTCTCGATGCCATGTGGCAGCTGATCGGCTTCTACCTGACCTGGCTGCGCCTGCCCGGCCGCGGCCGCGCGCTGGGCGCCGGCGAAGTCAAGTTCACCGGCGAAGTGGGTCCTGACGTCAAGCTGGTCACCTATGAAATCGACATCAAGCGCCTGATCAAGCGCAAGCTGAACATGGCCATCGGCGACGCCCGCCTGTATGCCGACGGCCAGCTCATCTATACGGCCACCGACCTGCGCGTGGGCCTGTTCATGCGCGAAGGCAAAACCGAAGGATCTGCAGAATGAAGCGTCGGGTTGTGATCACGGGCACGGGCATCGTCTCGTGCATCGGTAACGACAATGCAACGGTCGAGGCCTCGCTGCGCGAGAGCCGTTCGGGCATCCGCGCGATGCCGGAGTTTGCAGAACTGGGCATGCGCAGCCAGGTGGCCGGCATTCCCCAGATCGATCTCGAGGCGCATATCGACCGCAAGCAGCTGCGCTTCATGGGCGATGCCGCGGCCTTTGCGCAGATCGCGCTGGCCCAGGCCATTGCCGAATCCGGACTCACACCCGAGCAGGTTTCCCATCCGCGCACCGGCCTGATCATGGGCTCGGGCGGCGGCTCGCCGGCCAACCAGATCGAAGCCGCGGACACGCTGCGCGAAAAGGGCATCCGCCGCGTCGGTCCGTACCAGGTCACGCGCTGCATGAGCTCCACGGTGTCGGCCTGCCTGTCGACGAATTTCGGCATCAAGGGCATCAACTATTCGATCACCTCGGCCTGCTCCACGTCGGCCCACTGCATCGGCTCGGCCGCGCAGCAGATCGCCTGGGGCATGCAGGACGTGATGTTTGCGGGCGGCGGCGAAGAGCTGTCCTGGGGCATGTCGCTGCTGTTCGACGGCATGGGCGCGATGTCCAGCAAGTACAACGCCACGCCCGAGAAGGCCTCGCGCGCCTATGACGCCAACCGCGACGGCTTCGTCATCGCGGGCGGCGGCGGCGCCGTGGTGCTTGAAAGCCTCGAGCACGCGCTGGCGCGCGGCGCCAACATCCTCGGCGAGGTCGTGGGCTTCGGTGCCACCTCCGACGGCGAGGACATGGTTGCGCCTTCGGGCGACGGCGCCATTGCCTGCATGCGCCAGGCCATCGAGGGCCTCGAAGGCCCGATCGACTACATCAACACCCACGGCACCTCGACCCCGGTCGGCGACGTGCCCGAACTGCGCGCCATCCGCGAAGTGTTCGGTGAACAGATCCCCCCGTTCTCGTCCACCAAGTCGCTGACCGGCCACTCGCTGGGCGCGACCGGCGTGCAGGAGGCCATCTACTGCCTGCTGATGCTCAACAAGGGTTTCATTGCCGGCTCGGCCAACGTCGAGACGCCCGACCCGGCCGTCGAAGGCATGCCGCTGGTCACCGAAACCCGCGACGCCTCGCTGCGCCAGGTGCTGTCGAACAGCTTTGGCTTTGGCGGCACCAATGCGAGCCTGGTGCTGAGGCGCTGGGAAGGCGCGTAAGCGCCAGCGCTGCGCCCTGAAGCAACAAAGCCTCCTGGCCGCAAGGCCAGGAGGCTTTTTCACAGGAGCTGCCGGGTTCTCTCAGTACAGCTCCACCTGCAGGTCCTCGACCTGAGCAGACGGCGTGTCGCGCGCGGTGAGATAGACCAGGCCCTTGAGCGCAAGCGCCGGCACAGGCACGACTTCGGTGAACGTGAGCTCATCTGCGCTGCAGTCGACCAGCCGGTAGTAGGGCTCACCCGCATCCCAGTTGATCTGTGCGACAAAATGCCCGCCGCCGGACGCGCAACGCAGGTGCACTGTGTAGCGCGCCTGCGAAGCGCGCTGCGTGGGCACCGACGCCAGTATCTGGGGTTGCGGCGTGGCCGTGATGCCGGCCGCGGAAACCGGCAGCAGCAGTTGCTCGGCACGGGCACGGCGCATATCGAACAGCGGGCGGTAGGGGGTGGGAACCGACCCGACACGGTACAGCGTGAAGCTGCCTTCGCGCGCAAGTGCCATGCCATGGCTGCTCAGATACGCGTGCAGCCAGGCCAAAGGCGTGCCGTGCTTCCTGGGCGGCGCCATGTTCAGGATGATGAAATCGACTTTCTCATCATCGAGAAAGCGTGCCACGTCGGCTGTGCCGGCAATGGCGGCAAAGCGTGCCTCGCGGGCCGGCGCATACCAGTTGAGGTAGAGCGCCGTACCGTGCAGCGTGGCGCCCGAAGGCGCATCTGGGGAATACAGCACGCGCGCGCCCGGCGCGCGGCGGTTGACTTCGGCGGTCAGCACGGCTGCCGGCGCATACAGGCGCGTCAGCTGCTCCTGGCCGGCGGCCGTGTAGGCAGTCTGCGCCGCTGACTGCATGCGCCAGGAAGTGTCCTGGTAGAAATACAGGTTCAGGGCGGTGCACAGCAGCACCAGCACGGCCGGCACCGCAGGCCACCAGCGTGCCCTGCCGATGAACAGCGCCGCCAGCAGCACTCCGGCGATCGGCATGACCGGAAACAGGTAGCGCCAATACTGCGTCGCCGAGAACATGATCAGGCCAAAGCCCAGCAGCGGCAGCAATGCCAGGCGAAAGCCGGCAGGAACGCTCCGGCGCCAGGCTGCGGCAATGGCCAGCGGCAGCAGCACCAGGAACTGCCAGCCCGCGGTGAAGTCGCCGCTTTCGAAGAAGCGGGAAGTTTCAAAGAAGGCGCGCACATAGCTGCGCAGGCTGAAACCATGTATCCACTGCGTGTCGCTGAAGTTGCTCGCAGGCGCGAACGGCGAATGGAACACGGCGTTGTACAGCGGGAAAACCGGGTTGCCGGTGAGCCGCCAGGCAACGCCGTAGGAGTGCAATGCCACAAAGCCCAGGAGCAACAGCAACAGCAGCGCCGGCCAGCGCAGGCGCGGCAGCGCGCCTGGAACGTCGGATCGCAGTTGCCACCAGCGCAGCGCCAGAGTCGCGAGCAGCATCACTCCGAGCACGGCGCCCGGCAGCTTGATGGCGGCGCACAGCGCGGCGCTGGCCAGCACGCCCAGCACATGCTGGCCGCGCCAGCCGCCACGCGCCTCGAGCGCAAGGCGCAAGCCGGCGAGCGCGACCACGGCCAGCAGCAATTCGGTCTGCAAGGAAAACAGCAGGTTGCCCAGCATCGGAGTGCTGGCCATCAATACTACGAGCAGCCATTGCACCCAGGACGGAGTACCCAGGCGCTGCAGCGTGCGCGCCATCAGGGCCAGCAGCGCCAGTGCCAGCGCGAGGTTCAACGCGCTACGCGCATCCGCATCAGCCATCAGCGACAAGCCGGCATGCAGCAAGTCGGTGGCAAACGGAGCGGTTGCCCAGATCTGGCTGCCGACATCGAACAACGCGCGGCGCTCGTCCAGCAGCTCGGTCCATAGGCGCAAGTGCAGCGCGTGGTCGTCATAGCTCAGGCTGGGGAAACTGGCCCAGCGCAGAGACCAGCCGATCACTGCGATACCTGCTGTCCAGGCCCACAGGGGAATCGACCGCATCCATCCGTGCAGGTCCGATGCGCGGGTGCGCAGATCGCTCCAGACCCCGGCCGGCAGCAGCGGCAGCCATAGCAATGGCAACAGGCCCAGGCCCAGGTACAGGCCGCGGACATTGATGGGGAAATGCAGCATCGCTCCCCAGACTGCGAGCCAGATGCTGGCACCCAGCAGCACTGCCTCGGTGGCGCTCGCGGCACCCGCTGGTGGCTTCGAGCGCACGTGGTGCAGCAGCGCCATGCCCAGCGACCATGCGCTCAGGCCGCCGGCGGCGACGATGGCGGCCGGACCGGTGCCGACACCGACCACCAGCCAGACCAGCATCAGGCACAGCAGCGCCAGGTGGGCGAAGCCGGGCAGCAGAACCGCCAGCAGGCCGCCACACAGCGCTACGCCGACGGGCCATGTCAGGCCGTCGCTCACCATCGCATCCAGCATGGCAGAGCTGTCGAGCAGATAAAGCGGTGCAGCCAGTGCCAGCAGGCCAGCCGCCAGTGATGCGGGGATCTTGGGACTCATCAGTCAGGTTCTCGCAGAAACATTAGGGGCCGGCGTACCGGCCGCTCATCACCGGTAGACCCAGTGCTTTCCCAGCAGATAGCCATTGATGGCAACGAAGGGCAGCGAGACGATCTTTCCAGCCAGGGGCATATCCAGCCAGGCATGGAACAGCGATACGACAAGAAGCGTCAGCGCGTAGTTGGCAAGCACCAGCACCAGGTAGCGCGCCAGTGCGCGGTGCGAGTAGCCGGCCCGGAATGTGACATGGGCATGCAGGAGGAAGTTGACGGCCAGCCCGGCAACGAAGCCGGCGGTGGTGGCGACCATGTAGTGGGCGCCAAGCCGGCTGAGCAATTGCATCAGTCCGATATCGATCAGTGCGCAGGCCACGCCTACGCCGATGTAAACGGCAAACTGGCGCATGGCCATCAACCCGGCCGGCGTGCCAGGCGGGTATGGATGGGGCGCCGCGGCACGGCGGCAATGTCATACGACATGAACGCCAGGATCAGCTGCAGGCCCATCAGCGCCGGCAAGGCGGCCAGCATGACCGTGCCGGCGGGCGTGGACAGCCCCAGATGGGTGGAGTGGCTCCAGTGATAACCGCCATAGGCGAGACCGAAGGCGAGAAACATGACGCCCAGAGGCAGTTCCAGCGACGCCAGCGACATGTCGCGCAGATAGTAGTTGTAGAAGATCCGTTTGAAGAAATTGCGCAGATGCTTCACCAGGAACTCGCCGGCAATCTTGGAGATCTTCAGGTTGCTGACCTCGTCGCCATACTTCGCATCCATGGGAATATCCACCACCACAGCCCGCAGCGTGTTGAGGCGGAACAGCATATCCGTCTCAAAGAAATAACGGCGGCTTATCTTGCCGAAAGGCAGGTGGCGCGCCGCGTTGGCGTGGATGGCGGTATATCCATTGGTGGGATCAAACAAATTCCAGTAGCCCGACGAGAGCTTGCACATCAATGACAGCACCGCATTGCCGAAAAGCCGCATCTTCGGCATCGCGCGGATATTTTCCAGATCGAAGAACCGGTTGCCTTTGGTGTAGTCGGCCTCGCCCTCCAGGATCGGCGCGACGAAATCGCCAATCAACGCCGGGTCCATCTGGCCATCGCCGTCGACCTTGACCAGCACCTGCATGCCGTCGGCAATTGCCGCCTGATAGCCGGTCATGACCGCACCGCCCACACCCTGGTTCTGTGCATGCCGCAGCACCACGACGCGAGGATCCTGGCAGTGGGCCGCGACGAAATCACCCGACTGGTCGGGGCAGCAATCATCCACCACATAGATGCGGGTGACCTCAGGTCCGATGGCCGCCAGGACTTCCAGGATATGGGCGCGCACCTTGTAACTCGGGATGATGACGGCGATATTCTGCGGAGTTTTCATGGGGTGAAGGAAAAAGGGGCGCAGAGCGGCGCAAACGGTGCGTGCGGCGGGCGCGGGGCGCTGTGCAACCCCGGTTCCGTACCGCAGGCATTATGTGAATCAAGGCCTTGCCGGATGACAGGGGATTTTACTGAATCGCCGCAATACGCAGAGCCCAGTCAGCGCCGGCGGTGATTCAGGGCCGATAGGAATGCGGTTTCCATGTCCCCCACTTCTTCTCGTAGATCGCCTTGTTGCGCTCGACCAGCGCGCGCCGCTTCTCGTCGTTCATCTTGTTGAAGGATGCCGACAGATGGTGGTGCACGAACACATCCTCGGCGCAGGCAATCTGCAGGCCTTCGGCTTCGACCTTGCGGCAGTAGTCGTCGTCCTCGAAGAAGCCCAGGCCATAGTCTTCGCTGATGGCGCCGCAGCGCTCGTAGGTCGAGCGCGGCAGGATCGTGCAGAAGAACGCGACGTTGTGCATCGGGTAGCGTTCGCCCATGTGGGCCAGCGTGTAGTTCAGCGCCGTGGCCGGCATGTGGGCCAGGTCGGGATAGCTGATCTCGATGCGCGCCTCGTTGCCGATGTTGCCGGTCACCGGCCCGAGCAAGCCCAGCGCAGGCTCGCGCTCGAAGTGGCGCAGCAGCGTCAGCACCCAGCCGGGGGTGACCACGGTATCGTTGTTCAGCACCACCAGGTAGTCGCCGGTGGCAATTTCCAAGCCGACGTTGTTGCCCGCGGCGAAGCCCAGGTTTTCGCTGTTGAGCACCATGCGCACTTCGGGATGGCGCTGGCCGAACGCTTCGAGATACGCCGGTGTGTCGTCCGTCGAGGCGTTGTCGACGACGATGACCTCGAGGTTGGGATAGTCGCTGCGCTTGAGCACGCTGTCGAGGCAGGCACGCGTCAGGTCCAGGTTGTTGAAGGTGAGAATGATGACGCTGACGCGCGGCAGCTGGATTTTCGCCAGGCCCTCGAGCAACTGCTCACCCCGGTGGCTCCAGGTCTGCTCGACCGCGAAGCTGCGCCTTGCGGCGGCGTTGCGCGCAGCTTCTTCACCCGACTCGCGCAGCGCGGCGCCGGTCAGCGCGATGAAGGCCTCGGTGGTCGCGGCACATCCCACCAGATCGCCGAACTGGCTGACTTCGGGCAGGTCGACGCAGACCACGGGCTTGCCTGCGGCGAGGTATTCGTAGACCTTGACGGGATTCGTTGCCAGGGTCAGCGGAATTACCTGGAAGGGCAACAGGCAGACATCGAAGGCATAGAGGTAATACGGCAGCCTGGCGTAAGGCACTTCGCCGGTGAACTCGACATTGGGCAGGTCCGCGAGCTGTTTTTGCGCTCCGACCGTATCGTTGCCCACCAGCAGCACCAGGCAGTCGGGATGGGCCAGCGCGACGGCGCGCAGCAGTTCCAGGTCGAACCACTCGGCGATCGCACCGTAGTAGCCGATGATCTTGCGGCCCTTCGCATCCACATAGGTCTGCGCAGGCGGCTCGGAGAAATGCGCGTACTCGGCGGCATTGCGGACCATGGCCACGCTGGGGTTGTAGCCGCGCGCGAAGTCCTCGAGCCAGGACGAGGTCACGGTGACCAGGTCGGCACCGGCCAGCATTTGCTTTTCGATCGCCATGAGCTTCTCGGGCACATTGCCGAAGCCTTCATGGTGGTCCATGCAGTCGTAGATGCGATAGGTGTTCGGCAAGCGCGTGACCAGCGGATACCAGTAGGCATGCTGCACCAGGGAAAGGCTTGAAAGCGCGCCGAAATCGTGGATCACCTGCGCCATGCTCTGTTGCAGCTGTGCCAGGGCGGCGTCGGACGGCGCATCGAAATAGATGGCCGGAGCGCCCTTGACATGCAGCTTGATCTGGTAGAGCGCAGCCGCGCCCGGCAGCTGCTCCAGCTGATAGCCGGGTTCGTCGGCATCGATGAAATGGTTGCTGAAGTAGAACACCCTGCGGCCGGCATCGGCAAGGCTGCGCGCGATGTGTTGCGGGCGCTGGATGCGAAAGCTCCAATCGATCACGGCAAACACGAAGACATCGCGTTCACTGTCGACGAACTGCTTGTCGGCCATCTGCAGCACGGCCGCACTGAGGGGCCGCTGCTGCGGCGCCTGCGGCTGCACGGATGCGCGCAGCGGCCGGATGATGGAGAAGAACTGCTCGCGCAGGCGTTGCTTGGTGGCCATCGACAGCGGCAGGGCGCGCAGCGTGCGGCGGGCAAAACCCAGCGCCGTTTTCTTCAGCGCATAGCGGACCGGACGCTTGCCGATGCGGTCGGCCCAGTCGGAAATCTGGAACAGCGTGGCATTCAGGCTGGCCATCTGGCCCTCGCGTGCGCAGGCCTCGCGCTGAAGACTGGAAATCTGCTGGTCGCGTTCGGTCAGCGCCTGATGCAGTTGGGCAATCTGGGCATCGCGTTCGGCAAACACCTGACTGATCAGCGTGCTCTGCACCTCGATTTCGGCGGAGGCCGCAATCTGGCTGTCGCGTGCTGCCACCTGCGCGCGCAGCCAGGCCAGGGCGCCAGCGACGTCGTCGCGCCCCAGCTCGCAATCGGCCAGCGTCAGCTTGAGGGTGTCGACCCACTCGCCATCGGCATATACCAGGAAGATCTGCTCACCGCCCCACATCGTATCGGGCATCTGGCGGCAGTCGACCACGCGCGCCCAGACCAGGCGAAAGCCATTGCTCAAGGCCACGGGCACATTGCCCGGGAGGAAGGAATAGAAATGCTCGTCGATGCGCTCGAGTTCGCGGTAGGGCAGCGCCAGCACCACCGCCTTGCCGGCGCGCGTGCCCAATGCCTGCAGAACCTCCCAGGGACGGTGGAAATGTTCGAGCGTGTTCGAGGAGAAGACGATGTCGAAGCGCTCGGCATTGCCCTGCGACGGCTCCAGCCAGTTCTCGGCAACGAAGCGGATCGTCGGATAGCGGCCGGCGGCCTGCGCGATCGCGACTTCGGAGAAGTCGATGCCGGTCACCTGCTGCGGGCCGACATGGCTGCCCAGCACATCGGTGCCGTCGCCCTGGGCGCAGCCCCAGTCGGCGAGCGTCAGGCCGCCGCGCCGCACCTGCTCGATCAGCCATGGGGGCAGGTTTTCCATGGCCAGCCGCGCAAAGAAGCGCGATTGGCGCGGGCCTTGATGGGTTTCCCAATCGCTGGAAAAACGGCCGTCCCAATAGCTGTCTGAATTGATGTCTGAACTGTTTGACATTTATGCCTCTTGCACCGATTGCTGTACCGCCGGCTGGAAGATTCCAAAGAACCGCTGATCGGCCAACGAGGAAAAATAATGCGCGCCCTCGAAATATTCGTAGTAATGGGCGACGTTGCTATGCTCGCGGTTCTCGACCGCGGCGACCAGCAGGTACTTTCCTGTAACCAGCTGGTTGTCCATGCGAAAGCGCACCCGGAAGCATTCGCTCCCGGGCAGTGCCGTGCCTGCGTCATGGGTGGTGGACACCAGCAGGTCGGTTCCCTTGAGATCCTTGATGGAGAAGGCCAGGCTCAGATGCTCGCGCGGAATGTCCGGGGGGATGCGCACATCGATGAGGATCTCCATGGGTTCCCCCCAGCCGATGGTGTCGCGGCGCATGCCGTTGGCATCGCACACCGAGGCCGCCAGGATCACGCCGCGGTGCGACCCCCAGTGCGTGACCGGGCGCGCATCCAGGCCATGCGCCGTGGGCGCGCCGGCAGGCGTTGCCGCAGCGTCGCCGCTGTGCGCCACGCTGCCGGCCGGGGCTTCGGCGGCCTTGGCCTGGCCTTGTTCCGCCGCGACCTCGTCGCGGAACATCATCTCCATGTACCGGCCGGAGATCGGAAAAACGTCGCCGTCCTCCACCAGCTTGCCGCTGTCGAGCCAGATCGCGCGCTGGCACAGCGTGCGCACCGAGCCGACGTCATGGCTGACGAACAGGATGGTGGCGCCACGCTCCTGGATCTCCTTGATGCGGCGCATGCACTTGGCAACGAAGCGCGCGTCACCCACGGACAGGGCTTCGTCCACGATCAGGATCTCGGGATCGACATGGATGGCAATCGAGAACGCCAGCCGGGCGTGCATGCCGCTGGAGTAGGTCTTGACGGGTTGGTCGATGAAGTCGCCCAGCTCGGAAAAGGCCAGCACTTCGTTCATGCGTGCCTGCATGCTTTCCTGCGGAAAACCCAGGATGGCCGCCGTCAGCAGCACGTTCTCGCGCCCGGTGAACTCGGTATTGAAGCCCGCGCCCAGTTCCAGCAGTGCCGCCACGCGGCCGTGCGTCGACACCGTGCCTTGCGTCGGCGCGACGGTGCCGCAGATGATCTGCAGCAGGGTGGACTTGCCCGAGCCGTTGCGGCCGATGATGCCGACGGTCTCGCCCTTTTTGACCTCGAAGCTCACATCGCGCAATGCCCAGAATTCGCGGAAATAGCGCCGTGCCGGCTTGCCGATGAGACGCAGCAGGCGGGGCACGATGAACTGCTTGAGGCGATCGCGTGGCGCGGCGTAGATCTCGTAGCACTTGCTCAGATGGCTGACGCGGATGGCGACATCGTTAGAGGACATCGGAAAAGCCCTTTCTGGTTTTCTGGAACCAGGCAAAACCGGCCCATGCCACGAGGATGGCGCCCAGCATGTACAGCGCCCATCCGGTCCAATTCGGCAAGTGCCCCCAGATCAGCACTTCGCGCATCTGTTCGATGATGAAGGTCAAGGGGTTGGCCATGAGCCAGGGGCGGTATTTTTCCGGCAGCGCGGTGATCGGATAGAACACCGGTGCGAGGAACATCATCACCATGGTGAGGATGCCGATGGTCTGGCCGACATCGCGCAGGAACACGCCCATCGAGGCAAACATCCACGCCAGACCCAGCGTCAGAAGCACCAGCGGCAGCACCACCAGCGGTGCCAGCAGCACGGTCCAATGCAGGTGGCCGTTGAAGAGAAAAAACGCGACCAGCAGCACGCAGAGGCTTACGAAACTGTGGAACAGCGCCGCACCCATGCTGACCACGGGCAGTATCTCCAGCGGAAAGACGACCTTCTTGACGTAATTCACGTTGGACAGGATCAGGCCGGGCGAGCGGTTGAGCACTTCTGCAAACAGGCCGTGCACGATCATGCCGACAAACAGCACCACGGCGAACTGGGTGCGGCTTTCGTCGCCGCCGATGCCCCAGCGGGCCTTGAAGACGAACGAAAACACGAAGGTGTAGACCGTCAGCATGAACACCGGATTGAAGAACGACCAGGCCAGGCCCATGACGGAGCCCTTGTAGCGGCCGACCACTTCACGCCGTGTCATCTGCACGATCAGCGCCCGGTGGCGCCACAGGCTTGCTGCCAGCGCGGGCAGGGAAGCCGGCGCTGGCGCATGGGGGTCGATGGTCTGGGAAGGGGAGGTCATGCAATGCATTCCATGGGGTTCAGGGGGTAGCCTGGCGCAGCTGCGAGGCACGCCGGGCGGCGTTCACGGCAGCAGGTTCGCGGCATCGAAGCGAGCCTTCCAGCCATTGCGGGCCACGAATTCCAGGGCGCCGGCACAGTCGTTGTCCAGCATCAGCGCCGATTCGGCCAGTGCGCCGATATCCTGCAGCGCTGCGCTGATGAACGTGCCGGGCGCGTCCGCGCGAAACGCCATCTCCCCGAACTGGGTGGACATCACCGGCAGATTGAGTGCGCGGTATTCATAGAACTTGATGGGATCGACCGAAGCGGTGAGGTCGTTCCTGAGAAACGGAATCAGGCCCACGTCGAAACCGCGCATCGCTTCCAGGGCCGCCGCGTGGTGGCAGCCCGGCAGCATTTCAATGTTGGACGGCAACTGCGTCGGCGCCGCCTGGAACACCGGACCGATCAGCCTGACCACATCGCGCGGCCGCGCCCGGGCCAGCGCGATGACCCAGTCCCAGTCGAACCAGGAAGCAATCGTGCCGACATAGCCGAACACCTTGGGCTGGGCCTGCAGGTCGCGCGCGCGCGGCGCGGGCATCATGCTGTCGTCCAGGGCATTGGCGACGAATTGCAGATCGGGGCGCAATTCGCGCCAGTGCTGCTGCAAACGCGTGCTGGTGACCCATAAGGTGTCGGCCTGGCGCGCCAGCTGTTCCTCGCGGCGCGCCATGGCGCGGCGCGAGAACCCGTTGTAGAACGCTGGAAATTCGTCCATCGCGTCGTAGAGCGAACGCGCGTTCTTCAGCCGCTTGAGCACCGCCAGCGCCAACACGCTGGGCTTGCCCGCAGCCACCAGCGTGTCATGGCCTTCGGCAAAGCGCGCCAGTGCGTCGAGGGTGGGGCGCCAGAAGAAGGCGTTGATCGCGCCGGAGCCGGGCAGGGGCTCGATGGGAAGCGCCAGCGGCCTGAGCACGCGCAGCCAGGGCGGTGGTGCCTGCGTTGCGAGGTTCTGGGACGGGCGCGGGCGGCGCAGGTCCGCAAGCCTTGGCAGGCGCGTGGGGTAAGGGTCCACCCAGAGCACATCGCTGCCGGTGCGGGCATGAAACCAGTCGACGAACTTCTGCGGGCGCTGCGCGAAGCTGGCCCATGGCACCGGCGACAGGTAGATGAGGCGTGTCAAGAAAAGTGTTCCCGCAGGGTCTTGACGATGCGTCCCGAGGCCAGTCCGTCGCCATAGGGCGAGATCCCGCGTGCCATGTCGCGGTAGGCGGCCTCGTCGTCGAGCAGCCGCTGGGCTTCGGTCACGATGCGCTCGTAATTCGGCCCCACCAGCTTGACCACGCCCTGTTCGACGGCTTCGGGACGTTCCGTTTCCTCGCGCAGCACCAGCACCGGCTTGCCCAGCGCCGGAGCCTCTTCCTGCACGCCGCCGGAGTCGCTGATGATCAGATAGGCTTGCTTCATGGCCGCGACGAAAGGGGCGTAATCCAGTGGCTCGCACAGGCGGATGTTCGGAGAATCGCCGAGCACTTCATGCGCGACATCCTTCACATTCGGGTTCGGATGCACCGGATAGAGGAATTGCACGTCGGGGTTGTTGGCGGCCAGCGTCTGCAGGGCGCGGCAGATCTCGCGGAAAGGCGCGCCGAAATTCTCGCGGCGGTGCGAGGTGATCAGCACCAGGCGCTTTTGCGGATCGAGGTCGATGCCGATCTGCAGGTCCTTGGCCGCGGTCATCAGCAGCGCGTCGATCACGGTATTGCCGGTGACCAGGATGTCCTTGTCCGGCATGCCTTCACGCAGCAGGTTCTGGCGCGAGCCTTCGGTCGGCGCGAAGTGCCAGCGTGCGAGCTTGCCGGCAATCACGCGATTGGCTTCCTCGGGGAAAGGATTTTGCATGTCCCAGGTACGCAACCCCGCTTCGACATGGCCGATGGGAATCCGGTGGTAGAAGCAGGCCAGCGCCACCGTCATCACGGTCGTGGTATCGCCTTGCACCAGCACCACGTCCGGTTTCTCGTTGAGCAGCACCTGGTCCATCTCCAGCAGCAGACGGGCGGTCAAGGTGGTCAGCGCCTGGTTCGGGCGCATGATGTCCAGGTCGATGTCGGGCGTGATCCCGAAGAAGTTGAGCACCTGGTCGAGCATGTTGCGGTGCTGCGCCGTCGCCAGTACGCGCACCTGGGCCCAGGGTTCGTTTTTCAGCGCCAGGATCACCGGAGCCATCTTGATGGCTTCGGGGCGTGTTCCGACCACGCACAAAACACTCTTTTTCTGCACCATTTGCATATTTCCTTGATCGTCGCGGATTTAATCGTTCAAAAGAGGAGCCGCAGCCATTGCGTTATTCGCCTTTGCCAACCGATGCTGCTCCCGCATTTGTCGTGAGTGGGCGGCACTGCCAATTTGAAAGCGAAGCGGCTGGCATAATTCGGGCTGCCCCACACCAGTGCGAGTAACTGATCTCCAATATCTGGCGCCAATATCTGCTGAAATGGCCGCTGGATCGGTATTGCGGATGCCGTCGAACGGATTTTCCTGCGGGAAAGCATTGATCATCAGTGGTTCGAATGCTTGACATGGTTCCCGGAGTTCAACTTGAAGTGGAGTTGGCTGTTGGCTGCCGTCTTGGGTAGCGCACTGTAGGTTTACAGTAAGCTACAAAATAAAACTCTTTGTCGTTTCAAATACTTTTTGAAGCGAAAAGCCAGGCGCAAATGCGGTGAAAAGCCAGCAATTCAAAAGTCTCATCAGGCAAATGCGCCCACGGCAAACGACGATTATGCCATCTGATCGAAGCTTCCCGGCCATCGCGGCGGGGTTGCCATTCGGTCGATTTCCGGCACGCCGCATTGGCTCCCCCGCCAGCGCTAGCGCATGGCCGACAGCAGCAGCACTGCAACCAGCAGCGCAAACAGCACCGCCAGCGTGATCTTCACCCAGCTGTACGGCTGCTCCCCGGCAATCTGGCCGGTGTAGCCATTGGCCACGATCTGGTAGCTCTTGCGGCCGTAGGTGTAACCGACGAGCCAGACCGGCATCAGCGTGTGCTTGAAGGTGCGGCCGCGGTACTGGCTCTGCACGCGCAGGTTGCGCAGCGTGTCGCCGGGCACCTGGCGCGCGCACATCTGGCGCACCGCAGCGTCCATCTCCTCGCGGTTGAGTTCGGCGGCCTGGCCCAGGTCGACCTGGTAGCGCTCCACGGTCCAGCCGCGCACGAACTCGGGCGTGTAGGGCTTGAGGTCGGTCGTGGTGGGGAAGGGCTCGACCTTGCGCAGCAGCGCCGCATGCACGCCCACCGTGCCCGGCACCAGTGCGTCGTCGAAGAAGTGCGCGAGCTGCCCCGCGGCCGGCTCCCAGCGCACATGCTGGACCTGGCGCGTCTGGGTGTTGCCGTTGGCGTCGCGGTAGGTTTCGGTGGTGTAGTAATAGAAGCCGGCCTCGGCCTGCCATGCCGCCTGCACATGGGCGTCGAACGTCCAGTAGGGCAGGTACAGGCCCTTGAGGGTGTCGGTCAGCGCAGCGTTCTTGAGCTTGTTCGGCGCAAACCAGCGCGAGCCATACCACTTGCGGATGGCGTCGCGGATCTGGCCGTCGCTGACCTTGAACGGCAGGATGCTCTGCGGCGTGATCGCGTCGTTGCGCTCCTCGTGCGCGACGATGGCGGGCGAGCCGCAGAAATCGCAGCGCTGGGCCGTGCGCCCGTCGACGAACACCGAGATCGCGCGGCAGTTCTGGCACTGCACTTCATGGCGCGCCGCGCCCCAGCCGCGGCCCGATTGCGGGCTGGCAAGTGCCGCGGCCAGGTCCTGCTCGACCACGGCATTGCCCAGCTCCTCGCGCTGCGCCTCGCTCCAGGGCACCAGCGTGCCGCAGTAGGGACAGCGCAGCGATTGCGCCTTGGGGCTCCATTCGAGGTTGGCGCCGCACTCGGGGCAGGGATGCTTGCCGACCAGCGCCGGGCGGGCCGCGTCGGGCATTGCCGTATAGCCGGCGTCGGGGGAGCGGGAAGGTTCAGGAGTCACGAACAGGCCACCTTGGCGCCGCGCGGGCGCCGGTCTTCACATGCGAAAAGGCGGCTCAACCGCGCAGGTATTCGTCCAGCGCGCCCTGGGCAATGCGCCATTGGCTGCCGATCTTGCGGGCCTTGAGGTGGCCGGCGTCGATTTCCGCCAGCACATCGTCCAGGCCGACGCCCAGCAGCTGCGCGGCCTGTTCGGGCGTCAGCACCTGCAGCGCAGCGGGCGCCGCCGTGGTCTGGCCCGCCTGGGCGGCTGCCGGCGAAAACGCATCGGCTGCCGGGGCTGCGCCCGCGCCAGTGCCGGACGGCGGGGACTGCATGCTGCGCATCATTTCCTGCGCCATGCCAAAGCCCATGGCCATGGTCGCGGGCATCGTGGCGGCTGCGCTGCCTTCGCCGCCCGCCGCCATGGCCTGGCCCATCTGGTATTTCACATAGTCGTTGAGATTGCCGATCGCGCCCATGCTCGAGCGCTTGTCGATGGCCTGCTCGACTTCGGGCGGCACCGAGACGTTCTCCAGCACGAAGCTGCTGATCTCCAGGCCGTACTTCTCGCGCATGGCCGGGTTGATCAGCTGCAGCAGCGCCTCGCCCAGGTCGCTGTAGCGCGTCGCCACATCGAGCACCGGCACATGCGCCTTGGCCAGCGCCTCGGTGAACACGCTGACAATGCGCGAGCGCATGGTGTCGGCAAACTCGTCGAGGCGGAAGTTCTGATCGGTGCCGGCGACTTCCTTGAGGAACTTGGGCGCCTCGACGATGCGGAAGTCGTAGCTGCCGAAAGCGCGGATGCGAACCACGCCGAAGTCCTTGTCGCGCAGCATCACCGGGTTGGCCGTGCCCCACTTGTTGCCGGTGAACAGCCGCGTGTTGAGGTAGTAGACATCGCACTTGAACGGCGACTGGAAGCCGTACTTCCAGCCCTGCAGCGTCGACAGGATGGGCACGTTCTGCGTGCTCAGCGTGTGCCGGCCGGGCTGGAACAGGTCGGCAAACCGGCCTTCGGAGACGAACTGCACGAGCTGCGATTCGCGCACGATCAGCTGCGCGCCGTTCTTGATTTCCTTGTCTTCGTCGGGCCAGCGGTAGGACAGCGTGTCGCGCGAATCATCGGTCCATTCGATGACTTCGATCAGTTGCTTGGTGATGATGTTCAGCAGACTCATGGCGGACCTTGGCAGAGTGGAAAACAGTCGGTCCATTGTAGGGCGACCCATGGCCGCGCATGCCCATGCGTGCGGGCTGGACGCCAAACCCGGACGCCGACATAAAATCACGGTTTACGCGCTCCGCGCGCGCTACCTACCTCCGCGCAGGTCCCACCTGCCGCAAGCCCGAGAAGTCATGCTGACATTCCAACAAATCATCCTGAAATTGCAGTCTTACTGGGACGCCCAGGGCTGCGCCCTGTTGCAGCCCTATGACATGGAAGTCGGCGCGGGCACCTCGCACACCGCCACCTTCCTGCGCGCGCTCGGCCCCGAGCCCTGGAAGGCCGCCTATGTCCAGCCCAGCCGCCGCCCCAAGGACGGACGCTACGGCGAGAACCCCAACCGCCTGCAGCACTACTACCAGTTCCAGGTCGTGCTCAAGCCCGCGCCCGACAACATCCTCGAGCTCTACCTGGGCTCGCTCGAAGCGCTGGGCTTCGACCTGAAGAAGAACGACATCCGCTTTGTCGAGGACGACTGGGAAAACCCGACGCTGGGCGCGTGGGGCCTGGGCTGGGAAGTCTGGCTCAACGGCATGGAAGTGACGCAATTCACCTATTTCCAGCAGGTCGGCGGCATCGACTGCAAGCCCGCGACCGGCGAGATCACCTACGGCCTGGAGCGCCTGGCGATGTACCTGCAGGGCGTGGACAACGTCTACAACCTGCAGTGGACCGACAACCTGACCTATGGCGACGTCTACCACCAGAACGAAGTCGAACAGTCGACCTACAACTTCGAGCACGCCGACGCCGACTTCCTGTTCACGGCGTTTGCCGCACATGAAAAGCAGGCCCAGCACCTGATCACGCAATCGCTGCCGCTGCCCGCCTATGAGCAGGTGCTCAAGGCCGCGCACAGCTTCAACCTGCTGGATGCGCGCGGCGCGATTTCGGTGACCGAGCGCGCGGCCTATATCGGCCGCATCCGCAATCTGGCGCGCACCGTCGCCAAGGCCTACCTCGACAGCCGCGCGCGCCTGGGCTTCCCGATGGCGCCCAAGCACTGGGCCGAGGAAGTGCTGGCCGACCTGGCCAAGGCCGAGCAAGCCGCCGCCGCCAAGAAGGCCGCCTGAGGCGCCGCGACAGAGACAACACCATGAACCACTCGAATCTTCTCGTTGAACTGTTCGTTGAAGAACTGCCCCCCAAGGTCCTGCAAAAGCTCGGCGATGCGTTTGCCGGCGTGCTGTTCGACCAGCTCGCGGCCCAGGGCCTGACCGGCCCCGGCTCGCGTGTCACCGCCTATGCCTCGCCGCGCCGCCTGGCCGCGCACATCACCGAGGTCGCGCCGCAGGCCGCCGACAAGGCCGTGTCGCAAAAGCTCATGCCTGCCAGCGTGGGCCTGACTGCCGACGGCCAGGCCACGCCCGCGCTGCTCAAGAAACTTGCCGCGCTGGGCGCCGACGCATCGGCGGTCGCAGGCCTCAAGCGCGTGCATGACGGCAAGGCCGAGGTGCTGTATTTCGAGAGCACGGCGCGCGGCGCCCCGCTGGCCGAAGGCCTGCAGAAGGCGCTCGATGAAGCCATCGCCAAGCTGCCCATCCCCAAGGTCATGCGCTACCAGCTGCAAGACGGCTGGACCAGCGTGCATTTCGTGCGCCCGGCCCACGGCCTGGTCGCGCTGCACGGCACGCAGGTGCTGATCGGCGTCAAGGCGCTCGGCCTCACGGCCGGCGCCGCGACCCATGGCCACCGTTTCGAGGCGGCCGTCGATCCGGTGGTCATCGACAGCGCCGACAGCTATGCGCAGCAGCTGGCCGAGCAGGGCGCGGTGATCGCCAGCTTTGCCGAGCGCCGCGCCGAGATCGCGCGCCAGCTGGCGGCCGCGGCCGAGCGCGTGGGCGGCGGCGTGCGCGCCATCGAGGACGAAGCGCTGCTGGACGAAGTCACGGCGCTGGTCGAGCGTCCGCATGTGCTGATCTGCGAATTCGAGAAGGAATTCCTCGGCGTGCCGCAGGAATGCCTGATCCTGACCATGAAGGCCAACCAGAAGTACTTCCCGCTGCTCGACGCCGACGGCAAGCTGACGCACCAGTTCCTGGTGGTGAGCAACATCAGCCCGGCCGATGCCAGCGCGGTGATCGGCGGCAACGAGCGCGTGGTGCGCCCGCGCCTGGCCGATGCCAAGTTCTTCTTCGACCAGGACCGCAAGAAGACGCTGGCCTCGCGCGTCGAGGGCCTGGGCAAGGTGGTCTACCACAACAAGCTCGGCACGCAGGGCGAGCGCGTCGAGCGCGTGCGCGCGATTGCCAAGTCGATTGCCCAGCAGCTCGGCGACAGCGCGCTGGCGCGCCAGGCCGACGTGGCCGCGCAGCTGGCCAAGACCGATCTCGTGACCGACATGGTCGGCGAGTTCCCGGAACTGCAGGGCACGATGGGCCGCTATTACGCGCTCAATGACGGACTGGATCCGGCCGTGGCCGATGCCATCGAGGACCACTACAAGCCGCGCTTCGCGGGCGATGAACTGCCGCGCAACGATGTCGGCGTGGTCGTGGCGCTTGCCGACAAACTGGAGACGCTGGTTGGCATGTTCGGCATCGGCAACCTGCCCACGGGCGACCGCGATCCGTTCGCGCTGCGCCGCCATGCGCTGGGCGTGATCCGCATGCTGGTCGAGAAGGACCTGCCGCTGGACCTCGAAACCCTGTTGGTGAGCGCCTTGCCGTCGTTTGGCGACAAGATTGCCGACGCCACGCCGGCGCTGGTCGATTTCATCTACGACCGCCTGGCCGGCAACCTGCGCGAGCAGGGCTTCAGCGCCCAGCAGGTCGATGCCGTGCTGGCACTGCGCCCGCAGCGCCTGGCCGACGTGCAAAAGCGCCTTGAAGCGGTGCGCGCGTTTGCCGCGCTGCCCGAGGCCCCGGCGCTGGCCGCGGCCAACAAACGCGTGGGCAATATCCTGAAGAAGGCCGAAACCGCCGTGCAGGCGCGCGTCGATGCCGGCCTGCTGCAGGAAACCGCCGAGAAGGACCTGTACCAGGCGCTGCAAAACGCCGTGCCGCGCGCCGATGCGCAGTTTGCCGAAGGCGACTACACGGCCAGCCTGCAGACCCTCGCGGTGCTGCGCGCGCCGGTCGATGCGTTCTTCGACCAGGTGATGGTCAATGCCGAGGACCCGGCGCTCAAGGCCAACCGCCTGGGCCTGCTGGCAACGCTGCATGAAGCCATGAACCGCGCGGCCGACCTGTCGCGCCTCGCGGCCTGATTCTTCCTGCCGGCGGTGCAGCATGAAGCTTGCGATTCTCGACCGTGACGGCACGCTGGGCGCGGCCGGCCAGCTGCCAGCGAACTGGGCCGCACTGCCCGGAGCGCTGGAGGCCGTTGCCGGACTGAACCGCGCGGGCTGGCATGTGGTGCTGGCCACCAACCAGCCCGGGCTCGGCCTGGGCGAGATGGGCATGGTGGAACTCAATGCGTTGCAGGCCTCCATGCACCGCGCGCTGGCCGCGGTCGGCGCACGCATCGAGGCGGTGTTCTACTGCCCGCATGCGCCAGGCGAGGGCTGCGGCTGCCGCAAGCCCGCGCCCGGCCTGCTGCAGCAGATCGCCGAGCGCTATGGCGCCGAGCCGCACGAAACCTGGGTGATAGGCAGTTGCGCCGATCATCTGCAGGCCGGTGCCCATCTGGGCGCCCACCTGCACCTGGTCTGCGTGCAGACCGCGGCCGCGCTGCGGGCCGGCCAGCCCATGCCGGATGGATTTCCGCCCCACGTGCAGACGCATGCCAGCCTGGCCGAACTGGCCGCAGCGCTGCTGCCCGCCGAACCGCTGCCGCCACCGGCCGCCCCCCCAGCGCCGGCTTGAAGGCCGCGCTGCCTTTTCATTGATGGAACCGATTTCGCCATGCCACTGATCCGCTCCGTGATTCACATGCTCTGGATGGCTGTGACCTGCATTCCCTATACGCTGGCCATCCTGGTGGTGCGTTTGTTCGGCGCTTCGCCGCGCACGCGCTACCGGATTGCGCGCGCCTGGCTCAAGCTCAGCGTCGACAGCGCCGGCTGGTTTGCGGGCGTGCACTACCGCGTGCAGGGCATGGAGCATCTGCCCACCGATCCCCTGCAGGGCGTGGTGCTGCTGGTCAAGCACCAGTCGACCTACGAGACCTTTCTGATGCCGGCCATCATGCCGCGGCCGCTGGCCTATGTGTTCAAGAAGGAACTGCTCAAGGTGCCGTTCTTCGGCTGGTCGATCGGCAGCCTCGACATGATCCATATCAACCGCGCCGACGGCTCGCGCGCCTTCCACAAGGTGGTCGAGCAGGGCAAGCGGCTGCTGGCCCAGGGCACCTGGGTGATCATGTTCCCCGAGGGCACGCGCGTGCCGCGCGGCGAGAAGGGCGACTACAAGTCGGGCGCGACGCGCCTGGCCATCATGGCCGGCGTGCCCGTGGTGCCGATTGCCGTGACCTCGGCGAAGTGCTGGCCGCGCAAGGCCTTCGTCAAGCGCCCCGGCGTGATGGACGTGAGCGTCGGACCGCAGATCCCGACCACGGGCCGCAAGCATGACGAGCTGATGCTCGAAGTCGAAGCCTGGATCGAGGGCGAGATGCATCGCCTCGATCCCGAGGCCTACGCGCGCTGAGGACTCCATGGCCGGCGTGCTGCAGCGTGCCTGGGACTGGTTGGCGCCGCCCGCAGTCCCGCTGGTCGACGGGCAACTGGTGAAGCGCCGGCGCGGGGCGCCGCCAGCAGTTGCGGCATCCGCTCCACCCGCCGCGCCCGCGGCCCCCGCGGCGCTGCTGCTTGAGCCACCTCCCATGCTGCGCGCGGCACCGCCGGCCTTCCAGCATCCCCAGGCCAACCAGCATGTGCAGCTCGCGGGTGTGGCTGTCGGCTACCGGCTCGAGCGCAGCCGCCGGCGCAGCATCGGCATGACCGTGCGCCCCGAGGGCCTGCAGGTGCGCGCGCCGCTGGCCACCAGCCTGGCCGCCGTGGAGCGCGTGCTGCAGGGCAAGGCCGACTGGATCGTGCGCAAGCTGGCCGAGCAGCAGGAGCGCGGCCGGCAGTTGCACAGCGCGCGCCTGCAGTGGACCGCGCAGGCCGAACTGCCGTATCTGGGCGCAACGCTGGTGCTGGCATTGGGCGTTCCGCTGCCGGGGCGTGCCGCCGCGCAATTCCAGTCCGAAGGCGTGTTGCAGCTGGCGCTGGCCGCCGATGCACCCGCCGAACAGATCCGCCGCCGCGTGCATGCCTGGTGGCTGCAGGCGGCGCGCCAGCATTTCACGGCGCGGCTGGACCATTTCGCGCCGCAACTGGGCGTGCAGTGGCGCAGCCTGGGCCTGTCGAGCGCTCGCACGCGCTGGGGCAGTGCGCGCAGCGACGGCGCGATCCGGCTCAACTGGCGGCTGCTGCATTACGCGCCCGAGATCATCGATTACGTGGTGGTGCACGAACTGTCCCATCTGCGCCATATGGACCACAGCCCGCGCTTCTGGGCCACGGTGGGCAGCGTGCTGCCCGACTACCGCGCGCTGCGCCAGCGGCTGCGCGACCAGCCGGCCCCGGCTTGGGCACAAGACGAGCTCTGATGGCACAGGCCCTCGCTGGCGGGTTGGCCGCAGTTCTGCGAGACTGTGCGCCATGACCGAACCAACGACTTCCGATTCCTCCCCCCATTCCGCAGTACGCCCGGCCCAGGGCTATGCCGGCGATCTTCCCGCGACGCTGGCCTGGCAATGGGTACAGCAGGGCCAGGCGGTGCTGGTCGACGTGCGCACCGATGCCGAACGCGAATGGGTGGGGCGCGTGCCGGGTGCTGCAGCCGTGGCCTGGAAGCAGTGGCCGGGCATGGCGGCCAATGCCGATTTCGATGCGCAACTGCGCGCGGCCGTGCCCGAGGGCATGAAGGTGGTGCTGCTGTGCCGCAGCGGCGTGCGCTCGGTGGCCGCGGCGCAGCGCGCGGCGGCGCTGGGCCTGGAGGCCTACAACATTCTCGAAGGCTTCGAGGGCGACGCCGACGAGAACGGCCAGCGCGGCCGCATCGGCGGCTGGCGCCTGGCGGGTCTGCCCTGGCGCCAATGAATTCGGCGCCATGAAACAACGGGCTCTGAGGCCCGTTGTTTCCATCGGCTGATGCTTATTGTGCCGGGATGCGCAGCTTCTGGCCGGGGTAGATCTTGTCCGGGTGCGTGAGCATCGGCTTGTTGGCTTCGAAGATCACCGGGTACTTGTTGGCGTCGCCATAGTACTTCTTGGCGATGGCCGACAGCGTGTCGCCGCGCACCACGTCGTGGTACTGGGCTTCGGGTTCGGGGTTGGTGACCTTCATTTGATTGTCCACCGACGTCACGCTGGCGACATTGCCGCAGCACAGCGTGATCTTTTCCTTGGCCGCCTGGGTGGGGGCGTCGCCGGTCACGGTGACCTTGCCCTGCGCGCCGTCGAATGTCACCTTGACATTGCTCGCGCCCAGCTTCTGGGTGGCAATGTAGGCTTCGATGGCGCTAGCGGCCTTGATGTTCAGATCTTCCTGCGACGCGCCCGGAGTGGGTGCCGCGCCGGGCGCGGTGGCGGCCTGCGCTTCCTTGCCGCCAAACAGCTTCTCGCCAGCTTCCTTGATGAAATTGAAAAGGCCCATGGGATGACTCCTGTGAAAAGCAAAGAGACTTCACTCTAGCCGTGGATGCCATGCTGCCGCGTCGGATAAGTGCCTGTCCATGCGCCCCATGCCCGCAGCGATATGTCGGCCGCAGTCGCCTGCAGCGCCCCGGTCGGCGCAAAACTCCGGATAATCCGCCGCATGACATTTCTGGCCATCGACGTCGGCAACACCCGCCTCAAGTGGGCGATGTACGACGCGGCGCACCCTGGCGCCACCCTGCTGGCGCATGGCGCCGAGTTTCTCGAGCACATCGATCAACTGTCTGAAACCGGTTGGGCGGGCCTGCCCGCGCCCGATCGCATGCTCGGCTGCGTGGTGGCCGGCGACGCCGTCATGCGCCGGGTGCAGCAGCAGATCGAGCAGATGGCGCATTGGGATGTCGTGCCGCAATGGGTCGTGCCCTCGGCGGCCGAAGCCGGCGTCACCAATGGCTACGACCATCCCACGCGCCTGGGCGCCGACCGCTGGGTGGCGATGATCGGGGCGCGCCACCAGGTGCTGCGCCAGGGCCGGGCGCGCCCGCTTGTCGTGGTCATGGTCGGCACCGCGGTGACGGTCGACGCGCTCGACGCCAGCGGCCACTTTCTCGGCGGTCTGATCCTGCCGGGCCACGGCATCATGCTGCGCGCGCTGGAAACCGGCACCGCCGGCCTCCACGTGCCGACCGGCGAGGTCACGCTGTTTCCCACCAACACCAGCGACGCGCTGACCAGTGGCGGCACCTATGCGATTGCCGGCGCCGTCGAGCGCATCTACCAGCATCTGGCAGCGCGCTGCGGCGAGGCGCCGGCCTGCATCATGGCCGGTGGCGCGGGCTGGAAGATGGCGCCCAGCATGACGCGCCCGTTCGAGCTCATCGACAACCTGATTTTCGACGGCCTGTTGGTGATTGCCGCGCAGCGCTGGAAGATTTAAGCAACTGTTTGCCTTTTCAGGTTACAGAAGTTGCAGATTTACGCGAATAAGTTGGCGGCATTTCTTTGGGTAGGATGTAAGCAATTACTTTTCGTTTTGCCGGCATATCGTCTGGAAACCAGGGCCAATGGCTGGGCAAACGCACTCTGTGCCGGCGAGCGGGGTGCTTCATCGCGCTGCACACATTACCGTCCGTGACTACCCCTGTTTCTTCGAGACAGGAGTGGATGCGATAATTTCCCGCTTCGCCAACAGGCGCCTCTTTATTTTTCCCATGATTCTCGTCACAGGCGGCGCAGGTTTTATCGGTGCCAATTTCGTACTCGACTGGCTTGCCACCAACGAAGAGCCCGTCGTCAACATCGACAAACTGACTTATGCCGGCAATCTGCATAATCTGGCGAGCCTGAAGGGCGACGCGCGGCATGTCTTCGTGCAAGGCGACATCGGCGACAGCGCGCTGCTGTCGCGGCTGCTGCAGGAACACCGTCCGCGTGCGGTGGTGAATTTCGCCGCCGAAAGCCATGTCGATCGATCCATCCACGGCCCCGAGGATTTCATCCAGACCAATGTGGTCGGTACCTTCCGGCTGCTTGAGTCCGTGCGTGGCTACTGGAATGCGCTGCCCGACGCGGAAAAACAGGGCTTTCGTTTTCTGCATGTCTCCACCGACGAGGTCTACGGCTCGCTCGCTGCCGACGCGCCGGCGTTCACCGAAGACCATCTCTACGAGCCCAACAGCCCGTATTCCGCGAGCAAGGCCGCCAGCGACCACCTGGTGCGCGCCTGGCACCACACCTACGGGCTGCCGGTGCTGACCACCAACTGCAGCAACAATTACGGCCCGCTGCACTTCCCGGAAAAGCTCATCCCGCTGATGATCGTCAACGCGCTGGCTGGCAAACCGCTGCCGATCTACGGCGACGGCATGCAGGTGCGCGACTGGCTTTACGTCAAGGACCATTGCAGCGCCATCCGCCGCGTGCTCGAGGGGGGACGCCTGGGCGAGACCTACAACGTCGGCGGCTGGAACGAGAAGCCCAATGTCGAGATCGTCAACACCGTCTGCGCCCTGCTCGACGAACTGCGTCCGCGTGCCGACGGCCAGAGCTATGCTGGCCAGATCACCTATGTCAAGGACCGGCCGGGCCATGACCGCCGCTATGCGATCGACGCGCGCAAGCTCGAGCGCGAGCTGGGCTGGAAGCCGGCCGAGACCTTCGAGTCGGGCATCCGCAAGACCGTGCAGTGGTACCTGGAGAATCCCGAATGGGTGGCGCAGGTGCAAAGCGGCGCCTACCGGGATTGGGTGCAGACCCAATACGCCAGCGCATGAAAATCGTTCTTCTGGGCCCCACCGGCCAGGTGGGCTGGGAACTGCAACGCAGCCTGGCCGTGCTGGGCGACGTCGTTCTCCTGGGCCGTCAGGGCACGCCGCACGCGGCCGATTTCAGCGATCCGCAGGCCGTGGCGCGCAGCGTGCGTGCGCTGCGCCCCGATGTGATCGTCAACGCCGCCGCGCATACGGCGGTGGACAAGGCCGAGGCTGAGCCTGAACTGGCGCGCCTGCTCAATGCCGCGACGCCCGGTTTGCTGGCGCGCGAAGCCGCAGCCCTGGACGCGTTGCTGGTGCACTACAGCACCGATTACGTATTCGATGGCAGCGGCAGCGCCGCGCGCAGCGAAGACGCCGAGACGGCGCCGCTGTCGGTCTATGGCCGCACCAAGCTCGAAGGCGAGCGCGCCATTGCCGAGGCTGGCTGCAGGCATCTGATCTTTCGCACCAGTTGGGTCTATGCCGCCCGCGGCGGCAACTTCGCCAAGACCATGCTGCGCCTAGCGCAGGAGCGCGAGCGCCTTACCGTCATTGACGACCAATGGGGCGCGCCCACCGGGGCCGACCTGATTGCCGACGTCACCGCCCATGCCATCCGGCATGTGGCGCATTCCCCGCAGGACCTGGGCCTGTACCACCTGGTGGCCTCGGGCGAGACCTGCTGGCACGCCTATGCGCAGTTCGTGATCGAGACCGCGCGCGCGTTGCGCCCCGAGCTGGCGCTGCGCGTCAGCGAGATCGCGCCCGTGCCCACCAGCGCTTTCCCGACCCCGGCCCGGCGGCCCTTGAATTCGCGCCTGGACACGACGCGGGTGCAGGACCGTTTCGGCCTGCACCTGCCCGACTGGCGCCAGGGAGTGGTCCGCATGCTCCAAGAAACTCTTTGAAGATCCCATGACACAACGCAAAGGCATCATCCTGGCCGGGGGCTCGGGCACCCGGCTGCACCCGGCGACACTGGCCATCAGCAAGCAACTGCTGCCGGTCTACGACAAGCCGATGATCTACTACCCGCTGAGCACGCTGATGCTCGCCGGCATCCGCGAGATCCTGATCATCAGCACGCCCCAGGACACGCCGCGTTTCGAGCAACTGCTTGGCGACGGCAGCCAGTGGGGCCTGCGCCTCGAGTACGCAGTGCAGCCCAGCCCCGATGGCCTGGCCCAGGCGTTCCTCATCGGCGAGCAGTTCCTGGACGGTGCGCCCAGCGCGCTAGTGCTGGGCGACAACATCTTCTATGGCCACGACTTCCAGCATCTGCTGGCGCGTGCCCGGGACCGCGAGCAGGGCGCAAGCGTGTTTGCCTACCATGTGCATGATCCCGAGCGCTACGGCGTGGCCGAGTTCGATGCTTCGGGCAGGGTGCTGTCGCTCGAGGAAAAGCCGGCGCAGCCCAAGAGCAACTATGCGGTGACCGGCCTGTATTTCTACGATGGCCAGGTGGTCGAGATGGCCAGGCGCCTCAAGCCCTCGGCACGCGGCGAACTCGAGATCACCGACCTGAACCGCATGTATCTGGAGCAGGGCCAGCTGCAGGTCGAGATCATGGGCCGCGGCTATGCCTGGCTCGATACCGGCACGCATGAAAGCCTGCTCGAAGCCGGCCAGTTCATTGCCACGCTGGAAAACCGCCAGGGCCTCAAGGTCGCCTGTCCCGAAGAACTGGCTTACCGCCAGGGCTGGATCGATGCGAAGCAACTGGAAAGCCTGGGCCAGGCCATGGCCAAGAACGGCTATGGGCAGTACCTGCTGCGGCTGCTGAAGGAAAAGGTGAACGCATGAAGGCCACGCCCTTGGCAATTCCCGATGTCATCCTGTTCGAACCCAAGGTGTTTGGCGACGAACGCGGGTTCTTCTTCGAAAGCTTCAGCCAGCAGCGTTTCGACGACGCCGTGGGCCGGCATTACGAGTTCGTGCAGGACAACCACAGCCGCAGTTCCAAGGGCGTGCTGCGCGGCCTGCACTATCAAATGCCGCCGCACGCGCAGGGCAAGCTGGTGCGGGTGGTCGAAGGTGCGGTCTTCGACGTCGCGGTGGATATCCGCCGCAGTTCGCCTAGCTTTGGCCAGTGGGTCGGCGCGCATCTGAGCGCCGAGAACCACCACCAGCTCTGGGTGCCGCCGGGGTTTGCCCACGGATTCCTGGTGCTGAGCGACAGCGCGCAGTTCCTGTACAAGACCACGAGCTACTACGCGCCGGCTTCGGAGCGAAGCATCCTGTGGAACGATCCCCAGCTGGCCATCGAGTGGCCTGTCGAGGCCGCGCCCAGCCTGTCCGCGAAGGATGCGGTGGCGCCGAGCTTTGCCGCTGCCGAAGTGTTTGCATGAACTCCGCCCCTGCCGGGGATGGACTGGTCGTTTCCATCGTGAGCCATGGCCATGCACCGCAGGTTGCCGCCCTGCTGTGCCAGTTGGCCGACTGCTGCGGCGCGAGCGTGGCGCGGGTCGTGCTGACCCTGAACGTGCCTGAGCCGGAAGCGGCTTTTGCCGCGCCGCCGGGCGGCTGGCCGTTTGCCTTGCAGATCACGCGCAATGCGGCTCCCCTGGGTTTCGGTGCCAACCACAACCGGGCACTTGCGGGTGCAAGCGAGCGCTTCGTCTGCGTGCTCAATCCCGATGTCGTGCTGCTGCCGGCCGAGGGCGATGTCATGGCCGCGCTCTGCCAGGCCGCAGCCGGCGCTGGGGTGGGCATTGCCTATCCAGTGCAGGTCGACGCCGCGGGTGTGGAGCAAGACAGCCGGCGCGAGTTGACCACGCCGCTGAGTCTGTTGCAGCGCCGGCTGCTGGGCCGCAAGCCGCGGCGTTGCGACTGGGTGAACGCCGCTTGTGTGGTTTTGCCGGCGCCGGTCTGGCATGCGGTCGCGGGTTTTGATGAAAGCTTTTTCATGTATTGCGAAGATGTCGACCTGAGCCTGCGGGTGCAGCTCGGTGGTTGGAAGCTGGCCGCGACGCCGGTGCGCATCGTGCATGCGGGACAGCGCGCCAGCGGCCGCCAATGGCAGCATTTCAAGTGGCATGTACGCAGCTTGTGGACCTTGTGGCAGTCTCCGGCCTATGCAAAGTCCCTTCGTCGCTTGCGTCATCAGGGACATATCGCTCCATGATCTGGTTGTCCGTCACTGCGTTTTTCATCGCCCTGGTTTCGGGCGGCATGATCATCCGCTGGTCGCGCCGCCTGCGTGTGGTCTACAGCGAAGACATGCCCCAGCGCTTCCACCGCGGCAATGTGCCGCGCATCGGCGGGCTGGCGATGCTGGTGGCGCTGCTGCTGGCCTGGGGCGCGGGCATGGTCTCGACCGCGTTCTTTGGCGACGGCTCGGTGCTGCGCATGCAGGCCTGGGTCGGATGGTTCATCGTGGCCATCCTGCCGGCAGTCGTCGGCGGGCTGGCGGAAGATCTCACCCAGCGGCTGTCGGTGCGCTACCGGCTGCTGCTGACCGGGCTCACCGGCGTGCTGGGCATCTGGCTGCTCGATCTCGCGGTGCCGCGGCTGGACCTGCCCTGGATCGACAGCCTGCTGGCCTGGGCGCCCTGGGTGGGCTTCGGCATCGCGCTGCTGGCGATTGCGGGCCTGCCGCATGCGTTCAACATCATCGACGGCTACAACGGACTGGCGGGCATGGTCGCGATCATCGTCTGCCTGGCGCTGGCCCATGTCTGCCTGCAGGTCGGCGACCGCACGCTGGCCGCGCTGCTGCTCAGCACCGCCGCGGCCACGGCCGGGTTCCTGATCTGGAACTATCCACGCGGCATGCTGTTTGCGGGCGACGGCGGCGCCTATATCTGGGGCGTGGTGATTGCGTTCTCCAGCATCCTGCTGGTGCAGCGCCATGCGCTGGTCTCGCCCTGGTTCCCGATGCTGCTGTTGATCTATCCGGTCTGGGAGACGGTGTTCTCGGTCTACCGCAAGCTGGCACGCGGCGATTCCCCGGGCATGGCGGATGCGCTGCATTTCCACCAGCTGGTCTACCGGCGCATCGTCTGGGGCGTGTTCCACGATGACGAGTCGCGCCAGATGCTGATGCGCAACAACCGCACCTCGCCCTATCTCTGGGCCTTCACGCTGCTCACGGTGCTGCCGGCCGTGCTGTTCTGGCGCAATACACCCGTGCTGATGGCGTTTTGCGCGCTGTTTATGATCGGCTACGTCTGCGCCTACCTGGCCATCGTGCGGTTCAAGGTGCCTGGCTGGCTGCAGAAGTGAGCCGTTGCGCCCCGATAGCGCGCTGCGGCACTGCAGTTGCGGCACAATTCCCCGCTTGTTGTTGATTACTTCCTTCCTGCCTGCACCATGAACGATATCCTCTCCATTGCTCCCCGCGACAAGGCCGAAATCCTGGCCCAGGCGTTGCCCTACATCCGCAAGTTCCATGGCAAGACCATGGTCATCAAGTATGGCGGCAACGCCATGACCGATCCGGCCCTGCAGGCCGACTTTGCCGAGGATGTGGTGCTGCTCAAGCTGGTGGGGATCAACCCGGTGGTGGTGCATGGCGGCGGCCCGCAGATTGAAACGGCACTCAACCGACTGGGCAAGAAGGGCGAGTTCATCCAGGGCATGCGCGTCACCGACGCCGAAACCATGGAAGTGGTCGAGTGGGTGCTGGCCGGCGAGGTGCAGCAGGATATCGTCGGCCTGATCAACCAGGCCGGTGGCAAGGCAGTGGGTCTCACGGGGCGCGACGGCGGGCTGATCCGGGCGCAGAAGCTCAAGCTTCCGGACGCCAAGGATCCGAGCATCGAGCATGACCTGGGCCAGGTCGGCGACATCGTGGCCATCGACCCGAGCGTGGTCAAGGCGCTGCAGGACGATGCCTTCATTCCGGTGATCAGCCCGATCGGCTTCGGCGAGGACAACGAGAGCTACAACATCAATGCCGACGTCGTGGCCAGCAAGCTGGCAACGGTGCTGCAGGCGGAAAAGCTGATGCTGCTGACGAACACCCCGGGCGTGCTCGACAAGGCCGGCCAGCTGCTGACCGACCTCACGGCGCGCGAGATCGACGGACTGTTCGCCGACGGCACGATCTCGGGCGGCATGCTGCCCAAGATCTCCGGCGCGCTCGACGCGGCCAAGGCCGGCGTCAACGCGGTGCACATCATCGACGGCCGCGTGCCGCATGCGATGCTGCTGGAAATCCTGACCGAACAGGCCTACGGCACGATGATCCGCAGCCACTGAGCGCGGATCGTTGCAAGAGAACTGACGATGCGCCTGCTGCTGGTCGAAGACGATGTGATGGTGGCCAGCGGCATCAAGCTCGGCCTCAGCGATGCCGGCTATGCGGTCGACTGGGTCGGCAGCGCCGAGCGTGCGCTCGAGGTGCTGGCCGACGAATCCTTCGATCTGGCAGTCATCGATATCGGCCTGCCGGGCATCAGCGGCCTGGAGCTGACGCAGCGCCTGCGCCGCAGCAATATGGACAGCGCCTCCATGCCCATCCTGATCCTGACCGCGCGCGATGCGCTGCTCGACCGCGTGCAGGGGCTGGACATGGGCGCCGACGACTACATGGTCAAGCCGTTCGAATTGCCCGAGCTTCTGGCGCGGCTGCGCGCGCTCGCGCGCCGCTCCCAGGCCGCCACCACGGCGGTGCTGAGCTTCGGCCCGCTGGAGCTCGATACCGCGGCGCGCAGCGTGGGCGCGCGCGTGCCCGATGATTCCGCCGCCGGCAGCCATCTGCAGCCCATCGACCTGGGACCGCGCGAGTGGACGGTACTGGAATATCTGCTGATCCACGCTCCCAAGCCAGCCAGCAAGGACAAGCTGCTGCAGGCGCTCACCGGGTGGGACAAGGAAATCACGCCCAACGCGGTGGAAGTCTATGCCTCGCGGCTGCGCGGCAAGATCGAGCCATTTGGCGTGGCCCTGCGCTCCATCCGTGGTTTCGGCTACCGGCTGGAGCTGGTGGCACCTCCCGCATGATGCCGCGGCGCCGCGCGCCATGACCTCCAATCTCCGCTTCCGGTTGCTGCTGCTGCTGGTGCTGCCGCTGAGCGTGCTGGCACTGATGGGATCGTGGTTCGCCTACCGCTCGGCCGAAGCGGCCGCAGGCCAGCATGACCTGCGGCTGATGCGCCTGCTGCCGGCGCTGGCCGATGCGGTGCTGGCCGAACCCATGGCGTCCCAGGGCCCGCCGCTGGTCATGCTGCCGCCGACCATCGAGGAATTCCTGCGCCAGCGCCAGAACGAGGCCGGCTATGCCATTGCCGATCTCAAGGGCCGGGTGCTGGCGGGCGATACCTGGATCCGCGTCGAGGTGCCCACGACGCGCGTCGCCGAGTTCCACAGCCAGGAGTTCGGCGGCCTCACCTACCGCGTGGCTGTGCTGCGCAGCGAGACCGCGGGCGCGGGCGAGATGGTGCTGGCGCTCGCCGACGGCTCCGATGCGCGCCAGCAATGGGCGCAGCAACTGCTGCTGCGCGTGCTGCTGCCCAACGTGCTGCTGATCGCGGCCGCCGGGCTGGCCATCTACTGGTCGGTGCGCCGCGCCTTCGAGCCGCTGGTGGCGCTTGCGGGTGCCGTGGAGCGCCGCTCGCCGCGCGACCTGCAGCCCATCGATGAAGCCGCGTCGCCCGATGAGGTCAGGCCGCTGGTGCGGTCGCTGAACCGGCTGTTTGCGCTGGTCGATGCCCAGGCCCAGGAGCAGCGCCGCTTCGTTGCCGATGCGGCGCACCAGCTGCGCACGCCGCTGGCCGCGCTGCAGGCCCAGGTCGAGGCATGGGCGCTGATGGTGCAGTCCGCACCCGCGCCCGGTGCGTCCGAAGGCTCGGCTGCGGCGGCGTCCGTGGCGCAGCCGCCACGCGAGCGCACGCTGGTGCTGGGCGCGACGCAGATCCACCAGCTGCGCGATGCGACGCGCCGTACCTCGCAGCTCGCGCGCCAGTTGCTGGCGCTGTCGCGTGCCGATGCGCGCCATGCCCAGGCGCAGCCGCTGCAGCGCGTGGACCTCAAGGACCTGTGCGAAAGCCTGCTCGAAGCCTTTTTCGAACAGGCGGCGGCGAAGAACATCGATTTCGGCCTGGAAGTGGCGCCCGCCAGCGTATGGGGGCATGCCTGGCTGTTGCGCGAGCTGCTGAGCAACCTGGTCGACAACGCGCTCAAGTACAACCCCGACGGCGGCCGCGTGACGCTGCGCTGCGGCGTGCGCGGCAACAGCGCCTTTCTCGAAATAGAAGACGACGGCCCGGGCGTGCCCGCGTCCGAGCGCGAGCGCATCGTGCAGCGCTTCTATCGCCTGCCGGGCGCCACGGGCGAAGGATCAGGCCTGGGCCTGGCGATTGCCGAGGAAATTGCCCAGTTGCACCAGTCGCGGCTGGAGCTGGGCGAGGGCGCCGACGGCAGGGGATTGCGCGTGCTGCTGGCCTTCCCGAAGGAACCGGTTGCCGCGCTTTGACAAGTCATGAAGCAGACATCGCGATTTTTGCAACCAAAAAAAAGCAATAACATTCGGGATCGCAACAGTAGGACATTTGGCCGGGTTGCTGTGAGAGAATAAATTACAAAATGCTGATCGCCTATGTCTGAGTCTGAAGTCCTGTCCTCCCCCTTCGTGCCTGCTGCCAGCGTTGGCGACAGCGATGTTTCCTCCGCCAACGCGACGCCGGCACCGCGCAAGCGGCCCAAGCCGGGCGAGCGCCGCGAGCAGATCCTGCAAGCACTGGCCACGATGCTGGAAAAGCCGGGCGCCGAGCGCATCACGACGGCTGCGTTGGCTTCGCACCTGCAGGTGAGCGAGGCCGCGCTGTACCGGCATTTCGCCAGCAAGGCGCAAATGTTCGAAGGCCTGATCGATTTCGTCGAGCAATCGGTGTTCACGCTGGTGCAGCAGATCGTCGGCCGGGACATTCCCGCTCCCGAGCTTGTCGGCGGCCAGCAGCCGGGACTCGATGGCGCGCGCCAGGCGGCACGCGTCATTGCACTGGTGCTGCAGTTCGGCGAGCGCAATCCGGGCATGGCGCGGGTGATGGTGGGCGATGCGCTGGTGTTCGAGCACGAACGCCTGCAGCAGCGCATGAACCAGTTCTTCGACCGCATTGAATCCACGTTGCGCCAGTGCCTGCGTCCGGTGGCCGATGCGCGCGGGTCGGCCAAGCCCACGGTCGATGCGCAGGTCGCAGCCAGCGTGCTGACCTCGTTTGCGCTCGGCCGGCTGCAGCGCTTCTCGCGTTCCGGCTTTCGCCGCCTGCCGACCGAGCATCTCGAGCAAAGCCTGGCGCTGATGCTCTGAAGCACCGGCCTCATTGCCCTCCGAGCTTGCAGTCCCGGCGCACGCCTTGCAGGTAGATATCCGAGCCCTGGGTCTGGCCTTGCTCTTCCCAGACCAGCAGCACCTGACCCGAGGGCGCCGAGGCCGAGGCCAGCCGTGACTTGTTCGTGGCACGGGTGGACACCACAAACTGGGGGCACAGGGGCGCGCCGGCAGCATCGAGCTTGATGCCCTGGATGCTGTTGGGTTGGCCGGGGTTGGTCTCGATCCAGAAGGCCAGCGTGCCGTCGTCCGCAGCAATGCTCTGCAGGTCTCCGATGTCATGCAGCGCCAGCGGCCGCAGCGGACGGCCGGTCTCGCCCCATTGGCGCGCTCCGCTGGCGTTGATCCTCTGCGCATACAGGCCGCGGCGGTGCTGCGCCATGGCGTTGTCCAGTTCGGTCCACAGCACGGTGATCTCGCCGGTGGCTGGCTGGTAGGAGACAGCCGGACTCACGCGCGCCTGTTGCACGTCGGTTGACACCGGCACGCCATTGGCCGCAAAAGCCAGCTGGCCGTTGGCCAGCACATGCTGCGCAAAGACCTGGAGCTTGGGATCGATGCTGTACCAGGCAAACACTGCGCCGCCCTTGCCATCGGCCACGAAGCGCGGGAAATTGCCTTGCTGCAGCGAGCCGCCTTCAAAGACCTTCACATGGTTCGATCCCCAGAGCAGCTGGCCGCTGGGCGAGATCTTGTTGGCATAGAGATGCTTGGCGCCGGAAAAGCCCCGGCTGCGCACAAAGGAAACGATCACCGAGCCGTCAGCCGTCGCCTGCAGATCCGCGAGGGCGTAGGTGAAATTCGGCTCGGCCAACAGGAAATCCAGCGGCGCGCCGGAATCGTCGTGCCACACCGGGCGTCCCTGTGCATCGAGCTTGCGCAGCCGCACGCTGTTCTCGGTGTCGGCGCTCCAGCCGATGAATGACTGGCCGTCGGGCAATATCGAAACGTGGGGCGCGTGGCCGGAATGCGCGGTCTGGGCGTTCCACAGCAGTTTGCCGGCGCTGTCGATCTTGCTGGCGCTGATCGCGCGCTGGGGGGGATTGGGGCGATCGTCCTGGAACGTCAGCACGGCATTGCCCGGGACATCGGCGGCCAGGCCGTAGTCTTCGGTCCAGCCCACGCCCAGCTTGGCCACTTGGACGCCTTGGTGCGCGAACTGTTCCCTGCCGTCAGGCCCCAGGCGTTGCAGATACACGTCATAGCCTTGCGGCGGCGTGCCTTGCGGATGCAGCGCGAGCCAGCTGATCCACCAGTAGCCATCTTCCCGCACGGCAATCTGCGGCTGGACCTGGGCCGCGCCGGCAACATTGGCAAGCGGCGTGTTTTTCTGCGGATCCACGCTCCATTGGCTCCAGGCATTGGCGCTCAGGCACAACGCCAGCGTCAGGGCGGCAGAGGAAAGATGGCGGTTCATGGCACTCCTTTCAAATCCAGAGGGAGGACGTCGCACCGGCTGGTGACGAAAAGATTTCAGCATGGCCGCGCAAGGGAGCGCGCGCATTGCCCTTGCCGCCGCGGTCGGCATGGCCGGCGCGGAGCATGTGCATCTAGGTATTTACCCCTGTGGCGCATCCAGGTCAGAAATTTGTCGGGCAGAATAGAACGAACGTTCGTTTTATTTCCTTGCCATGCCTGTTTCCTCTGTGCTTTCCGACCACCCCTCCACTGCGCGCAGCGAGCCGCGCGGGTTGCACAAGGGGCAGCAGACCAAGGCCCATATCCTCGACGCGGCGCTGCACCTGGCATCGCAGGCGGGCCTTGAGGGCCTGTCGATAGGCGCGCTGGCCGCGGCCACGGGCATGAGCAAGTCCGGCGTGTTTGCCCATTTCGGCTCGCGCGAGGAACTGCAGATTTCCGTCGTGCGCGAGTACCACCAGCGCTTCGAGCAGGAGGTGTTTTTCCCGGCCATGCAGGCGCCGCGCGGGCTGCCGCGCCTGCGCGCGCTGTTCGACCTGTGGATGAAGCGCACCTCGGTCGAGCTGGATTCGGGCTGCATCTATATCAGCGGCGCGGTGGAATTCGACGACCGCACCGGTCCGGTGCGCGATGCGCTGGCCGACTCGGTCAACACCTGGCATGCCGCGATGCGCCGCACCATCGTTCAATGCCGTGAGCAGGGCGACCTACATGCCGATACGGATGAAGCCCAATTGCTTTTTGAGGTCCATGGGCTCATTCTGGCGTTGCATTACGAGGCCCGTTTCCTGCGCGCCCAGGGCGCGATGCAGCGTGCACGCCAGGGCTTCGAGAACATTCTGGCGCGCTTCAGCAACGCGCCTTCCGCCCCGCGCAGCATCTGAGCGCAACCATCACCATTTCATTGGAGGAGACAACCCATGCCCAGCTATCAACCGCCCCTGCGTGACATGCAGTTCCTGCTGCACGAAGTGTTCGAGGTCACGCAGGAGTTCCAGGCCATGCCGCGGCATGCCGAGGTCGATGCCGACACCATCAACGCGGTACTGGAAGAGGCGGGCAAGTTCGCGGCCGATGTGGTCTTTCCGCTGAACATCAGCGGCGACGAGCAAGGCTGCACGCTCGACCGCGACACCCATGCAGTGACCACGCCCGAAGGTTTCAAGCAAGCCTATGCCCAGTATGTCGAGGGCGGCTGGGCGGCGCTGAGCTGCGACCCCGAATACGGCGGCCAGGGCCTGCCGTTCGTCGTCAACCAGTGCCTCTATGAAATGCTCAACAGCGCCAACCAGGCCTGGACCATGTATCCCGGCCTGTCGCACGGTGCCTATGAAGCCCTGCACACGCATGGCACCGAGGCGCAAAAGCAGCTGTACCTGCCCAAGCTGACCAGCGGCGAGTGGACCGGCACCATGTGCCTGACCGAGGCCCACTGCGGCACCGACCTGGGCCTGCTGCGCACCAAGGCCGAGCCGCTGCCCGACGGCAGCTACAAGCTCACCGGCAACAAGATCTTCATCAGCGCCGGCGAGCATGACTTCACGGAAAACATCGTGCACCTGGTGCTGGCCCGCCTGCCCGATGCGCCGGCCGGCTCCAAGGGCATCAGCCTGTTTGTCGTGCCCAAGTTCCTGGTCAACGCCGATGGCAGCCTGGGCGAGCGCAATCCGATCTTCTGCGGCGGGCTCGAGCACAAGATGGGCATCCATGGCAACGCCACGGCCCAGCTGAACCTCGATGGCGCTGTCGGCACGCTGGTCGGCCAGCCCCACAAAGGCCTGGCAGCGATGTTCGTGATGATGAATGCCGCGCGCCTGGGCGTGGGCAACCAGTCGCTGGGCCTGACCGAAGTCGCGTTCCAGAACGCGCTGGCTTATGCCAAGGACCGGCTGCAGATGCGCAGCCTGTCGGGCACCAAGGCCAAGGACAAGCCGGCCGACCCGATCATCGTCCATCCCGATGTGCGCCGCATGCTGCTCACCGCCAAGGCCTATGCCGAAGGCGGGCGCGCGCTGTCCACGTTCTGCGCGGTGCTGATCGACAAGGAATTGCACCACCCCGACGAGAAGGTGCGCAAGGACAGCGCCGAACTGGTGGCGCTGCTCACGCCGGTGGTCAAGGCCTTCCTGACCGACAACGGCTGGACCGCGACCACGCTGAGCCAGCAGGTCTATGGCGGCCACGGCTACATCAAGGAATGGGGCATGGAGCAGTTCGTGCGCGATGCGCGCATCAACATGATCTATGAAGGCACGAATGGCGTGCAGGCGCTCGACCTGCTGGGCCGCAAGGTGCTGGGCAACCAGGGCGCGAGCCTGAAGAAGTTCGGCAAGCTGGTGGCGCGGCTGGTGGAGGAGGAGGGCGTCAACGAGAAGATGGCCGAATTCATCAACCCGATCGCGCTGCTCGGCGAGCAGATGACCAAGTTCACCACCGAGATCGGCTTCAAGGGCATGCAGAACCCCGATGAGGTCGGTGCGGCCTCGGTCGACTACCTGCGCGTGGCCGGCCATCTGGTGTTCGGCTACCTGTTCGCGCGCATGGCCCAGGTCGCGCTGCGCGCGATCGCCGCCGGCAACAGCGACCCGTTCTACCTGGCCAAGCTGCAGACCGCGCGCTTTTACTTTGCCAAGCTGTTCCCCGAGACCGCGACGCTGATGCGCACCGCGCGTGCCGGCAGCCGGGTGCTGATGGACAGCGACGCGGCGCTGGCCTGAGGCCTGGGGCTGGGTCCCCGCCCCGGCCCTTTTCATCGGACTTTTGCCTTTTTTCTTCAAGGAGATGCTCATGTTCAAAGCTTTTGCTACGCTGGTCTGCCTTGGCATTGCCGTACCCGCCTGGGCGCAGATGACGCCCGTGGGCCTGTGGAAAAGCGTCGACGACAAGACGGGCGAGCCCAAGTCGGAGATCCGCATCACGGAGCAGGGCGGCGAGCTCAGCGGGCGCGTGGAAAAGCTGCTGCGCCCGGGCGCCGATGCGGCCGCGCGCTGCACGGCCTGCACCGACGAGCGCAAGGACCAGCCCATGGTCGGACTGGAAATCATCCGCGGCGCGAAGAAGGCCGAAGGCAAGGAGGTCTGGGAAGGCGGCAAGATCCTCGACCCCGAATCGGGCAAGTCCTACACCCTGCGGCTCACGCCCACCGACAGCGGAGCCAAGCTCGATGTGCGCGGCTCGATCGGGCCGTTCGGCCGCACCCAGACCTGGGTGCGCGTGCAGTAAGCCCTCTGTTTCGCGGCCCCGCGCCAGGCGCGGGGCGCATTACCTGGAATTCCCATGTCACGATTTGCAGTGAAGAAAGTCGCCGTGCTTGGCGCCGGCGTGATGGGCGCGCAGATTGCCGCCCATCTGGTCAACGTCAAGGTGCCGGTCATCCTGTTCGACCTGCCGGCCAAGGACGGCCCGAAAAGCGGCATTGCCGAAAAGGCGATCGCCAACCTGAAGAAACTCAAGCCGTCGCCGCTGGGCGTGGCCGGCGATGCCGATCTGATCCAGCCCGCGAACTACGAGCAGCACCTCAAGCTGCTCAAGGGCTGCGACCTGATCATCGAGGCCATTGCCGAGCGCATGGACTGGAAGACCGACCTGTACCAGAAGATCGCGCCTTTCGTCGCGAAGCACGCCATCGTCGCCAGCAACACCTCCGGGCTGTCGATCACGCAGCTGGGCGCGGCCTTGCCCGAGGCGCTGCGGCCGCGCTTTTGCGGCATCCACTTCTTCAACCCGCCGCGCTACATGCAACTTGTGGAGCTGATCGCCACGCCGGCCACCGATGCCCAGGTGGTCGACCAGCTCGAAGCCTTCGCGACCAGCACGCTGGGCAAGGGCGTGGTGCGCGCCAAGGACACGCCGAACTTCATCGCCAACCGCATCGGCATCGCCGGCATGCTGGGCACGATGCAGGAGGTCGAGAACTTCGGCCTCGGCTACGACGTGGTCGACGACCTCACGGGCAAGAAGCTGGGCCGCGCATCGAGCGGCACCTTCCGCACCGCCGATGTCGTGGGCCTGGACACCATGGCGCATGTGATCAAGACGCTGCAGGACAACCTCAGCGCCGACAGCGATCCGTTCTACGCCAGCTACGCCACGCCGCCGGTGCTGCAAAAGCTGCTCGACCTGGGCCAGCTGGGCCAGAAGTCGGGCGCGGGCTTCTACAAGAAGGTCGGGCGCGACATCCTGCGCTTCGAGCTCGACAGCGAGGACTACGTGCCTGGCGGCGCGAAGGCCGATGAGGTCTATGCGCGCATGCTGAAAAAGCCCGCGGCCGAGCGCCTGAAGCTGCTGCGCAATGCCGAGGGCGCGCCCGGCAAGTTCCTCTGGGCCATCCTGCGCAACAGCTTCCATTACGCGGCCGTGCATCTGGAGGGCATTGCCGAGAGCGCGCGCGACGTCGACCAGGCGATGCGCTGGGGCTTCGGCATGCGCCAGGGGCCGTTCGAGCTGTGGCAGGAAGCCGGCTGGCTCGAGGTCGCAAAAATGGTGCAGGAAGATATCGATGCCGGCAAGGCGCTGAGCCGCGCCCCGCTGCCGGCCTGGGTGTTCGAGGGCCCGGTGGCCGAGGCCGGCGGCGTGCACACGGCCGCAGGCTCGTGGAGCCCGGCGCAGCGCCAGTTCGTTGCGCGCCGCGATCTGCCGGTCTATGCGCGCCAGCTGTTTCCCGAGCGGCTGCTGGGCGAGGCGGGCGAAGGCTTCGAGACCGCGGGCACGACGCTCAGCGAAACCGATGCGCTGCGCGTGTGGACGCTCGATGAAGGCGAGGACCGGGTGCTGATTGCCAGCATCAAGAACAAGATGCATGCGATCAGCCCGGCCGTGATGGAAGGGCTCATGGAAGCGCTGGAACTGGCCGAAGCCGAGTATGCGGGCATGGTCATCTGGTCGGGCGACGCGCCGTTCAGCGTCGGCGCCGACCTGCAGGCCACCATGCCGGCGTTTGTCGTCGGCGGCGCCGATGCGGTGGAGAGCATCGAACAGGAGCTGCAGCAGCTGATGCTGCGCCTGCGCTATGCGCAGGTGCCGGTCGTGGCCGGCATCCACGGCATGGCGCTGGGCGGCGGCTGCGAGCTGGCCGTGCACTGCGCACGCCGCGTGGCGCACATGGAAAGCTATATCGGGCTGGTCGAAGTCGGCGTCGGCCTGGTGCCGGGCGCGGGCGGGCTGACCTACATCGCGCGGCGCGCGGCCGAGAACGCCGCCACCTCGACCGGCAAGGACCTGCTGCCCTTCCTGACAGAAGGCTTCACGGCCGCGGCCATGGCCAAGGTCGGCACCAGCGCGCTGGAATCGCGCCAGCTGGGCTATCTGCTCGACAGCGACATCATCGTCGCGCACAAGGACGAAGTGCTGTTCGTGGCGCTCAACGAAGCCCGGGCGCTGGCTTCGAGCGGCTGGCGCGCGCCGCACAAGCGGCTGTTCCCGGTCGCCGGGCGCAGCGGCATTGCAACGATCCGCGGCTCGCTGGTCAACATGCGCGATGGCGGCTTCATCAGCGACCACGACCAATACATCGCGACGCTGATTGCCGGGGTGGTCTGCGGCGGCGATGTCGACGCCGGCACGCTGGTCAGCGAGGAGTACCTGATGCAACTCGAGCGCAAGGCTTTCTGCGGGCTGATTGCGCACCCGAAGAGCCAGGAGCGCATCCTGGGCATGCTGTCCACCGGCAAGCCACTGCGCAATTGATGTGGCAAAGGAATAGAACATGAAACAGATCCAGGACGCCTATATCGTTGCCGCGACGCGCACGCCCATCGGCCGCTCGCACAAGGGCTTCTTTCGCAACTACCGGCCCGACGACCTGCTGGCCACGACGCTCAAGAGCGCGCTGGCCCAGGTGCCCGGGCTCGACCCGGCGAGCATCGAGGACATCGTCTGCGGCTGCGCGATCCCCGAGGCCCAGCAGGGGCTGAACGTGGCGCGCATCGCGGCCGTGCTCGCGGGCCTGCCGACCAGCGTCGGCGGCATCACCGTCAACCGTTTCTGTGCTTCGGGCCTGTCGGCGGTGCAGATGGCGGCCGACCGCATCCGCGTGGGCGAGGCCGACGTGATGATTGCCGCGGGCGTCGAGAGCATGAGCATGGTGCCGATGATGGGCAATGCGCCCAGCCTGTCGCCCAGCATCTTCGCGCGCGACGGCGACGTGGGCATCGCCTACGGCATGGGCCTCACGGCCGAGAAGGTCGCGCAGCAATGGAAGGTGAGCCGCGAGGCCCAGGATGCCTTCGCGCTGGCCTCGCACCAGAAGGCGCTCGCGGCCCAGGCTGCGGGCGCATTCGCCGACGAGATCACGCCGATCGAAGTCACCGACCACGCGCTGGACCTGGTCTCGGGCGAGATCGCGCTGAACACGCGCACCGTGTCGCTGGACGAAGGCGCACGCCCCGACACCAGCCTCGAAGGCCTGGCCAAGCTGCGCACGGTGTTTGCGGCGCGCGGCAGCGTGACCGCGGGCAACAGCTCGCAGACCAGCGATGGCGCGGGCGCGCTGATCCTGGCCAGCGAGTCGGCCGTCAAACGCTTCGGCCTGACGCCGCTGGCGCGTTTCGTGAGCTTTGCAAGCAAGGGCGTGCCGCCGGTGATCATGGGCATCGGCCCGATCGAGGCGATTCCCGCAGCGCTGCGCTATGCCGGCCTGAACCAGCAGGACATCGACTGGTTCGAGCTCAACGAAGCGTTTGCGGCGCAGTCGCTGGCGGTCATCAACACGCTGGGCCTCGACCCGGCCAAGGTCAACCCGATGGGCGGCGCGATTGCGCTGGGCCATCCGCTGGGCGCGACCGGAGCGATCCGCGCGGCCACGGTGGTGCATGCGCTGCGCCGCAACCAGCTCAAATACGGCATGGTGACCATGTGCGTCGGCATGGGGCAGGGGGCCGCAGGCATCTTCGAGCGCGTGTGAGCGCTACAGTCGCCAAAACGACCGCCGTCCCGGCTTTTCCCGCCCACACTTGCGCCATGACCATGACCCATCCTCTTGATTCGGCATTACAACTGCAACCGGTGTCCCCAGGCCAGTACGAAGGACAAACCAGCCCCGGCTACTGGAACATGGTGGGGCCGTTTGGCGGCATCACCGCGGCCACGCTGGTCAAGGCGGTCATGGACCATCCGCAGCGCCTGGGCGAACCGCTGTCGCTCACCGTGAACTACGCCGGCGCGCTCACCGCGGGCACGTTCACGCTGCAGGTCACGCCGGTGCGCACCAACCGCTCGACCCAGCACTGGACGCTGTCGGTGCTGCAGGTCGATGGCGAAGGCGAACTCGTCGTGACGACCACGGCCACCGTCGTGACCGCGGTGCGGCGCGAGACCTGGAGCATGTCCGACGAACCCATGCCCGAGGTGGTGCCGCCGGGCGAACTGCAGCGCATTGCTCCGGGCTTTGGCGTCGAATGGCTCTCGCGCTACGAGATGCGCCCGGTGCAGGGGGCGCTGCCCAAGGACTGGGATGGTGCGGTCAGCTCCAGCCTGTCGCAGCTGTGGATGCGCGACGACCCGCCGCGGCCGCTGGACTTCTGCGCGCTGGCCGCGCTGGCCGATGTGTTCTTTCCCCGCGTCTGGCTGCGCCGCGCGCGCCGGGTGCCGGCGGGCACGGTATCGATCACGGTCTATTTCCACGCCAGCCAGGCGCAGCTGCAGACCACGGGCACGGGCTATCTGCTGGGCCAGGCGCGCGGCCAGGAGTTTCGCAACGGCTTCTTCGACCAGACGGCGCAGCTCTGGAACGAGGCCGGCTATCTGCTTGCCACCAGCCACCAGATTGTCTATTTCAAGGAATGAAACGCGCGCCGCGCAAGGGAAAATGACGCCATGACAGCTACCACCTCCTCCGACATCCTGGTGCACACCGAAGACGGTGTCTGCACGCTCACCTTCAACCGCGCCGCGAAGAAGAACTCGATCACTTCCGAGATGTATGGCGCGATGGCCGATGCGCTGGCCGCCGCGCGCGAAGACGCCGCGGTGCGCGTGCTCGTGTTCCAGGGCGACCTGGCGATCTTCAGTGCCGGCAACGACCTGGGCGACTTTCTCAACGCGGCCCAGAACAGCGTGGCCGGCGACACCCCGGTCATGCGCTTCATGCACAACCTCGCCGACTTCCCCAAGCCGGTCATCGCCGCGGTCTGCGGCCCCGCCGTGGGCATCGGCACCACCATGCTGCTGCATTGCGACCTGGTCTATGCAGGCGACAACGCGGCGTTCTCGCTGCCTTTCGTGAACCTGGGCCTGTGCCCGGAGTTCAGCTCCAGCCTGCTGCTGCCCCAGCTGATGGGCTACCACCGCGCGGCCGAGGCCCTGTTGCTGGGCGAGCCTTTCCTCGCCGAAGCCGCGCTCGAAGTCGGCCTGGTCAACCGCGTGGTGCCGCCCAGCGAATGCAACGCCCTGGCCCAGCGCCAGGCGCGCAAGCTGGCCGCCAAGCCGCTGTCGGCGCTGGTCGAGTCCAAGCGCCTGATGAAATCGGGCCAAGCCTCCCTGGTGCGCACCCGCATGGCCGAGGAAGGCCAGAGCTTCGGCCGCATGCTGCATGAGCCTGCGGCGCGCGAAGCCGTTTCGGCCTTCCTGGAAAAGCGCCACCCCGACTTCAGCAAGGTGTAGGTCCGGCGACAGGTCTGTCAGCCAAGCACTTATAGATGTGTAATCAAGAAACGCTTGCAAGCAGATGCGTCTCTCGAAGGACTTGGTTACTTTTATTGCGTGATGAGGGGAATTATTGCCAAGATGGGGCTCTAGCATGGACGCTTTCTAGGAGAGACCATGGCTGTGCAGAACCCCTTTTTTGGCAAGCGTGACAACGACAGTTTCACCCCCCGTACTCCCGCAACCGGTCTGGCATCGACCGGCAACAGCTATGGCGCATCCCAGGCCAGCACCCCGAGCGGCAGCACCCAGGCTGTCCAGGGCGCCGCTGCGGCCCAGGGGCAGAGCCAGGGCGGCAGCCGCCTGATCGTCGGCCCCAACATCAAGCTCAAGGGCGTTGAAATCACCGATTGCGACACGCTGGTAGTCGAAGGCACGGTCGAAGCCACCATGGATTCGCGTGTGATCGAGATTGCCGAACAGGGCGCTTTCCACGGCACGGCCGAAATCGATGTGGCGGAAATCCGCGGCGTGTTCGACGGCACGCTGGTGGTGCGCGAGAAGCTCGTGATCTACGGCACGGGCAAGGTCAGCGGCAAGATCCGCTACGGCAAGGTGGTGATCGAAGAGGGCGGCGAACTCACGGGCCAGATCGAGGCCGGTTCTTCGGCGCGCAGCGCCGCGCCCGCCATCGCCCTGGGCAACAGCACGCCGGCCGCCATTGTCACGCCGGCGGCGCCGGCTGCGGTCGCCAGCAGCCCGGCCACGGTGGCCAGCCAGCCACGCCAGGTGGCCGGCGCTACCGCCTGAGCCAGGTTTTGCCTTCCAGCCGCGGCCAGCATGCCGGGGCTGGCCGCAACGTTCAATCGGTTTTTTGCGCCGCGTTGCGCGCTATCGCCGCGCGCCACGCGGCGATCTGCGCGTTCTCGGGCAGCGCCTGCGGCTTGCCCTGCGCATCGATGGCGACATAGGTCAGCAAGGCCTCGGTCACCTTGACGAAGCGCCCCTGGTCGGCAAAGCGCTCGGCATAGACTTCGACATCGACCGTCACCGAGGTGCGGCCCACGCGTTGCACGCTCGAATAGAACGACAGGATGTCGCCGACGCGCACCGGCTGCTTGAAGATGAATTCATTGACCGCCACGGTCACCATGCGCGGGCCCAGGCGCGAGGGCAGCACCGAACCCGCAAGATCGACCTGCGCCATGACCCAGCCGCCGAAGATGTCGCCATTGGCGTTGACATCGGCAGGCATGGGAATCACCTTGAGCACGAGAACCTTGTCTGCGGGCAATGGGTGGGGAGGAAGGTCTTGACGCGGTGGCATTGGCACAATCGGAAATATAACAACCGAAATTGTCCCCGATGCGCCGCTCCGCCGAGTCTTCTCAGGATTTACCCTTATCCGCTTCTCCAGCTTCCCGCGCCGGCTGGTCCACGCTGCAACGGCTGCTGCCCTATCTCTGGGAGTACAAGTGGCGCGTGCTCGCGGCCTTGCTGTTCATGGTGGCCGCCAAGCTGGCCAATGTCGGTGTGCCCCTGCTGCTCAAGCAACTGGTCGATGCGCTGACGCTCAAGCCCGGCGACCCGGCCGCGGTGCTGGTCGTGCCCGCGGCGCTGCTGCTGGCCTATGGCGCGCTGCGCTTTTCCACCTCGCTGTTCACCGAGCTGCGCGACCTGGTGTTCGCCAAGGCCACGCAGGGCGCGGCGCGCAGCATCGCGCTCAAGACCTTCGAGCACCTGCATGCGCTGAGCCTGCGCTTTCACCTCGAGCGCCAGACCGGCGGCATGACGCGCGACATCGAGCGCGGCGTGCGCAGCACCGAGTCGCTGATCTCGTATTCGCTCTACAGCATCCTGCCGACGCTGATCGAGATGGCGCTGGTGCTGTCCATCCTCGCGCTGCGCTTCGATGCCTGGTTCGCGCTGATCACGCTGGCCGCTCTGGCGGTGTACATCGTGTTCACCGTGCAGGTCACGGGCTGGCGCACGCGCTTTCGCCGCGAGGCCAATGCCCAGGAGTCGGCGGCGCACACCAAGGCCGTCGATTCGCTGCTGAACTACGAGACCGTCAAATATTTCGGCAACGAGGGTTTCGAGGCGCGGCGCTACGACGAGAACCTCGAGGAATTGCGCCGCGTGCGCCTGCGCAGCCAGACCACGCTGAGCCTGCTCAATGCGGGCCAGCAGATCATCATTGCCTCGGCGCTGGTGGCCATGCTGTGGCGCGCGACGCAAGGCGTGGTCGACGGCCGGCTGACGCTGGGCGACCTGGTCATGGTCAACGCCTTCATGATCCAGCTCTACATCCCGCTGAACTTCCTCGGCGTGATCTACCGCGAGATCAAGCAGAGCCTGGTCGACCTGGACCGGATGTTCGAGCTCATGGACCGCGCGCGCGAAGTCGCGGATGCGCCCGGCGCGCCCGCACTGCAGCTCGCCGGCACCCAGGCGGTGCGCTTCGAGAACGTGCACTTCGCCTACGACCCGGCGCGGCCCATCCTGCGCGGCGTCGATTTCGAGATTCCCGCGGGCAAGACCGTGGCCGTGGTCGGGCCGTCCGGATCGGGCAAGTCGACGCTGGCGCGGCTGCTGTTTCGTTTCTACGATGTGCAGCAGGGCCGCGTGACGATCGCGGGCCAGGACATCCGCAGCGTGACCCAGGCCAGCCTGCGCCAGGCCATCGGCATCGTGCCCCAGGACACGGTGCTGTTCAACGACAGCGTCGAATACAACATTGCCTACGGCCGGCCGGGCGCAAGCCACGACGAGGTGGTGGCCGCGGCGCGCGCGGCGCGCATCCATGACTTCATCGATGCCACCCCTGAGGGCTATGCCACGCGCGTGGGCGAGCGCGGGCTCAAGCTGTCGGGCGGCGAGAAGCAGCGCGTGGCGATCGCGCGCACGCTGCTGAAGAATCCGCCCATCCTGATCTTCGACGAAGCCACGTCGGCGCTGGACTCGGCCAACGAGCGCGCCATCCAGGCCGAGCTGCAGAGCGCGGCGCGCAACAAGACCACGCTGCTGATTGCGCACCGGCTGTCGACGGTGGTCGATGCGCATGAAATCCTGGTGCTCGAGGCCGGGCAGGTGCTCGAGCGCGGCACCCATCGCCAGCTGCTGGCGCTGGGCGGGCGCTATGCCAGCATGTGGGCGCTGCAGCAGAGCCTGGCCGTGGACGACGGCACCGCGCCGGCGCTGGCCTGAGCGCGGCAGACGTGGCGAGGGTGGACAATGTATTTTTTCTGTTGCGCCATCCGCCATGAAACCTGTACTGCTTGCGTTGAACTTCCTTTCCCCGGAGCACCGGGCCCAGCTGGCCCAGGCCTTTCCCACGCTGGAGCTGGTCTACGAGCCCGACGCGGCGCAGTGCGCCGCGGCCATCGCCACCCATGGCGCGCGCGTGCAGGTGGTGCTGACCATTGGCTCCACGGGCCTGAGCGCGGCGCAGATGCAGGCCCTGCCCGCACTGCAGCTGGTCTGCGCGCTGGGCGTGGGCTACGAGAACATCGATGTCGCGCATGCGCGCGCGCATGGCATCCAGGTGGGCAATGGCGCGGGCACCAATGACGAAAGCGTGGCCGACCATGCGATGGGCCTGATGCTGGCCTCGCTGCGCGGCATCGTGCGCCTGGACCGGCTCACGCGCGACGGCGTCTGGCGCACGGCGCTGCCCATGCCGCCGCAGCTGTCGCACAAGCGGCTGGGCATTCTGGGCATGGGCACCATAGGCCAGCGCATTGCGCAGCGCGCGCAGGGGTTCGAGATGGAGATCGGCTACCACAACCGCAGCCCGCGCAGCGACGTGGCCCACCGCTACTTCGACGGGGTGCGCGCGCTGGCCGCCTGGTCCGATGTGCTGGTGGTAGCCATTCCCGGCGGTGCCGAGACCCGCCATCTGGTCAATGCCGAGGTGCTTGAAGCGCTGGGCCCGAACGGCCATCTGGTGAACATCGCGCGCGGCAGCGTGGTCGATACCGCCGCGCTGGCCGAAGCCATCCGCGCCGGCCGCATTGCGGGCGCGGGGCTCGATGTCTATGAAAGCGAGCCGCTGCCGCCGGCCGAACTGCTCGATCTCGACAAGGTGGTGCTCACGCCGCATGTCGCCGGCTGGTCGCCCGAGGCGGTGCAGGCGGCGGTGGACCGGTTCATTGCCAATCTGCGCTGCCACCTCGAGGGGCGGCCGCTGGTGTCGCCGGTGTGAGGGAGCAATGCTTTAGCTTGCGGGGGCCGTTCATGGTTCGACGCGGCCGGCGAGGCAGGCTCACCACGAACGGGGCGCCGGGCAGCGCGGTTACTGCTTTCTCGCTGCAATCGCCTTTTCTGCCTTGTTGACCAGATCGTTGCCGATCTGGCCCTTCCACTTCTCATACACCGGGCGCGTGGCCTTGACGAAGGCTTCGCGTTCGGCCGGGCTCAGCTGGGTCACGGTCACGCCCATGCCGGCGATTTCCTTGAGCATGGGCTTGTCGGCTTCGACCAGGCCCTTGCGCGCGATCGCGATTTCCTGCTTGCCCGCATCGAGCGCGGCCTGGCGCACGATGGCCTGGTCGGCCGGGGTCCACGAGCCCCAGATGTCCTTGTTGACCACGAACACCAGCGGGTCGGCCATGTAGCCCCAGGTGGTCACGTATTTCTGGCCCACGGTGTGCATCTTCAGCACCGTGAACATGAACAGCGGGTTCTCCTGGCCGTCCACCGCGCCGCTGGCGAGCGCCGGCTGCGCGTCAGCCCAGCTCATCTGCGTGGGATTGGCGCCCAGAGTGCTGAACATGTCGGAGAAGATCGGCGAGCCGACCACGCGGATCTTCAGGCCCTTGAGGTCCTCGGGCTTGTGGATCGCGCGCTTGGAGTTGCTGACCTCGCGGTAGCCGTTCTCGCCCCAGGCCAGCGGCACCACGCCGGCCTTCTCGAGGTTCTTGAAGATGTCCTGGCCGACTTCGCCCTGCGTCAGCGCATCGACGGCGGCGTAGTCGGGCGTGAGGAACGGCAGCGAGAACAGGTTCAGCGACTTGACCTGGGGCGACCAGTTGATGGTCGAGCCGACGGCCATGTCGATCACGCCCTGGCGCAGTGCGCTGAACTCGCGCGTCTGGTCGCCCTGGATCAGCGAGACGCCGGGGTAGAGCTTGATGTTGATGCGCCCCTGGGTGCGCTCCTTGACCAGCCTGGCCCAGATCTCGCCGGCCTGGCCCCAGGGCGATGGCGGGCCCAGCACCAGCGACATGCGGTATTCGCTCTTGTAGTTCTGGGCCAGCGCCGCGGGAGCGGTCAAGGCCAGTGCCGCGGCCGCGGCCAGCGCGGTGGTCAGAAAGCTGCGCAGTTTCATGCTTGTCTCCTAGAGGTTGTTATTCAATATCCGAGGCGGTGGGGAAGCCACAGCGCAAGCTGCGGGAAGGCAATGACCAGCAGCATCACGGCAAACATCGCCAGCAGCATCGGGCCGACCCAGCGCACGGTCGACTCCATGCGCACGCCTGCGATGCGGCACGAGACCATCAGGTTCACGGCCAGCGGCGGCGTGAACTGACCCAGCGCGACCTTGAGCGTCAGGATGACGCCGAACCACACCGGATCCCACTGGTAGTGCTGCATGATGGGCAGCAGCAGCGGCACGAAGATCAGGAACACCGAGATGCCGTCGAGGAACATGCCGACGGTGATCAAGAGCAGGATCAGCAGCGCCAGCACGCCGTATTCGCCCAGGCCCGAGTTGACGATGGCATTGGCCACCGGATCGATCACGCCCAGCGTCGACAGCGAGAACGCGAAGATGCCGGCCAGCGACACCACCAGCAGGATGACCGCCGACAGTTCACCGGCTTCGCGCAGGATGGGGAACAGGTCGCGCACCGAAATGGTGCGGTGCACCACCATGCCCACGAACAGCCCGTAGAACACCGCGACCACGGCGGCCTCGGTGGGCGTGAACCAGCCCGCGCGCATGCCGCCCAGGATCAGCACCGGCGCGGCCAGGCCCCAGGCGGCTTCGCGCAGGCTCTTCCAGAACGGCGGGCGCGGCAGCGTGGCCTCCAATGCGCCCATCTTGTGCCGGCGCGACAGCCACACGGCGGGCACGATCAGCGCAATGCCGGCCAGCACGCCCGGAATCATGCCGGCCGCAAACAGCGCCGGCACCGAAGCGCCGGGCACCAGCACCGAATAGATGATGAACGCCACCGAAGGCGGGATCAGGATGTCGGTGGCCGCGGCCGCGCCGACCACGCTGGCCGAGAACGAGCCCGGGTAGCCGGCGCGGCTCATGGCCGCGATCATCACGCCGCCCACGGCCGCGGCATTGGCCGGGCCCGAGCCCGAGATGCCGCCGAGGAACATGGCCACCGCAATCGCCACCAGCGGCAGCATGCCCGGGCCGCGCCCGACGATGGCGATCGCGAAGTTCACCAGCCGCAGCGCCACGCCGGAGCGGTCGAAGATCGCACCCACCAGCACGAACATCGGAATGGCCAGCAGCGGGTACTTGCCCAGGCCGGCATAGAAGTTCTGCGGCACGGCCAGCAGGCCGAACCACTGGGCGTCGGCATTGGCCAGCGCGATGCAGGCCGCGCCCGCCAAGCCCAGCGCGGCGCCGATCGGCACGCCCGCGCTCATCAGCAGCACAAAGGCCACGAACAGCAGTGTGGCAATCATGGCTGGCGCTCTGGTGCGGTGGATTCGGCTTCGGTCGCCACGGGGCGCAGGCCCTGGCGCCGGTACAGGCCCAGCGCGCGCAGCACGATGGCCGTCGAGCACACCGGCAGCCAGATCGAGTACCACCACTGCGGCACGCCAATGCCGGGCGAGGTTTCCTCGAAGCGGAAATCATCCCAGACCACGCGCACGCTGAGCACGGCAATCAGGCCGAACAGCAGCGCCACCATAAGCGAGCCCAGGCGCGCGAGCCGGCGCCGGCGCACGGCCGAGCCGCCATGGGAGAAGTATTCGATGCGGATGTGCTGGTCGCGCGCCACGGCGGCCGAGCCCGCGACCATGGCCAGCAGGATCATCAGGAAAACCGAGATCTCCTCGGTCCAGGCAAACGAGGAATTGGTGAGGTAGCGCACCAGCACGTTGGCAAAGGTGATCAGGGCCAGCGCGGCCATGATGATGACGGTGAGCCAGTCTTCGATGCGCAGGGAGCGGGGAGGGGCCGACGCGTCGTGGTCGGGAGGCAGTTGGTCAGAGGGCATGGGCGCGGACAGTCAGGAAAACGCAGGGCAACGGGGAAGCGACTTTCGCCATGCCCGAAGGTGTCGTGTACCGCGGGGCCTGACGCGCGCCCGCCGGGTGAAGTGGGCAAAATGATTATCTGGCCCGGTCGCGCGGCTGACCATGCGGGTTGCCCCGAGGCAGCGCTTGCCGGCGCGCTGATAATGGCGGGATGGAAACCAAATGGCTTGAAGATTTTGTGAGCTTGGCTGAGACCCGCAGTTTCAGCCGCTCGGCGCAATTGCGCCACGTGACACAGCCCGCGTTTTCGCGCCGTATCCAGGCGCTCGAAGCCTGGGCCGGGACCGATCTGGTCGACCGCAGCTCCTATCCGACCCGGCTCACGCCCGCGGGCAAGACGATGTACGAGCAGGCGCTGGAAATGCTCCAATCGTTGCAAAGTACCCGCAGCATGTTGCGTGCGCACGTCAGTGCAGGCAAGGGAATGATTGGTTTTGCGGTGCCGCACACGCTGGCCTTCACCTTCTTTCCCGCCTGGGTATCGAAGCTGCATGGGCTGTTCGGGCCGTTTCGCAGCCGGCTGTTTGCACTCAACGTGCACGATGCGGTCATGCGCCTGGTCGAAGGCGGCTGCGACCTGCTGATTGCCTACCACCACCCGTCGCAGCCTTTCCAGCTCGATCCGGACCGCTATGAAATGGTGAGCCTGGGGCGGGAGATTCTCGCGCCGTATTCCAAGCCCGACGCCGAAGGCCGGCCGCTGCACCTGCTGCCCGGCACCCAGGGCCAGCCGCTGCCCTACCTGGGATATGCCTCCGGGGCCTATCTGGGCCGCGTGACCGAGCTGATACTGAAGCAGGCCGGCGAGGCAATCCACCTCGAACGCGTCTATGAGACCGACATGGCCGAGGGCCTCAAGGCCATGGCGCTCGAAGGCCATGGCGTGGCCTTCCTGCCCTACAGCGCCGTGCGCACCGAGCTCGAGTCCGGACGGCTGGTCAGTGCCGAACCCGCGGGCGAGGAGTCGTTTCGCATGCCGATGGATGTGCGCGCCTACCGCGAGAAACCGACCAAGGACTCGCCCAAGGGCGTGGCGCAGAACCTCTGGACCTTCCTGCAGGAGCATGGAAATTCACTGGAACTGGGCTGAGGAAGCAGCTTGTAACGCCGCAGGCCCGTTTTTTGCTAGGTGTTTACCCTCAAGTGGTCGCATTTATGCATTGTTTGGGAACTTTCCCTGTGGGTATAGCTATCGAATCCTTACCACAGTAGCAAAATGCCTCTACAGTCAGTTTTTGCAACAAGCCCCAACGCTTCCCCGGGTTGCGTTTTTTGTCCCCCGTCATCAGAGGAGTAGGTATGAAGAAACATTTGTTGGCCATTGCTGTCACCGGTCTGCTTGCTGGCACCGTCATGGCGCAAACCAATGACACCCTGGCCAAGATCAAGTCCTCGGGCACGATCACGCTGGGCGTGCGCGAATCCTCGGGCGCACTGGCCTACACGCTGGGCGACGGCAAGTATGTGGGCTTCCACACCGAAATGGCCGAGCGCGTTGCGCGCGACCTGCAAAAGCAGCTGGGCCTGTCGGCGCTGAACGTCAAGTACCAGCCCGTCACGTCGCAGAACCGCATTCCGCTGGTGACCAACGGTACCGTCGACCTCGAGTGCGGCTCGACCACCAACGACACCAACCGCCAGAAGGATGTCGACTTCGCCATGACCACCTACATGGAAGAAGTGCGCATTGCCGTGAAGGCCAACTCGGGCATCAACGGCATCAAGGACCTGAACGGCAAGTCGGTCGCCACCACCACGGGCACCACTTCGGTGCAGATCCTGCGCAAGAACGAACGCGCACAGGGCATCGACTTCAAGGAAGTCATGGGCAAGGACCACGCCGACAGCTTCCTGCTGCTCGAGTCGGGCCGCGCCGATGCGTTCGTGATGGACGGCTCCATCCTGGCCGGCAACATCTCCAAGTCGAAGAGCCCCAACGACTTCAAGATCGTCGGCGAAGTGCTGTCGGTCGAGCCGATTGCCTGCATGGTGCGCAAGAACGACACCGCCTTCCTGAAGGCCGTGGACACCAGCATCCAGCGTCAGGTCGCCGATGGCAGCCTGGAAAAGCTGTATGACAAGTGGTTCATGCAACCGATTCCGCCCGCCAACCAGAAGGTCGGCCTGCCTCTGTCGGACGCCACCAAGAACGCCTGGAAGAACCCCAACAACAAGCCCAAGGAAGCTTTCAACAAGTAAACTGGTCTGACGTTTGGGATAAAACCCCCTTCGGCCTGCTGAAGGGGGTTTTTTGTGTGGTGCCGAAGATGCATGCAGCGTTTTGCGCGCCCTCGGTTTGAGGCAATAAAGGAAATCCTATGGCTTGGGATTGGCAGGTGTTCTGCGAGGACACCCTGGACCGCGTCGCGGTACAGGGCTGCTTCGGCAAGGGCGGCGATATCACTTACCTGGACTGGATGCTGTCCGCCTGGGGGTGGACGGTGTCGGTATCGCTGCTGGCGTTGATATTGGCGCTGGTGGTGGGCGGAGTGATCGGCGTGCTGCGCACGCTGCCCGACAGCCCGTGGCTGGTGCGTTTCGGCAACGCGTGGGTCGAGCTGTTTCGCAACATTCCGCTGCTGGTGCAGATCTTCCTCTGGTACCACGTGGTGCCGGCGTTCATCCCGGCAATGAAGTCCGTGCCCGGCTTCGTGCTGGTGGTGCTGGCCCTGGGTTTCTTCACCTCGGCGCGTATCGCCGAGCAGGTGCGCTCCGGGCTGCAATCGCTGCCGCGCGGCCAGCGCTACGCGGGCATGGCCGTGGGTTTCACGACCTGGCAGACCTACCGCTACGTGCTGCTGCCCATGGGGCTGCGCATCATCATTCCGCCGCTGACCAGCGAGACGATGAACATCTTCAAGAACTCGTCGGTGGCGTTTGCCGTTTCCGTGACCGAACTGACCATGTTCGCCATGCAGGCGCAGGAAGAAACCGGCCGCGGCATCGAGGTCTACCTGGCCGTGACCGGCCTGTACGTGGTTTCGGCCTTCACCATCAACCGTCTCATGGCCTGGATTGAAAAGCGCGCGCGCGTGCCCGGCATGATTTCCGCTTCGAGCGCAGGAGGACACTGAGCATGGGCCTGCATCTCGACTTTGGTTTCTACAACTGGGACCTGGTGAGCAATTTTGTGCTCAAGGGCCTGTATTTCAGCTTGATGCTGACCGTGGTCGCGACCATTGGCGGCATCCTGTTCGGCACGCTGCTGGCGCTGATGCGCCTGTCGGGCAGGAAGTGGCTGGAAGTGCCGGCGACGATCTACGTCAACGGCATGCGCTCGATTCCGCTGGTGATGGTGATCCTGTGGTTCTTCCTGCTGATGCCGGCACTGATCGGCAAGCCGATCGGCGCGGAACTGTCGGCCTACATCACCTTCATTGCCTTCGAGGCCGCCTACTTCAGCGAGATCATGCGCGCGGGCATCCAGTCGATCGCCCGTGGCCAGGTGAACGCCGGCCAGGCGCTGGGCATGACCTACGGCCAGAACATGCGTCTGGTGGTACTGCCGCAGGCTTTCCGCAACATGCTGCCGGTGCTGCTGACGCAGACCATCATCCTGTTCCAGGACACCTCGCTGGTCTATGCCATCGGCGCCTACGACATGCTCAAGGGCTTCGAGGTCGCGGGCAAGAACTATGGCCGGCCGATCGAGGCCTACCTGGCCGCGGCCGTGGCCTATTTCGTGCTGTGCTTCGCGCTGTCCTGGCTGGTCAAGCGCCTGCACAAGAAGATTGCCATCATTCGCTAAACGATCCCTTGAGCCGCTGCGCAGCAATGGACAACTGACACGAGTCGGAGAGTAAAAATGATTGAAATGAAGAACGTCTCCAAGTGGTACGGCAGCTTTCAGGTGCTGACCGACTGCTCGACGAACATCAGCAAGGGCGAGGTGGTGGTGGTCTGCGGCCCGTCGGGTTCGGGCAAGTCGACGCTGATCAAGACCATCAACGCACTCGAGCCCTTCCAGCAAGGCCAGATCTTCGTCGACGGCACGCCGGTGCACGACCCCAAGACCAACCTGCCCAAGCTGCGCAGCCGCGTGGGCATGGTGTTCCAGCACTTCGAGCTGTTCCCGCACCTGTCGGTGACCGAGAATCTGACCATCGCGCAGATCAAGGTGCTGGGCCGCAGCGCCGACGAAGCGCGCCAGCGCGGCTTGAAGATGCTCGACCGCGTGGGCCTCACGGCGCACAAGGACAAGTTCCCGGGCCAGCTCTCGGGCGGCCAGCAGCAGCGCGTGGCGATCGCGCGCGCGCTGTCGATGGACCCGATCGTGATGCTGTTCGACGAACCCACGTCGGCGCTCGACCCGGAAATGGTCGGCGAAGTGCTCGACGTGATGGTGGGCCTGGCCAACGAAGGCATGACCATGATGTGCGTGACGCATGAAATGGGCTTTGCGCGCAAGGTCGCCAGCCGCGTGATCTTCATGGACGTCGGTGGCAAGATCCTCGAGGACTGCTCCAGCGACGAGTTCTTCAAGAACCCCGAGGCGCGCCAGCCACGCACCAAGGACTTCCTCAACAAGATCCTGCAACACTAATCTCCCTGACGCGCAGTGCGCGTCAGCCAAGGAACAATGCCCGTTCTTCCTGATCCTGAGTTTTGCGAGGGATTGCAGGATGAATGGGCATTTTTGCGAGCGTCGCGCTTGCAATGGGAAAATACCGCTTTATGACCGCCCCCATCGATTCCCTCACCATCACCCGCCCCGACGACTGGCACCTGCATGTGCGCGACGGCGAGGCGCTGTACACCGTCGTGCCGCATACCGCCGCCCAGTTCGGGCGCGCGATCATCATGCCCAACCTGAAGCCGCCGGTCACGACGGCCGCGCAGGCGCAGGCCTACCGCGAACGCATTCTCGCGGCCGTGCCCGAAGGCATCTCCTTCGAGCCGCTGATGACGCTGTACCTCACAGACAACACCCCGGCCGAGGAAATCGTGCGTGCCAAGGCCGCAGGCGTGGTGGCGCTCAAGCTCTACCCGGCGGGTGCGACCACCAACAGCGATGCCGGCGTGACCGACCTGCGCAAGACCTATTCGACGCTCGAGGCCATGCAGCGCGAGGGCCTGCTGCTGCTGGTGCATGGCGAGGTCACGGGCAGCGAGATCGACCTGTTCGACCGCGAGGCGGCCTTCATCGAGCAGCAGCTGATTCCGCTGCGCCGCGATTTCCCCGAATTGAAGATCGTCTTCGAGCACATCACCACCCGCGAAGCCGCGCAGTATGTGACCGAGGCCGACCGTTTTGTCGGCGCGACCATCACGCCCCAGCATCTGCTGTTCAACCGCAACGCGATCTTCACCGGCGGCATCCGCCCGCATTACTACTGCCTGCCCGTGCTCAAGCGCGAGACCCACCGCCTGGCGCTGGTCGAGGCCGCGACCAGCGGCAACGCCAGGTTCTTCCTGGGCACCGACAGCGCGCCGCATGCCGCCCATCTCAAGGAGCATGCGACCGGCTGCGCGGGTTGCTACAGCGCGCATGCGGCGATCGAGATGTATGCCGAAGCCTTCGACAACGCGGGCGCGCTCGACAAGCTCGAAGCGTTTGCGAGCTTCAACGGGCCGGACTTCTACAGCCTGCCGCGCAACACCGGCACCATCACGCTGCGCCGCGAATCCTGGACACCGCCCGAAAGCTTCGCGTTTGGCGAAGCCCAGCTCAAGCCGCTGCGCTCGGGCGAAGCGCTGCCTTGGAAGCTGGTCTGACGCCTGCCGTCGACTGGTCGGCGCCCTGGCTGCAAAGCCTGCGCGCCGTGGCCGAGCCCATCCACGCGCGCATCGTCGCGGGAGGCAAGGTCGCCGATGCCGTCAATGCCGGATTGGCCGCGCTGCAGGCACAGGGCCGGCTGAAGGAACTCGCGGGCTGGCGCTTCGTGCCGCAGGCCGCATTGCCGCCGAGCATGGCTTACGAGGCGTTCATCCGCCGCGAGCATGCGGTGCCCACGCGCTGCAATCTGCACGACTTCTTCAATGCAATGGTCTGGCTGCACTATCCGCAGCTCAAGCTGCAGCTCAATGCGCTGCAGGCGCAGCAGATCGCGCAGGACGGCGTGGGCGCGCGGCGCGGGCCGCTGCGCGATGCGGCCACGCTGCTGGACGAGAACGGCGCGCTGCTGCTGGCGCCGCCCGCGCTGGAGCAGGCGCTGCGCCTGCGCGACTGGCAGCGGCTGGGCATCGGGCTGCGCCAGCTGTGGCGGCAGGCGCGGCTGTTGCCGCTGGGCCATGCACTGCTGGAAAAGCTGGTGCAGCCGCGCAAGTCGATCACCGCGCATGTGCTGTGCCTGCCTGCGGCAATCGCCGATGCCGAAGTCGACGCCGCGCTGGCCGGCCAATGCAGTGCCGGATGGCTCGCGCAAAAACCCTTTAGCCCCTTGCCGGTGCTGGGCGTGCCGGGCTGGTGGCAGGGGAATGAACAGGTTTGCTTTTATGATGATCCCCGCGTGTTTCGCAGCGCCCGGCCTCACAAGCCCATACAACAGAAAGACGGCACCGCTGCGTGACTTGAACCGTGCATCACCCGCCCCCAGATAGGGTCTTGCGGTGAATGCGCCGCTTTTCTCCATATGGAGTACCCATCCCCATGAAACGTATTGCTCTTTTTCTATTGACCAACATTGCCGTCGTGGCGGTGTTGGGCATCGTCGCCAGCCTGCTGGGCGTCAACCGCTACCTCACCGCCAACGGGCTCAACCTCGGTGCGCTGCTGGGCTTCGCCTTCATCATGGGCTTTGGCGGCGCGATCATCTCGCTGCTGATCAGCAAGCCCGTGGCCAAGTGGTCGTCGGGCGTGCACGTGATCAACGAGCCGCGCAATGCCGATGAGGCCTGGATCGTCAACACCGTGCGCGGCTTTGCCGACAAGGCCGGCATCGGCATGCCCGAGGTCGGCATCTATGAAGGCGAACCGAATGCGTTTGCCACGGGCGCGTTCAAGAACAACGCGCTGGTCGCGGTGTCGACCGGCCTGCTGTCGGGCATGACGCGCGAGGAAGTCGAGGCCGTCATCGGCCATGAAGTCGCGCACATTGCCAATGGCGACATGGTCACCATGACGCTGATCCAGGGCGTGATGAACACCTTTGTGGTGTTCCTGTCGCGCGTGATCGGCTATGCGGTGGACAGTTTCCTGCGCAAGAACGACAGCGAAAGCTCGGGCCCGGGCATCGGCTATTACGTGACCACCATCGTGCTCGACATCCTGCTGGGATTCGTGGCCGCGATGATCGTCGCCTGGTTCAGCCGCCAGCGCGAGTTCCGCGCCGACGCCGGCGCCGCGCAGCTCATGGGCCGCAAGCAGCCGATGATCAACGCCCTGGCGCGCCTGGGCGGCATGCATCCGGGCGAGCTGCCCAAGAGCGTGGCCACGCTGGGCATCACCGGCAACATCGGCAAGCTGTTCTCCACCCATCCCCCGATGGAAGAGCGCATTGCCGCACTGCAAAAGGCCTGACCTCCGGGGCTGGGCCCCGTGTGCTGCATGAAAAGCCCGCGTTGAAGGACGTGGGCTTTTTTTCGCCTGGGGAGGGGTAGGTCCCGCTCTCCCTGAGCCTGTCGAAGGGCGTCTAAGCCCTACACCCTTGAGGTGGCTCAGGGTGAGCGGCTAACGGCCCGCTTCAGGACGAACGGGGAGACTGGCGCAGACTGGCGCGGCGTCCGATCCACAGGCGGAACGGCAGCAGCAGCGAGACGCCCATGGCCAGTTTCACGCCCAGATCGCCAATCGCCCAGGTGATCCAGGGCAGGTCTTCACCCGCAAAGCCGATGCTCCAGAACAGCGCCGTGTCGAGCACCGCGGCCAGCAGCGTGGCAATCAGCGGGGCGCGCCACCAGCGGCCCTGGCGCAGGCGGTCGAACACCTGGATGTCGAGCAGCTGCGAGCACAGGAAGGCCGCGCCCGATGCCACGGCAATGCGCAGCGGTGCCAGCACCAGCGAGGCCGCGACGGCCACCGCAAAGCCGACCCAGGCAATGCGCCGCGCATGGCCCGGGCCGTGCGCGCGGTTGGCGAGTTCGCTGACCAGGAAGGCAAACGGGTAGGTGATCGCGCCCCAGGTGAGCCAGTCGTTGATGGGAAACTGGACCAGGATGTTGGATGCCAGCACCACGGCGGCCATGGCCAGCGTGGCCTGCACCAGCGCGCGCCGCGTGGGCGCGGTGAAAGCAATTGCCTGTGCCATGGTGGTCAGCGGCGGTTGGCGGGTACGGGCAGGCCCAGGATCTGCCTTGCCACGGCCTCGGCCACGCGGATGCCATCGACGCCCGCCGACAGGATGCCGCCGGCGTAGCTTGCGCCTTCGCCGGCCGGATAAAGGCCGCGCGTGTTGAGGCTTTGCAGGCTGTCGTCGCGGCCGATCTTGAGCGGCGACGAGGTGCGGGTTTCCACGCCGGTGAGCAGCGCATCGGGCATGTCGTAGCCGCGGATCTTCTTGCCGAAAGCCGGCAGGGCTTCGCGCATGGCTTCGATGGCATAGGCCGGCAGCGCGGCCTGCAGATCGATCAGGTGCACGCCGGGCTTGTACGAAGGCTCGACCTCGCCCAGCGCCGTCGAGGGCTGTCCGGCGAGAAAATCCTCGACGCGCTGGGCCGGCGCGTTGTAGTTGCTGCCGCCCAGCACATAGGCGCGCGACTCGAGCTGGCGCTGGAACACGATGCCCGACAGCGGGTGGAACTCGCCGTCGGCAAGATGCTCGACGCCATAGGTCTCGCCGCCAAAGGCCGCGGCAAAGGCTTCGGGCGTGCGCGGATAGTCCACCGGGTCGATGGCCACGACCATGCCGGCGTTGGCATTGCGCTCGTTGCGCGAATACTGGCTCATGCCGTTGGTCACCACGCGCTCGGGCTCGCTGGTGGCGGCCACGACGGTGCCGCCGGGGCACATGCAGAAGCTGTAGACCGCGCGTCCGTTGGCCGCATGGTGCACCAGCTTGTAGTCGGCCGCGCCCAGCAGCGGATGGCCCGCATGGCGGCCCCAGCGCGCGCGGTCGATGATGCTTTGCGGGTGTTCGATGCGCACGCCGATGGAAAACGGCTTGGCTTCCATGCTCACGCCGCGCTGGTAGAGCCGGGCAAAGGTATCGCGTGCGCTGTGGCCCAGCGCAATGACCACCTGCTCGGCCGCGAGCTCGGAGCAGGTGTCGGTGGCCAGGTCGCGCACCACCAGGCCGCGCACGCGGCGCATGCCCTCGCCCTCGGCATCGTCGAGCAGCACGTCTTCGACGCGCTGGCCGAAGCGCACTTCGCCGCCCAGCGCGATGATCTGGGCGCGGATGTTCTCGACCACCTTGACCAGCTTGAAGGTGCCGATATGCGGGTGCGCCGCGTAGAGGATCTCGGGCGGCGCGCCGGCGTCGACGAATTCCTGCATGACCTTGCGGCCCAGGAAACGCGGGTCCTTGATCTGGCTGTAGAGCTTGCCGTCGGAGAAGGTGCCGGCGCCGCCTTCGCCGAACTGCACGTTGGATTCGGGCGTGAGCTCGCGCTTGCGCCACAGGCCCCAGGTGTCCTGCGTGCGTTCGCGCACGTTCTTGCCGCGTTCGAGCACGATGGGCTTGAAGCCCATTTGCGCGAGCGCCAGCGCGGCAAAGATGCCGCAGGGGCCGAAGCCCACGACCACCGGGCGCTGCGCGAGCCCGGCCGGCGCCTGGCCCACGGGTTGCCAGGCCATGTCGGGCGTGGCATTCACATGCGGATGGTTCTCGAAGCGCGCCAGCAGTGCGGCTTCCTGCGCTGGATCGGCAAGCCCGATGTCGACGATATAGACCGCCTGCAGGTCGGCCTTGCGCGCGTCGAAGCTGCGCTTGAAGACCTGCAGCGTGCCCAGCTCGGCGGGCGCGAGCCCCAGCAGCTGGGCGGCGAGCGTGCGCAGCCGGGCCTCGGGGTGGAATTCGGTGTGGTTCTCGGGATCGAAGGTGATCGCCGACAGCGGGAGTTTGAGTTCTGCGATACGGATCATGGCTCGGGTCTATCAAGCAAGGCGGCGATGGTAAGGCAAATGCCGCCGCGCAGATGCGCGCCGCTGCGGCGACCTTGAATGCCGATCGGATTAAGCACTGTGTGCGGCCTGTTTCAGAAAAATTACGTTCCCGAAGCAAATAACGACTTTGTGTCTCAAACTTACCTTGATTGCCGCGCTGTCCTCGCCGGCAGCGTCCGCCAGCGCGCATCCTTTGGCCACGGGTTAACCCGAAACTCTGAAAGGTCTGTATGAAGCGCAATTCCTCCGCCCTGGCCGCGGCCTGTGTCGTAGCCGTTCTCTCGCTGTCCGGCTGCGCCGGCGGCAAATCCTGGATGCCCTGGAGCAACACGCCCACCGATGGCGCGGCGGTGCAGCAGGGCAGCGGCACGCAGGGCTACAGCAGCCATGCCGGCAGCCGTGTCGATCCCTACAAACCGCTGGAAGTGCACGAGCCGCGTTGAGCCGCCGCCGGGGCGGCGCGTTTCAAAGCGGACCGTCGAGCGGTTCGCCCAGGAAACCGCCGCTCTGGTGCGCCCACAGGCGCGCGTAGACGCCGCCGAGCTGCAGCAGCTGCTGGTGCGAGCCTTCCTCGACGATGCGTCCCTTGTCCATGACGATCAGCCGGTCCATGGCGGCAATGGTCGACAGCCGGTGCGCAATGGCAATCACGGTCTTGCCTTCCATGACCTTGTAGAGGCTTTGCTGGATCGCGGCTTCGACTTCGGAGTCCAGCGCGCTGGTGGCTTCGTCCAGCAGCAGCAGCGGGGCATCCTTGAGCATGACGCGCGCGATGGCCACGCGCTGGCGCTGGCCGCCCGAGAGCTTCACGCCGCGCTCGCCGACCTGGGCGTCGAGCCCATGGTTGCCATGGCGGTCGTTGAGCTGGGCAATGAAGTCGCTGGCCTCGGCGCGCGCAATCGCGGCCTGCAGGTCGGCTTCGCTGGCATCGGGCCGGCCATAGAGGATGTTGTCGCGCATCGAGCGGTGCAGCAGCGAGGTGTCTTGCGTGACCATGCCGATCGCCTGGCGCAGGCTGTCCTGCGTGACCTGGGAGATGTCCTGGCCGTCGATCAGGATGCGGCCCGAGCGCAGGTCGTGAAAGCGCAGCAGCAGGTTGACCAGCGTCGACTTGCCCGCGCCGGAGCGGCCGATCAGGCCGATGCGCTCGCCCGGGCGGATGCTCAGGTTCAGATGCTCCATCACGGCCTTGCCGTCGCGGTAGCCGAACGACACATCCTCGAACACCACTTCGCCGCGCGTCACGTGCAGCGGCTTGGCCTGCGGTGCATCGAGCACCGCGGGCGGGTGGGTCAGGGTGTTGATGCCGTCCTGGATCGTGCCCACGCTCTCGAACAGGCTGGTCATCTCCCACATCACCCAATGCGCATGGCCCGAGATGCGCAGCGCCATGGCCGTGACGGCCGCGACCGCGCCCGCGCCGACCTGGCCTTGCGCCCACAGCCACAGCGCCAGGCCGCTGCTGCCCAGGATCAGCAGCACGACCAGCGTGTGGTTGACGATCTCGAACTGGCTCACCAGCCGCATCTGCGCATTGCCGGTGAGGCGGAAGGCCTCCATGGCCGAGCGCGCGAATTCGGCTTCGCGGCGCGTATGCGCGAACAGCTTGACGGTGGCGATGTTGGTATAGGCGTCGGTGATGCGCCCGGTCATCTGCGAGCGCGCATCGGCCTGGGCCTTGCCCACCGCGCCCAGCCGCGGCACGAAGTAGCAGCAGGCCGCGATGTAGGCCGCGGTCCAGAGCACCAGCGGCACCAGCAGCCAGGTGTCGAAGCTGGCGGCCAGCACCATCATGGTGATCAGATAGACCGTCATGCCGACCACGATATCGGTGGTCGTGAAGATCATGTCGCGCACGGCCAGCGCGGTCTGCATGATCTTGGTCGTGATGCGGCCCGCGAATTCATCGGCATAGAACGCCATGCTCTGGCCGAGCATCAGCCGGTGGAAGTTCCAGCGCAGCCGCAGCGGGAAGTTGATGGCCAGCACCTGGTGCTTGACCATGGTCTGCAGCGCGACCACGCCAATGCTCAGCAGCATGACGCTGGCCAGCGCGATCAGCGGGCCGCGGTAGTCGGTGAGCAGTTGCGCCGGCTCGACCCGCGTCAGCCAATCGATCACATGCCCCATGACGGAAAACAGCCAGGCTTCATAGGCTGCCGTCAAGCCGGCGAGCAGCGCCATCGACAGCACATAGCCGCGCAGGCCCTGGGTGCAGGCCCAGACGAACGCCAGGAAACCGCGCGGCAGCGGCGCCGGTTCGCTGGCGGGGTAGGGGGGGATGCGTTTTTCAAAAAATCCAAACAAGATCAGCCCTTCGTAGACCACCTGATCTTAGGCCGAGGGACGGCATCGTGGCGCGCTAGCCGGCTATTCCCTGCGCTGCCCAGGTGTTGGTCAACAGGACATAAAAAAAAGACACTGCCGCAAAGGCAGTGTCTTCATTGGGGAGCTTGTCCGGATCAGGTGGGAAGGAAACCGTCCACCGACAGGTAGCGTTCGCCGGTGTCGTAGGAGAAGCCCAGCACCTTGGCACCCACGGGCAGCTCGGGCAGCTTCTGGGCAATGGCGGCCAGCGTCGCGCCCGACGAGATGCCGACCAGCAGGCCTTCCTCGCGTGCGGCGCGGCGCGCATATTCGCGCGCGGGCTCGGCCTCGACCTGGATCACGCCGTCCAGCAGGCTGGTGTCGAGGTTCTTCGGGATGAAGCCCGCGCCAATGCCCTGGATGGGATGCGGCGCGGGCGCGCCGCCCGAGATGACGGGCGAGGCCGCGGGTTCGACGGCATACACCTTGAGCTGCGGGAACTTGGCCTTGAGCTGGCGCGCCACGCCCGTGAGGTGGCCGCCGGTGCCGACGCCGGTGATCAGCACATCGATGCCGTCCGGGAAGTCGGCGAGGATCTCCTGCGCCGTCGTGCGCTCGTGCACCTCGACGTTGGCCGGGTTCTCGAACTGCTGGGGAATCCAGGCGCCGGGCGTCTGCGCGGCCAGTTCCTCGGCGCGCGCGATCGCGCCCTTCATGCCCTTCTCCTTGGGCGTCAGGTCGAACGTTGCGCCATAGGCCAGCATCAGGCGGCGGCGTTCGACGGACATGCTGTCGGGCATGACCAGGATCAGCTTGTAGCCCTTGACGGCTGCCACCAGCGCCAGGCCGACACCGGTGTTGCCGCTGGTCGGCTCGATGATCGTGCCGCCGGGTTGCAGCCGGCCGGACTTCTCGGCGTCTTCGATCATCGCCAGCGCGATGCGGTCCTTGATCGAGCCGCCGGGATTGCTGCGCTCGGACTTGATCCACACCTGGGCCGTGGCGCCAAACAGGCGGCCCATGCGCACATGGGGGGTGTTTCCGATGGTTTGCAGAATGCTGTCGACTTTCATGGAAGCTCCTTGGCGATTGCGGGGTTGATCTGACATTCTGGCGCAGTTGATCTGCGATCTGGCGCATATTCTTATGCGCTGGAGGCAGGATGCGCGCGCGGGGCATTGCGGCTGGGCGATAATCCGCCGCGTGAAGTCCACCAGACCGCCGCTGGTGCTGGCGCCGAAAGGCCGCACTGGAGGAACGTCCGGACTGCATAGGGCAGCGTAGCAGCTAACGGCTGTCCACCGCGAGGTGAGGATCAGAGCAACAGAGACGAGCCGCTTGAGTGCGGGTGAAACGGGCAATCTCTACGCGCAGCAATACCAAGTAGGCACACGTTGACGGGGCCCCCGGAGTGTGCGGGTAGGTAGCATCGAGCTGGTTGGGCGACCACCAGCCAAGAGTAATGGCGGTCACGCCGCCGATTCTCGCAAGGGAATCGGCGGTGCACAGAATCCGGCTTATCGGTGGGCTTCACACTTTTCATGCAAAAAGCGCCTGGTGGTTTGCCAGGCGCTTTTTTTTCGAGGGCAGGCCGTTCATGGTTCGACGGGCCCGCCGAGGGGAGCTCACCACGAACGGTTCGAACGGGTTCTGAGCGCAGGACAAACGAAAAAACCGTTCGTGGTGAGCCTGTCGAACCATGAACGTCCTGCCCTGTCGAAGGAGACATCGAACGTCGCGTCGACCCTTCAGAATTTTTCCCAGGGCAGCAGATAACGCCACTGCCCTTCGGGCAGCTTGGCCATCGAGACGCGGCCGATGCGCAGGCGGCGCATGCTCACCACCTGCAAGCCCACCTGCTCGCACATGGCGTCGATCTTGTCGGGCCAGAAGCCCTTGATCGCAAACCGCAGGTGGTTTTCGTTCTGCCAGCTGACCTTGGCCGGCGGCAGCGGCTGGCGGTCGGCGATCAGGCCGTGGCACAGGCGCTGCAGGCCGCCTTCCACGATCTGGCCTTTGACGCCGACGACGATTTCCTGCTCGAGCGCATAGGCGTCTTCCTCGAGCTTGCGCGCAATGCGGGGGTCCTGGGTGTAGATGACCAGGCCGCTGGCGGGAACGGGAATCGGCAGGAAGGCCAGCTGGTCGGCAAAGTGGCGCTCGAGCACGCGCACCGGCGCGGGTGCGTCGTATTCGGCGAGGTTCTTTTCGGTCAGCAGGCCGTGCGCGCTGGGCACGCGGCCATAGGGCTGGCCCTGGGTGTAGCCGGCGGGCTTGTGCAGCAGCAGCGTCACGGGCGGGATCGCCTCGGCCTTGGCGCCAGGCGCCAGACGGATCTGCTGGCCGGGGCCGACATGCGTGCCGGGAACCAGCGCCACCTTGCCGTCGACCTGCACATGGCCGGCTTCGATATACAGCTCGGCTTCGCGGCGCGAGCAATCTTGTTGTTCCGCCAGTCGCTTGGACAGGCGGACGGATTCAGTTTGAGACATGCCGCAAGCCTAAGGCACGAATGCGTTCCACATGGGCCAGTAGGGATCTTTCGGCGACGGGCCAGAGCGCGGGCGGCGCGTCGTCGTAGGCCAGGCGCACCCAATCCTGCGGCGTGCCGTCGGGCGCGGCCTGCATGGCGCGCAGCACCTTGGCCTCGCGCGCCAGCCGGTGGCTGTGCAGCCGCGCAATCACGCGGCGCGCATTGCCCAGCACATGGCCATGCGCGGGCAGGATGAAGTCGACGCCATGCTGCGCGCAGAGCGCATCGAGCTTGTCCAGCGATTGCAGGTAGTCGGCCATGTTGCCGTCGGGCGGGTCGATCACCGTGGTGCTGCCATTGAGGATATGGTCGCCGCTGAACAGCAGCGCGTCTTCCTCCAGCAGAAAGCAGACATGGTTGGCCGCATGGCCGGGCGTGAACACCGCCTGCAGGCTGTGGCTCACCGCGCCCTCGGCGCTGGTGCCGCTGAGCACCAGGCGTTCGCCATCCGCCAGTGGACGGTCCGGCGAGAAGCGGCTTGCCGGGCGTGCCGTCGGCGCCGAGGGCAATCCGCGGATGACTGGCGGCGGGCGCCCGCCTTGCGCCAGCAGCGCCTGCAGCAGCGCGGCACCCGGCGAGTGGTCGGCATGCGAGTGGGTGCAGACGATGTGCCGGATGTCGCCGCCCGCGGCCTCGAACAGCCGCTGCACATGCGCGGGATCATTCGGGCCGGGATCGATGGCGATGAAACCGGTCGCGGCCTCGCCCACCAGGTAGCTGTTGGTGCCGGGCCCGGTCATCACTCCCGCGTTGGGCGCCGTGAGCCGCAGCACATTGCGCCGCAGCGCCACGGGCTGCTCGCTTTGCCAGTCCAGCGGGTGGAAGATCTGCCCGTCGGGGCTGACCATCTCCAGTTCGCCATAGGCCGATTCGTCCTCCATGTGGCGCCGCTCCTGGCCGCCGATCAGGCCGGTGCGCGGGCAGCAGTCCCAAAGCACTTCCTCGTGCGCGAGCGCGGCGAACAGCGCGTCGGTGGACTCGAAGCGCGCGAGCTTTTCCAGCGTCTTGATGGTCGGAAAGATGATCAGGAAACCGCCCTGCGCATGGCGCTCGAGCGCGTCGGCCGGCGTGATCCACTGCGGCTCGAACTGCTCGCTCTCGTCGGCCACCGGGGTCTGGCCCGCGGGCATGCGCGCGACCATGAATTGCGTGGCGAAGCGCTTGGGCATGTTGCGGTCGCCGGTCCAGTGCGCAAGGGCATGCAGTTCGTCGGCGGCGAGCGTCAGGCCGCGCGCCACGCATTGCGCGGCAAACGGCGCGCAGCGGTCGAGCGCCGCGATGTCCTCGGCATCGGCCATGCGGCCGTCGGCCCGGCGCGCCAGCAGCACGCCCAGCTCCTCGAAGCTTTCGCGGATCGCAGCGATCGCCTGCGTCAGGTGCGCATCGCTTTGCGTCGGGCGGCGCGCGGCGGCGGCGTGCGAGCGCGCGTCGAGTTCATCGATGCCGCCGCCCGGAAACACATAGGCGCCGGGCAGGAAGCTGGCCGTGGGCGAACGGCGCGTCATCAGCACCTCGATGCCGCCGCCGCTCTTGTCGCGCAGCAGCAGGACGGTGGCCGCGGGCCGGGGGGCAACGGGGGGGCGCTGGACGCGCAGGAGCTGGCTCGGACGGTTCATGGCGGGGACGGCGGCTTACTTGCCCTTGGAATAGCCGAGGGCGATGACCAGCGCGGTGATGAGGAAGAATGCCTGCAGTTCGAGAGCCCAGCCGCCCGAGTTGCCGATCGACAGGAACTGCCCGGTATGCACCAGCAGCAGCGCCACCAGCATGTTGCCGACGACGATCAATGCCGCGGGCACCACCCACACGCCGATCAGCAGCAATACCGGCGCGACCACCTCGCCCAGATAGACGCCGTATGCCAGCCAGGTCGGCAGGCCATGGCTGGCCACCATCTTCTCGATGCCGCCGATGCCGTGCGTGATCTTGGCCCAGCCATGGAACAGCAGCAGCAGTGCCAGCGTGATGCGCAGCAGCGCCATTGCGGCGCGGGGATGGTGCAGGTGGGACCAGAAATTCATGGGTTTCCTCTCGCAATGAAAAATCGGATGGCGGCCCTGATGGGGGGCGCCGCCAAGGTCAATGGATGCTTTGTGCCACAAGATGCGGCGCCTGGCTGTTGCTTGCGCGCCAATGTCGCGCCAGCGTTGCGAGCAAGCCAATCGCCTGGGGCTTTGCAGGACTGCTTCCCGTGTTCCTGTAGGCCTGGAGGCCAAGCTGCATTTGCAATGATACAAATGCCTGGAACGCCTCTAGGATCGCATCAGGCCAACCATCCATCGGCCAGAAAAAACGCCTGCAACGCCGGTGGCGCAAGCGGGCACCAATCAACAACTGGAGGAAATTTTCATGATGACCCAATCCGTTCGCTCCCTGCTGATCGCTGCATCTGTCGCCGTGGGCGGCGTGGCCATGGTCGGTTGCACCACAACCTCTCCCTCCGACGTTCAGACTGCGCCGCGCGCCACGAGCAGCTCGATGGACGCGCAAGTCGACGCCACGCTGGCGCGCCTGTACTCCACCGTTCCCGGCTCGCGTGAGCTGGTGGCGCGCTCCAAGGCCGTGCTGGTGTTCCCCACCGTCATCGGCGGCAGCTTCGTGCTCGGCGCCGAGCACGGCCGCGGGGCGCTGCGCTCGGGTTCGCGCACGCTGGGCTACTACAGCACCACCGCGGCCTCGATCGGCTGGCAGGCCGGCGGCCAGTCCAAGGCGGTCATCTATGTGTTCAACACCCAGGAGGCACTGGACAAGTTCGTGAACGGCAACGGCTGGTCGGCCGGCGTCGACGCCACCGTGGCCGTGGGCCGCGTCGGTGCCAATGGCACGATCGACACCACGACCGCCCAGCAGCCCGTGTCGAGCTGGGTGATGACCAATGCCGGCCTGGAAGCCGGTGCCTCGCTGCAGGGCGCGCGCATCCACAAGATCAACCTGTAATGCCTGCCGGGCGGCTCTCGCGCTGCCCGCTGGTTTGCCTTCAAGGGCGTGTCCGTCGCAGTGGCGGGCACGCCCTTGTCATTGCGGTCATGGCATCGGCGCGCGACTGGCGGATAATTGCCGACCATGCAAATCCGCTTCACCAAGATGCAGGGCGCGGGCAACGACTTTGTCGTGCTCGATGAAACCCGGGGCCTGCTGGGCCTGTCGCCTGCCCAGTACCGTTTCCTGGCCGACCGCCACTTCGGCGTCGGCGCCGACCAGATCCTCAGCGTCCGGCCCGCGCCGGAGGCCGGCATCGATTTCGAATACGCGATCCACAACGCCGATGGCGGCGAGGTGGAGCAGTGCGGCAATGGCGCGCGCTGCTTTGCGCGCTATGTGCACGACCGCGGCCTGACCGACAAGAGCGTGATCCGCGTCAAGACGCTTTCCGGCGTGATCGCGCCCGAACTCGTGGCCGATGGCCGGGTGCGCGTCGACATGGGCCGGCCCGAGCTGCGGCCCGCGCAGGTACCGTTCGATGCCGCGGGCCTCGCGCCGCGCAGCGAGGGCGCGGCGCAGCTGTGGCCGCTGCTCCTGGACGATGCATCGACGCAGTGGGTGATGCCGGTATCGATGGGCAATCCCCATGCCGTGCTCTGGGTCGACGACGCGGATACCGCGCCCGTTGCCGTGCTGGGCCCGCAGATCGAGCGCCATCCGCGCTTTCCCCAGCGCGTCAACGCCGGCTTCCTGCAGCGCCTGAGCCGCAGCGAAGTGCGGCTGCGCGTGTTCGAGCGCGGCGCGGGCGAGACGCTGGCCTGCGGCACGGGCGCCTGCGCGGCCGTCGTGGCCGGCATCCGCCAGGGCCTGCTCGATACGCAGGTGCAGGTGCATACGCGCGGCGGCCTGCTGGGCATTGCCTGGTCCGGAAACGACGCCGACAGCGTCTTCATGACCGGCCCTGCGACCTTTGTTTTTGACGGACAGATTGAAATTCCCGAAGCACCATGAACGACAGCACGAGCCTCGACCACGCATTGGCTACCAGCGAAGACAGCATTGCCGCCTACCTGACCAAGTCCCCGGACTTCTTTGAACGCCATGCCGAAGTGCTGACCGGCGTGCGCCTCACCAGCGTCCACGGCCACCGCGCGGTGAGCCTGCAGGAGCGCCAGGCCGAGATGCTGCGCGACAAGATCAAGGGCCTGGAGCAGCGCATCATGGAGATGATGCGCAACAGCAGCGAGAACGCGGCCATCGCGCAGAAGATCCACCGCTGGAGCTGCGACCTCGCGGCCGTGGTCGAGGCGCGCGACCTGCCGCATGCGATCACCGAGGGCCTGCGCCAGGTGTTTGACGTGCCCGAGGCCGCGATCCGGGTCTGGGATGTGGCGGCGCCGTTTTCGGGCTCGCTGTTCACCATGGGCGTGAGCAGCGATGTGAAGGCCTTTGCCTCCTCGCTGACGCTGCCGTTCTGCGGCCCCAACCTGGGATTCGAGCCCGTGGGCTGGCTCTCGCGCGCCGATTCCGTGCAGTCGCTGGCCTTGCTGCCGCTGCGCACGGGCCCGGTGGGCGCGGCGTCGCCCGCGTTCGGCATGCTGGTGCTGGGATCGCCCGATCCGCTGCGCTTCGATGCGACCATGGGCACCGAATTCCTGATGCGCATTGCCGAGCAGGCGAGTGCCGCGCTGGTGCGCATGCGCCCGGCCGCGCGCACGCTCAGCGCGGTCTGAGCCATGGAGTCCGCAGCGTCCGAGCCTTGCGCCCCGGCGCTGCCCGCCCCGGCGCTGGCCTATCTCGAACATGTGCGCGTCGAAAAGCGCCTGGCGCCGCGCACGCACACGCTCTATACGCTGGACCTGCAGAAGCTGGCCGGTTTTGCGCAGGCCGCCCAGGTCGAACTGCTGGCGCTGCAGCCCGCGCACATCCGGCGCTTCGCCGCGCAGATGCACGGCGCCGGGCGCAGCGCGCGCGGCATTGCCTTGATCCTCTCGGGCTGGCGCGGCTTCTTCCAGTGGGCCGCGCGCCAGGGCCTGGTGCCAATGAATCCCGTCGAGGGCGTGCGTGCCCCGCGCGCGCCCAAGCCGCTGCCCAAGGCGCTGGGTGTGGAGGATGCCTTGCAGTTGGTCAATCATGTGAATGCCGAAGCCGATCCATGGCTAGAAGCGCGCGATGCGGCGATGGCTGAACTGCTCTACGGCAGCGGCCTGCGGGTTGCGGAGCTGGTCGGCCTCGATGTCGCCCCCGGGCCTGATACCGAGCGCCTGGCGCGCGGCTGGATCGATCTGGCGGCCGGCGAGGCCCATGTGCTGGGCAAGGGCAGCAAGCGGCGCATCGTGCCCGTGGGAAACGCTGCCGTGCAGGCGTTGCATTCCTGGCTGGCGATACGCGCGCACCCCATTGCAGCCGGTGCGCTCGAGCCGGCGCTGTTCATCGGCCGGCGCGGCGCGCGGCTCACGGCGCAGTCGGTCTGGGTGCGCCTGCGCGCACGCGCGCGCCAGGCGGGCCTCACGACCTCGGTGCATCCGCATGTGCTGCGCCATTCGTTTGCCAGCCACCTGCTGCAGTCCAGCGGCGACCTGCGCGCGGTGCAGGAGCTGCTGGGGCATGCCAGCATCGCCACCACGCAGATCTATACCCGCCTGGACTTCCAGCATCTGGCCCAGGCGTACGAGAACGCCCATCCGCGCGCAAGACGCAAGCGTTGAGCAGGCCGCTGGCGGCCGCCCCTTGAATCCGCCGCTAGACTCCCCATATGACCCGTTTCAGGCAGGGCCTGCGGCCTGCTGGCCATGCAGGCGCCTGTGTCCGGCGCACCTCGAGCATCCACTTCTAGGCGATTCCATGTCTCTCATTCCTGTCACCATCCTCACCGGCTTCCTGGGCTCGGGCAAGACCACACTGCTCAAGCGCGTGCTCAGCGAATCCCATGGCCAGAAGATTGCCGTCATTGAAAACGAGTTCGGTGAGGAAAACATCGACTCCGACATCCTCAAGACGGAGTCCAAGGAGCAGATCGTGCAGATGAGCAACGGCTGCATCTGCTGCACCATCCGCGAGGACCTGCGCGAGACGCTGCAGCAACTGGCCGCCAAGCGCCGCAGGGGCGAGGTGGTGTTCGACCGCGTGATCATTGAAACCACGGGCGTGGCCGATCCCGGCCCGGTGGCACAGACCTTCTTCATGGATGACGAGGTGGCCGAGTCCTATCTGATCGACTCCATCATCACCCTGGTCGACGCCAAGCATGCCGACCAGCAGCTGGACACGCGCCAGGAAGCGCGCCGCCAGGTGGGCTTTGCCGACCAGATCTTCCTGTCCAAGACCGACCTGGTCAGCGACGAGGCGCAGCAGGCCTTGATCCACCGCCTCAAGCACATGAACCCGCGCGCGCCGATCCAGGCCGTGCATTTCGGCGATGTGTCGCTGAACCAGGTGCTGGACCTGCGTGGCTTCAATCTCAATGCCAAGCTCGACATCGACCCCGAGTTCCTCAAGGAAGACGACGGCCATTCCCATGGCCATGGGCACGACCACGGCCATGACCATGAAGATTGCGACCATGACCACGGCCATTGCGAACATGACGCGCATGCGGGCCACGACCACGCGCCCGGCGAGGCCTGCAACCACCCGCACCACCATCACCACGATGACGATGTGAAAAGCTTCGTCTACCGTGCGGACCGCGCATTCGATCCGGCCAAGCTGGAGGACTTCCTGGGTGCCATCGTCAACATCTACGGTCCGAAGATGCTGCGCTACAAGGGCGTGCTGAACATGCAGGGCACGGAGCGCAAGGTGATCTTCCAGGGCGTTCACCAGCTGATGGGCAGCGATCTCGGCCCGGCCTGGGACGAGAATGAAAAGCGCCAGAGCAAGATGGTGTTCATCGGCATCGACCTGCCGCAGGACATCTTCCGGTCCGGCTTGGACCAGTGCCAGGTCTGAAGCTTGCGCAAACGGTAGGACGGAGGCGATAGTCGAGGTCGGATTTCGGCTGGGGCTGATGGCGTTGTAGGGAAATGCGCGCATTTGTGGCGACTTGAGTGCAAATGAACGCGTTAGGTGAATAACCCGAATGTGGGGGAAACACAACGCTGTGTTGGCACCCGCTGGTGATCGATACAATCGCGCCCCTAAAGAGAACCCGGAAGGCAAGACCCACTGGGCTTGCTCCCCAGCCAGGGGCCGGTCGCACCGAGAGGAGACAGGAAGTGAATGCCGAGACCCGCAAAGTGAAAGCAGTTGCCAAGCCCGCCGCCAAGAAGGTGGCTGCCAAGGTGGCTGCCAAGACCGCTACACAGGCTGCGAAGATGCCTGTGCCTCCTGCTGCGGTCCATCCCGCGCCTCCTCCTCTGGCGCCGGCCGCCGCCGCTGGTGCCGGCCTGGTGCGCAGCACCCGGCCTTCCGCCCGCCTGGCCCAATTGACCGTTCCCTCCATGGCCCCGGCGGCGGCCTTCGATGCCGCCAAAGCCAGTTACATCAACACCATGCCCACAACCATGCAAGCAACTTCGATGACTGCTGCAAAGAAAGATCCTCAATTGGCCAACAACTGGAAGACCAAACCCGCGGAAGAGCTGCTTGATGCCGAAGTGCTCGCCATGCCCGAAGAAGAGTACATGAACGACAAGCAGATGGCGTTTTTCCGCCACAAGCTGGTTCTGCTCAAACAGGACATGCACAACAACGCCGGCGAGACTGCAGAGAATCTGCGTGAGGACACGGTGGTCGTGCCCGATCCCGCCGACCGTGCCACGATCGAAGAAGAGCATGCGCTGGAACTGCGCACGCGCGACCGCGAACGCAAGCTGCTCAAGAAGATCGAGCAATCGATCGCGCGCATCGACGCCGGCGACTACGGCTACTGCGACGAGACCGGCGAGCCCATCGGCGTCGGCCGCCTGCTGGCCCGCCCGACGGCCACGCTGTCGCTCGAAGCCCAGCAACGCCGCGAACTCAAGCAAAAAATGTTTGGCGATTAAGGGGAATTCCACCTCGCACCACAGGCCACTTGCGCTACGCTGACCGTCCATGAGTACGGATGACAGCAAGCCCGGTGGCCTTTTTTCCAAGGTGGTGCGCTTTGTGCGCCACCCCACGCTGCATTGGTCCGAGCTGGATGCGCAGGCCGATGACCCGCTGGGCCAGGCCGACCGCGAGGTGCTGCGCCAGACACTCGAGCGCAAGCGCCGCAATGATTTCGTGCGCCAGCGCGAATTCGAGCAGCTGCGCCGGCTGCGCCAGAAAGAGGCCGCCGCCAGTGAAACGCCGGGTGACGCCTCGAGCCAGCCCGCAAGCCTGCAAAGCAGCCAGACCCCATCCGACGCGCGTGCGGTCACGCTGAAGAAGATCGACGCCATCGAGGAGCAGATGTCGCAGCAGTGGTGGCGCAACAAGCAGCCGGCCGATGCCTCGACGCTGCCGATGTACCTGCTGTCGTCCTTTCCCCAACCCGATTCCGTGCATGTGGCGGGCGCAACTGCCGCTGCGGCGTCCGAAGCCAGCGCGACGCCGGGATTTGCCGTCACTGCGCCGCTGGACTGGGATGTCGGCGCCGCCGCCGCGCCGGAGCCTCCCCTGGCGCAAGCGGTCCCGGCGCCTGAGCCTCCAACCTTTGCGACCACCATCCCGCTTGATCCGCCGGCCTGGAGCGCGCCGGCACAGCCTTGGCCCGTGGCCAGCGGCCCCTTCGTGCACGACCCCGATTTCGAGGCGGCCGCCATCGCGTTTGCCAATGGCGCCGCCACGGGCGCCGAAGCCATGCTGCTGGATTTGCTGTTGCAGCGCACCGCGCAGCCCGAAGCCCAGATGCCGGTGTGGCACGCCCTGTTCGACCTGTACCGCGCCGCCGGCATGGGTGCGCGCTTCGAGGATCTGGCCATCGACTATGCCGCGCGCTTCGGGCGTTCGGCGCCGCTGTGGTTTGCGCTGTCGCCCCAGCACGCCTGGACCATTCCCGGCGCCGCTGTATCGAGCGCCGCCGCTGCGCCGGGCGCCGCTGCGCCGGGCGCCGCTGCGCCGGGCGCCGGTGCGCCGGACATCGGCATGCGCTGGGAAGACGCGCCTGCGCTGGATCTGCAGGCGCCACCCTTGCGCTGGACCGCGCCTGCAGTGCTGACGCGTGCGTCGGTGGCCGCGCTGGAGCAGGCCAAGGCCGCTGCGCCCGCGCCCTGGACGCTGTTCTGGGGCGGGCTGGAGTGCATCGAGGCCGATGCCGTGGCCGCGCTCGAGCAAGTATTCACCGAATGGGCGCAGACGCCGGGCCCGCTGTTTTTCCTCGACGCGCCGGTGCTGGCCCAGTGCCTGCAGGCGCTCACGGTGTCCGGCGACCGCGCGGTGCCCGAGGACGGCTGGCGGCTGCGCATGGCGGCGCTGCGTCTGATGGATCAGCCCGACAGCTTCGAGCTGGTGGCACTCGACTATTGCGTCACCTACGAGGTGTCGCCGCCCTCGTGGGCGCCGCCGCGCAGCAACTACCGCGACGCGCTGGTCGACGATGCTGCCGAGGCACCCGGGACGGCGCAGGCGCCGGGCGCCGGCCTGGCCGGCTGCATCGACGGCGATGCCACGCCCGCGCTGGCTGCCCTCGAGGCGCAGGTGCTGCCGGGGCAAGTGCTGGTGGTCGACTGCGCCGAGCTGCTGCGGCTGGATTTTGCGGCCGCGGGTTCGGTGCTCAACTGGGCGGCGCGCCTGCAGTCCGAAGGCGTGGCGCTGCGCTTCGAGCGCCTGCACCAGCTGGTGGCCGTGTTTCTTGCCATGGTCGGCGTCGGCGAGCACGCGCAACTGGTGCCGCGCCGCGATTGAGCCGCTGGCGCCGGCGCAAGGGCTGCTTGCAATGCCGGCGTCCGCCCCCACATGCCAACGCTATGGAACAGTATCACGGCACCACCATTCTCAGCGTCCGCCGCCAGACGGCGGACGGCATTCAGGTCGCCATCGGCGGCGACGGCCAGGTCACCCTGGGCAACATCGTGGTCAAGGGCACGGCGCGCAAGGTGCGCCGCCTCTACCACGGCACGGTGCTAGCGGGTTTTGCCGGCGCCACGGCCGATGCCTTCACGCTGTTCGAGCGTTTCGAGGCCAAGCTGGAAAAGCACCAGGGCCACCTGACGCGCGCGGCCATCGAGCTCACCAAGGACTGGCGCACCGACCGCGTGCTGCGCCGCCTCGAGGCCATGCTGGCCGTGGCCGACAAGAGCGCCTCGCTGATCATCACCGGCAATGGCGACGTGCTCGAACCCGAGCAGGGCATCGTGGCCATCGGTTCAGGCGGCGCCTATGCGCATTCCGCGGCCAAGGCGCTGCTGGCCAACACCGAGCTGGGCGCGGCCGAGATCGTCAAGAAGTCGCTGGAAATCGCGGGCGAGCTGTGCATCTACACCAACATGCACCACACCATCGAGACTCTTTGACCCGCCGGCCCCTCTTGTTGCCGGCCTGCCGCGTGGCAGGCCCATTGGATTGAAAAACATGTCTTCCATGACCCCTCAGGAAATCGTTTCCGAACTCGACCACCACATCGTCGGCCAGCAGGGCGCCAAGCGCGCCGTGGCCATTGCGCTGCGCAACCGCTGGCGCCGCCAGCAGGTCGAAGGCAGCCTGCGCCAGGAAATCACGCCGAAGAACATCCTGATGATCGGCCCGACCGGTGTCGGCAAGACCGAGATCGCGCGCCGGCTGGCGCGGCTGGCCGATGCGCCGTTCATCAAGGTCGAAGCGACCAAGTTCACCGAGGTCGGCTATGTCGGCAAGGACGTGGATTCGATCATCCGCGACCTGGCCGAGATCGCTGTCAAGCAGACGCGCGAAGCCGATGTGCGCAAGCTGCGCATGCGCGCCGAGGATGCTGCCGAGGACCGCATCCTCGACGTGCTGCTGCCGCAGGCGCGCACGGCCGATGCGCCCACCGACAGCACGGCCCGCCAGGTGTTCCGCAAGAAGCTGCGCGAAGGCCAGCTCGACGACAAGGAAATCGAGATCGAACTCGCGGATGCGCGCCCCCAGCTCGAGATCATGGGCCCGCAGGGCATGGAGGAAATGGCCGAGCAGCTGCGCGGCATGTTCAGCCAGATGGGCCAGGAGCGCCGGCGCACGCGCAAGCTCAAGATCGCCGAGGCATTCAAGCTGCTGATCGACGAGGAGGCGGGCAAGCTGGTCAACGAGGAGGACATCAAGACCCGCGCGATCGCCAATGCCGAGCAGAACGGCATCGTTTTCATCGACGAGATCGACAAGGTCGCGACGCGCCAGGAAAGCAGCGGCGCCGATGTCTCGCGCCAGGGCGTGCAGCGCGACCTGCTGCCGCTGGTCGAAGGCACGACCGTGTCGACCAAATACGGCATGGTCAAGACCGACCACATGCTGTTCATCGCCTCTGGCGCATTCCACCTGTCCAAACCCAGCGACCTGATTCCCGAGCTGCAGGGGCGTTTTCCCATCCGCGTGGAGCTGGAATCGCTGTCGGTGCAGGATTTCGAGGCCATCCTGACGCAGACCCATGCGTCGCTGGTCAAGCAGTACCAGGCGCTGCTGGCCACCGAAGGCGTGACGCTCGAATTCACGCCCGACGGCATCACGCGGCTTGCGCATACCGCGTTTCAGGTCAACGAGCGTACCGAGAACATTGGCGCGCGCCGCTTGTCCACGGTCATGGAGCGCTTGCTCGATGACATCAGCTTTGACGCCGCGCGCCTTTCGGGCCAGGCCATCAGCATCGATGCCGCCTATGTCGATGCCCGGCTCCAGACCCTGAGCCAGGACGAGGATCTTTCACGTTTCATTTTGTGACATTTGCCGGTGTAAATACTGGAATGTAGGTAACCCTTGTATACGTTTGACCGCACTGCAGGTTTCGCCTGCAGCCTGCGGCCGGCTTAGAGTTCACATGCATTGAATTGAGTAAGTGCTTATGGGGCAACGGGTTTTTCCTAAAACACCGATTCGCCATTGATCTAAGTCGTTGATTTCATTGCAAATAATTGTCACACCCCCTGAGGCTTCGCAGCGTTTTGCTGCTACAGTGGAAAAAAGTGCAATTAAGTGGTGAAACCTGCCATTGCCGCCGCAGTTGGCGGTGAAGCGCAGGCGCCAGTCCAAGGGCAATCATGTTTCAAGGGGCTTCTTCGCTCAGTCTCGATGCGAAGGGTCGGCTTTCCGTGCCGACCCGGCATCGTGACGCCTTGAATGAAATGGCTGCGGGGCAGGTCACTCTCACCAAGCATCCCCATGGCTGCCTGATGCTTTTCCCGCGCCCCGAGTGGCTGCTGTTTCGCGACCGGATCGCGCAGCTGCCGATGTCGGCGCAATGGTGGAAGCGCATCTTCCTGGGCAATGCCATGGACGTGGAGATGGACGGCACCGGCCGCGTACTGGTCTCGCCCGAGCTGCGCCAGGCCGTGGGCCTGAGCCGCGATGCCGTGCTGCTGGGAATGGGCAACCACTTCGAGCTTTGGGACAAAGCCACTTATGACGCCCAGGAGGCTCAGGCCATGCAGGCCCAGATGCCCGACGTTTTCCAGGATTTTGCTTTCTAAAAAAGGGCGTGCGATTGAACCAGCCCCTCCAACACATTACGGTACTGCTTGATGAAGCGGTGGATGCACTGCTGGGCGCTGCCGGCGCGTCTCCCGCGGGCGAATGGGTCGACGGCACCTTTGGCCGCGGCGGCCATTCGCGGCGCATTCTCGAGCGCCTCGGGCCGCAGGGGCGGCTCAGGGCCTTCGACAAGGACCCTGAAGCCATCCAGGAAGCCGCGCGCATCACCGATGCGCGTTTTTCCATTCAGCACGAGGGCTTCAGCCACCTTGCCGATCTGCCCGATGCCAGCGTGCAGGGCGTGCTGATGGACCTGGGCGTGAGCTCGCCCCAGATCGATACTCCAGAGCGCGGCTTCAGTTTCCGTTTCGACGCGCCGCTCGACATGCGCATGGACACCACGCGTGGCCAGAGCGTGGCCGAATGGCTCGCAGATGCGGAAATGCAGCAGATTGCAGAGGTGATACGTGACTATGGCGAAGAACGGTTTGCTGGGCCTATTGCAAAGGCGATTGTTGCGCGGCGCCAGGACAAAGGCCCTCTCGCAACCACCGGCGAGCTTGCCGAGCTCGTGGCTGGCGCCGTCCGCACGCGTGAAGCGGGGCAGAACCCCGCAACCCGCACCTTTCAGGCTCTTCGGATTTTCATCAATGCCGAACTGCAGGAACTCGAACAGGCGCTAGAAGCCAGCCTGCGCGTGCTGGCGCCCGGCGGGCGGCTGGTGGTGATCAGCTTCCATTCGCTCGAAGACCGCATCGTCAAGCAATTCATTGCCAAGCATTCCAAGGAAGTCTTCGACCGCCGCGCGCCGTTCGCGCCGCCGACGCCGATGCGTCTTGAGGCGCTCGACCGCATCAAGCCCAGCGCGGCCGAAGTCGAGGCCAACCCGCGCTCGCGCTCTGCCGTGATGCGCGTGGCGCAACGCACGGAGGTGCCTGCGTGAGCATGCCACCGCGCTCCAGCCATGGCGGCCGGCCGGCCGTGCCGGCGCTCGCACAGAAAGGCCGGCCATGCTGCGCCTGAATCTGATGCTGCTGCTGGCGCTGATGGCCAGCGCGATCTTCCTGGTGCACTCGCAGTACGAGTCGCGCCGGCTGTTCACCGAGCTGGACCGCGCGGTCAGCGAGTCGCGCCGGCTTGCCACCGAAAACCAGCGCCTCGAAGTCGAAAAGCGCGCCCAGGCCACGCCGCTGCGCGTCGAAGGCCTGGCGCGCGACCAGCTCAAGATGCATTCCGCCACGCCCGCCATCACCCAGTATGTGCAGGACAACGGCCGCCTGGAGACCGCGCCATGACGCGCAGCGTGCTCTATACCTCGAGCCCCTTGCTGGCCAGCAAGACGCCGCTGTGGCGCAGCAAGATGATTGTTGCCATGCTGGCGCTGGGTTTCGTCGGTCTGGGGGCGCGTGCCGCCTATGTGCAGGTGTTCGGCAACGATTTCTTCCAGCGCCAGGGCGAGGTGCGGTTCGCGCGCACGCTGGAGCTGCCCGCGAACCGCGGCCGCATTCTCGACCGCAATGGCCTGATTTTGGCCTCGAGCGTGCCCGCGGCCAGCATCTGGGCGATTCCCGAGGACGTCGACAAGGACGACCCCGAAGTCGCCGCCAAGCTGCGCAAGCTCGCGCCGCTGCTGGAGATGACGCCGGCCGCGCTGGACGCCAAGCTGGCCGACGAGGACAAGACCTTCGTCTGGATCAAGCGCCAGCTCGACTGGGACGTGGGCGAGCAGATCAAGGCGCTGGGCATCAAGGGCATCTACCAGCGCAAGGAATACAAGCGCCAGTACCCCGAGGGCGAGCCCTCGGCCCACGTCGTCGGCTTCACCAACGTCGAGGACCACGGCCAGGAAGGCATGGAGCTGGCCTTCAACAAGGAGCTGGCCGGCAAGGCCGGCTCGCGCCGCGTGATCAAGGACCGCATGGGCCGGGTCGTCGAAGGCGTGGGCGAAGAGGTGCCGCCCATGGACGGCCAGGACATCCAGCTGTCGATCGACAGCAAGATCCAGTACTTTGCCTTCCAGAAGCTGCGCGATCAGGTCGAGAAGTTCAAGGCCAAGGCCGGCAGCGTGGTGGTGATGGACGCCCGCACCGGCGAGCTGCTGGCGCTGGCCAACTACCCGAGCTACGTGCCCGACAAGCGCAAGAACCTGACCGGCGAGCAGCTGCGCAACCGCGCCATCACCGACGTGTTCGAGCCCGGCTCGACCATGAAGCCGATCACCGTCGGCATTGCGCTCGAGACCGGCAAGTTCAAGCCCGAGACGCCCGTGGACACCACGCCCGGACGCATCAATGTGACCGGTTCGACGATTTCCGACACGCACAACTACGGCCTGCTCACGGTGGCCGGCGTGATCCAGAAGTCCTCCAACGTCGGCACGACCAAGATCTCGCAGAGCCTCACCGCGCAGCAGATGTGGGAAGGTTTCTCGGCCGTGGGCTTCGGCCAGAAGCCGCAGATTGCCTTCCCCGGCGCGGCCAGCGGCCGCCTGCGCCCGTACAAGACCTGGCGTCCCGTCGAGCAGGCCACGATGTCCTATGGCTACGGCCTGTCGGCCAGCCTGTTGCAGATGACGCGCTCGTACACCGTGTTCGCCAATGACGGCCGGGTGATTCCCGCGACCATGCTCAAGCGCGACGAGCCGCCGGTGGGCGTGCCGATCTTCTCCGAGCGCACCGCCAACCAGGTGCGCCAGATGCTGGCGCTCGCGGCCGGCCCGGGCGGCACCGGCCAGAAGGCCCAGACCGTGGGCTACTCGGTCGGCGGCAAGTCGGGCACGGCGCGCAAGCAGGTCGGCAAGAACTATGCCGCGGGCAAGTACCGCGCCTGGTTCACGGGCCTGGCGCCCGTCGACAAGCCGCGCGTGATCGTCGCCGTGATGGTCGACGAGCCCAGCGCCGGCAGCTTCTATGGCGGCACGGTGGCCGCGCCGGTATTCAGTGAGGTCGTGCAGCAGTCGCTGCGGCTGATGGGCGTGCAGCCCGACATGGCCGTGGTGCCGCAGATCGTCGCCAATCCGGTGGAGGAGTCGCTATGAGCCTGGTGCAACTGACTTCGGTGCCGGACGCGGTGCGCTGGCTGCGCGGCCGGATCACGGGCCGGCTGCAGACCGACAGCCGCCTGGTCGCTGCTGGCGACGCCTTCATCGCCTGGCCCGGCGCGGCCACCGACGGCCGCGCGCATGTGGCGGCGGCGCTGGCCCGCGGCGCTGCGGCCTGCCTGGTCGAAGCCCAGGGCGTCGAGGCCTTTGATTTTTCCGACGCGCGCATCGCCGCGCTGCCCGGCCTCAAGGCCGCGAGCGGCGAGATTGCCGCGCTCTGGTACGACCATCCCAGCGAGCAGTTGCGCGTGCTGGCCGTGACCGGCACCAACGGCAAGACCACCACCGCCTGGTGGCTTGCGCATGCGCTGGCCCAGCACGCCATCGACGGCCGCCACGGCTGCGCCATGATCGGCACGCTGGGCGTGGGCGTGCCGCCGCGGCTCGAAGACACGGGCATGACCACCCCTGATCCGGTGCGCCTGCAGCGCGTGCTGCGCGAGTACCTCGATGCGGGCGTGGCCGCCTGCGCGATGGAGGCCTCCTCGATCGGCCTGGCCGAGCACCGCCTCGCGGGCCTGCGCATCCGCGTGGCGATCTTCACCAATTTCACCCAGGACCACCTCGACTACCACCACAGCATGGAGGCCTACTGGCAGGCCAAGAAGGCGTTGTTCGACTGGCCCGGCCTGCAGGCGGCGGTGGTCAACGTCGACGATGCGCATGGCGCGCGCCTGTGGGCCAGCCTGCAGTCGCGCGATCTCGATGTCTGGAGCGTCTCCACGCTGGGGCCGGCGCGGCTGCAGGCCAAGGACATCAGCCTGGGGCCCGAGGGCCTGCAGTTCACCGTGATCGAGGATGCGCACAGCCATGTGCTGAAGACGCGCCTGGTCGGACAGTACAACGTCGCCAACCTGCTGGGCGTGCTGGCCGCGCTGCGCGCGCTGGGCCTGAGCCTGGACCAGGCCGTGGCCGCCTGCGATCAGCTCGAACCCGTGCCCGGGCGCATGCAGCAGATCGCGCTGGCCAGCCAGCCGCTGGTGGCTGTGGACTATGCGCACACGCCCGATGCGCTGGAGCAGGCGCTCAAGGCGCTGCGGCCCGCGGCGCGCCAGCGCGGCGGCCGGCTGTGGTGCGTGTTCGGCTGCGGCGGCAACCGCGATGCGAGCAAGCGCCCGCTGATGGGCGAGATGGCGCAGCGCCATGCCGACAGCGTGGTCGTGACCAGCGACAATCCGCGCGGCGAAGACCCCGACGCGATCATCGCGCAGATCCTGGGCGGCATGGCGCCGTCGGAGCATCTGCGCTCGGAAGCCGACCGCGCCCTGGCCATCGGCCAGGCGCTGGCCGCGGCAGGTCCCAAGGACGTGGTGCTGATTGCCGGCAAGGGACACGAGGATTACCAGGAGATCGCGGGCCAGCGGCGCGCGTTCTCCGACATGGCCGAGGCGCGCAAGGCGCTGGCGGCGCGAGAAGGAATGAAACGGTCATGATGACCCTGAACCAGGCGCTGGCACTGATCCAGACGCAGATCCCCACGGCCCGCCTTGCCGGCGATGGCCAGACCCCGCTTGCGCGCGTGCATACCGACACGCGCAGCCTGCAGCCGGGCGACCTGTTTGTCGCGCTCCAGGGCGAGCGCTTCGATGCGAATGATTTCCTGGCCCAGGCGCAGGCCGGCGGCGCGGCCGCGGCCCTGGCCCACCCGGGCCGGCTGGCCGGTGGCGGCCTGCCCGGCATCGAGGTCGATGACACGCTGGCGGCGCTGGGCGCGCTGGCCCGCGCCTGGCGCGCGCAGTTCGCGCTGCCGTTGATCGCGGTCACGGGCAGCAATGGCAAGACCACGGTCACGCAGATGGTCGCGTCCATCCTGGCGGCGCAGGCCGGCGCGCAGGCGCTGGCCACGCGCGGCAATCTCAATAACGAGATCGGCGTGCCGCTGACGCTGCTGCGGCTGACAGCGCAACACCGCCTGGCCGTCGTCGAGCTGGGCATGAACCACCCGGGCGAAATCGCCCGGCTGGCGCGCATGGCGCAGCCCACGGTGGCGCTGGTCAACAACGCGCAGCGCGAGCACCTGGAATTCATGCACACCGTGCAGGCCGTGGCCGAGGAAAACGGCGCGGTGCTGGCGGCCCTGCCGGCCGATGGCGTGGCGGTGTTCCCGGCGGGCGAGGAATATTCGCCGGTCTGGCAACGGCTGGCCGGGCAGCGCCAATGCCTGCGGTTCGGCGATGCTGCGGCAGGTGCCCAGGTGCATGCGCTGCAGGCCGAGTGGCAGCAGGGCGCCTGGCAGGTACGCGTTGCCACGCCCGCGGGCGAATTCGATGCGCGCTTGCAGATTGCGGGCCGCCACAACGTGCGCAATGCGCTGGCCGCCGCGGCCTGCGCGCTGGCCGCGGGCGTGCCGCTGGCGGCAATTGCCGCGGGCCTGAGCAGCTTTGTGCCTGTGACCGGCCGCTCGCGCGCGCTGAGCGTGCGCATCGGCGGGCGCGCCATCACCGTCATCGACGACAGCTACAACGCCAACCCCGACTCGATGCGGGCCGCGATCGACGTGCTGGCCGAGCTGCCCGCGCCGCGCTGGCTGGTGATGGGCGACATGGGCGAGGTCGGCGACCAGGGCCCGCAGTTCCATGCCGAAGCCGGCGCCTATGCGCGTGAAAAAGGCATCGAGCGGCTGCTGGCGCTTGGGGAGCAAGGCACGCATGCGGCCGCCGCCGCCGGCGAGACGGCACAGCATTTCAAAGACATGGCGGCGCTGCTGGCAGCGCTGCGCGAAGGGCTGCCCATGGTGGGCAGCGTGTTGATCAAGGGATCTCGGTTCATGAAGATGGAACAGGTGGTGCAGGCCATTTCGGCGTGCGCGGACAGTGCAGCAGCGGAGGCCGCATGCTGCTGATGCTTTTTCAATGGTTGCAGGGCTTGTCGCCGGAATTCGGTTTTCTGCGCGTATTCCAGTATCTGACGCTGCGCGCCGTGATGGCCGCGCTCACGGCGCTGGTCATCGGCCTGGTGGCCGGGCCGCGCGTGATCCGTCTGCTCACCTCGCTGAAGATCGGCCAGCCGGTGCGCGGCTACGGCATGGAAACCCATCTGGCCAAGAGCGGCACGCCCACCATGGGCGGCGTGCTGATCCTGCTGTCGATCGCGATCTCCACGCTGCTGTGGTTCGAACTGTCGAACCGCTTCGTCTGGATCGTGCTGCTGGTGACGCTGGGCTTCGGCGCCATCGGCTGGGTCGATGACTGGCGCAAGGTCGTCAACAAGGACCCCGAGGGCATGCGCTCGGGCGAGAAGTATTTCTGGCAGTCGGTCATCGGCCTGCTGGCCGCGCTGTACCTGGTGTTCAGCATCTCGGAGAACAGCAACATGCAGGTGTTCGAACTGTTCATCCGCTGGGTGCAGTCGGGCTTTGCCATGGACCTGCCGCCCAAGGCCGGCCTGCTGGTGCCATTCTTCAAGGAAGTCAGCTACCCGCTGGGCGTGCTGGGCTTCGTGATCATGACCTATCTGGTCATCGTCGGCGCGAGCAATGCCGTCAACCTGACCGACGGCCTCGACGGCCTGGCCATCATGCCGGTGATCATGGTCGGCTCGGCGCTGGGCATCTTTGCCTATGTCACGGGCAGCGTCAGCTTCGCCAAGTACCTGCTGTTCCCGCACATCGCGGGTTCGGGCGAGCTGCTGGTGTTCTGCGCGGCCATGGCCGGCGCGGGCCTGGCCTTCCTGTGGTTCAACGCGCACCCGGCCCAGGTGTTCATGGGCGACGTCGGCGCGCTGGCGCTGGGCGGCGCGCTTGGCACCATCGCGGTGATCGTGCGCCAGGAAATCGTGCTGGCCATCATGGGCGGCATCTTCGTCGCCGAAGCGGTGTCGGTGATGCTGCAGGTGGTCTGGTTCAAGTACACCAAGAAACGCTATGGCGAAGGCCGGCGCCTGCTGAAGATGGCGCCGCTGCACCACCATTTCGAGAAGAGCGGCTGGAAGGAGACGCAGGTCGTCACGCGTTTCTGGATCATCACCATGCTGCTGTGCCTGATCGGCCTGTCCACGCTGAAACTGCGATGAATACGCCCGACACCCCCTCAACCGCCGTCGACGGCCTGCTGCCGGACGAAGCCGCGCCCCTGTGCGCCGTGGACCAGGCCGAGCCTGCGCCCGGCTTGGACGCGGCTGCGCCCGTCTTGAATGACGCGGCGCACGATGCCCCGGCTGGCGAAGCGCCGGCCGAGACGGCCGTGCCCGCCGCCGCGCCCGTGCCGCCATTGAGCAGCCTGCGTGCGGCGCAGGACGCCGAAGCCTTTGTCGCGCAGATCTTCGCGCAGGTGGCCGCGCCCGCCGGCGAGCCCGAGGCCGAGGTGGCGCCGCAAGCCCAGGCCGAAGCCGCGCCCGAATTGCCGCCCGTGCCCGCGGGCTGGCCGCAGGCAGCCGATGCGCAGGAACTGCCATTGGCCGGCCAGCAACTGCTGGTGCTGGGCCTGGGCGCCTCGGGCCTGGCGATGGCGCGCTGGTGCGCGCGCCTCGGGGCGCAGGTCACGGTGGCCGATACGCGCCAGGCGCCGCCGCAGCTGGCGGTGCTGCAGCAGGAGCTGCCGCAGGTGCGCTTCGTGGCAGGCGCGTTCGATGCCGCGCTGCTCGACGGCCAGAATTTCACGACCGTCTACCGTTCGCCCGGCCTGAGCCCGGCGCAGCTCGCGCCCGTGCTCGAAGCCGCGCGGGTGCAGGCCCTGGGCCTGAGCGGCGAACTCGATCTGTTCGCGCTGGCGCTGCAGGCGCTGGCCCGCGGCCATGGCTACCAGCCCGCGGTGCTGGCGATCACCGGCACCAACGGCAAGACCACGGTCACCTCGCTCACGGGACAGCTGCTGGCGCATGCGGGCATGAGCGTGGCCGTGGCCGGCAACATCGGCCCGACGCTGCTGGACACCTTGTCCGGCCATATCGATGCCGGCACGCTGCCGCAGGCCTGGGTGCTGGAGCTGTCGAGCTTCCAGCTCGAGGCCGCCACGGGCTTTTCGCCCACGGCCGCGGCGGTGCTCAATATCAGCCAGGACCATCTGGACTGGCACGGCAGCCTCGACGCCTATGCCGCGGCCAAGGCGCGCATTTTCGGCGACGGCCTGATGGTGCTCAACCGCGAAGACCCGGCCGTGATGCAGATGCTGCCCGCGCCCACGCGCGTCAAGCTGCAGCGCCCGCAGGAGCGCCAGCATGTCACCTTTGGCGGCGACATGCCGCGCCGCCCGGGCGACTTCGGCATCGAGGTCGTGGCTGGCATGGCCTGGCTGGTGCGCGCGCTCGAAGCCGATGAAACCGGCAAGCGCGCACGCGCGCCGCAGGACGATCTGCACATCCAGCGGCTGATGCCCGCCGATGCGCTGCGCATCCGCGGCCGGCACAACGCGATCAATGCGCTGTCGGCGCTGGCGCTGGCCTCGGCCGCGGGCTGCGCGCTCGCGCCCATGCTGTACGGCCTGCGCGAATACCGCGGCGAGCCGCACCGCGTCGAGCCCGTGGGCGTGGTCGGCGACGTCGAATTCTTCGACGACAGCAAGGGCACCAATGTCGGCGCCACCGTGGCCGCGCTCACCGGCCTGGGTGCCGACCGCCGGCTGGTGGTGATCATGGGCGGCGAAGGCAAGGGGCAGGATTTCTCGCCGCTGGCCGCGCCGGTCGCGCGCTATGCGCGTGCCGTGGTGCTGATCGGGCGCGATGCGCCGCGCATCCGCGCCGCGCTCGAAGGCCAGGGCGTGCCGCTGCACGCTGCGGCGACGATGCCCGATGCCGTGGCCATGGCCCACGCCCAGGCGCGGCCCGGCGAGGCGGTGCTGATGTCGCCGGCGTGTGCGAGCTTCGACATGTTCAAGGATTACGAAGACCGCGCGCGCCAGTTCGTGCAGGCGGTGCAGGACCTGGCGCATGACGCCGGCCATGACCTGGAGGGCGGGTTGTGAGCGCCGCTTCCATCTCCCAGCGCATGGCCGCCTGGTTTGGCGGCCTGTCGGAAAAGGCCGTCGATGTGCTGCCGGTGCGCGTCGGCGGGCCGCAGTACCGCCGACCCACCGTGACGCCGGCCAGCGTGCTGGGCCTCGACCAGGCGCTGATCTGGATGGTGATCGGGCTGCTGGCCTGGAGCATCGTGATGGTCTATTCGGCCTCGATCGCGATGCCCGACAACCCGCGCTTCGGCAAGATCGCGCCGACCCACTTCCTGCTGCGCCACAGCATGTCGATCGGCATGGCCTTCGTCGGCGCGCTGCTGGCCTTCCAGGTGTCGATGGCGACCTGGGAGCGCATCGCGCGCAAGCTGTTCCTGGTCTCGCTGGTGCTGCTGGTCGCGGTGCTGATTCCGCATGTCGGCACCGTGGTCAACGGCGCGCGCCGCTGGCTGTCGCTGGGCATCATGAACTTCCAGCCGTCGGAGCTCGCCAAGTTCGCGGTATTGATCTATGCGGCCGACTACATGGTGCGCAAGATGGCGGTGAAGGAGCGGTTCTTCCGCGCCGTGCTGCCCATGGGCGCGGCGGTGGTGGTGGTCGGCGTGCTGCTGCTGGCCGAACCCGACATGGGCGCGTTCATGGTGATCGTGGTGATCGCCATGGGCATCCTGTTCCTCGGCGGCGTGAACGCGCGCATGTTCTTCCTGATCGCGTTCCTGGTGGTGCTGGCGTTCGTGATCATGATCGGCTTCTCCGAATGGCGGCGCGAGCGGATCTTCGCCTATCTCAATCCCTGGGACGAGAAGCACGCGCTGGGCAAGGGCTACCAGCTGTCGCATGCGCTCATTGCCATCGGCCGCGGCGAGATCTTCGGCGTCGGCCTGGGGCGCAGCGTCGAGAAGCTGCACTGGCTGCCCGAGGCGCATACCGACTTCCTGCTGGCCGTCATCGGCGAGGAATTCGGCCTGATGGGCGTGCTGATCCTGATCATCATGTTCCTCTGGATCACGCGCCGCATCATGCACATCGGCCGCCGCGCGGTGGCGCTCGACCGCGTGTTCTCCGGGCTGGTGGCGCAGGGCGTCGCGGTGTGGGTCGGCTTCCAGGCCTTCATCAACATGGGGGTGAACCTGGGCGCACTGCCGACCAAGGGGCTGACGCTGCCGTTCATGAGCTTTGGCGGGTCGGCGATATTGATGAATCTGGTGGCGCTGGCCGTGGTGTTGCGCGTGGATTACGAGAACAAGGAACTCATGCGCGGAGGACATCCATGAGCAAGACCGCATTGATCATGGCCGGCGGCACCGGCGGCCACATCTTCCCGGGCCTGGCCGTGGCGCACGCGCTGCGCGAGCGCGGCTGGCAGGTGCACTGGCTGGGCGCGCCCGGCAGCATGGAGTCGCGGCTGGTGCCGCCCCAGGGCTTCACGCTCGAGACGATCGACTTTTCCGGCGTGCGCGGCAAGGGGCTGGTGACGCTGGCGCTGCTGCCGCTGCGCCTGCTCAAGGCCTTCTGGCAGGCGCTGGCCGTGGTACGCCGCGTCAAGCCCGACGTGGTCGTGGGCCTGGGCGGCTACATCAGCTTTCCTGGCGGCATGATGGCCGTGCTGGCCGGCAAGCCGCTGGTGCTGCATGAGCAGAATTCGGTGGCCGGCATGGCCAACCGGGTGCTGGCCAGCGTCGCCGACCGCGTGTTCACCGCGTTTCCCCAGGTCTTCAAGAAGGGCCAATGGGTCGGCAATCCGCTGCGCCCGGCATTCACGCAGCAGCCGGCGCCGGCCGAGCGCTTCGCGGGCCGCAGCGGCCCGCTGCGCCTGCTGGTGGTGGGCGGCAGCCTGGGTGCGCGCGCGCTCAATGAAACCGTGCCCCAGGCGCTGGCCTTGATGCCCGCCGATCAGCGTCCGCAGGTGCTGCACCAGAGCGGCGCCCAGCAGATCGAGGCGCTGCGCGCGAACTACGCGGCGGCGGGCGTCGAAGCCACGCTCACGCCCTTCATCGACGACACCGCCCAGGCCTTTGCCGATGCCGATGTGATCGTCTGCCGCGCGGGCGCCAGCACCGTGACCGAGATCGCCGCCGTGGGCGCGGCCGCGGTTTACGTACCTTTCCCTTCGGCCGTGGACGACCACCAGACGCGCAACGCGCGTTTCATAGTTGACGCCGGCGGGGGCTGGTTGCTGCCGCAGCGTGAAATGAACGCCGAAATGTTGTCCAATATGCTATTAAATATGCAGCGTTCCACGCTTTTGGAGCGCGCGGAACGAGCGAAGAAGATGCAAAAGACAGAGGCGACCACGGCCGTGGTGCGCGCGTGCGAGGAACTGGCGGCATGAAACACGCCATCCACCACATCCATTTTGTCGGCCTGGGCGGCGCCGGCATGAGCGGCATCGCCGAAGTGCTGAACCATCTGGGCTACCGGATCTCGGGTTCCGACCTGGTCGACAGCCCCAGCCTGCAGCGCCTCAAGAGCCTGGGCATCACCACCTGCGTCGGCCATGCGGCCAAGCATATCGAAGGCGCGGACGTCGTCGTGACCTCGACGGCCGTGACGGCCGACAACCCCGAAGTGCTGGCCGCGCGCGCGAACAAGATTCCCGTCGTGCCGCGCGCGCTGATGCTGGCCGAGCTGATGCGCTTCAAGCACGGCATTGCGATTGCCGGCGCGCATGGCAAGACCACGACCACCAGCCTGGTGACCTGCGTGCTGGCCGAAGCCGGGCTCGACCCGACCTTCGTCATCGGCGGCAAGCTCAACAGCGTGGGCGCGAACGCGCAGCTGGGGCAGGGCGACTACATCGTCGTCGAGGCCGACGAGTCGGATGCCTCGTTCCTGAACCTGCTGCCCTGCATGGCCGTGGTGACGAACATCGATGCCGACCACATGGAAACCTACGGCCATGACTTCGGCAGGCTCAAGAGCGCGTTTGTCGAATTCCTGCACCGCATGCCCTTCTATGGCCGCGCCATCCTGTGCACGGACAGCCCGGCGATCCGCGACATCCTGCCGACGGTGGCGCGGCCCGTGACCACCTACGGCTTCAGCGAAGACGCCCAGGTGCGCGCCGTCAACGTGCAGGCGCGCGGCGCCGAGATGCATTTCACCGTGCGCCGCGAGGCGCAGCCGGGCAATGGCGGCTACCCCGACCTGGACGTCGTGCTGAGCCTGCCGGGCCGGCACAACGTGCTCAACGCGCTGGCCGCAGTGGCCATTGCCATGGAGCTCGAGATCGACGACGCCGCGCTGCTGCGCGCGCTGCAGAACTTCAAGGGCGTGGGCCGGCGCTTCCAGAGCTATGGCGTGCTGCCCTGTGCGGGCGGCGAATTCAGCGTCATCGACGACTACGGCCACCACCCGGTGGAGATGGCGGCGACGCTGGCCGCGGCGCGTGGCGCGTTTCCGGGCCAGCGCCTGGTGCTGGCCTTCCAGCCGCACCGCTACAGCCGCACGCGCGACTGCTTCGAGGATTTCGTCAAGGTCATCGGCGAAGCCGATCTGGTGCTGCTGACCGAGGTCTATGCCGCGGGCGAGACGCCCATCGTCGCCGCCGACGGCCGCTCGCTGGCGCGCGCGCTGCGCGTGGCGGGACGTGTGGAGCCGGTATTTGTGCAGGAGGTTGCCGATCTGCCGCGTGCCATCGCCGACAATGCGCGGCCCGGCGATGTCGTGCTGTGCATGGGCGCGGGCTCGATTGGCGCGGTGCCGGGCAGGCTGGTGCAGATGCTGGCGCAGCAGCCCAGCGAAGAGAAGGTCGGGATATGAGCGGATTGGATGCGAAGGCGCATATGGATATCGATGTGAAGGCATTCGGCAAGGTCGCCGTGCTGATGGGGGGGCGCTCGTCCGAGCGCGAGGTGTCGCTGATGTCGGGCCAGGGCGTGCTGGACGCGCTGCGCGCGCGCGGCGTCGATGCGCATGCGTTCGACCCGGCCGAGCGCGAGCTGTCGGCGCTCAAGGCCGAAGGCTTTGCGCGCTGCTTCATCGCGCTGCATGGCCGCTATGGCGAGGACGGCACGGTGCAGGGCGCGCTCGAACTGCTGGACATTCCGTATACCGGCCCGGGTGTCATGGCATCGAGCATTGCCATGGACAAGATCATGACCAAGCGCATCTGGCGCTTCGAAGGCCTGCCCACGCCCGACTGGCGCCTGGTGGCCAGCGCCGACGAAACCCGCGCCGCGCTCGCCGCGCTGGGCGCGCCGATGATCGTCAAGCCGGCGCGCGAAGGCTCGACCATCGGCCTGACCAAGGTCGTGGACGCCGAGCAATGCGCGCAGGCCTATGCGCTGGCGTCGCAGTACGACCCCGAGGTGCTGTGCGAGCAGTTCATCGACGGCGATGAAACCACCTGCCCGGTGCTCGAGAGCGCTGGCCGCGCCAACGCACTGCCGGTGATCCGCATCGTCGCGCCCGAAGGCAACTACGACTACCAGAACAAGTACTTCACCGACACCACGCAGTACCACTGCCCGAGCGGCTTGCCGCAGTCGGAGGAGCAGGACATCCAGCGCATCGTCGAGAAGGCCTTCCGCACGCTGGGCTGCCGCGGCTGGGCGCGCGCCGACATCATGGTCCGCGCCAGCGACCGCAAGCCCTTCCTGCTGGAAATCAACACCTCGCCCGGCATGACCAGCCATTCGCTGGTGCCGATGGCGGCACGCGCTTCGGGCATCAGCTACGAAGACCTGTGCCTGCGCATCCTGGCCAATGCCGCGCTCGATGGAGGCACAGGCCGGCCATGAAGCGCACGCTGCCCGCACCGCTTGACGTCAAGCTCATGAACGTGACCGCCTCGGTCCTGTTCGTGGGCTGCGCTGCGCTGGTGCTGGCGGCGGCCAGCTGGTGGGTGGTGCGCCACCCGGCTTTTTCGATCAGCCGCATCATTGTCGAGGGCGAGATGGTGCACAACAACGCGTTCACGCTGCGCGCCAACGTCGCGCCCAGCCTCACCGGCAATTTCTTCACCATCGACCTGCGCGCGGCCCGCGAGGCCTTCGAGGAAGTGCCCTGGGTGCGCGAAGCCCAGGTGAAGCGCGAGTACCCGAACAGCCTGCGCGTCGAGCTGCACGAGCATGTCGCCGAAGCCTTCTGGGGCCCGGACACGGGCGCGGAGATGGTCAACAGCTTCGGCGAGGTCTTCGAGGCCAATATCGGCGAGGTCGAGCGCGACGGCATTCCGCGGCTGCAGGGCCCGGCGGGCACCTCGCAGCAGGTGCTGCAGGTCTACCGCATGCTGGCGCCGGCGCTGGCGCCGCTGGCGCTGGAGATCGACGAACTCACGCTCAGCGAGCGCGGCAGCTGGCGGGCGAAGCTGGCCAACGGCGCGCAGATGGAACTTGGCGGCGGCACGGTGGAGCAGGTGTTGCAGCGCGTGCAGCGTTTCGTGCGCACGCTGGCCACCGTCACCGCGCAATACCAACGCAAGGCCGATGCACTGGAATCGGCCGATCTGCGCTATGAGGATGGCTATGCGCTGCGGCTGCATGGCGTGAGCACAGTACAGGGCAAGATGCCGCCCCCGCGTCCCCAACCCCAGCCCAAGCCGGCTGCGGCGCGGCGCTGAAAGGTCGGCATATGCAACAGAACAAGATGGGACCAACCGAGGGCGGACTCTGATATGGCAAGAGAATACAAAGATGTGGTTGTCGGCCTGGACATTGGCACCGCCAAGGTCATGGCCGTGGTGGCCGAAGTGCTGCCCAATGGCGAGCTCAAGCTGGCGGGCCTGGGCGTGGCCCCGGGCAACGGGCTCAAGCGCGGCGTGGTGGTGAACATCGACGCCACGGTGCAGAGCATCCAGCTCGCGCTCAAGGAGGCCGAACTGATGGCCGACTGCAAGATCCAGCGCGTATGCACCGGCATCACCGGCAGCCATATCCGCGGGCTCAATTCCAGCGGCATGGTGGCCGTGAAGGACAAGGAAGTCACGCCCACCGACGTCGCGCGCGTGGTCGAGACCGCCAAGGCGATCAACATCTCCTCCGACCAGCGGCTGCTGCTGGTCGAGCCGCAGGAGTTCGTGATCGACGGCCAGGACGTGAAGGAGCCGATCGGCATGAGCGGCATCCGCCTCGAGGCCAAGATCCACATCGTCACGGGCGCGCAGAGCGCGGCCGAGAACATCATCAAGTGCGTGCGCCGCTGCGGCCTCGAAGTCGAGCAGCTGCTGCTCAACCCGCTGGCCTCGAGCCAGGCGGTGCTCACCGATGACGAGCGCGAACTGGGCGTGGCCGTGGTCGACATCGGCGCCGGCACGACCGACGTCGCGATCTTCACCGGCGGCGCGATCCGCCACACCGCCGTGATCCCGATCGCGGGCGACCTGATCACCAGCGACATCGCGATGGCGCTGCGCACGCCGACCAAGGACGCCGAGGACATCAAGGTCGAGAGCGGCTATGCCAAGCAGCTGCTGGCCGACCCCGACAGCCAGGTCGAGGTGCCCGGCCTGGGCGACCGCAGCCCGCGCATGATCAGCAAGCAGGCGCTGGCCGGCGTGATCGAGCCGCGCGTCGAGGAGATCTTTTCGCTGGTGCAGCAGGTGATCCGCGAGTCGGGCTACGAGGAAGTGCTGTCGTCGGGCATCGTGATCACGGGCGGCAGCTCGGTCATGCCGGGCATGGTCGAACTGGCCGAGGACATCTTCCTCAAACCCGTGCGCCGCGGCATTCCCAAGTATTCCAGCGCTTTGGCTGACATGGTGGCCCAGCCGCGCTCGGCTACAGTCATGGGTTTGCTTGACGAAGCGCGCCTGGCGCGCCTGCGCGGTTTCAAGGTGGCACAAAAGAGTGGCTCGATGAAGACCGCTTTTGGCCGTTTCAAAGACTTCATTGTGGGAAACTTCTAGCCATGAGCGCCGCCCGTCTGCGCATCACCGGCCCGCCCACGGATGTCCGAATACGCGTGTTTGCAGAATTTTCCCTTTTATCGGCCGTGACCCCCTAATTTCCAGAGTTTCAGGAGCAGCAACATGACCATCGAAATGATCGAAGCCGAAGAGTTCAACCAGGGCACACAGATCAAGGTGATCGGTGTGGGCGGCGGCGGCAGCAATGCCGTCGAGCACATGATTGCCCGCAATGTCCAAGGCGTGGAGTTCGTCTGCGCCAACACCGATGCCCAGGCGCTGATCCGCAGCGCCGCGCACCGCACCATCCAGCTCGGCCAGAGCGGCCTGGGCGCGGGCAGCAAGCCCGAGAAGGGCCGCGAAGCCGCCGAAGCCGCCGTCGAAGACATTCGCTCGGCGATCGACGGCGCGCACATGCTGTTCATCACTGCCGGCATGGGCGGCGGCACCGGCACCGGCGCCGCCCCCGTGATCGCGCGCGTGGCCAAGGAGATGGGCATTCTCACGGTGGGCGTGGTGACCAAGCCTTTCGACTGGGAGGGCGGCCGCCGCATGACCAACGCCGACAACGGCCTCAACGAGCTCGAAGCCAATGTCGACTCGCTGATCGTGGTGCTCAACGAGAAGCTGCTCGACGTGCTGGGCGACGACATCACCCAGGACGAAGCGTTTGCGCACGCCAACGACGTGCTGAAGAACGCCGTCGGCGGTATCGCTGAAATCATCAACGAGTACGGCCAGGTCAACGTCGACTTCGAAGACGTGCGCACCGTGATGGGCGAGCCCGGCAAGGCCATGATGGGCACGGCCACGGCCGCGGGCCCCGACCGTGCGCGCATTGCCGCGGAGCAAGCCATTGCCTGCCCGCTGCTCGAAGGCATCGACCTGTCGGGCGCCAAGGGCGTGCTGGTGCTGGTCACGGCGTCGAAGGGCAGCCTCAAGCTGTCGGAGTCGCGCCTGGCCATGAACACCATCAATGCCTACGCTTCGCCCGACGCGCACGTGATCTTCGGCGCCGCCTACGACGACAGCCTGGGCGACGAAATCCGCGTCACCGTGGTCGCCACGGGCCTGGCCCGCCAGAACGCACGCCGCCAGAACATGGCCGTGCTGCAAGGCGGCCTGCGCACCGGCACCGACAACCTGAGCTACCAGCTGCCCACTGGCCAGATGGGCAGCGCACTCGCGGGCAACGGCGGCTCGGGCACCGACTTCGGCAACATGGGCAACATGTCCGTGCCCAGCGTCTGGCGCACCAACCGTACCCAGGCCGCGGCGCGCGTCGATGCGCTGTCGTCGGGCGGCATGGAAGACCTGGAAATCCCGGCCTTCCTGCGCAAGCAAGCGGATTAACCCCCTGAGCCGCTTACGCGGCTTCCCCTTCTCATCCTTCGGTGGAAGGGGGCGGCCCGCGCAGGGACGGCAGCCTCGCTGCGGGGGCCCGCCCAGGGGCGGCCCTTGCTCGCTGCCCCCATGCCAGGCCGCGCCAGTTTCTACGCTGCGCGCGATGTGAGCCCCCGTTCGCCCTGAGCCTGTCGAAGGGCCCCCGAGCACCCTGAGCCTGTCGAAGGGCCTGAGCCAGTCTAGGCGACCCCGTCTAGGCGACCCCGTCTAGGCCACCCCGTCGAAGGATGGACGGCCAGTCCTCCCGCAGCCACTGCTGTTCATAACGCAGGCTCTACGTCAATGGTTTGGCACACCGCGGAATTGATCGCGGCAATAGCCAATACTGCGTCCATGCGCTGGCCGGGACAAGGCTGGACAAATTAAAATACCCGCATGTTGAAGCAACGCACCCTCAAGACATTGACCCGTGCCGTGGGCGTGGGCCTGCACAGCGGCCAGCGCGTGGAGCTGACGCTGCGTCCGGCGCCGGTCGACACGGGCATTGTGTTCCGGCGCGTTGACCTGCCCGAACCCGTCGATATCCCGATCTCGGCCTATGCGATCACCGACACGCGCATGGCCTCGACCATTGGCGTCGGCGGCGCCAAGGTGCATACCATCGAGCATCTGATGTCGGCCATCGCCGGCCTCGGGCTCGACAACCTGTATATCGACATCACCGCCGAAGAGGTGCCCATCCTCGACGGCTCCTCGTCGTCTTTCGTGTTCCTGCTGCAGAGCGCGGGCATCGAACTGCAGAACGCACCCAAGCGCTTCATCCGCGTCAAGCGTCCGGTCGAGGTGCGCGAGGGCGAAGGCAAGAATCTCAAGTGGGCGCGCTTCGATCCCTACCATGGCTTCAAGCTGCGCTTCGAGATCGACTTTGCCCATCCCGCGGTCGATTCCACGGGCCAGTGCGTCGAGTTCGACCTGGGCGAAGGCAACTACGTGCGCGACATCGCGCGTGCGCGCACCTTCGGCTTCACCAAGGATGTCGAGATGCTGCGCACCAGCGGCCTGGCGCTGGGCGGCGGCCTGGACAATGCCATCGTCATGGACGACTACAAGGTACTCAACAGCGACGGCCTGCGCTACGACGACGAGTTTGCCAAGCACAAGATTCTCGATGCCATTGGCGACCTGTTCGTCATCGGCAAGCCCTTGCTTGCCGCCTACAGCGCCTTCCGCTCGGGCCATGGCATGAACAACCAGCTGCTGCGCGCGCTGCTGGAGCAGCCCGATGCCTGGGAGATCGTGACCTTCGAGAACGAGCGCCAGGCACCCAAGGGCTTTGCCCAGACGGTGCACGCCTGGTGAGCACGCTGGCATGCTGATCTTCCGCGCCCTGGTGGGCTTCCTGTTGGTCGCTTCGTTGCTGTGCTTCGCGTTCTATCTCGGCACCGGCCAGCCCGGCTACAAGCGCTGGGGCTTGCTGATCCTCAAATGGATGGTCATTGCCGCACTGGCGTTCTTTGCCGTCCTGCTGTTGGGACGGATCGCCTGATTGCCGCCGTCGGGCAGCGTCGATACGTTTCCATTTGGATACATTTGCGCGCCATTATGTGTGTCGATTCGCTGCTCCTGTGAAGGAGCGCAAGCCTTGCGCAAAACTTGTGTAAAGCGGTCGTCTCCGACCTGCAAACCGCTCGTGGATGGGTCATCATGCAGTCGAACCAACCACTGCAAGGGGATGACATGACACTTCAAAAATCAATCCAAACCGGCATCTGGGCGGTAGCAGCAGGCATGGCACTGACGGCTTTCGCGCCGCTGGCTTCGGCCCAGCCCCGGCCCGCCGATTCCTACCGCGACGGCCCGGGTGCGCACCAGCCTGCCCCGCCGCCGCCGCACCAGCCAGCGGCCCGCCCCGGCAAGGGCCCGCAGCACCCGCCAGGCCCGCCCGCGCACGCCCAGGGCCATGGCCCGCGCGGCGCCGGCCCCGACCACAACCTGTACCGTGGTGGCAAGCTGCCCCCGCATTACCGTACCAAGCACTATGTGGTCGATGACTGGCGCGGCCACCACCTGCAGCGCCCGGGACGCGGCCAGCAGTGGGTGCAGGTCGGTTCCGACTACCTGCTGGTAGCCGTCGCCACCGGCCTGATTGCCCAGGTCATCACGCATTGATCACGCGCTGCCGCAAGGCAGCGCCTCTCCTGAAAGGAAACACCATGACCCGCTGGACCACCTCCGCAGTTGCCACCGCTGTCGCACTGACACTGGGCCTGAGCGCTACGCTGGCCCAAGCCCAGCCCGACCATCGCCGCGGCCCTCCCGGCCATTCGCAAGGCCATGGCCACGACAGGCACGGCAAGTACGACAAGCACGACCGCAAAATGCACCGCCCGGGCCCGCCGCCGCATGCGCATGGCGGCCGCCACGGCGCCGGCCCGAACCACAACTGGGTGCGCGGCTCGCGTGTTCCCGTGCAGTACCGCACCCGCCACTATGTGGTCAACGACTGGCGCGGCCACCACCTGTCGGCACCTCCGCGGGGCTACCAATGGGTGCAGAACGGCGGCGACTACCTGCTGGTGGCGATTGCCACGGGCGTGATCGCGCAGTTGATCCTGAGCCGCTGATCACTGGGCCTGGACCGGCCTTTGGAAACCCGTCCCGCCTTGCGTGGGGCGGGTTTTTGCATTGTCGCGCAATGGCCGCGGCGGCTGGTTCGACCGTTCGCCCTGAGCGCATCGAAGGGTGGACCGCCTGCCTCGAGATCGTCGATGGATCGTGCAGAATGCGCGCCCTCAGTACGACCGTCCCGCCTTGTACATCGCATGCTGGCGGCGCTGCAGCGGCGCGACCTCGGCAATGCGCGCCATGGCCGCGCCCACATGCGCGTGCGTGATGGCGATGCCCAGCGCATCGGCCGCATCGGGGCCAGGCAGGCCCGGCAGCTGCAGCATGCGCTGCACCATGGCCTGGATCTGGTCCTTGCCCGCGCGGCCGTGGCCGGCCACGGCCTTCTTCATCTGCAAGGCCGTGTATTCGGCCACGGGCAGCAGGCTGGTGACGAGCGCCGCCAGCGCCGCGCCGCGGGCCTGGCCCAGCAGCAGCGTGGATTGGGGGTTGGTGTTGACGAAGACGATTTCCACCGCCGAGCTGTCGGGCTGGTAGCGCTGCGCGACTTCGGTGATGCCGTCGAACAGCAGCTTGAGCCGGCCGGGCAGGTCGCCGCGGTCGAGCGCCGTCGTGCGGATGGTGCCGCTGGCCACATAGCTCAGGCGGTGGCCGTCCACGTCGACGACGCCAAAGCCCGTGGTCTGCAGGCCGGGGTCAATGCCAAGAATGCGCATGCAAGAGTTCTTAGGGTAATGTGGTTTGGCCCATGCGGCGCATGATCAGGCGCGCGCGCTGGGCCAGGTAACGCGATTCGGGCTGCAGCGCAAAGCGCTTGGGCTTGGGCAGCATGACGGCCAGGCGCGCGGCTTCGGCGGGGCTCAGGCGCGCGGCGGGCTTGCCGAAATAGTAGCCGGCCGCGGCCTCGGCGCCAAAGACGCCCGGGCCCCACTCGACATGGTTGAGGTAGATCTCGAGGATGCGCTGCTTGGTGAGAAACAGCTCCAGCAGCTTCGCCAGCACCAGCTCCTGGCCCTTGCGCGTGAACTGGCGCTCGCCCGACAGCAGCAGGTTCTTGGCGAGCTGCTGGGTGATGGTCGAGCCGCCATAGATTCTTGCGGGCGCGCGACCCGCTGCCTGGGCGCGCGCCTCGGCGCGCTGGTTGCGCTCCCAGGCCTTCTCGATCGCATCCCACTCGACACCGCCATGGTCGACGAAGCCGTCGTCCTCGGCGGCCACCACGGCGCGCTTGAGATGGTCGGAGATCTGCGCGTACGGCACCCACTGGTGGCGCCACTGGCGCAGCTTGCCTTCCCCCAGCAGCTGCCAGGCTTCGGAGCGCTGGACCGTGGTCGACGCCGGGTCGAGCACCGCCATGGCCGCGATGCGGCCGACGAAGAACAGCTCCAGCAGCAGCGCGCCGCACAGCAGCAATGCCAGCCAGCGCCAGACCGGATGCATGCTCATGCCGCGAGCAGCGTGCGCAGCTCGGCCAGCACCGGTGCGCCCTCGGGGCGCACGCCGCGCCACAGCGCAAATGCTTCGGCCGCCTGCTCGACCAGCATGCCCAGGCCGTCGCGCCCGCGCGCGCCATGGGCTGCGGCCCAGTCGAGAAAACCCTGGGCCGCGGGGCCGTACATCATGTCGTAGGCCAGACAGCCCGAGCGCAGCACGCTCGCCGGCACGGGCACTTCGGCGCCGCCCAGGCTGCTGGCCGAGGCATTTATCACCAGGTCGAAATCGCCCGCGACATCGAGGCCCTGGGCCTGCAGCGCGACGCCATGGCGCGCGGCGAGCGGCGCATGGCGCGCCACCAGTGCCCGGGCCTTGTCCACGGTGCGGTTGACGACCACGATGCGCCGCGGCTGTTGCGCAAGAAGCGGGCCGAGCGCGCCCGCCGATGCGCCGCCCGCGCCGATCAGCAGCAGGTCGCTTCCCGCAATGGCGACGCCGGCGTTGCGCGTGATGTCGGCCACCAGGCCCAGGCCGTCGGTGTTGTCGGCCGCGATGCGGCCTTCGGCCAGCACCAGCGTGTTGGCCGCGCCCGCGAGCTGTACGCGCTCGCTGCATTGGTCGGCCAGTTCGGCCGCCTGCAGCTTGAAGGGCACGGTGACATTGCAGCCGCGCCCGCCGGCCGCGGCAAATGCGCGCACCGCGGCGGGAAAGCCGTCCAGCGCCACGAGTTCACGGGTGTAGTGCAGGGACTGCGCGGTCAGTTCGGCAAAGCGGGCGTGGATCCAGGGCGAGCGGCTGTGCTCGACCGGGTGGCCCATGACGCAGTAGAGATCGGCGGTGGATGGCATGTCGGTTGGGAAAAAAACAGTGGCGCAATGCCGGGATCAGCGCACGTCGGTCTCGAGCGTCTGCTCGCGCGTGAACTTGAAGCGCGAGACCACGGCGATCTGGTCGGCCTTGGCGCGCATGGCGGGGCCGAAGTGGCCAAACGGGCCCGCGGCGCGCGCAATGGCCGCGGCGCGGCTGTCCAGCAGTGCGTTGCCCGAACCCTGCACGACCTCGGTGCCCAGTACCTGGCCGTCGTGGTTGACGGTGACGATCATGGTCAGCTCGCCATACAGCTTGCGCCCCGCCTGCTCGGGAAAGTTCTGCGTGCCCTTGTCCTCGACCTTGCGGCGCAGCGCGTCGTAGTAGACCGCATAGACCTCTTCGCGCGTGGCCGGGCTGATATAGCGCTTCTTGGGCCGCGCATTCTCCTCGTTGATGCGCTTTTCGATCTCGGCCAGCAGCTTGACCAGTTGCAGCCGGCGCTCCTGCTCGTTGATCTGCTGCGGCGTGGGCGCGGTCTCGCGCGGATCGAGCGGCGCCATGCTGGCCACGCGCTGGCGCAGTTGCGTCAGCATCACGGCCTGCTGCTGCTGCATTTCATCGAGCTTGCGCTGGGCTTCCTCGAAGTCGTCGCCGATCGCAGTCAGCGCGGAGTAGGGCAGCGGGCTGGTCGCGCGGCCCGCGGCCGCGTCGCCGCCGCCCGCCAGCGCGGCCTGGGCAATGGCCTGGGCCTTGTCGGGGCGCTCCTGCGATTTGGCGTTGACCAGGATGACTTCGAGCGGTGTGTCCTGGAACACCCGGTTGAAAGCCTGCGGCTGGACGAAACGCACCGTGAGCACCGCCGCATGCAGCGCCAGCGACAGACCGAGCGCGATCTGCAAGGTAGTCAGGGAGCGGAGCGCGGCGGGGAGTTTCACGGTGCGGGTGGCGTGGTGGTGTCGGTCTCGTTCATGTCGACGGCAATGGCGATCGGGCCGGCAACGGCGTCGTCCTCATCCTCCGCGACCTCCTCCTCGGCGCCGGCTCCCGCGGCCCCGGCCGAGGCTTCAGGGCTGTCGAGGCGTTCGATCAGCGTGCCGTTGACGTCCAGCGTGATCTCGTCGATCTCGCCCAGGCGCACCTTGATGCGCGCGCCGCGCGGCAGGCCCTGCGCGCCCAGCACCGGCAGCACCAGCGGCAGGGTTTCGGCGCGCACCAGGAAGCTGCCGCCCGGGCCTTCCTTGATGACGCTGGCCTCGATCTCGGTGATGGCGTTCTGCTGCAGGTACTTGAGCGTCCAGAAGCGCTCCATGCCGGCCTGGTAGCCGTTGTAGGCGCTGTAGGCGGTGTCGAAGCTGCTGATGATGGCAAACAGGTCGGCGTCCTTGGGCTTGAACGGCGCGGCCAGCGCCGCGGTCTTGCCGTGGCGCACGCAGGCGATGATCTGCCACTGGTTGACCAGGTCGACATAGCGGCGCAGCGGCGAGGTCGCCCAGGCATAGCTCTTGACGCCGATGCCGGCGTGCGGCAGCGCCTTGGTGCCCATGCGCACCTTGACGCCGGGCGCCAGGCTGGCCTGGCTGCGGTAGATGCCGGGCACGCCGTGCTCGGCCAGCAGGTTGCCCCAGGTGCTGTTGGCGACGATCGCGGCCTCGGCGACGATCAGGTCCAGCGGCGCGCCGCGCTTGCGCGTGGTGATCTGCACCTGCTCGTGGCCCGTGGGTTCGCCGCCGGCGCTGTTGGCCAGGCGGAAGTTGTAGTCCGGGCGGTTGAAGGTTTCGGGCTTGCCGCGCACCACTTCGCGCTGCGCCTTGAGGTGCTTTGCCAGGCGGTGCAGGAAGCTGAACTCGCTGCGCTTTTCCTGCAGCGCGGCGGGCGTGCCTTCGACTTCGAGCGCGGGATCTGCCAGCCATTCCTCGGTCACGATGTGGTCGAGCCTGTCGTGGCGGAAGTTGATCTGCACCGGCACGCGCTCCAGGCGCGTCTCGCTGGCGATGAATTCCAGCGTCTCTTCATTGATCTGCACGTACAGCGAGACGGCGGGATTGGCGCGGCCTTCGTCGAGCGTGTAGACCTGCACCACCTCGTCGGGCAGCATGGTGATCTTGTAGCCCGGCATGTAGACCGTCGACAGGCGGTTGCGGCCCAGCTGGTCGAGCGGCGTGCCGGGCACGATGGCCAGGCCCGGCGCGGCAATGTGCACGCCCAGCGTCACGACGCCCGTGCCCAGGCCCTGCACCGACAGCGCATCGTCGATTTCGGTGGTCTGCGAATCGTCGATCGAGTAGGCCTGGACATTGGCCAGCGGCAACTCCTGCGGCGGCTGCGGCGCGGCCAGCGCGGGAAAGCCCGTGCCCTTGGGGAAGTTGTCGAACAGAAAGCGCTTCCAGTGGAACTCGTAGGCCGAGTCGATGGCGCCGGCGCGCTGCAGCAGGTCGAGCGGCGCAAGGTGCGTGGCGCGGCTGGCCTCGACCACGGCCTTGTATTCGGGCGCGTTCTTGTCGGGGCGGAACAGGATCTTGTAGAGCTGCTCGCGCACCGGCGCCGGGCATTCGCCGCGGCCCAGCTGCGCGGCCCATTCGTCGATCTGCGCCAGCACCAGCTTCTTCTTTTCGATCGCTGCGAGTGCCTGCTGCAGGATCTCGGCCGAGGCCTTGCGGAAACGGCCCTTGCCGGCGCGGCGGAAGTAGTGCGGCGCGTCGTACAGGGCCAGCAGCGTGCCGGCTTGCTGGGCCAGCGTGGCGTTTTCCGAGAAATAGTCGCGTGCGAGTTCGGCAAAGCCGAATTCTTCCTCGGGCGCGAATTCCCAGGCCAGGTCCAGCTCGATGCCTTCGGCCTGGGCCTGCGCCTGGGCCATGAATTCGGCCGGCGCCGGCTTCTCGAACTTGATCAGGATGTGGGCAGTCTTGACCTTGACCCGCTTGCCGGTATCGAGTTCGATCTGGGCGGAGCTGTCGGTTTCGGACAGGATGCGGCCGGCGAGGAATTTGCCGGCTTCTTCAAACAATGCGTGCATCGTGCAATTGTCCCATGAGGCGCGGGGTGGCTGCTGCGCATTTCCCCGCGTGCCCGCGGTCAGCCGAGCGCCAGAAAGCGGCCGATGCGGGGGATGTGCTGCGCAAAGTCGCTGAGCGCATGGTCGCCGCCTTCGAGCAGAGCCACCTGCGCTTGCGGGTAGCGCGCCAGCATCTCGCGCCAGTCCAGCACTTCGTCGCCCTTGGCGATGAATGCGAGTTCGGGCGCGGCCGCGGGCAATGCGTTGGTATCGAGCGCCTGCAGTTCGGCGATGTATTCCGGCTTGAAGAAGAACTGCAGCGCGGGGTCGTGCCAGGCGGTCTGTGCGCCGATGTACTTTTCCAGGTCGCGAGCGGGAAACACCGCAGGGTTGAGCAGCACGCTGGGGCAGCGCCGCTGCTGCGCGAACCAGCTCGCGTAGAAGCCGCCCAGCGACGAGCCGATCACCGCCGTGGTCGCCTGCGGCCACGCGGCCGTGCCTGCGAGCAGCATTTCGGCGGCTGCGCGCGGCGAGGGCGGCAGCTGCGGGCACCACCAGTTCACGCCGGGGTGCTGCGCCGCGACATGCGCGGCCATCTGGCGCGCCTTGGCGGACTGTGGCGAGGAGCGAAAACCGTGCAGATAGAGCAGATGGGTGGTGGTCATGGCATCAGGGGCTGGCCCGCGGCGGACGATGGAATTGCCTGGCAAAGGATAATCCACGCCCATGTCCGCCGCAGAATTCGACAAGCCCTCGCTCCTCCAACGCATCGTGCCGCTGTTTCGCGGCTTTGACGGGCCGTTGATCCTGCTGGTGCTGGTGCTGGCCTCGATCGGCCTCACCGCCATGTATTCTTCGGGCTTCGACCATGGCACGCGCTTTGTCGACCATGGCCGCAACATGCTGATCGCCGCGACGCTGATGTTCGTCGTCGCCCAGGTGCCGCCGCAGCACATCATGAAGGTGGCCGTGCCGCTGTACCTGCTGGGCGTGGCGCTGCTGATTGCGGTGGCGGTGTTCGGCATCACCAAGAAAGGCGCACAGCGCTGGGTCAACGTGGGGGTGGTGATCCAGCCCAGCGAACTGCTCAAGATCGCCACGCCGCTGATGCTGGCCTGGTGGTTCCAGCGCCGCGAAGGCCAGTTGCGGCGCGCCGATTTCGCCGTGGCCATGGCGCTGCTGCTGGTGCCCGTGGGCCTGATCATGAAGCAGCCCGACCTGGGGACCTCGCTGCTGGTCATGGCTGCGGGCTTGTCGGTGATCTTCTTTGCCGGACTGCCCTGGAAACTGGTGCTGCCGCCGGTGGTGCTGGGACTGGTGGGCATCGTGCTGATCGTCTGGTTCGAGCCGCAGCTGTGCGCCGAGGGCGTGCGCTGGCCGGTGCTGCATGAGTACCAGCAGACGCGCGTCTGCACGCTGCTCGACCCGACACGCGACCCGCTGGGCAAGGGTTTCCACATCCTGCAGGGCATGATCGCCATCGGCTCCGGCGGTGTCTGGGGCAAGGGCTTCATGGCCGGCACGCAGACCCACCTCGAATTCATTCCCGAGCGCACCACCGACTTCATCTTCGCCGCGTATTCCGAGGAGTTCGGCCTGCTGGGCAACCTGCTGCTGATCGTCGCCTTCCTGTTCCTGGTCTGGCGCGGACTGGTCATTGCCATGCGCGCCCAGCAGCTGTTCGCGCGGCTGATGGCGGCGGCGGTGGCGATGATTTTCTTCACCTATGCGTTCGTCAACATGGGCATGGTCAGCGGCATCCTGCCCGTCGTGGGCGTGCCGCTGCCCTTCGTCAGCTACGGCGGCACGGCGATGGTCACGCTGGGGCTGGCGCTGGGCGTGCTGATGTCGGTGGGGCGCTCGCAGCGCCAGTTGCCGCAGGATGCTACGCTGAGCCGCAGCGCCCTGTCCGGCGTGCGCCTGGGCTGAGGGCCGCGGCCCGCGGGGATTTGCTGGCCCGCAGCGAAAGAGGGCATGGGGCGGTGCCTACAATGCACGCATGATCTCCCGCGAACCCACCATCGAACGCCTGGCCACGGCGCGCAGCCTGCTGCTCGAACCCTTCGGCCTGGATGAATCCCACCTTGCCCGCGCCCTGGCCGAGATCCGCTCGCACCAGGTCGACGACGCCGACCTGTACTTCCAGTACACCCGCGCCGAGGGCTGGAGCCTCGAGGAAGGCATCGTCAAGACCGGTTCCTTCAGCATCGACCAGGGCGTGGGCGTGCGCGCGGTCAGCGGCGAGAAGACGGCGTTTGCGTATTCCGACGATATTTCAGAAGCCTCGCTGCTGGACGCGGCGCGCACCGTGCGCAGCATCTCCAGCGCCGCGCAAAGCCGACGCGCCAAGCTCGTGCGCCCGAAGATCGCTTCGAGCCGCTCGCTGTATCCGGGCATCGACCCGATCGCCTCGCTCGACAGCACGGCCAAGGTCGAACTGCTGGGCCGCGTCGAGCAGCTCGGCCGCGCCAAGGACCCGCGCGTGGTGCAGGTCATGGCCGGCCTGGCCAGCGAATACGACGTGGTGCTGGTGGCGCGCGCCGACGGCACGCTGGCCGCCGATGTGCGCCCGCTGGTGCGCCTGTCGGTCACCGTCATTGCCGAGCACAAGGGCCGGCGCGAAGTCGGCTCGGCCGGCGGCGGCGGCCGCTTCGGCCTGGCGTATTTCAGCGAAGAGCAGATCAGCCAGTATGTCGACGAAGCCGTGAAGGCGGCTCTGGTCAACCTCGAGTCGCGGCCCGCGCCGGCCGGCGAGATGACCGTGGTGCTGGGCCCGGGCTGGCCCGGCGTGCTGTTCCACGAAGCCGTGGGCCATGGCCTTGAAGGCGACTTCAATCGCAAGGGCTCGAGCGCGTTCAGCGGCCGCATCGGCCAGCGCGTGGCGGCCAAGGGCGTCACGGTGCTGGACGACGGCACCATTGCCGACCGCCGCGGCTCGCTCAATGTCGACGACGAAGGCTGCCCCAGCCAGCGCAATGTGCTGATCGAGGACGGCATCCTCAAGGGATATATCCAGGACTCGATGAACGCGCGGCTGATGGGCGTGGCGCCCACCGGCAACGGCCGGCGCGAAAGCTATGCGCACATTCCGATGCCGCGCATGACCAACACCTACATGACCGGCGGCGACCGCGATCCCGCGGAAATCGTCGCCAGCATCAAGAAGGGCCTGTACGCCACCAACTTCGGTGGCGGCCAGGTCGACATCACCAGCGGCAAGTTCGTGTTCAGCGCGAGCGAGGCCTACTGGGTCGAGAACGGCAAGATCCTGTACCCGGTCAAGGGCGCCACCATCGTCGGCAGCGGCCCCGAGTCGCTCAAGAAGATCAGCATGATCGGCAACGACATGCGCCTGGACAGCGGTGTCGGCACCTGCGGCAAGGAAGGCCAGAGCGTGCCGGTGGGCGTGGGCCAGCCGACGCTGCGCATCGACGGCCTGACGGTGGGCGGCACGGCCTGAACGTCTTTGGCACATCCAGTAGAAGAGGGCCGAGGCCCTCTTTTTTTTTGCGTCCATCCACATGTTCGTCGCCTGTCCCGACCGCATTTCAGGCCAAAAATGCGATTTTTAATTTTCTGGATAAATGCCGAATTCAGTCTAAAAGACGACGTTAATCGCATGAAAATTGCGTTTAACTTGATGAATTGAGTATGAATGCAGGTTTATTGATTGTCTTGTGGTTTTGTTGCAACGCATGCGCGCATTGTGGTCCGATAGGGGTGTGCTACATTTTGTGCCTATGAATGCAGCACGCGCTTACTTTGCCTATTTTTGGTTCTCGGTCCCCGGCGGATGAGAGGCGAGCGCACAAGCACCCGAAACAAACCTCTGAAAACCGCCGAAGCTGAAAAGCCCGGCGGTTTTTTTTTGCCCCCCGATTCCCCAGCCTTCCACGCAATCCACGAAAGCCAACGATGACCGCTCCCAACGCTTCCAGCGATTCCTGGTATCGCAGCTCTGTGCACAAAACCGGCCAGACTGACGACGAACGTATCAAGGACATCACTGTGTTACCCCCTCCAGAGCATCTCATCCGCTTCTTCCCGATCTGTGGAACCCCGGTGGAGGCATTGATCGCCAACACCCGGCAGACGATCCACAACATCATGGCGCGGGAAGACGACCGGCTGCTGGTGGTGATCGGCCCCTGCTCGATCCATGATCCGGCCGCGGCGCTGGAGTACGCACGCCGCCTGGCCGTGGTGCGCGAGCAGTACAAGGACACGCTGGAGATCGTGATGCGGGTGTACTTCGAGAAGCCGCGCACCACCGTGGGCTGGAAGGGCCTGATCAACGACCCTTACCTCGACCAGAGCTACCGCATCGACGAGGGCCTGCGCATCGCGCGCCAGTTGCTGATCGACATCAACCGCCTGGGCGTGCCGGCCGCCAGCGAGTTCCTCGACGTGATCTCGCCCCAGTACATTGCCGACCTGATCAGCTGGGGCGCGATCGGCGCGCGCACCACCGAAAGCCAGGTGCACCGCGAACTGGCTTCGGGCATCTCGGCGCCCATCGGCTTCAAGAACGGCACGGACGGCAACATCCGCATCGCGACCGACGCCATCCAGTCGGCGAGCCGCGGCCACCACTTCCTGTCGGTGCACAAGAACGGCCAGGTGGCCATCGTCAATACCACCGGCAACCAGGACTGCCATGTGATCCTGCGCGGCGGCAAGACCCCCAACTACGACGCGGACAGCGTGGCCGCGGCCTGCGCCGACCTGCGCGCGGCGGGCCTGCCCGATACGCTGATGGTCGACTGCAGCCATGCCAACAGCTCCAAGCAGCACGAACGCCAGAAGGACGTGGCACGCGACATCGGCGCGCAGATCGCCGGCGGCTCGGACTCGATCTTCGGGCTGATGATCGAAAGCCACCTGCATGGCGGCGCGCAGAAGTTCACGCCGGGCAAGGACGAGGTGTGCGGTCTGAAGTACGGCCAGAGCATCACCGATGCCTGCATCGACTGGGACGATTCGGTGCAGACCCTGGCCGGCCTGTCGCAGGCCGTGCTGGCACGGCGCGCGCGCCAGGCAGCGCCCGCCGAAGCGGCGACGGCCGAGCTGGCCTGAGGGCCGGGCTCAGTGCGGGCCGGAGCCTGAGCCCGCCGGGCCCGCGTTGAGGCGCTGGTCGATGCGCAGCAGCACGGCCAGCAGCGCGCTCACGTCGCGCGGCGCCAGGCGCGCGAATTCATGCTCGCCCAGCGCATGGGTGTTGCAGTTGCCGGGCAAGGGGCGGCCCGCTTCGATCAAGGCGTGCAGCCGCGGCACGAACACCCACTGCAGCCACTGGTGGAATTCCAGCGTGTCATACATGAAGGGCATGGTCGACGCCATGGCTTCGGCACTCGGCGGCGCCGCAGACCACAGGTCGAGCGCCTGCAGGTGCTCCTGCAGGACCTGGAGCTGCTCCCGGATTTCCGCGTGCTGGGCAGTGAGGGACATGGGGATTGCCTGTGGTGAGAAAGGGAGGGCGATTTTAGCCAGCCCGCGCCGCCACTGCTCGCTGACCCGCTGGCGCCCGCGTCGCGATTGTGTTTAAGCTGATGCATCCCGGTGCGCCGCGCCGCTTCTTCAGTTCCCGATCAAAGGTTTTTCCCATGCACAGCGAAGTGACCGTGACCCTGGCCCCCGAACAGGAATTCCATGCCGATCTGCGCGGCGTCGAGCCGCTGGGCCACGAAGCCGCGCGCAAGTGGCTCGATGACCAGTTCATCGCGCTCGACTGCGAACCGCTGCGGCCCAGCGGCAAGGTGCTGCTGGCCGACAAGCTGCTCACGGTCGCACACGCCGCAGGCGCGCGGCGCCTGTCGGACCCCGACTGGCTGTTTGCCTATGCGCGCGCCGCCACCGGCGTCACGGCGCGGCCCGTGGTACGCGTGGATGTGCCGGGGATGACGGTCGGATATTGATATTTCCAGGCTGCCAGGGCGCTGTTTCCTGACGGGCTTGGGAGCAAACTGCTCGTGGTGAGCCTGCCAGTAACCGTTTGTGGTGAGAGCTTGCTAATACCGATCGCGGTGAGCCTGCCTGCGCGGCCCGGTCTAGGCGACCCCGCCTGCGCGGCCCGGTCTAGGCGACCCCGTCGAACCACGGACGGCCGGCCCTCGATGTCTGCGGTCCTTCGAGTGGCGACGCCCGTGCTGGCTCCTCAGGGAGTTTGGCGTCCCAGCCGCTCCAGCAGTCTGGCGTGGATGCCGCCAAACCCGCCATTGCTCATGCACACGATCTGATCCCCGGGCCGGGCCGCCGCGGCGACCTGTTCCACCAGCGTGTCGATGTCCGCGGCGGTCTGTGCGCGCCGGCCCGGGCCCACGCCCAACGGGGCCAGCGCGGCGGCCGCGTCCCAGTCGAGCCCGGCGGTGTGGCAGAAGACCAGGTCGGCGCCTTCGAGCGACCAGGGCAGCAGCGCCTTCATCGCGCCCAGCTTCATGGTGTTGCTGCGCGGCTCGAAGACGGCCAGGATGCGTTGGTCGCTGGAAGTCGAGCGGCGCAGGCCGTCCAGCGTGGTGCGGATGGCGGTGGGGTGGTGGGCGAAATCGTCGTAGACCGCGATGCCGCGCACCGTGCCGCGCAGTTCCATGCGGCGCTTGACGTTCTGGAAACGCGCCAGCGCCGCGCAGGCCTGGGCTGGCGTGACGCCCACATGCTGGGCCGCGGCAATCGCGGCCAGCGCATTGAGCTGGTTGTGCACGCCGCCCAGGGCCCATTCGAGCCGGGCCACGACCCGGCCGCGCTGCAGCACGTCGAAGGCATTGGGTTCACCCTGGGCGCTGAAGTCGCTCACGGCCGAGCCGAAGTCGCAGACATCGCTCCAGCAGCCCTGGTGCAGCACGCGCGTGAGGCTCTCCTCGAGCGCATTGGTCACGATGCGCCCCGACGAAGGCACGGTGCGCACCAGGTGGTGGAACTGGCGCTCGATCGCGGCCAGGTCGTCGAAGATGTCGGCGTGGTCGAACTCGAGGTTGTTCAGGATGGCGGTGCGCGGGCGGTAGTGCACGAACTTGCTGCGCTTGTCGAAGAACGCGGTGTCGTATTCATCGGCTTCGATCACGAACAGCGGCTCGGCGCCCGCCGGGCCGGGCCCGGCAACGGGACGCGTGGCCGCGCCCAGCCGTGCCGAGACGCCGAAGTCCAGCGGTACGCCGCCGACCAGGAAACCGGGCTGCAGGCCCGCGCATTCGAGGATCCAGGCCAGCATCGAGGTGGTCGTGGTCTTGCCGTGGGTTCCGGCCACGGCCAGCACATGGCGGCCGCGCAGCACATGCTCGCTGAGCCATTGCGGGCCGCTGGTATAGGGCACGCCGGCATCGAGGATGGCCTCCATCAGCGGATACTTGGCCCGGCCGTCGGGCAGGCGCGCGCGGCTGACCACGTTGCCGACCACGAACATGTCGGGACGCAGGCTGATCTGGTCGGCGTCATAGCCCTCGATCAGCTCGATGCCGAGCGCGCGCAACTGGTCGCTCATCGGGGGGTAGACGCCGGCATCGCAGCCGGTCACGCGGTGGCCCGCTTCGCGTGCCAGCGCGGCCACGCCGCCCATGAAGGTCCCGCAAATCCCCAATATATGTATGTGCATGGCCCGGGATTCTACGTTTGGCCCGGCGGTGGCCGGCGCTGCGGGTCGTGCGCGGACACCAGGGGTTGCAAAAAAAGCCGGTCCGGGCATTTAATGGCGTGATGCCTGCATCCCATGCCTGGCGCACGGCATCTGGAATTTCCGCTGGCATGCCGGAACGGCGCCATGCCGTTATCCTGTCGGCAAGGCCTGCGCTGCAGGTGGTTGCCGGACTGGCGTTTTTCGGGGGGCTATATGCAGCAAGACTCACTCATGGATGAAATCGCCCACACCGCTGCGCGCCTGGTCGTCGAGGACGGCCTGGACTGGGGCGCCGCCAAGCGGCGTGCGCTGCGCGAACTGGGTCTGCCGGCGCGCACCGCGCTGCCCGACAACGACCATGTCGAGGATGCGGTGCGCGAATACATTGCGCTGTTCTGCGCCGACACGCAGCCCGCCGAACTGCGCGCGCTGCGCCGTCTGGCGCTGGAGTGGATGGAGCGCATGGCCGAGTTCCGCCCGCATCTGGGTGGGGCGGTCTGGCGCGGCACCGCCACGCGCGCGTCCGACATCTATATCCAGCTGTTCTGCGATGACTGCAAGTCGGCGGAGATCGCGCTGATCAACCACCATGTCGATTACGACCCGAGCACGGTGACCGGCTTCCATGGCGAGGATGTCGAGGCCTTGAGCCTGGGCGTGATGTCGCGCGAACTGGGCGCGATCATCGGCTTGCACCTGCTGGTCTACGATCTCGACGATCTGCGCGGAGCGCTCAAGCCCGATGCGCGCGGCCGCAGTCCGCGCGGCGATACCGCCGCCGTGCGCCGGCTGCTGTCCGAAGAAAATGGAAATCATGACGAATCCCTTGCACCAGTCCGTTGATCCCTCTTCCACGCATTCCCCGCGCCGCCGGCTGTGGCTGGGTGCCGGCGTGGCCGCCGCGGCGGCCGTGGCGGGCGCAGGCGTGGCCTGGTGGCGCCTGGCGCCCGGCGCGGCCCTGCCCGGGGTCGAAGAGGCGCTTTGGCAGCGCAGCTTCTCCACGCCCGATGGCGCGCCGCTGGCTTTTGCCGAATGGCGCGGCCAGCCGCTGATCGTGAATTTCTGGGCCACCTGGTGCCCGCCGTGCGTGCGCGAGTTGCCGCTGCTGAGCGAGTTTGCCGGCCGCAAGGCCGCGCATGGCATCCAGGTAGTGGGCCTGGCGGTGGACAAGGAGCCGGCAGTGCAGAAATTCCTGCAGCGCCAGCCGCTCGCATTCCCGGTCGGCATGGCGGCGGACGGCAGCCAGCTCACGCGCGAACTGGGCAATATCAACGGCGGACTGCCGTTCACGGTCTTTCTGGGCAGCGATGGAAAGTTGCGGCAACGTAAAATAGGCGAATTGAGCGCGCAGGATCTCGCCGATTGGGCTCGAAGCTAGCCCGCGACATTGCTTTTTTCCCTAATCCCCCTGGTGATGTTGGTGAAAAATGTGCCACGAAACGTGAAATAGGGCGAAATTGGAGTAAATTCGCGCCCTTAACAAGTTTTAGTCGCTGGAGCTCCCATGGATTTGCGAAAACTCAAGACCTTGATCGACCTGGTCTCTGAATCCAACGTGTCAGAGTTGGAAATCACCGAAGCCGAAGGCAAGGTCCGTATCGTCAAGAGCGAAGGCAAGATCGTTCAGCAGTATGTCGCCGCCCCGGTGGCCGCTCCTGTTGCCGCCGCGCCTGCCGCAGCGCCCGCAGCCGAACTGCCCGCACCCGCCGCTGCCGCCGAGTCCGGCCATGTCGTGAAGTCGCCCATGGTCGGCACCTTCTACCGTTCGTCGAGCCCGGGCGCCAAGCCCTTCGTCGATGTCGGCACCGAGGTCAAGGAAGGCGACACCATCTGCATCATCGAAGCGATGAAGATCCTCAACGAGATCGAGGCCGACAAGTCCGGCAAGATCACCCGCATCCTGGGCGAGAACGGCCAGGCGGTAGAGTACGGACAACCGCTGTTCGTGATCGAGTGATCGGCGATCGATGCTGCGTGAAGCAACAAGTAGCGGCCGCGCCCTGGCGCCGGCTGAGCCCATGACTGTGGCGTGCGCCCATACGCAGGCACTGCGCCGCGAGGACTTCCATGTTTAAGAAAATTCTGGTGGCCAACCGGGGCGAGATTGCCCTGCGCATCCAGCGTGCCTGCCGCGAGCTGGGCGTCAAGGCCGTGATGGTCTACTCCGAGGCCGACCGCGACGCCAAGTACGTCAAGCTGGCCGACGAAGCCGTCTGCATCGGCCCCGCGCCGTCTCCGCTGAGCTACCTCAGCATGCCGGCCATCATTTCCGCGGCCGAAGTGACCGACGCCGAAGCCATCCACCCCGGCTATGGTTTCCTGAGCGAGAACGCCGACTTCGCCGAGCGCGTGGAAAAGAGCGGCTTCCAGTTCATCGGCCCGACCCCCGAGTCGATCCGCATCATGGGCGACAAGGTCTCGGCCAAGCAGGCCATGATCAAGGCCGGCGTGCCCTGCGTGCCCGGCTCCGATGGCGAGCTGCCCGATGATCCGGTGCAGATCCGGCGCATCGCCAAGGCCGTGGGCTATCCGGTGATCATCAAGGCCGCGGGCGGCGGCGGTGGCCGCGGCATGCGCGTGGTGCATACCGAAGCCGCGCTGATCAATGCGGTGCAGATGACCAAGGCCGAGGCCGGTGCGGCGTTCGGCAATCCTGCGGTCTACATGGAAAAGTACCTGCAGAACCCGCGCCACATTGAAATCCAGGTGCTGGCCGACAAGTTCAAGAACGCCGTCTACCTGGGCGAGCGCGACTGCTCGATGCAGCGCCGCCACCAGAAGGTGATCGAAGAAGCGCCCGCGCCCGGCATTCCACGCCGGCTGATCGAGCGCATCGGCGAGCGCTGCGTCGCGGCCTGCAAGAAGATCGGCTACCGCGGCGCGGGCACGTTCGAGTTCCTCTACGAGAACGGCGAGTTCTACTTCATCGAGATGAACACCCGCGTGCAGGTCGAACACCCCGTGACCGAAATGATCTCGGGCGTGGACATCGTGAAGACGCAGATCATGGTCGCGGCCGACGAGAAGCTGCCGTTCACGCAGCGCCAGATCGAGCTGCGCGGCCATGCGATCGAGTGCCGCATCAATGCCGAGGACCCGTACAAGTTCACGCCGTCCCCCGGCCGGATCACCACCTGGCATGCGCCGGGCGGCCCGGGCGTGCGCGTCGACTCGCATGTCTACACCAACTACTTCGTGCCCCCGAACTACGACTCGATGATCGGCAAGATCATCGTCCACGGCGACACCCGCGAGCAGGCGCTGGCGCGCATGCGCACGGCGCTGCTGGAGACCGTGATCGAAGGCATCAACACCAACGTGCCGCTGCACAAGGACCTGATGGTGGATGCCAAGTTCATGGAAGGCGGCACCAACATCCATTACCTGGAAGAGTGGCTGCAGCTGCGCAACCCCAAGCGATGAGTCAGGCCATCGGGCTGTGACCGCACATGCTGGCCTCTGGCAACGGGGGCCGGCATTTTCATTTTTACAAGGAACGGCGTCATGTTTGAACTGACCCTGCTGTGCCCGGAAGACCGGGTTGAAACCATCAGCGACGCGCTGGATGCGCTGGACGCATTGAGCGTGTCGGTCGAAGACGCCGATGCGCAGACCGAGGCCGAACAGGCCCTGTTCGGCGAGCCCGGCATGCCGCCGCCCAAGGATGGCTGGCAGCGCAGCCGCGTGGTGGCGCTGTTTCCCACCGAGGAACTGGCCCAGGAAGCGCGCCAGCTGCTGAGCCTGCAGGACTTCTTCGCCGGCTGCACCGTGCTGGGCGTGAACGACGTGCCCGAGCAGGACTGGGTGCGGCTCACGCAATCGCAGTTCACGCCCGTGGACATCACGCCCGAGTTCTGGATCGTGCCGACCTGGCATGAACTGCCCGAGCAAGCCAGGGTCAGCATCCGCCTCGACCCGGGCCTGGCATTTGGCACCGGCACGCACCCGACCACGCGCATGTGCCTGCGCTGGATCGCGCGCCAGCCGCAGGGATCGCTGGGCCGCGTGCTGGATTACGGTTGCGGCTCGGGCATCCTGGCCATTGGCGCCGCCAAGTTCGGCGCGGTCGACATCGATGCCGTCGACATCGACACCGCGGCCGTGGAGTCGACGCTGCAGAATGCGCAGGCCAACGAGGTGCAGCTGTCCGCAGGCCTGCCCGACAAGGCAAAGGGCGAATATGGCACGGTGCTGGCCAATATCCTGGCTTCGCCGCTGAAGGTGCTGGCCCCGCTGTTGTGCGCGCATGTGGCCGCGGGCGGCCACCTGGTGCTCGCCGGTATCCTCGAACGCCAGGCCGACGAGCTCAAAGAGGCCTATGCGCCTTATATTCAGCTCGAGGTCGCGGACAGCGAAGACGGCTGGATCCTGATGACCGCCACGCGCTGACCGGCGCACCGGTTCGCCCCACTTTTGCCAGGAACTGCCGATGAGCCAGACGACGCGCTGCCCTTCTTGTGGAACGAGGTTCAAGGTGGTGGCCGACCAGTTGCGGATCTCCGAAGGCTGGGTGCGCTGCGGCCAGTGCCAGGAGGTCTTCGACGCCACGCTGACGCTGGATGCGGCCGCAGCTGCGCCCGTGCCGGCGGTACCCGCAGCACCCGTGGCCGCCGTAGCCGAGCAGGTGCCGGCGCAGGAGTCCGGTTACGCGCTGCCGGCAGCCGTCGACGATGAAGACGATCTGCCGCTGGCGCCTGACGCGCCGGAGTTCGACGCGCAAGCGCAGCCGCAGCCGTCTGGTGCATCCGAGCCGGGCGCTGAAGCGTTGCCGGAACCGGCGCCGGAGCCGGAGCCGGAACTGAAAGCTGAACCGGAAGCCGACCCTGATCTCGAATCGGGGCCGCAGCCGCCGCTGGAGCGCCAGCCCGAAGTCGATCTGGATATCGATCTGCGCCACGAATCCGAACTGGCGCCGCTACCGCTTGCCGGCGCCGCGCCAGACCCGTTTGCGCGGTCGCACGGCGAGCGGCCGCCCCAGACCGAAGCCGAACCCGGCTTCATGCGCACCGCGCGGCGCAAGGCGTTCTGGCAGTCGCGCGGCGTGCGCGCGGCACTTGCCGCGGGCAGCACGGTGCTGCTGCTGGCATTGGCGCTGCAGGTCGCGCTGCAGGAGCGCAATGCGCTGGCCGCGTGGAATCCCGCGCTGCGCCCGGCGTTGCAAGGCCTGTGCGCGCTGTCCGGCTGCACGCTGTCGGCGCGCCAGGACATCGCGCAGATCGTGATCACGGCCTCGGCCTTCACGCGCACCGCGCAGGAAGGCAGCTACCTGCTTACGCTGACCATTGAAAACCAGGCCAGTACCGAACTGGCCATGCCCGCGGTGGAGCTCACGCTCACCGACCTGCAGGACCAGCCGGTGCTGCGCCGCGTGCTGCTGCCCGCCGATCTGCAGGCCCCGGCCACGCTGGGCGCCCAGGCCGAGTGGAGCGCGCGCGTTCCGCTGGCCGTCACCGCCACGCCAGCCCGCATCGCGGGTTATCGTGCGCTTGTCTTCTACCCCTGACTACCTTACCAACATGGCCGCCCTCATTTGTGGATCCCTCGCGTTTGACACCATCATGACCTTCGAGGGCCGCTTTGCCGACCAGATCCTCCCGGACCAGTTGCACATACTCAATGTCTCGTTCCTGGTGCCGACGCTGCGCCGCGATTTCGGCGGCTGCGCCGGCAACATCGCCTACAGCCTGAAGCTGCTGGGCGGCGAGCCGCTGCCGATGGCCATGCTGGGCAGCGATGGCGAAAGCTATCTCGAGCACATGCGCAATCTCGGCATCTCGACGCGCCATGTCGGCGAGAGCAGCGAGATCTATACCGCGCAGGCGATGATCATGACCGACGCCGACAACAACCAGATCACCGCCTTCCATCCCGGCGCGATGTCGCATGCCCATCTGCTGCAGGTCACGTCCGAGACGCCGGCTGCGGTGGGCATCGTCGCACCCGATGGCCGCGAAGCCATGCTCCAGCATGCGCGCCAGTTCCACGAAGCCGGCATTCCGTTTGTGTTCGATCCGGGCCAGGGCCTGCCGATGTTCAATGGCGAAGAGCTCAAGGCCTTCATCGCGCAGGCCGACTGGATTGCCGTCAACGACTACGAAGCCAAGGTGCTGTGCGACCGCACCGGCATGGACCTCGCGGCGTTGTCGCAGCAGGTCCGTGGCCTGGTCGTGACGCTGGGCGCCGAAGGCTGCGAAGTCTGGGAGCAGGGCGAAAAGACGCATGTGCCGCCGGTGGTGCCCAAGCAGGTCGTCGATCCCACGGGTTGCGGCGATGCCTGGCGCGGCGCGCTGCTGTTCGGGCTGGAAAAGGGCTGGCCGCTGGTGCGCTGCGCCGAACTGGGCAACCGCGTCGGGGCGCTGAAGATCGCCAGCAAGGGTCCGCAGAACTACCGCCTGGACTTCGCGGCGGAATAAGCCGCGCGCCCGGTCATGGGCGCGCCATGCGTCCATGGTGGAATTTGCCTTTTTGAGCCTGGACGTCCATGGATTCCGTTTCGCAGATCGCGCTGGGTTCAGCGCTGACCATTGCCACCATGGGCCGCCGCACGGCCGTCTGGAAGTCCGCGTTCTGGGGGCTGGTCGCGGGCACGCTGCCCGACCTCGATGTGTTCATCGACCATGGCAACGCGCTGGCCAACATGATCAACCATCGCGGCAACAGCCATTCGCTGCTGTACCTCTTGCTGCTGTCGCCGCTGCTGGGCTGGTGCATCGCGCGGCTGCAGGGCGAGGGCGCATATTGGCGGCGCTGGTCGCTGGCAATGGCACTGGTGCTGGTCACGCACCCGGTACTCGACTGGTTCACGGTCTACGGCACGCAGCTGCTGCGGCCGTTCAGCCGCGAGGCCTACGGCCTGGGCAGCGTGTTCGTGATCGATCCGCTCTATACGCTGCCGCTGCTGATCGGCGTCGGGGTCGCGCTGTGCCGCAAGTCGTTTGCCGGGCTGCGTGGCAACCAGGTCGGGTTGCTGCTCAGCAGCCTGTATCTGGCCTGGAGCGTGTTGGCGCAGCAGCATGTGAGTGGCGTTGCGCGCGCCTCGCTGGCAGCGCAAGACATCGCGGCGCCGCAGCTGCTGGTGACGCCGACTCCGCTCAATACGCTGCTGTGGCGCGTGGTGGCCATGGACGATACGCATTATTGGGAAGGCTATCACTCGGTGTTCGACAAGAACCGCGCGACGGCCTGGACGCGCCATGAACGCGGTACTGCGCTGCAGTCCCAATATGCGCCGCACGCGCCGGCGATTGCGCAGTTGGCGCGTTTTGCCGATGGCTTCATGAAGCTTGAACAGGAAGACGACGCGCTTTATCTCAGCGATCTGCGCATGGGCAGCGAAGGCCGCTACAGCTTTCGTTTCCGGCTCGGCAGTCCGGAGGAAATCCGCGCGGGCCGGACCGTCATCGCGCAGCAGCCGCTGGAGGTTCCGGTGCGCGAAGCCCTGATCGAACTGTGGCAGCGGATCTGGCACAAGCCTGAATGAAAAAAGCCCGAGGCCTTGCGGCTTCGGGCTTTGCTGGCGAGTGCCATCGCTCAGGGCTTGGTGCCCGTCGGGAAGGGCCATGCGGCCTGGGGCTGGAGCTGGGTCTGTGCCACGGGTGCCGCGGCCACGGCGGCCGGTGCAGCAGCGGCCTTTGCCGGCTTCTTTGCAGCGGCCTTCTTGGCAGAGGCGGCCTGTGCCGGAGCGGCCTTGGCCGAAGCAGCGGTCTTGGCTGGAGCGGTGGCCTTTGCCGGAGCAGCGGTCTTGGCTGCAGCGGGGGCCTTTGCCGGAGCAGCAGCCTTCTTGGCGGGCGCAGCAGCCTTGGCAGAGGCAGGAGTGGCGGCCTTCTTGGCGGGTGCCGCAGCCTTGGCAGAGGCAGGAGCGGCGGCCTTCTTGGCGGGTGCCGCAGCCTTTGCTGGAGCAGCGGCCTTCTTGGCGGGGGCCGCAGCCTTTGCTGGAGCAGCGGCCTTCTTGGCGGGGGCCGGGGCCTTTGCTGGAGCAGCAGCCTTCTTGGCGGGGGCCGCGGCCTTTGCCGAGGTGGCCGGTGCCGGTGCAGCAGCCTTGGGCGCAGCGGCCTTGGCGGATGCCGCAGACTTCGGTGCGGCGGCCTTGGCGGAAGCAGCAGCCTTTGGTGCGGCAGCCTTGGCGGATGCAGCAGACTTCGGTGCGGCCGCCTTGGCAGAAGCTGCAGACTTCGGTGCGGCAGCCTTGGCAGAAGCTGCAGACTTCTTCGCCGGTGCAGCAGCCTTGGCCGGCGTTGCCGCCTTGGCCGCGGTGCCGGTCTTCTTGGCCGTGCTGGCCTTGGCAGGAGCAGCAGCCTTGGCCGAAGCCGTGGAGGTCTTGTTCACCGCGGCTTTGGTAGAGGTTGCGGCCGGCTTGGCAGCAGCGGTCTTCTTGGCGGCTGCGGGCTTGGCGGCTTCAGCCTTCTTGGCTGGAGCGGCGGCCGTGGCGGGCTTGGCTGCGGCCTTGGGCGCAGCTGCTGCCTTCTTCGGTGCCGCAGCCTTGGTCACGGTCGTGGCCTTGGTTGCCGTCTTGGTGGCGGGAGCCGCTTTCTTCGCGGTCTCTGCCGGGGTCGCAGTCGTGGCCTTCTTGTCGGCCGTTTTCTTCGCAGTTGCCATCATCTTCTCCTTGGTCGATTTGCACAAAACACTTCGACTGCGCATCGGCAGGAAGCGATCCATAGCGATGTGGAGTGACGCATCGCAATGAACTCGGAATCGCCCCGTGCAGCACCTTGACGCAAGGTGATTTGCATGGGGCGGTTGATGAGTGCCATTGTGCCTGCGGAAGAGCGATTAATCCCAGGAAAGTGCGCCGCCGGTCTGATACTCGATCACGCGTGTCTCAAAGAAGTTACGTTCCTTCTTCAAATCGATCATCTCGCTCATCCAGGGGAAGGGATTTTCCTCACCCGGGAAGAGTTCCTCGAGGCCGATCTGCGTCGCGCGGCGGTTGGCGATGTAGCGCAGGTAGCCCTTGAACATCGATGCGTTCATGCCCAGCACGCCGCGCGGCATGGTGTCTTCGGCATACGCGTATTCGAGCTCGACGGCCTTGATGAAGAGCGCCTTGATTTCTTCCTTGAACTCGTTGGTCCAAAGGTGCGGATTCTCCAGCTTGAGCTGGTTGATCAGGTCGATGCCGAAGTTGCAGTGCATCGACTCGTCGCGCAGGATGTACTGGTACTGCTCGGCGGCACCGGTCATCTTGTTCTGGCGGCCCAGCGCGAGGATCTGCGTGAAGCCGACGTAGAAGAACAGGCCTTCCATCAGGCAGGCGAAGACGATCAGCGACTTGAGCAGCGTCTGGTCGGTTTCGGGCGTGCCGGTGTGGAAGTTCGGGTCCATGATCGCCTCGATGTAGGGGATCAGGAACTCGTCCTTGTCACGGATCGACTTGATCTCGTTGTAGGCGTTGAAGATCTCGCCTTCCTCGAGGCCCAGCGACTCGACGATGTACTGGTAGGCGTGGGTGTGGATCGCTTCCTCGAAGGCCTGGCGCAGCAGGAACTGGCGGCATTCGGGCGCGGTGATGTGGCGGTAGGTGCCCAGCACGATGTTGTTCGCGGCCAGCGAGTCGGCCGTGACGAAGAAGCCCAGGTTGCGCTTGACGATGCGGCGCTCGTCTTCGGTCAGGCCGTTCGGGTCCTTCCACAGCGCGATGTCGCGCGTCATGTTCACTTCCTGCGGCATCCAGTGGTTGGCGCAGGTGGCCAGGTACTTTTCCCAGGCCCACTTGTACTTGAACGGCACCAGCTGGTTGACGTCGGTCTTGGCGTTGATGATGCGCTTGTCGGCGGCATTGACGCGCTTGACGGAGGCGGCGGGAGTCGCCGCGGCATTGCTGGCGGAGGTGCTGGGGGTGGTGTCGTCGTCGAAGGTCAGCATGGTGTGTTCCTGAAGAGGGCTGCAAGAGGCGCGGTGGCGTGGGGCGACGGCGGCCTTGGCAGGGTCCAGCGAAGCCACGGGCCAGGCTGGAAGAGGGAGCCGCCCGCGCGGCGCAGGGCGCCGGCGGGCGGGTGGCGCAGGCCCGAAGCGCTAGGGCTTGAGGCCTGTGCCCGGTGCCATCACTGGCAGGCTTCGCAGCCCGGGTCGTCGATCGCGCAGAACTTGATGTCCGTGGCGGGCGTGCTGGCCAGCGCGGCGGCAGCGGCCTTTTCCAGCGCGCTGGGCACGGCGGCGGCCGCGGCCGATGCGACGGTGACCGCAGCCGTGGCGGCGGCCGCCGTGGCAGCAGCGGGAGCCGACGACGACACGGCGTTGAGCGTGCGGCTTTGCACGGTCGACTTCTCGACCTGCGTGGCGCTGGTGGTGCGCAGGTAATAGGTGGTCTTCAGACCGCGCAGCCACGCCAGCTTGTAGGTGTCGTCGAGCTTCTTGCCCGAGGCGCCGGCCATGTAGATGTTCAGGCTCTGCGCCTGGTCGATCCATTTCTGGCGGCGCGACGCGGCTTCGACCAGCCATTCGGGCGAGACTTCGAACGCCGTGGCGTACTGGTCCTTGATTTCCTGGGGCACACGGTCGATGGGGCGCAGCGAGCCGTCGAAGTGCTTCAGGTCCATGACCATCACGTCATCCCACAGGCCCAGGCGCTTGAGGTCGCGCACCAGGTAGTTGTTGATGATGGTGAACTCGCCCGACAGGTTGGACTTGACGGACAGGTTGCCGAACGAGGGCTCGATCGAGGCATCGACGCCGACGATGTTGGAGATCGTCGCCGTGGGGGCGATGGCCACGCAGTTCGAGTTGCGCATGCCGTCGGCCGCGATCTTCTTGCGCAGGCCGTCCCAGTCGAGGCGCATCGAGCGGTCGACTTCGACATGGCCGCCACGCGCCTTTTCCAGCAGGTCCAGGGTGTCCAGCGGCAGGATGCCACGGTCCCACAGCGAGCCCTTGAAGGTCGAGTAGCTGCCGCGTTCCTTGGCCAGCTCGGTCGAGGCCCAGTAGGCGTAGTAGCAGATGGCTTCCATCGACTGGTCGGCGAACTCCACGGCCGACAGCGAGGCGTAGGGCATGCGCATCTCATACAGCGCATCCTGGAAGCCCATCAGGCCCAGGCCCACGGGGCGGTGGCGCAGATTCGAGTCCTTGGCCTTCTGCACCGCGTAGTAGTTGATGTCGATCACGTTGTCGAGCATGCGCATCGCCGTGGTGATGGTCTTGCGCAGCTTTTCGTGGTCGAGCTGGCCGTCCTTGATGTGGCGCACCAGGTTGACCGAGCCGAGGTTGCAGACCGCGGTTTCGGTGTCGCTGGTGTTGAGCGTGATCTCGGTGCACAGGTTGGACGAGTGCACGACGCCCACATGCTGCTGCGGCGAGCGGATGTTGCAGGGGTCCTTGAACGTGATCCAGGGGTGGCCGGTCTCGAACAGCATCGACAGCATCTTGCGCCACAGGTCGGTGGCGGGCAGCGTCTTGTGCAGCTTGAGTTCGCCGCTCTGGGCCTTGGCTTCGTAGGCGGTGTAGGCCTTCTCGAAGTCGGCGCCGAACAGGTCGTGCAGGTCGGGAACGTCGGCGGGCGAGAACAGCGTCCAGCTGCCCTTTTCGATCACGCGGCGCATGAACAGATCGGGGATCCAGTTCGCGGTGTTCATGTCGTGCGTGCGGCGGCGGTCGTCGCCGGTGTTCTTGCGCAGCTCCAGGAACTCCTCGATGTCGAGGTGCCAGCTTTCCAGGTAGGTGCAGACCGCGCCCTTGCGCTTGCCGCCCTGGTTCACGGCCACGGCCGTGTCGTTGACCACCTTGAGGAAGGGCACCACGCCCTGCGACTCGCCGTTCGTGCCCTTGATGCGCGAACCCAGGGCGCGCACGCGCGTCCAGTCGTTGCCCAGGCCGCCGGCGAACTTCGACAGCAGCGCGTTTTCCTTGATCGATTCGTAGATGCCGTCGAGGTCGTCGGGCACCGTGGTCAGGTAGCAGCTCGAGAGCTGCGAACGCAGCGTGCCGCTGTTGAACAGCGTGGGCGTGCTGCTCATGAAGTCGAACGAGCTCAGCAGCTCATAGAACTCGATGGCGCGCGCGTTGCGGTCGGACTCGCCTAGCGCCAGGCCCATGGCCACGCGCATGAAGAACGACTGGGGCAGCTCGATGCGGGTCTTCTTGACGTGCAGGAAGTAGCGGTCGTAGAGCGTCTGCAGGCCCAGGTAGTCGAACTGCTGGTCGCGTTCGGCCTTGAGGGCCTTGGCCAGGCGCGGCAGGTCATAGGTGAGCAGCTCGGGGTTGAGCAGTTCGTTGTCGACACCCTTTTGCACGAAGCCGGGGAAGTATTCGGCATAGGCGGCGCCCATTTCGGCCGGCGCGACATCGCGGCCCATGACTTCGCGCACGATGGTGTGCAGCAGCAGGCGCGCGGTGGCGTAGGTGTAGTCGGGGTCCTTCTCGATCAGCGTGCGCGCGGCCAGGATGGCGGCCTTGAACACTTCGTCGATGGGCACGCCGTCGTACAGGTTGCGCAGGGTTTCCTGCACGATGGGCGCGGACTGGATGTCGGCGTTCAGGCCCTGGCACGCGGATTCGATCAGCGCCACCAGGCGTTCGCGGTTCAGCGGCACGCGCTGGCCGTTGTCGGTGACCTGCAGTTCGGGCGCCGGGGCGGCCGCGGCCTGGGTGGCCTTCTTCTGCTCGGCGCGTTCCTGGTTGCGGCGCTCGCGGTACAGCACGTAGGCGCGCGCGACTTCATGGTGGCCGCCGCGCATCAGGCCCAGTTCGACCTGGTCCTGGATGTCTTCGATGTGGAACGTGCCGCCGCCCGGACGCGAACGCACCAGCGCGCGCACCACGCCTTGCGTGAGCTCGTCCACCATCTCGCGCACGCTGGCCGAGGCCGCGCCCTGGGCGCCGCGCACGGCGAGGAAGGCCTTGGTCACGGCAACGGCGATCTTCTGCGGCGTGAAGTCCACGACATCACCGCTGCGGCGCATGACGTGGTACTGCTGATTGGCCGCGGTGGTCGCCGCATCGGCGGACGCGGAGGAGACGGGGTTCAACGCTTCTTGCATGGATTCCTCTTGGGCGTTTAGGTGATGGCGCTGCAGCCGCCGGGGCCGGCAGCGCGAAACTGATTGTCCACAAGCCGTACACACACTGTGCACAAGTTTTTAACACTAAATGTAGTGCCTGTGGAGGCTATTGACCACTACAGGTAGTGTCTTTGCTTCGAGGGCTAGTGTAGCGCGATGGCTTCGCCAAGAGCATGTTCCGCGCTGGAAAAACCTTGTCTTGGCGCAGGAAAGCCGCCGGTGAAAACCACAAAAACCAAGGCCCGCGCGGGCTTGCGCCGCATGGCCGGGACGACAAAAAATTTTGCCGGCGTGGCGAAAAAGCCGGCCTCCCGATGGTCATGGATTGACGCTGGTGGAAAAACGCCTTAGACGTCCGCTGCGGTAGCCGCAGGCCATTGCAGGGCCTGGCCCGCGAGCGCACTGCGCAGCCGCGGCCAGTCGAAGCCCGGCCCGGGATCGCGCTTGCGGCCCGGCGCGATATGTTCATGGCCGGCCACATGGCGAATCGGGTAATGCGCGGCGAGATCGGCGCACAGCTGCGCGAGCGCCGCATACTGCGCCGGCTCGAACGTCAGCCCCTCGAGCCCTTCGAGCTCTATGCCTATCGAGTCGTCGTTGCAGTTGCCGCGCCCGCGCCAGTGCGACGCGCCCGCGTGCCAGGCGCGCTGGCCGCAGTCGACGAACTGCCAGACCCTGCCTTCGCGCGTGATGAAGAAGTGCGCCGAGACCTCCACGCCGCGTATGCCCTGGTAATAGGGGTGCGCATCCCAGTCGAGCCGATTGGTGAACAGCTGCTGCACCGCGCCCGTGCCGTATTCGCCGGGCGGCAGGCTGATCGAGTGCAGTACCAGCAGATCGATCTGCGCGCCCTCGGGCCGCGCGCCGAAGTTGGGCGAAGGCAGGATCTGCGCCGGCAGGTACCAGCCGCCGTTCCAGGGGCTGGCCGGCCAGCGGCCTGCGGCTTCAGTGTTCGGGGCTGTCGGGGGCTTCGCTGTCATGGGGGGCGGAGATGTTCAGGCGGGCAATGCGGTAGCGGATCTGGCGCAGGCTGATGCCCAGCCGCGCCGCGGCGGCGGTGCGGTTGAAGCCCATTTCCCGCAGTGCGCGCACCAGGATGTCGCGCTCCTGCTGGTCGAGCCAGGCCTGCAGGTCATGCGGCAGGTGGCCGGCGTCCGCGGCAAGGGGCGCGGCGGCGGTAGCTGGCACGGGCACGGGCGCCAGCGTTTCATCGGCGGCCGCGCCGAGCGACAGCTGCTGGTCTTCGCTGAGCGTGAGCGCGCGGTGCAGCTGGTTTTCAAGTTCACGCACGTTGCCGGTGAGCGGCAGGCGTGCGAGCTGCTCGAGCAGCTGCGGGGTGACCGGCGGCACCGGGCAGCCGGTTTCGGCGGCAATGCGCGCCAGCAGCACTTCGCACAGCGCCGGCAGGTCCTCGCGGCGTTCGCGCAGCGGCGGCAGCCGGATCTCGATGACGTTGAGCCGGTAATAGAGATCCTGGCGGAAGCGCCCCGCGGCGACTTCGGCGGCCAGGTCGCGGTGCGTGGCGCTGATGATGCGCACATCGACCGTCTCCTCCTGGGTCGAGCCCAGCGGGCGCACGCGCCGCTCCTGGATGGCGCGCAGCAGCTTGGCCTGCATGGCGAGCGGCAGGTCGCCGATCTCGTCGAGAAACAGCGTGCCGCCGCGCGCGGCCTGGAAATAGCCGCCGCGATCCTGCGTGGCGCCGGTGTACGAGCCCTTGCGCGCGCCGAAGAACTCGGCCTCGAGCAGGTTGTCGGGAATCGCGCCGCAGTTCACCGCCACCAGCGGGCCGTCGGCGCGGTGGCTGCTGGCATGCAGCGCGCGCGCCACCAGTTCCTTGCCGGTGCCCGATTCGCCCTGCACCAGCACTGGCGCCATGCCTTTGGCGACCTTGAGAATGTTCTGCTTGACCGCGCGCATGGCCGGCGATTCGCCCACCAGCAGTGCCAGCGCGCCGGCCGGATCGGCCAGGCGCGGCTCGGACTCGCGCCCGCCCGCGGCCGGGGCGCGCGTGCCACGCGCCGCGGACGAACCGCCGGTCGCGGGCCGATGCACGGCCGAGGCGACGACGGCGCGGAACTGCTTGAGGTCCACGGGTTTGCTCAGGTAGTCGAAGGCGCCCGCGCGCAGCGCCTCGACCGCATTCTCGGCCGAGCTGTGCGCGGTGATGACCACGCAGCGCTCGGAGCGCTGCTGCGCGCGCAGCTCCAGCAGCAGGTCCAGGCCCAGGCCGTCGGGCAGGCGCATGTCGGTGAGCACGGCGTCGAAGCGCTGGGCCTGCAGCTGGGCGCGCGCCTCCTGTACGCTGTCGGCGGTCTCGACGCGGTAGCCTTCGCGCAGCAGCGTCAGCTCGTAGAGCGTGCGCAGGTCGGGCTCGTCGTCGATGACCAGGATGGAGGCGGCAATGTCAGGCATGGGCAGGTGTCAGACAACGAGGGTGTCGAGGCGGGACGCGGGGGTGCCCAGCACGGCGGTCGGATAGAACACCAGCGTGAAGGCATTGCCCTCGATGCTGCCGCGCGTGGTGTCGCGCGCCAGCCGCTGGTAGCCCAGGCGCGCGCCGTAGCGCTCGCAAAGCTCGCGGCAAATGTACAGCCCCAGGCCCGTCGAGCGGCTGTGCGACGAGAAAAAAGGCTCGAACAGATGGCGTTGCACCGACGCGTCGAGCGGCGCGCCATCGCTCCAGACCTGCAGCCACACCTGCGGCACGCCGAGCATCGGCACCGGGCCCGCATGGCCGGTCAGCAGCTGCAGGCCGTCGGCTGCGCCGCTGCGAAAGCGCTGGGCGTTGTCCAGCAGGTTGACCAGCACGCGGCGCAGGTGCTCGGCATCGAAGGCCACCAGCGCCTGCTCGGCGTGCAGCAAGACGCGGGCCTCGCGCGCCTCGCCCCCCTGGGCGCGCCATTCGTCCCAGATCGCCGCGACCTGCTCGTCCAGCGGCAGCGCGCTGGCCTCGGCCGCATGGATCTGCTGCTGCACGCGCGCGATGTCGAGCACTTCCTCGGCGATGCGCGCCAGGCGCTGGGCGTTGTGCGCGACCATGGCGCTCAGGCGCTGCTGGCCCGGATCGCTCAGGTCCTCGGCCAGCAGCGCGTTGGCCTGGCTGATCGCGGCCAGCGGATTGCGGATCTCGTGCGCGACGGCCGCCGACATGCGGCCCATCGCCGCCAGCTTCTCGGTGCGCAGCCGGGCCTGCATCTCGCGCAGGTCATGCAGGAACACCACGCACCACTGCGCCGCCGCGGGCGCATCGCCCTGCATCGGCGCGGTGAGCCAGGTGCGCACATGCAGCCCCAGCGGATTGTGGGCGGCGTGCACCAGGTCCATGTCCGCGGTCAGCGCCGCGCCGCTGGCAAAGGTCTGCTCGACCAGCGTCGACAGCGGTGCATTGCCTTCGGTGGCGGACAGCGCGAACGGCAGCTGCGGGCCCGCGCTGCAGTCGAGCAGCAGCAGCGCCGCGGGATTGGCGGTATGCACCAGGCCCTGGCGGTCGATGGCCAGCACGCCGTCGTCGAGGTGGTGGATGATGAGGTGATTGACCTGCTCCTGCAGATGCGCCGCCTCGCGGCTTTGCTGCGTCAGCTGCTGCTCGCGCTGCAGGCGCTGCGCCAGCTGGTGCGTGAGGTAGGCCATCAGGAAATAGCCGGCGCAGGTCAACGCGGTCTGGAAGTACTGCTGCGTGAGATCCGACATGCCGAGGCGGCCGGTCCATCCGGTCCAGCCCAGCAGCAGCAGCGTGACGCCGGCCGTGGTGGCAAACGCCAGCAGCAGCGTGCCCAGCGCCGACGCCATGAGAATGGGCAGCGCCAGCAGCGGCGCATAGTTGATCGGGCTGGTCTGCTGCAGCTGCAACAGGCAGACCACGGCAATGTCGACGCCGATCAGCGGCAGCCAGTGCCAGCCGGCCTGCGGCGGCGGCGGCGTGCGGCGCCCGGCAATGCGCGTGAACAGCGCAAGCGCCAGATAAACCGCGCAGACGGTCCACAGCAGCGGCGCGTTCTGGCTCTGTACCGTGAGGCTCAGCCCTTGCAGCGCCAGCAGCACCGCGGCCACCAGCACGCGGCCATTGAGAAAGCCGTTCCAAAGCCGCACGGCCTGCGGCTCGGCCGGGAAGGGGCGGGGCGGGGCAGGGGCTGCAGCCATGGCCTGGGCGCAGCGCCGGCTCAGGCCGGGCCTTGCGCGCGATGCTCGGCGCAGCAGTAATAGGTGGGCTGCGCCGGGCCGCCCAGCGCCAGCGCATCGCTGCGCGGCAGATGCAAGCCGCAGCGCGCGCAGGCCACCATGTCCTGGGGCGGCTGCAGCCGGGTCTCACGCTGCGCCGCCGGGCGCGCCACCTGTTCGGCGCGGCGGCGGTTGCTGCGCCAGATGCCGACGGCAATCACGACGACCAGAAGAACGAGGAGATATTTCATGTGAAGCGTTCGAGGAGCACTTCCATCACGAAGCGCGAACCCGCATAGGACAAGAGCAGCAGCAGTGCGCCCGCATACAGCATGTGCACCGCATGCCGGCCGCGCCAGCCAAAGCGCGCGCGCCCGACCAGCAGCGTCGCGAACGTGATCCACGACAGCAGCGAGAAGATGGTCTTGTGGTCCCAGCGCCAGGCGCGGCCGTACAGCGCCTCGCCGAACAGCCAGCCGGCCAGCAGCGTGGCGGTCAGAAGCCAGAAGCCCGCGCCCACGAAGCGGAAAGTGAGGCGTTCGAGCGCCAGCAGCGGGATGCCGCTGTCGTCGTCGGCCGCGAGGCGGATGCGCTTTTCGGCGTGGTTCATCAGCGCCGCATGCACCACGGCCGCGGTGAACAGGCCATAGGATGCAATGCCCAGCGCCAGATGCAGCGGCAGCCAGACCGAGGAGTTGACCTGCAGCGGCAGGCCCGGAAACAACGCCGCCAGCACCACCGCGGCCGCGCCCAGCAGCCCCAGCAGCGCGCGCGTGCGCAGCCGGGGATAGAGCTGCTGCTCGACCCCATAGACGGTGAGCATGAGCCAGGCCGTGACCGACAGCGCCGTGGCAAAGCCGAAATGCGGCGCGGTGCCCAGCAGCCCCCAGGCCAGAGAGCCCGCGTGCAGCGCCCAGGCCACGGCCAGCGCCCAGCGCGCCGCGGTTTCCCCGATGCGCAGCGCGGGAACGGCATAGGCGCAGGCCGCGGACAGGGCCAGCAGCCAGGTCAGGGTCGGGGAGGGAGAATGCATGGAGGCAAAGGAAACCATCGCTCAATGATAGACCGGCGCAGGCAGGCTCCGCGCCGGCAGGGCCGCGTGGCGCACCCCGCGGCGTGGATGTGTCAAATCGTACACGTTTGCCCGCTGCCGCCAATCCCCGCGAACCCGCGCCGGCAAGGGCATGGGCGGCTGCCGCAGGCCGCACCAGCAGGTAAAATTCAAGCCTTCACTCCTGCCTGCTGCCGCCTCTGCGTGCCCATCGGCGCGCCCGGACCCAATCGCGGCCGCAGCATCTACCGGAATTTCCCGCCTATGGCCTCCGCTCTTACCGAAAAACTCTCGCGCCTCGTCAAGGAGATGCGTGGCCAGGCCCGCATCACAGAATCCAACGTGCAGGACATGCTGCGCGAGGTGCGCATGGCGCTGCTCGAGGCCGATGTGGCCCTGCCCGTGGTGCGCGACTTCATCGCGCGCGTCAAGGAAAAGGCGCTGGGCCAGGAAGTGCTGTCTTCGCTGCAGCCGGGCCAGGTGCTGGTGTCCATCGTCAACGCCGAACTGGCCGCGACCATGGGCGAGGGCGTGAGCGACATCAACCTCAATGCCCAGCCGCCGGCGGTGATCCTGATGGCCGGCCTGCAGGGCGCGGGCAAGACCACCACCACTGCCAAGCTGGCCAAGCACCTGATTGAAAAGCGCAAGAAGAAGGTGCTCACGGTGTCGGGCGACGTGTACCGCCCCGCGGCCATCGAACAGCTCAAGACGGTCACGGCCCAGGCCGGCGCCGAATGGTTCCCGAGCACGCCCGACCAGAAGCCGCTGGATATCGCGCGCGGCGCGCTCGATTACGCCAAGCGCCATTTCTTCGATGTGCTGCTGGTCGATACCGCGGGCCGCCTGGCCATCGATGAAGCGCTGATGCGCGAAATCCAGGAACTGCACGGCGCGCTCAAGCCCGTCGAGACGCTGTTTGTCGTCGATGCCATGCAGGGCCAGGATGCGATCAACACCGCCAAGGCCTTCAAGGAAGCGCTGCCGCTGACCGGCATCGTGCTGACCAAGCTCGACGGCGACTCGCGCGGCGGTGCGGCGCTGTCGGTGCGCCAGATCACGGGCGCGCCGATCAAGTTCGCGGGTGTCTCGGAAAAGCTCGACGGCCTTGAAGTCTTCGACGCGCAGCGCCATGCGGGCCGCGTGCTGGGCATGGGCGACATCGTCGCGCTGGTCGAGCAGGTCACGGCCGGCGTCGACATGGAGGCCGCGCAGCGCCTCGCCGCCAAGGTCAAGAGCGGCGACGGCTTCGACCTCAACGACTTCCTGGGCCAGATCCAGCAGATGAAGCAGATGGGCGGCCTGTCCAGCCTGATGGACAAGCTGCCAAGCCAGCTCACGGCCAAGGCCGGCCAGGTCGACATGGACAAGGCCGAGCGCGAGGTGCGCCGCAAGGAAGGCATCATCTGCTCGATGACCGCCAAGGAGCGCGCCAAGCCCGAGCTGATCAAGGCCACGCGCAAGAAGCGCATTGCCATGGGCGCGGGCGTGCAGGTGCAGGAAGTCAACCGCCTGCTCAAGGAGTTCGAGCAGATGCAGGACATGATGAAGAAGATGAAGGGCGGCGGCCTGATGAAGATGATGAAGCGCATGGGCGGCATGAAGGCCATGAAGGGGATGATGGGCGGCGGCGGCATGCCCAAGCTGCCGTTCTGATCTTTCTTCGGTTTCCTGCCAAAACCGGCCTTGCGTGATGCGCGGGCCGGTTTTTTTTTGGCGCGCCAGGCTGCTGGAGGGCCGGCCGTTCATGGTTCGACCGGGCCGCGCAGGCGGGCTCACCACGAACGGTTCTTGCAACGCTCACCACATATGGTTTTCCTCCGCTCGTCCTGAGCTTGTCGAAGGATGGCGCGCCTGTGGTCAGGTTTTGAGATGTGGCCGTCCATGGTTCGACGGGCTCACCACGAACGTTTATCAGCAAGCTCACCACGAACGGTTTGTCGCAGCGCTCAACACGAGCGGTTGTCAGCAGGCTTATGACGAACGGTAGACCCCGTCCGTCTCAGGACAAAGACTTCGGATTTGGCCCCTCTGCGCCCCTTGCCCATAATGGCCGCATGCAAACGCTGCCTGAAATCCATGCCGCGCCGCCACGCCGGCTTCTTCTGTCCGCGGCGCTCGCTGGCGCTGCCGTGTTGGCTGGCTGCAGTTCGTCACCCGCGCGCCGCGGCCGTCCGGCGCCGCCGCCGGTGGTGCCGCTGGCGCTCGATGGCACGCTGCGCGATGCGCTCTATGCACGCACCATGCTCGTGGTCAACACGCCCTATACCTATGGCGGCAATACGCCCGAAGGCGGCTTCGACTGCAGCGGGCTGGTGCAGTACGCGCTGCAGGGCATCACCGAGAAGCGCCTGCCGCGCAGCACCAGCCAGTGGGCCAGCGTGAGCACCACGCTGAACCGGCGCGACCTGCAGCGCGGCGATTTCGTGTTCTTCAACACCTCGGGCGGGCGCTATTCGCACATGGGCATCTATGTCGGCGGCGAGCGCTTCGTGCATGCGCCCTCGAGCGGCGGCATCGTGCGCGTGGTCGACATGGACAACGTCTATTTCAGCAAGCGCTTCACCGAAGCGCGCACGGTGTTTGCCGGCTGAGCTGAGCTTGGTTCACGGCGCATGAGACAGGCGCGCTCCAACATGGGGGCGCCGAGCAAGGGCCGCCCCGCAGCGAGGGCGCCGTCCCTAGCCGGGCGCCCCCCCTCCACCGAAGGTTGAGAGGGGGAAGCGACGTGAGTCGCTCAGGGGGTGTTGCTGATTATGACTTCGCCGCGCAGCGTGTAGGCCTTGGCTTCGGTGATCTTCACATCGATCATCTGCCCGATCAGCCGCTCCTGCCCGGCGAAGTTCACCACGCGGTTGCATTCGGTGCGGCCCATCAGTTCGCTGCCGTCGCGCTTGCTCAGGCCTTCGACCAGCAGGCGCTGCACGGTGCCCACGCGCTCCTCGCTGATGTCCTTGATATTGCGGTTGATCACGGCCTGCAGCTCCTGCAGGCGGCGCAGCTTGACTTCGTGCGGCGTGTCGTCGTGCAGGTTGGCGGCAGGCGTGCCCGGACGCGGGCTGAAGATGAAGCTGAAGCTGTTGTCGAAGCGCACGTCGTCGATCAGCTTCATCATCTTCTGGAAGTCTTCCTCGGTCTCGCCCGGGAAGCCGACGATGAAGTCGCTGCTCATGGCCAGTTCGGGGCGGATCGCGCGCAGCTTGCGGATGGTGCTCTTGTATTCCATGGCCGTGTAGCCGCGCTTCATGGCCATCAGGATCTTGTCCGAACCATGCTGCACCGGCAGGTGCAGGTGGCTCACCAGCTTGGGCAGCCTGGCGTAGGCCTCGATCAGCCGCGGCGTGAATTCGTTCGGGTGGCTGGTGGTGAAGCGGATGCGCTCGATGCCCGGGATCTCGCTGACGTATTCGAGCAGCAGCGCGAAGTCGGCGATTTCCTGGGTGTCGCCCATCTTGCCGAGGTAGGCGTTGACGTTCTGGCCCAGCAGCGTGACTTCCTTCACGCCCTGGTCGGCCAGGCCCGCGACTTCGACCAGCACGTCGTCGAACGGCCGGCTGACTTCCTCGCCGCGCGTATAGGGCACGACGCAGTAGCTGCAGTACTTGGAGCAGCCTTCCATGATCGACACGAAGGCCGAGGCGCCCTCGACGCGCGCCGGCGGCAGGTGGTCGAATTTCTCGATCTCGGGAAAGCTGATGTCGACCTGCGGCTTGGCCTTGGCGGCGCGCGCGTTGAGCAGCTCGGGCAGGCGGTGCAGCGTCTGCGGACCGAACACCACGTCGACATAGGGCGCGCGCTTGATGATCTCGGCGCCTTCCTGGCTGGCCACGCAGCCGCCCACGCCGATCAGCACGCCCTTTTCCTTGAGGTGCTTGATGCGGCCGAGGTCGCTGAACACCTTTTCCTGCGCCTTCTCGCGCACCGAGCAGGTGTTGAACAGGATCAGGTCGGCTTCGTCGACATCCTGCGTGGGTTCATAGCCCTGGGCCGCGCCCAGCACATCGGCCATCTTGTCCGAGTCGTACTCGTTCATCTGGCAGCCGAAGGTCTTGATAAATACTTTTTTGGACATCGTGGAATTCTCGGAAAGCGGTAGGCTGCTGCGGAGCGCAGCGGCCAGGTTGCAGCGCGGGCGCGCGGCCGCGAAATCAGGGGCGCTTGAGCGCAGCTTCTTCAGGCGTCAGCACCCAGGCGGTGTGCAGCCACTGCGTGCTGGGCTCGATCACATAGTTGACCAGCAGGTTCTGCCCGGCGAACTGGTAGGCCATGAGCAGCCGGCCTTCGGGGCTGAACAGCCGAAAGCCCGGGGTGGTGCGGATGGGCTTGCCGTTGAGCATGACCTCGGGCATGGTGCCGATGACCAGCTTGCCGCGCTGGGCATCGGGCGGAAAGTTGCGCGTGCCGGCGGCGGCAGCGGTCACGGCCGGTGCAGGCTGTGCCTGGGCCGGCGGCGCGGCGGCGGCCAGCAGCAGCAGGCTGCCTGCGAGCGCGCGCAGCAAGGGGAATCGGAAACAGCGGTGCATGGTGTATATCCAGTGGCTGAGGCCGCGATTCTACGGACTGCGCCGTGGCGCAGCGCCGCAGTCGGGCAATGCGCTCAGCGGGCAATCGGCGGCTGGCCCGCGCCGGGCGCGTAAAGCACGGCGCCGGGCGCGCGGGACAGGCCCCAAAAACGCAGGCCCGTGAGCTCGGCCAGGCGCACGCCCATGGCCGTGGGCGCGGAAATCGTGGCCAGTGCGCCTATGCCCAGCTTGGCGCACTTGCGCACCAGCTCATGGCTGCCGCGGCTCGACAACACGGCGAAGCCGGGCTCGCCCAGCCGGCCGGTGCGCGCCAGGCGGCCCAGCAGCTTGTCGAGCGCGTTGTGCCGGCCCACGTCCTCGACCACATCCTGCAGCGCGCCATCGGCCAGCGCCCAGCCGGCCGCATGAATCGCGCCGGCTTCGGCGTTGAGCAGCTGCTTGCCGCGCAGCGCTTCCATGGCGCGCAGCACCTGCGGCAGTTCGATGCCGCCCACCCAGTCGCGCGCGGGGAGCGGCGCAAACGACAGGTCCAGCGCCGCGAAGCTTTCCACGCCGCAGACACCGCAGCCGGTGCGCCCGCTCATGCTGCGGCGATGGTCCTTGAGGCGCGCAAAGCAGCGCGAGGAAATTTCAATCTGCACTTCCATGCCGTCCATGCCCTCGGGCAGGCCCGCGGCGCTGGCCGCGACCGGCGCGACGTCGACGCCAAAGCAGTCGGCCGCGCTGTCGATCAGGCCTTCGCTGAGCGCAAAGCCCAGCGCGAAATCCTCGAGGTCCAGCGGCGTGGCCAGCATGACCGCATGCGAGATGCCGTTGAAGACCAGCGCCACCGGCACTTCGCTGGCCAGCGTGCGCTGCTGCGTCTGTACCTGGAGCGCGCCATCGGCCTCCAGGCGATGCAGCGCGACGGTCTGCGGATGCAGGGGGGCAAGCGAGGGCAGGGGGCTGGCGGCGGAGGACATGGCGCATTATCGGCCGCGCGGCCGCCTGGCAGCAGGATCCGCGGCATGATGGCGGCATGCACGATCCGTCTTCCTCCCTGTCATTGGCCGCGGCGCTGGACCACGGCCCTGCCGACCGGCGCATTGCCATCCTGCGCCAGATCGGCGCGGGCGGCTCGATTTCCGAGGCCGCGCGCAGCGTGGGCGTGAGCTACAAGGCCGCCTGGCAGGCGCTGGACACGCTCACCAACCTGGCGGGCGTGCCGCTGGTCGAACGCGTGGTCGGGGGCGCGGGCGGCGGCGGCGCCGAACTCACGGCCGCGGGCCGGGCGCTGCTCGATGCGGCCGCCGCCATGGATGCGGCGCGTGCCGACGTGCTCGCGCGCCTGAGCGGCCAGGCGCCGGTGGCGGCGCGGCTGGCGCTGCGCACCAGCATGCGCAACCAATGGCCTTGCGTGGTCGAGGCCCTGCAGGCCCAGGGGCCACTGGTGCGGGTGCAACTGCGCGGCGCGGATGCAGCGGCGCTGCAATTGGTAGCGCGCATCACGCGGGAAAGCGCCGAGCTGCTGGGTCTCGCGCCGGGCCTGCCGGTGCTGGCGTTGGCCAAGGCCACGGCGGTGCAGGTGCAGCCCATGACGGGTGCGCCGGCCACGGCGCACGAGAACTGGTGGCCCGCGCGCGTCACGCGCGTGGCGCGCGGCGACGGCGGCGACGAAGTCGCGGCGCAACTCGATGCGGGCGTGCACATGGTGGGGTTTGCGCAAGCCGCGAGCGGGCTGCGTGCGCGCACGCGCGTGCTGCTGCGCGTGCCGGCCTCCGCGCTGGCGCTGGCCGTGGTTTCCTGAAGCGCAGCCCTGGCGGCAGCACCCGCCGGGCTGGACGCCGCAAGGCGGCGCCTTATTGCAGTTCCTGGCCCTTGAGTTCGGGAATCAGCAAGGCCGTGGCAATCATGTCCAGGACGTAGATCGCGGCCAGCAGCGCAATCGCCACCTGGAAGGAGTAAGCCATGGCCACGGCGCCGACGACGATCGGGCCCAGGCCGCCAATCGCGCGGCCGATGTTGAACAGCACGTTCTGCGCGGTGGCGCGCGCTTCGGTCGGGTAGGCCTCGCTCATCACCGCGCCATAGCCGCCCATCATGCCGTTGACGAACAGGCCCAGCAGCGCGCCGGCCCAGAGCATGGCCGTGGGATCGCTGAGCTGGGAATAGGTCAGCAGCATGACCACCGAGCCGACCTGGAACAGGATGAAGCTGGGCTTGCGGCCGATGCGGTCGGCAAGCTGGCCGAAGACCCAGATGCCGGCCATCATGCCCAGCACCGTCACGGCGGTCCAGAGCGAGGACTTGGTCAGATTGAAGCCCAGTTGCTTGGACAGGAAGCTGGGCATCCAGATCATGATGCCGTAGTAGCCGAAGTTCTGCACCGAGGTCAGCACGATCATGCCTATGCTCACGCGCGTCGTGGCCGCATTGGCCATCAGCAGCCTGAGCGCATGGAAGCGCGGCTGCTTGACGCGCTGCTTGCGCACGAACACTTCGGGCTCGTGCAGCTTGTTGCGGATCACCCAGGCGACCAGGGCAGGGATCACGCCGACCAGGAACATGCCGCGCCAGCCGATCATCGGCAGCAGCAGCGGCGTGAGCAGCGCGGCGGCCAGCACGCCGACCTGCCAGCCCAGCGCCACATACGACGACACGCGCGCGCGGTGGCGTGCGGGCCAGGCTTCGGCGGCCAACGCCATGCCGATGCCGAATTCGCCGCCCAGGCCGATGCCGGCAATCGTGCGGTAGACCAGCAGGTCCCAATAGCCTTGCGCAAACGCGCACAGGCCGGTGAACACCGCAAACAGCACGATGGTCCAGGTCAGCACGCGGATGCGGCCGTAGCGGTCGCTGAGCGCGCCGAAGAAGAAGCCGCCGGCGACGGCGCCGATCAGCGTCCAGGTCACGAGCGAGCCGGCCTGGCCTGGCGTCAGGTTCAGATCGGCCGAGATCGCCGACAGCATGAAGCCCAGGATCAGCAGGTCGAAGCCGTCCATGGCATAGCCCACGGCCGAGCCCGCGAGGGCCTTCCAGCTGTAGCCGTTGATCTCGGAGGGGGCTGATGCTGCTTCAGCCGTATGGGGAATGGAAGACACGTCGATCCTTGCTGGTCAAAAGGCCCCTTGCGCCAGTTCGCCGGTTGTCCGGGCGTGCGGCAGCCGCCACCAGGCGCGGCTGCGCCAGCAACGGACAGGGGAGAAATCGGGGTTTGGCCTGCCGTGGCTGCGCGGGGCAGCAGGCAAGGGCCTCTGATAAAAGCAAAAGCCCGGCAAATCGGCAATTTGCAGGGCTTGCAGCGCGAGCGCGGGGCTCAGGGACGGGCGCCATTGTAGCCGCAAAGCAAAAATGTCGCTGCGCGCCGTCGTCATAATCGGCCGGTTGCCAACGAGGACCCGCATGCCACGCTTTGCCGCCAATCTTTCGATGCTCTACCGCGAAGTCGATTTCCTCGAGCGCTTTGCCGCGGCCGCGGCCGATGGTTTCCAGGGCGTCGAGTATCTGTTTCCCTACGCGCATGCGCCCGCGCAATTGGCGGCGCAACTGCAGGCGCACGGCCTCGCGCAGGTGCTGTTCAATGCACCGCCCGGCCAATGGGACGCGGGTGAGCGCGGGCTGGCCTGCATTGCGGGGCGCGAGGACGAATTCCGCGCCGGCATCGAACAGGCGCTGCACTATGCGCAGCAGCTGAACTGCCCGCGCATCCATGTGATGGCCGGCATCGTGCCGGGGTGCATCGACGGCGCGCATGCCACTTATGTCGCCAATCTGCGCCTGGCGGCGGCGCTGGCCGCGCCGCTGGGCGTCACGCTGATGATCGAGCCGATCAACGGCCGCGACATGCCCGGCTATTTCCTGCAGCGCCAGGCCCAGGCGCATGCGCTGCTGGCCGAGATCGGCGCGGCCAACGTGCAGGTGCAGATGGATCTCTACCACTGCCAGATCGGCGAAGGCGACCTGGCCATGAAGCTGCGCCAGTACCTGCCCGGCGGCCGCGTCGGCCACCTGCAGATCGCGGGCGTGCCCGGGCGCCATGAGCCCGATGTCGGCGAGATCCACTATCCCTATCTGTTTGCGCTGCTCGACGAGCTGGGCTACGCGGGCTGGGTCGGCTGCGAATACCTGCCCGCGGGCGCGACCAGCGCCGGCCTGGGCTGGCTGCGGCGCCAGCCTCAAAGCGTCATGTGACTGTCCTTGATGACCTTGCCCCAGCGCGCGAGGTCCTTGGCAATCAGCTGGCCGAAGACCGCGGGGCTGCTGGGCATGGGCTGCGCCCCTTCGGCCTGCAGCCGCTCGAGAATGGCGGGGCTCTTGAGCGCGGCGTTGATCTGCGCATTGATGCGCGCCACGAGTTCCGCGCGCATGCCGGCCGGGCCGACCACGCCATACCACTGGTCGGCTTCGAAGCCGCGCAGCGTCTCGGCCACCGCCGGCACCTCTGGCAGAACGGCAACGCGCTGCGGCGATGACACCGCCAGCGCCTTGATCTGGCCCGCGCGCAGTTGCGCCAGCACCGCGGGAACGCCGGTGAACAGGGCCTGCACCTGGCCCGCGACCAGGTCGTTGACGGCCGGTGCCGTGCCCTTGTAGGGCACATGCTGCATGTCGATGCCGGTCTGCTGCGCCAGATAGGCCATGGTCATGTGCGCGGCGCTGCCGTTGCCGCCCGAGCTGTAGTTGATCCTGCCGGGGTTGGCCCTGGCGTAGGCAATGAACGAGGCCAGGTCCTTGACCGGCAGCGACGGATGCACCACCAGCACGTTGGGCACGCGCGCGACCCAGGCAATCGGCGTGAAGCTCTTGACCGGGTCGTAGGGCAGCCTGGGATACAGCCCGGGCGTGATGGCCAGCGTGCCGACATGGCCCATCAGCAGCGTATGGCCATCGGGCGCGGCCTTGGCCACGCGGTCGGCGCCGATGCTGCCGCCCGCGCCCGCGATGTTCTCCGGCACCACCGACTGGCCCCAGGCCAGCGTGAGTTCGTGGCCGATGGCGCGGCCGAGGATATCGGCCGAGCCGCCGGGCGTGAACGGGATGACCAGGCGAATGGCCTTGCTGGGATAGCCGGCCTGGGCCAGCGCCGGGTTCAGCGCCGCGCCCAGGCTGCCGGCCAGTGCGAATTGCAGCCATTGGCGGCGGTCCAGCGTGGTGTCGAGGGGTGCAGTCATCAAAGTTTCCATGCGTCGAAAATCGGTGCGCCAGTCTACGGAGTGCTACATTGGCCCGGCACAGGGTTTGCCCGCGAGGGCGGCCGCCATCAGGGCCCGAGCCCGTTCTGCGGGAGCCGGGCGTTTCTTTGTCTGCACCTACGAGGATGATCGACTATGCAAGCAACACGCCGTCAATGGCTGGTCTGGGGAGCGGGTAGCGTGGCTGCGGCCGCGGGCATCACGGGCTGCGCGAACACGCCAGCGCCTGCCAGCGCGCCCGGCGGCGCGCCGGGATTCGTGCGCCGCAAGGTCGGCAACGCGCGCGTGGTGGCGCTGAGCGACGGCGTGGGCCGCAGGCCGCTGGCCGAGGGCTTCGTGCGCAACGCCACGCTGGCCCAGGTAAAGGCCACGCTGGCGGCGCAGGACCTGCCCACCGACTACATCGATGTGCCCTACACCTGCTTCGTGCTGGAAACCGAGGGCAAGCGCTATCTGCTCGATACCGGCTTTGCCGACAACGGCCCGCCGGGCACGGGCCAGCTCGTGAAGCACATGCGCGCTGCGGGCATCGACCCCGAGTCCATCGACGCCGTGGTGCTGAGCCATCTGCACGGCGACCACATCAACGGCCTGCGCCGCAAGGACGGCAGCCTGGTGTTTCCGCAGGCGCTGGTCTATGTGCCCGCGCCCGAGCATGCGTTCTGGCTCGATGCCGACCGGCGCAACGCCGCGCCCGAGGCCGCGCGCGCCGGCTTCATGGCGGTGCAACGCGTGTTCCAGGACTATCCGGCCGACCAGCTGCGCCTGTTCGAGCCCGGCATGGCCGTGGTCGGCGGCATCGAGAGCATTGCCGCCTTCGGCCACTCGCCGGGCCATACGGCGCTCGCACTGCGCTCGGGCAACGAACGCTTCACCTATCTGGGCGATGCCGCGCATTTCCCGGCGCTGTTCGTGCGCAACCCCGACTGGCAGGTGCAGTTCGACATGGACCCGGCGCAGGCCCGCGCCACGCGCCACGCGCTGCTGGCGCGCATGGCGCAGGAGGGCGGCCTGGTCGGCGGCTTCCACTTCCCGCTGCCGGCGCTGGGCCGTATCCGCAAGCAGGGCGACGGCTACCAGTTCGTGCCGGAAAAATAAGGCGTCAATGCACGGCGAAGCTCAATAGGGCTTCGTAGCTTCTTTCGGTGATTTGGGCATCTCCCGCCACCGGCTGGCGGAAGATGGCCTGTACATGGTTGGTGCCGCGCACGGTCTGGAGGCGCGCGCGGCCCTGGGCGTCGGTGGTGGCCGGGGGGCCGTTTTCGCCCAGGCTCACGCGCGCGCCCGCCAGCGGTTTGCCCTGCAACTGCACCTGCAGTTCCAGCCAGTCGCCTGCATGCGGCGCGCGGCCCTGCTGCGGCGTGATCTCGAAGGCCTGGCCGATATCGCGCTGGGTGAGCGCGTTCCACACGATCACCGTCTTGTGGAACTTGCGCGCATGCACGCCGCGCGTGGCGCCGGGATTGTGGTCCATGGGCAGGTTGCGCATCGCGCCGCCCGCGCTGCCGCTGAAAAAGCCATTGTCGAGTTCGACGGCAATCAGGGCCGCCTCGGGCGCGGGCAGCACGCGCAGTCCTTGCGCGGCCGGCGCGACGCGTGCCTCGGTGCTGCGCCCGCGCCGGTCGAAGGCGCGCACGCTTTGCAGCTTCTCGGGCGCAAAGGCTTCGAGCTGGCCTGCATGGCCGCCAAACTGGATCAGATAGCCGCCCTGGGCATCGGGTTCGAGCCAGACGTTGTGCGCCAGGGCCGCGCCGGCCAGCAAGGCGGCGCTGCACAGCGCGGCATGGCGCGCGCGGCGCGCGAGCAAGGTGAGGGTCTGCATGTCGTTGTTCCCTTGTCAAAGCGAGAAAGTCAGTCCCAGCAGCAGCGTGCGCGGCGCACCCGGGGCGACCAGCACTTCGCCGCCGATCACGGACATGCTGGACGCATAGGCCTTGTCGGCCAGGTTGCGCAGCGTCACGCTCAGCGTGCCGTCGGCCAGGCCGGTTGAGGCCGGCAGGCGGTACTGCAGGCCCAGATCGGCGACGTGATAGGCCGGGTTGGAAACGGTGTTGGCGGCATCGACCGCCATGCGGCCCACATGGCGCAGCGCGCCTTGCACTGCCCAGTCGGCATTCATGCGCCAGCGCGCCTGCAGCGTGCTGGTGTAGCTGGGCACGCCCGCGACCTGGCGGCCGATCAGCGCGGCATTGGCGTTCTGCGTCACGCGCGACGCGGCGCGGCCATAGTTCCAGCGCAACTCGACGGCGTTGACGGGGGTCCAGAGGGCCAGGAGTTCGGCACCCTCGCGCAGCGTCTGGCCGAAGTTCTCGTAGATGCCGGGCGCGACGTTGCGGATTTCCTGGCTCGAGGCCATGCGGTACAGCGCCAGGTCGAGCCACAGCTTGTGGCTGGCGCGCCATTGCAAGCCGACTTCGGTCTGGCGGAAGATGTTCGGGTCGAGCTGCGCGGCGCCCAGCGCATATTTGGCGAAGTTGCCGGGCAGCGCGAAGCCTTCGCTCCAGCTCGCGCGCAGCGCCACGCGCTCATGCACCTGGGCGCTGATGCCCAGCTTGGGGCTGGTATGCGCCACCGGCTGCATGCGCGTGCAGGGATCGCTGCCGGTCTCGGCGCCCAGCCGCTCGCAATCGCCGGTGAAGCGGTCGCGGCGCAGGCCCAGGCTGGGCTGGAGCAGCGGATGCGGCTGCCAGGCCAGCTGCGCAAATACCGCGGCATTGTCCAGCGTGGCCTGGCGGTTGCTGATGGCCGGCGCGCTGCGCTGGCGGTTTTGCAGATCGTCCCAATAGCCGTAGCCGGTGGATTCGCGCAGCGCTTCGAGGCCCAGCGTCCACTGTGCCGGGCCGCCGGCCCAGCGCGCATCGCCGCTCAGGTTCAGGCCGGTGCCGGAAACGCTGCGGTCATAGCGCTCCTCGCGCTGCGCCCAGCGGCCGCCGCGCGGGCGCGTGAACCAGCGCACGAAATCCTGTTGCGTGCCGTAGGCATAGGCCAGCAGGCGCGTGTCGTTGTCCAGGTCGTAGTTCACATCCAGGCGCAGTGTCTTGAAGTGCTTTTGCGCGCCATCGCCCGCCACGCGCGGGTCCTTGCCCTGGGGATCGAGGCGCCACTGCGCGAGGCCCAGATAGCCGGGCGAGTCGCCATCGGCCGCATGCAGGCGCCCCGACAGCGCCACGCGCAGGCGCGCATCGAGCTGGTGCTGCCAGCGCGCGCTGAGCGTGCTGCGCTCGTAACCGGCATCGGGCCGCGTGCCGTTGCCGCGCGCATGCTGCGCGGCAACGAACAGCTCGCTGGCCGCGCCCAGGCGCAGGCCCAGCGCGGCCTGGGCATCGCGCGTGCCATGGCTGCCGGCCTGCAGCGCGACATCGCGGTATTCGCCGCTGCGGCGCGTGCGCAGCTCGATCAGCCCGGCGCGGTTGAAGTTGCCCTGCAGCACCGAGACCGGGCCCTGGTGCACCGCGACTTCCTCGAGCTCCAGCGGCACGACCACGTTCAAGTCGAAGTAGCCATCGGCATGCGACATGGCCTCGTTGAGCGAGATGCCATCCAGCGTGGCCGCGATGTCGCCGCCATGCCCGCCGCCGCCGAAACCGCGCAGCACCACGCTGTTGGCGACGCCGCTGAGCTGGTAGTCGTTGACATGCATGCCCGGCACCTGGCGCCACAAGGCCTCGACTTCGGAGACCGCCGCGGCCTGGATGTCCTCGCGGCCCAGCGTGGGCACCGAGTAGGCGGCGCGGCTGGTTTCAAGCGCCTGGCCCTTGACGGTGATGGCGTCGAGTTCCTGCGCTGCAGCGGCCAGGGGCAGGCAGAGAACGAAGGCGCAAGTGAGCCGCGCGCGGCGGCAGGGCGGGAAGGCGGTAGGAAAGGGCATGTATGAACTTTTGAGCAAACTTCATACCAGCCAATGCGCCCGCCGGACGCACCGTTGCAGTGCGGGCGCACGCGCGCGGTGCGCGCGCCGGCCTCAGGCGTGTCGATGCTGGTGCGTATCGGCTGCGTCGCTGCCCATGACGACGTTCAGTTGCCCATGGTGCACGCCGCGCTCCGCCATCAACTGGTTGGCGAACTGGCGCACCTGCTCGGCCGGTCCCTTGAGCATCACCGTCTCCAGGCAGCGCGAGTGGTCGAGGTGCACATGGGTCGTGGCAATGGTCAGGTGGTGGTGCGCATGCTGGAGCCGCGCCAGGCGCTCGGACAGCTCGCGCTCGTGGTGGTCGTAGACATACGACAGATTGGCCACGCAGGGACCCATGGCCTGCGCCGCCTCGCGTTGCTGCCCCAGGTGCGTGAGCAGCAGGTCGCGGATGGCCTCGGAGCGATTGCTGTGGCCCGTGCGCGCCATGTAGGCGTCGAATTCCTGGGCCAGGCGGTCTTGCAGGGAAATGGTGAAGCGTTGCATGGCGGCAATGCTAGCGACGATCGTGCCGGACACCGATGCGGGAAAAACCGATTTTGCTTACTCGGTTTCGTTCGTTGCGCGCGCCCGGGCGGCGCTCCTATGCTGGCGGACGCAGCCGATTTGCGTTTTCCAAGGCACCCCTTTCCCATGAATCTTCTCAAAGCCGGCCGGGTTCTGCGGCGCACCTTATGGCAGGCCGTGCCGACCGTGATTGGCGTGGTCATCCTCAATTTCTGCCTGCTGCAACTGGTGCCCGGCGATGCGGCCGATGTCATTGCCGCCGAATCGGGCTCGGCCACGGCCGAGTCCATGGCGCAGCTGCGCAGCCATTTCGGCCTGGACCTGCCGGTGCTCGAGCAACTGGGCGCCTACCTCGACAACCTCGCGCATTTCAGCCTCGGCACCTCGCCGCGCTACAACCTGCCCGTCACCGAACTGATTGCCTCGCGGCTGCCCAATACCTTGCTGCTGATGCTGGCCGCGCTGGGCACGGCGCTGGTGGCGGGCGTGCTGCTGGGCAGCCTGATGGCGAGCCGCGTCGGGCGCTGGCCGGACCGCGTGCTGTCGGTGCTGGCGCTGCTGCTGTATTCGACGCCCAGCTTCTGGCTCGGCCTGATGGCGGTGGTGCTGTTCTCGGTGCACCTGGGATGGCTGCCCACGGGCGGCAGCGCCAGCATCGGCGTGCAGATGACGGGCTGGGACAGCCTGGTCGACCGCCTGCGCCACCTGGTGCTGCCGGCGCTGGCCATGTCGGGCTTCTATGTCGCGATCTTCGCGCGGCTCACGCGCGCCTCGATGCTCGAAGTCAGCCGCCAGGACTTCGTGCGCACCGCGATGGCCAAGGGCTTGCATCCGCTGCGCGTCACTTTGGGCCATGTGCTGCGCAATGCGCTGATTCCCGTGACCACGGTGGCGGGCATGCACTTCGGCACGCTGCTGGGCGGCGCGGTGGTGGTCGAGACGGTGTTCAGCTGGCCCGGCCTGGGCCGGCTGGCCTTCGAGTCGGTGATGGCGCGCGACTACACCGTGCTGCTGGGCATCCTGCTGCTGTCCTCGCTGCTGGTGATCCTGGCCAACATGCTGGTCGATCTGCTGCATGCCTGGCTCGACCCGCGCATCCAGCTGCGCTGAATTCATTCGAGAACCCTTCCATGTCCACTCCCTTTCCCGTGACCGACGCGCGCCCCGCGCCGGCGCTGCCCACGCTCTGGCGCCGCCTGCGGCGCGCCGGGCCGGCCGCCGCCGCGGTGCCCACGCCCCATGCCGGGCGCAGCGCCGCGCTGCATGCCTTTGCGCGCAATGCCGCAGCCGTAGGCGCGGTGGTATTCCTGCTGGCCGTGCTGGCCATGGCGCTGCTCGCGCCCTGGCTGTTTCCGGGCGATCCGCTGGACATGGTGGCCACGCCGCTGCTGTGGCCCGGGCAGGACCCGGGGTTTGCGCTGGGCAGCGATTCGATGGGCCGCGACGTGCTGGCCGGCATTGCGCATGGCGCGCGCATGTCGCTGTCGGTGGGCGTGGTGGCCGCGGTGCTGAGCCTGCTGATCGGCATCGTGGTCGGCGCCACGGCCGGCTATTTCGGCGGCCGCGTCGACGATGTGCTGGTGCGCATCACCGAGCTGTTCCAGACCATGCCCTCGTTCCTGTTCGTGATCGTGGTGGTGGCCATCGGCCAGCCGTCGATGGCGGTGATCGTGCTGGCCATCGGCCTGGCTTCGTGGCCGGTGATCGCGCGCCTGGTGCGCGCCGAGTTCCGCACGCTGCGCGAGATGGAGTTCGTGCTGGCCGCGCGCAGCCAGGGCTTCGGCCACCTGCGCATCATGCTGCAGGAGATGCTGCCCAACGCGCTGCCGCCGGTCATCGTGACCACCTCGGTGCTGGTGGCCAGCGCCATCCTGATCGAATCGGCGCTGTCCTTCCTGGGCATGGGCGATCCGAACACCGTGAGCTGGGGCAGCATGATCGGCGAGGGCCGCGAACTGCTGCGCACCTCGTGGTACCTGTGCGCGCTGCCCGGCACGGCCATCGTGCTGACGGTGCTGGCGCTCAATCTCGTGGGCGAAGGCCTCAACGATGCCCTCAACCCCCGACTGCGCAACCGCTGACATGGCACCCGAACTCCTTGCTCCCCCCGCGCCGCTGCTCGATATCCGCGGCCTCGACATCCAGTTCCGCGGCGCGCACGGCCCCATCCAGGCGGTGCGCGGGCTCGACCTGCAGATCCAGCGCGGCGAAACGCTGGCACTGGTGGGCGAATCGGGCTGCGGCAAATCGACGACGGCGCTGTCGATCCTGCGGCTGCTGGCGCCGGGCGCCACGCTGCGCGGCAACATCCTGTTCGACGGGCGCGACATCCTGGCCATGGCGCCGGCCGCGCTGCGCGCGCTGCGCGGGCGCGACATCGCCATGGTGTTCCAGGAGCCGATGACCTCGCTGAACCCGGTGCACAGCATCGGCGCGCAGATCGTGGAAACACTGCGCCAGCACGAGCCCCTGTCCGCGGCGGCCGCGCGCCGGCGCGCCGTCGAGCTGCTCGACCTGGTGCGCATTCCCGAGCCGCAGCGCCGCCTGGGCGACTTTCCGCACCACCTCTCGGGCGGCCAGCGCCAGCGCGTGATGATTGCGATGGCCATGGCCTGCCGCCCGCGGCTGCTGGTGGCCGACGAGCCGACCACCGCGCTCGACGTGACGGTGCAGGCGCAGATCCTCGAGCTGCTCGACGGCCTGCGCCGCGAGTTCGACATGGCGCTGCTGCTGATCACCCATGACCTGGGCCTGGTGGCGCAATGGGCCGACCGCGTGGCCGTGATGTACGGCGGCGAAAAAGTGGAGGAGGCGGCCACGGCACAGCTGTTTGCCGCGCCCGGCCATGCCTATACGCGCGGGCTGCTGGGCGCCTCGCTGCATGGCGGCCGCGAACTGCATTACACCGCCGAGCGCCTGCCCGAGATCCGCGTGGCCACCGATGCGGCGACGCGCGAGCGCCGTTTCACGCTGCACCGGCCCGTGGCGCCCGCGCGGCGGGCTGCGCCGGCTGCCAACACCGCGCTGCTGTCGGTGCAGGAGCTGCGCACCAGCTATGCCACGCGCGCCGGCGGCGTGGTGCACGCGGTCGATGGCGTGTCGTTCGACATCGCGCCGGGCGAGACGCTGGGTCTGGTCGGCGAGTCGGGCTGCGGCAAGTCGACGCTGTCGCGCACGCTGCTGCGCCTGCTCGATCCCGACAGCGGGCGCATCGTGCTCGATGGCACCGATATCGCGGCGCTCGACGCGCGCGCGCTCAAGCCCTGGCGCCCGCGCATCCAGATGGTGTTCCAGGACCCGTATGCCTCGCTCAATCCGCGGCGCAGCGTGTTCGACATCCTCGACAGCGTGCTGCGCGTGCATGGCGTGGCGCAGCGCGAGGAGCGCCGCCAGCGCATCGCGGCGATGCTCGAGCGCGTGGGCCTGCCGGCCGATGCCGCGGCGCGCTACCCGAACGAGTTCTCGGGCGGCCAGCGCCAGCGCATCGGCATCGCGCGCGCGCTGATCGTGCGGCCCGCGCTGGTGGTGCTGGACGAGCCGGTGTCGGCACTCGATGTGTCGGTGCAGGCGCAGATCCTGAACCTGCTGGTCGAGCTCAAGGAGGACTTCGGGCTGTCCTATCTGTTCATCTCGCACGACCTGTCGGTGGTGCGTTACTTTGCCGACCGGGTGCTGGTGATGCACCAGGGCCGGATCGTCGAGTCCGGCAGCCACGAGGACATCTGGCAGCGGCCGCAGCACGCCTACACGCGCAGCCTGATTGCCGCCGTGCCCGGCGCGCAGCAGCGCCGCGCAGCCTGAAGCTCGGGGCGCGCAGCCCGGGGCACGCAGCCCGCGGCGCTCAGGCGGCTTGCAGGTGGGCATGCTGCCCCAGCCAGGGCAGCAGCGCCGCCTTGTCCATGGGCCGGGCGATATGGTAGCCCTGGCCTTCGTGGCAGCCCATGGCGCGCAGCGCATGCCAGGCGGCCGCATCCTCTATGCCCTCGGCCAGCACGCTCAAGCCCAGCTTGCGTCCCAGTTGCGCGACCATTTCGGCGATGCGCGCGCCATGCGGATCGCCAAGCTGGCGCGTGAAGGAGCGGTCGATCTTGATGCGGTCCAGCGGCAGGCGTTCGAGATAGCTCAGCGATGAATAGCCGGTGCCAAAGTCATCGATGGCAATCGAGATGCCCTCGGCGCGCAAGGCGCAGAGCGTGAGGTCCAGCAGCTGGGTCGGAAGCGCCGCCACCGATTCGGTGATCTCCAGTTCCAGATGCCGCCCCTGCAAGCCGTGCGCCGCGAGCGCCGCGCACACCAGGTCGAAGAAGCCCGGGTCGCGCAACTGCACGGTCGAGACATTGACCGCCATGCGCCGCGGCGCCAGCCCGGCGTCAAGCAGTTCGCGCATGGTCGCGCAGGCGGTCTCCAGCACCCATTGTCCCAGCGCCACGATCAGGCCCGAATGCTCGGCCACGGGAATGAACTGGTCTGGCGGAATGAAGCGCTGGTCCTCGGTGCGCCAGCGCAGCAGCGCCTCGAGCCCGGTGACCTGGCGCGTGCCGAGCTCGAGCTGCGGCTGGTACACCAGGAACAGCTGCTGCTTCTCGATGGCATCGCGCAGCTCCGACAGCAGCCGCGCGCGCGCACGCGCCTCGGTGCCCATCTGGTCGGCATATTGCAGGTATTGGCCGCGGTGGTCGCGTTTGGCGCGCTTGAGCGCAATCGTCGCATCCTTGATCAGATCGGCGCCCGGTTGCGGCGCCTTGGGCAGCAGCACATAGCCGCAGGTCAGCGACACCTTGTGCGCCACGCCCTCGAAATGCAATGGCTGGCGCACGCACTCCAGCAGGCGCCGGGGCTGTACCTGCGGCACCGGGCCCAGCACCGCGAACGTGTCCGCGCCCAGCCGCGCCAGCAGCACGCCCGCGGGCAGCGAGCTTTCGAGGCGGCGTGCGACCTGTTCAAGCAGGCGGTCGCCAAAATGGTGGCCCATCATGTCGTTGGTCGCGCTGAAATCGTCGATGTCGATCAAGGCCACCATATGGTCGTCGAGCCCGCGCTGTTCACAGGCATTGACGCGGTCGATGAAGTGCGCGCGGTTGGGCAGATTGACCAGCGGGTCGTGGTAGGCGCTGGCGTGCACCGCGCACAGCTGCTTGTAGGAGCGCACGGCGGTGACGACCATCGCCAGCAGCCGGTCGCGCGTCAGCTCGGCCTTGGTGCGGTAGTCGTTGATGTCGTAGCGCAGCAGTGTCTCGAGATCGGGCACCTGCCCGGGCCGGCCGGTGCGCAGCACGATGCGGGTGTTGCCCAGGCCCGCGCTGTGGCGGATGAAATCGACCAGTTCCAGCCCCGAGCTGCCGGGCTCGGACACCACGTCGATCAGCACCATGGCCAGGTCGTGTTCGCGCAGCAGCAGGGCGCGCGCCTCGTCGCCGGAGAACGCATGCATGAACACCAGCGGGCGTCCGAACAGCAGCTGGCCTTCGAGCGCGGCGCAGGTCGCGGCATGCACGTCGGGGTCGTTGTCGACCACCAGCACGCGCCAGGCGGGCGTATCGTCGGGCGCGGCCACGCGCGCGCCGGGCACGGCACGCGGGCCCGGTGCAGGTTCAGACCACATGCTCGGCGGCATGCAGGCAGGCGGCTGCCTGCCGGACCTGGTTGCGGCCCGCGCGCTTGGCGATGAACAAGGCCTCGTCGGCCAGCCCGTAGGCGCTGTCGAAATCGCCGCCCGCGCCGGCCCAGCAGACGCCGAAGCTGGCGGTGACGCGGCTGCCGTCGGGCAGATTGAACGCATGGTTCTCGATGGCGCGCCGCAGCGCCTGCGCCACCTGCTCGGACTCGGCGCCGCTGTGCCGCGGCAGGGCGACGGTGAACTCCTCGCCGCCCACGCGGCCGACGTGGGCGGACGCGGGCACGACGGCCTGCAGGCAGGCCACCACGCCCAGGATCACGCGGTCGCCCATGGGATGGCCGAAGCTGTCGTTGATGCGCTTGAAGTGGTCGATGTCGAGCACGATCAGCGCCAGGTCCTGGTGCGCGAACATGCGGTTCACGCGGTCGATGATCGCCGCGCGGTTGAGCACGCCGGTGAGCGGATCGTGGTTGGCGCGGTGCTCCAGCTCGGCCGCGAGGTCTTGCAGCCGCGTGTTCAGCTGGTTCATCTCCAGCTCCGCCTTGTCGCTGCGCCGCACCAGCCGGCGCGTCTCGCGCAGCAGCCGCTCGTAGGCGACGATCAGGTCGGCCAGCGCCTCGCCGCCCGGCGCTGGCGCGGCGGCCGCATGCGCCGACTTCGCGGCCTGCAGCGCCTGGTTCTCGGCATCGAACAGATCGGGCACGGGCCCGGCGTCGGCGCAGGCCATTCAGGCACCTCCCACCGCGCGGGTGACGAAGTCGATGGCCGGGAAATCCTCGCTCAGCTCCTGGCCGAATTCGAGAATCGTGTCGTCTTCTTCATCGTGGTACCAGTTCAGGCGCACCGGGTTGCCGTCCTCGGCGGCATTGCTCAGCGCCTCGATCAGGTTGAACAGCATCTTGGTGCTGGAGCTGTTGAAGTAGGCCAGCGCGATGTGCACTTCCAGCGCGCTGCCCGACTGCGCCGCAAGAAACGCCTTGAGGCGCGCAATGATGTCGCCATAGAAAGCCGCGGCGTTCTCGGGATAGGACTCGCCGCGCAGGCTCAGGCTGCGCGCGTCGAACTGGAAATCCACCTCGGGAGAGCTGGGCGTGGGGGCGATGTAGAGGTTTTCCATGGGCAATCTTGCTGCGTTGGCGGGCGGGGCGGGCCTAGATGGCGGCCTTCAGGTAGAAGACCGGCGAGTCGCCCGAAGCGTCAGCGGTGTCGAAATCGAACTCCAGGGGCTGGCTTGCATCCCGGGCCACGGTGAGAAATCCCATGCCCGCGCCCTTGCTGCCTTCGGGCGTGTCCTCGCGCAGCGTCTGGCGGTAGGCCTGCTTGATTTCGTCCAGCGTCATGTTGCGCAGCGCCCCGAGCTTCACGCGCAGTTCCTCGGCCACCGGCGGCGCGATCGGGTTGGCGCACAGCAGCAGGAAGCTGCCGTCGGCCTCGCGGCGGATGCACACCGAGCCGTGGCGCAGCTCGCCGTTGTTCTGGCTCGGCGGGGTCAGCGCATCCGCCGAGTAATGGATGATGTTCTGCGCCATCTCGACAAACGACGAGAACAGCTTGCGCCGCGTGGGCGCGGGCACGCCCGCGACTTCGAGTTGCAGCTTCACCGCATCGGCCATCGCGGCCACGATGTGCTGCGAGAAGTAGCCGACGTAGTAGAAGATGACCTGGTGCTGGCGCGCCAGGTGGAAGAAGGCGCCGTACTTTTCGGCAATCAGCGGGGAGGGCATGGCGGGCAGGGCTCAGGTTCGGAAGCAAAAGAAGGTCAGGTCGTCGCGGCGCGGCTGCTCGCCCTGCCAGTCGCGCAGGGCCTCCACCAGCGCGGCATTGACCTGCGCCGGGGTGTGGGCGTGGTGTTCGCGCAGCAGTTCGCGCACCCGGCGCTTGCCGAAGGCAATGCCGCGCGGCCCGCCGATCTGGTCGATCAATCCGTCGGTGCTCACGAACACCAGGCTGCCCGCGGGCAGCTGCAGTTCCTGGTTGCGCCACACGTAGTTGAAATCGCTGTCGACATAGCCCACGCCCTGGCGCTGGCCGTCGAGCATCTCCACGCCGTCGGCACCGGGGCGCAGCACGAACATCGTCAGCCGCGCACCCGCAAACACCAGCTGGCCGCTCGCGGGCTCGAACCAGAAGCAGGCCGCATCCATGCCGTCGTCCGACCCCGGCGTGTCGTCCTGGCCGTCGACCTGGCCCAGCATCTGCTTGATGCTGCGGTTGACATGGCCCAGCAGCCCGGCCGGGTCCTTGGGGCCGTTCTGCTCGATCGCCTGGCTCAGGCTGGTGGACGCGATCAGCGTCATGAACGCACCCGGCACGCCGTGGCCAGTGCAGTCGGCGACGGTGGCGAACCAGCCGTCTTCGGCGGTGCAGAACTGGTAGAAATCGCCGCCCACGATGTCGCGCGGCTCCCACACCAGATGCGCCTGCGGGCAGGCGCGCGCCAGGGCCTCCAGGGAACTGCGCAGCGTCGAGCGCTGGATCACGCTCGCATATTCGATGCTGTGCATGATCTGGCGGTTGCGCGAGGCCTGCATGTCGGCGACCACGCGCATCAGCTGCAAGCCGTTGCCGGTACCCGCGAATGCGCCGTCGCGCGTGATGATGAAGCCATCGGTCAGCGCCTTCTCGCCGTATTCGACGGTCTTGCGCGTCAGCGCGTCGATGTCGAGGGCGGCGTCGACGACCAGCGGCTCCTTGTCCATGAACGCAATGCAGCTCTTCCTGCCATACAGCTCGTTGCGGAACTGCTTGCTCATCTGCGACAGGAAGATGCTGCGGCTGATGAGGCCGATGGGCTTTTGGCCTTCGACCACGGGAAGGCTCACCAGGTCCTTGTGCCGGCCGAAGACCTCCATGACCTTTTCATTGGTCTCGTCGGGCGCCATGCTCGGCACCTCGATGCACAGATCGGCGGCACTGGGCTGGCGAAAGCGCGGCCGGACGCCGCTGAGGTACTCGGGGAGATCGCGCATGACAGCTGGGAAGAAACGATGTACGCAAATGTTACTTTTGCTGTATTTCGTATTTATGACAGCTTGGTTTCAGCGCCACTCCCTCCCGTCTTCGCGCCGATGAACACCGGGCGGACCCGCATCCGCCAGGCGCAGGCGCTTACTTCTTCGGTTCCAACCAGACATCGGCCAGGTTCGACTCGACGCCATCGGCGGTGAGCGAATGGTCGTGCACGCGCTGGTTCGCAATGGTGATGAACTCGGGCTGGTAGAGGTTCAGGTCCGGCACGTCGCGCGCCACCTGGTCCTGGAAGTCCTTGAACAGCTTCTTGCGTTTGACCGGGTCGTTCTCGACGGCCGCGTCTTCCAGCAGCTTGTCGACCACGGGGCTGTTGTAGTGCGTGCCATTGGAGAAAGGCACGCCCTTGATGAAGTTCTTCGACCAGTACAGCCGCTGCACGCCCACCGTGGGGTCGAACAGGTTGCTCGCGCCATTGGTGGTGAACGCGAAGTCGCGGTCGGTGTAGATGCGCTTGATGAAGGCGCTCGGGTCCTGGGCGCGCACCGTCACGGCGATGCCGATGCGTGCCAGCGCGGTGCGGATGTAGTCGGGCAGGCGCGTGCCTTCGGCGCTGATCGGGTTGAAGTCCAGCGGCAGCGCGAAGCGCACGCCGCCGGCCTTGCGCGGGTAGCCGGCTTCATCGAGCAGCGCGTTGGCCTTCTTCAGGTCGTACGCATAGGGCGAGGGCGCGGGGTCGTGGTAGGCGGCGAGGCCCGGCGCGATCGGCGAGTAGCTGACCTTGCCGTAGCCGTAGTTCACGACCTTGACGATCACGTTGCGGTCCAGCGCATGCGCCACCGCCTGGCGCACCTTGTCGTTCTTGAAGTACTCGTTGTCGAGGTTGAACTCCAGGCGCGTGACATTGTGCGAATAGCTGTTGCCCTTGGTCTCGAAGCGCAGCGTGGGAATCTTCTTCAGGCGCTCGAGATCGGCCAGCGGCACGGGCGTGCGGTAGCCCAGATCCACGGTGCCGGTCTCGAAGGCCACCGCCGCGGCCGCCGGGGCGCCGACGAAGCGCACGATCAGCTGGTCGACATAGGGCTTGGGCTTGTCCCAGTAATCGGCGTTGCGCTCATAGCCGATGTGGCTGCCGCGCACCCATTCCTTGAACCTGAACGGGCCCGTGCCCACGGGCGCGTTGTTGTTGGGGTTGGACTGGGCCGGCGTGCCTTCGTACCGGTGTTTGGGCACGATCGGGGTCTCGGACGCCACCAGCGCGCGGATCAGATAGGGCGCGGGCTTGGACAGGCGGATGATGGCCGTGTGCTTGTCCGGCGTGTCGATGCCGCTGACGTTGGCGAAGGTGTTGCGCCCGCGCGGGTGGATCTTCTTGAGCAGGTCGATGGAGAAGGCCACGTCGGCCGAGGTGAACTCGCGCCCGTCATGCCACTTGACGCCCTGGCGCAGGTGGAAGGTATAGGTCAGGCCGTCGGGGCTGATGCTCCACTTCGTGGCCAGCTGCGGCTGCGGGTTGACGCCGTAGTCGTACTTGAGCAGGCCTTCGGTGACCTTGGCGCTGACGCTCAGGATCGGCGTGGCGACATTGCTCACCGTGACCAGCGCGGTGGGCTCGGTGGGCAGCAGCAGCGTGAGCGTGCCGGAATGGTCGGGCGGCGCGGCGTGGCTGGCCAGGCCGATGCCCAGCAGCGCGGCGGCCAGCAGGGAACGGGTGCGGAAGGTGAATGGATGCTTCATGGCTTGGAACGGGAATGCAGAGGGAAGGATTGGGGGACGTGGCCGTTCATGGTTCGACAGGCTCACCACGAACGGTTTGCATGGTTCGACAGGCTCACCACGAACGGACAGGCGCACCACGAACGGTTTGCATGGTTCGACAGGCTCACCACGAACGGTTTGCATGGTTCGACAGGCTCACCACGAACGGACAGGCGCACCACGAACGGTTTGCATGGTTCGACAGGCTCACCACGAACGGTTAGCCGGGACCAGCGGCCTGCGCATAGGCTGCGGCCGCTTCGGGCGAGATCAGCCCATGGCGCAGGTCTTGCGCGATGCGCTCGGCGGGGCGCTGCGCGGGCAGGCCCAGGCCGCCGCCGCCCGGGGTCTCGACGATCAGCCGGTCGCCCGCGGGCACGACCTGGCGGCCCTTGGGCTGGAGCGTGGCGCCCGAGGCCAGGTACAGGCGCCCGGGCGCGCCGTCGAGGCCGCCGAGCGCGCCGCGCGCCGGGTGGTGCACACGGTCGAAGGCCGCGGCAATCAGCAGCGCGGCCTTTGGGTCGGCATGGCGCACTTCGATCACCTGGCCCAGCCCGCCGCGCGCCGCGCCCGCGCCGCCCGAGTCCGTGCGGAACTCCTTGCGCTCGAAGCGCAGCGGCGCCTGGGTCTCGAGGATTTCCAGCGATACATTGCGCACGCCGCTGGGGTAGGCGGTGACCGAAAGCCCGTCCTGGCCCGGGCGCGCGCCCGTGCCGCCGGTCGAGAAACTGATCGCATTGAAGCGCGGGCCGTTGCGCAGCGCGGCGTTGTCCTCGGCACTCGCGCCGCTCAGGCCCTCGCCGCCCACCAGCTGCAGGTTCCACAGCGACGACGCGCCTTCGGCCGGAACCAGATCGGGACGCGCCTGGCGCAGCGCGCCGAACACCACGTCGGGCAGCAACTGGCCGATCACATGGCGCGCCGTGACCGCGGCAGGGTGCAGCGCGTTGAGGATGCAGCCTTCGGGCGCAGCGATGCGGATCGGCGCCAGCGAGCCGGCGTTGTTGGGCACATCGGCGCCGACCAGGCAGCGCACGCCAAACGAGGTATAGGCGTCGGTATAGGCCTTGGGCACATTGATGCCGCGCGCCACCGTGCCCGAGGTGCCGCTGAAGTCCACGTCGATGCCGTCGTCGGAGATGGTGACGCTGGCCGTGAGCGTGACCGGCGCGTCGTAGCCGTCGGACACCAGCGTGTTGTGCCACACGCCCCGCGGCCACTGCGCAAGCGCGTTGCGCATGGCGCGCGCCGACTGCGCAATGATGTAGTCGCCCAGCGCCTCGAGGTCGTCCAGCGCGAACTCCTGCATCAGCGTCTTCAGCCGCCGGCTGCCGACTTCGTTGCAGGCGACCAGCGCGAACAGGTCGCCTTCGACCTGGGCCGGATCGCGCACATTGGCATGGATGATGGCCAGCACCGCCGGGTCCACCTCGCCGGCGCGAATGAAGCGCAGGATGGGCAGGAACAGCCCCTCGTGGTAGATCTCCAGGCCGTCGGGGCTTGAGCCGATGCCGCCGATATCGACCACATGCAGCGTCGCCGCGAACAGCGCCACGGCGCGGCCCGCGCGGAACACCGGCGTGACCATGGTCATGTCGAACAGATGGCCCGTGCCTTTCCACGGGTCGTTGGTGAGGAACACATCGCCGTCGCGCATGCCGTGCAGCGGGAACGCATGCAGGAAATGCTTGACCGATTCGGCCATCGCATTCACATGGCCGGGCGTGCCGGTCACGGCCTGCGCGACCATGCGGCCGTCGGGGAGGAACACGCCGGCCGACAGATCGCCGGCCTCGCGCGTGGGCGTGCCAAAGGCGGTGCGGATCAGCGTCTGCGCCTGTTCCTCGACCACGGACAACAACCGGTTCCACGCGAGTTGCTGGCGAATGACTTGCTTTGCGTCGCTCATGCCGGCACCTCCGCCGCAGCCGAATACTGCGCTGCGCCTTCGGCAGAGACCAGGCCGGCCTGCAGATCGCGCGCCAGGCGCGCGGGGTCGCGTTCGCGCGGATCGCCCAGGCCCGCGCCACCGGGGGTCTCGACGATCAGCACTTCGCCTGCGGGAATCAGCTGCCGGCCCTTGCCGCGCAGCAGCGTGCCCGCGTTCTGCAGCCGCGCCCGGCCTGTGGCGCCATCGCCGCCGCCCAGCGCGCCGCGCGGCGCGAAGCGCACGCGGTCCCAGCTCGCGGCCAGCACCATCGGCGCGCCGTCGGCGTTCTCCACGGCAATCGTCTGGCCCAGGCCGCCGCGCTGCGCGCCCGCGCCACCCGAGTCGGCGCGGTACTCCTTGCGCCGGAACAGCAGCGGCGCCTGCGTCTCGAGGATCTCCAGCGAGACATTGCGCACGCCGCTGGGATAGGCCGTGGCCGAGAGCCCGTCCTGGCCCGGCCGCGCGCCCGTGCCGCCAGTGGTGAAGCTGGTGATCGAGAAGCGCCGCGCCTGGGCCAGCGCCTCGTTGGGCCCGCCCGGGAACGGCCGGCCGCCGACGAGATGGATGTTCCACAGCGACGACGCGCCCTCGGCCGGCACGCGGTCGGGGCGCGCCTGGCGCAGTGCGCCGAACACCAGGTCCGGCAGCATCTGGCCGATTGCCGAGCGCGCCGTGACGGCCGCGGGCGGCAGCGCGTTGACGATCGAGCCTTCGGGCGCGGTGACCTGGATCGCGGCCAGCGAGCCCGAATTGTTCGGCACGTCGGAGCCGATCAGGCAGCGGATGCCAAACGAGGTGTAGGCATCGGTATAGGCCTTGGGCACGTTGATGCCGCGCGGCACCGTGCCCGAGGTGCCGGTGAAGTCGACGCGCACGCCGTCCTCATCGATGGTCACGGCCGCATGCAGCTCCAGCGGCGCGTCGTAGCCATCCACCGTCATGTGGTTGTGCCAGGTCCCCTTGGGCCATGCGCGCAGGGCCTCGCGCATGGCGCGCGCCGAGCGCTCCACGATGTAGTCGCCCTGGGCCCGCAGGTCATCGAGCGCGAATTCGCGCAGCAGCTGCTGCAGCCGGCGCGCGCCCACGGCGTTGCAGGCCACCAGCGCATGCAGGTCGCCCTCGACCTGTTCGGGTTCGCGCACATTGGCGCGCACGATGGCCAGGATCGCCTCCTGCAGCACGCCTTCGCGCACGAAATGCAGCAGCGGCAGGAACAGGCCTTCGTGGTAGATCTCCAGGCCGTCGGGCCCCGCGCCCAGGCCGCCGATATCGACCACATGCACCGTCGAGGCAAACAGCGCGACGATCTTCGCCTGGTGGAACACCGGCGTGACCATCACCACGTCATAGAGGTGGCCCGTGCCTTTCCATGGGTCGTTGGTGATGAACACATCGCCATCGCGCATGGTCTCGGCGGGGTAGGCGCGCAGGAAATGCAGCACCGAGTCGGCCATCGAGTTCACATGGCCCGGCGTGCCCGTGACGGCCTGCGCGATCATGCGGCCGTCGGGCAGGAACACGCCCGCCGACAGGTCGCCGGCCTCGCGCGTCGAGGTGCCGAAGGCGGTGCGTATCAGCGCCTGGGCCTGCTCTTCGACCACGGCCAGCAGGCGGCTCCAGATCAGTTGCCGGCGGATGGTCTGGCGCAGGGCCTGGCGTTGTGCGGCGGCGCTCATGCGGCCACCACCAGTTCGGCTTCTGCCTCGGCCGCCCGCGCCAGCTGCTGCGTGTCGTCGAGAATCAGCGCGCCCAGCTGGCTCAGGCGCACTTCGAAGCCCGCGATCACATGGGTGGTGGTTTCATCTTCGACAATCAGCGCCGGGCCGGCAAGCCATTGGCCGGGCTTGAGCAGCTGGCGTTCGTAGACCGGCACGGCCTGCCATTGGCCGCTGTCGGCGTCGTAGACCTCGCGGCTTTGCGTGGAAACCGCGCGCGCCTGGTCGGCGGGAATGTGATCAGGCGCGGGCGCCGCATGTTCGCCGGCCTGCACCGCCACCGACCAGCTCACGGCCTCGGCCGCGATGTGCGGCAGGCTGCGGCCATAGAGCTCGGCGTAGCGCTGCTCGAAGCGCTGGTGCAGCAGGGAAGAAGCCGAGGCGTCGAAGGGCCCGTCGGGCAGGGCCACGGGAATCTCGTGGCCCTGGCCCGCGTAGCGCATGAACACCTGGCGCTGGCGCACCAGCACCTCGCCCGGCGCGGCGCGCAGCACCACGGCATCGGCGGTTTCGGTGAGTTCGCCCAGCAGGCGCTCGACGGCCGTGTGGTCGATGCGGCCCAGGCGCTGGTGCAGGCTGCGCACCGTCTGGTAGGCCACGGGCGCCCAGAGAAAGCCCAGCGCCGAGCCCACGCCCGCCGAATTCGGCACCACCAGGCGCGCGATGCCCAGCTTGCGCGCCAGCAATGCGGCATGCAGCGGTGCCGCGCCGCCAAACGCGATCAGCGTGCTTTCATCGGCAGACTTGCCCAGCTCCGACGCATGCACGCGCGCGGCGTTGGCCATGTTCTCGGTGACGATGTCGATCACGGCCTGGGCCGCGGGTTCGGCCTCGAGCCCGGTCTGCGCACCGAGCCCGCGCTCCAGCGCGGCGCGGGCCAATCGCGGATCGAGCTGCACCTTGCCGACGGCAAAGCGCGCCGGGTCGACATGGCCCAGCGCCGCATGCGCATCGGTCACGGTGGGCTGCGCGCCGCCCAGGCCATAGGCCGCCGGGCCCGGGCTCGATCCCGCGCTGTCGGGGCCGACCTGCACCACGCCCAGGTGGTTGACGCGCGCGATCGAGCCGCCGCCCGCGCCGATCTCGACCATCTCGATCACCGGAATGCGGATCGGCAGTCCCGAGCCCTTGAGGTGGCGGTGCACGCGGCCGAACTCGAAGCTGCGGCTGACCTGCGGCTGGTAGTCGTCGATGAAGCAGATCTTGGCCGTGGTGCCGCCCATGTCGAACGACAGCGCGCGCGCCGCGCCGATCTGCTCGGCCACCTGGCGCGCCAGCACCGCGCCGCCCGCGGGGCCGGATTCGACCAGGCGCACCGGCTCGTCGATGCCGCTTTGCAGCGTGGTGAGCGCGCCGCCCGAGGTCATCAAAAAGGGTTCCGAGTGCAGGCCGCGCTGCGTGAGGCCCTGCTGCAGCCGGCGCAGATAGCCCGCGACCTGCGGCTGCACATAGGCATTGGCCGACACCGTGGACAGGCGCTCGTATTCGCGGATCTCGGGGCACACATCGGAGGCCAGCGAGACCCACAGCTGCGGCGCATGTTTCGCCAGGATGGCGCGCACGCGGCGCTCGTGGACCGGATTCGCATAGCCATGCAGAAAGCACACGGCCACGCTCTCGATGCCATCGGCCACGAGCTGCTTGGCCAGCGCCTCGACCTGGGCTTCATCGAGCGCCGTCAGCGCCTGGCCCGCGGCATTCACACGCTCCACGACGCCATGGCGCCAGTGGCGCGGCACCAGAGGCGCGGGTTTTTCGAGGAACACGTCGTATTGCGCGAAGCGGTCTTCGAGGCCGATCTCGACCAGATCGCGAAAGCCGTGCGTGGTGATCAGCGCGGTCTTCGCGCCCTTGCGCTCGATCAGCGCGTTGGTGGCCAGCGTCGTGCCCAGGATCAGCAGTTCGACCTGCGTCCAGTCGAGCTCCGCGAGGCGCAGGATCTCCTCGACGCCCGACAGCACGGCCTGCTCGGGCGCCTGCGGCGTGGTGAGCACCTTCACGGTGTGCTTGCGCGCGCCGTGCAGCAGCACGACATCGGTAAAGGTGCCGCCGACATCGACGGCCACGCGCACGCGCGTATCGAGGCCGGCGGAGGGGGCTTGGGGGGCTTGGGGAGTCTGGGTGGGAGGCATGGAAACTCTGGCGGCAGGTGGGGAAGTCGCTGCGGTCCACCCGGGGCGGGCGGACGAGCGCTGGCCTGTCCATGCTAGGTTTTGCTGCCGTTTTGCCCAACGAAGCTTTTCATGCTTCGATATCTGGAAATTGCGCGGCGCCGCGCGCTGCCGCGAAGGCCAGTCGCCGGCGCCGCGTCAATGCCTCAATAGCGGATCGCGATATCGAGCACCACCGGACCTGCCGCGCCGCCGATATACGAGCGCGTGGCATCGCCGCTGGTGTTGCCGTAGAGCGTGGCCGCCCCGGTGGTCAGCGACAGCGTGTAGAGGCTGAAAGGACCGGTGGGCGTGGAGCGCAGCGCGGCCAGCACCAGGCCGTTGGCGCCGCCGGCGATGTCCAGCGCCGCGGTGCCGTTGGCGGTCACGTTCAGCGGGCCGACATCGACCAGCGTGCCGTCGTTGGGCGGCGTCTGCTTGGCCAGCACGTTCTGCGCGCGTTCGATGTCATAGAGATCGGTGGCGGTCGCGCCCGCAAAGCTGTTGGTATAGGCCCCGGCGGACACCACCGGCGGCATGGCGCGGTTGATGTCGCCGTCGGTCGTGGTGCCGCCCGTGTCGACGTTGATGCGCAGGTTCTGGCCCAGGTTGCTGATCACGCGCAGGCGGTCGGCCACGGGGTTGAAGTCGACGACGAAGCTCGCGCCGTTCAGGCGCGCATAGGGCGCGGTGGTATCGGCCGGATCGGGGCTCAGCGTCGCGGCATGCGCCGTGGCGCCCGTGGCGGGATCCACGGTCAGCAGGCGGCCGATGCTGGTCAGCGCATAGAGGCGGCCGTTGGCCGGGCGGAAATCCATGCCCAGCACGTTCTCGCCCGTGGCCAGTCCTGCGATCTTCACCGGCGCCGACAGCGTGCCCGGCGTGGCCGGCGCGAAGCTGCGCAGCTGGGCCGCATCATCGAGCACATAGGCCAGCGGCGCGGCTGGCTGCGTCAGCGTGAGGCCGACCAGCGCCTCGCCGGTGCCGATGGTGCCCACCAGTTTGGCGCCCGCCGTGCCGCTCAGCGCAATCGTGTAGAGCTGGGCCGTGCCGTTCACGGCCAGCGCGGCATAGCCCTGGTTGTTGCGCGCATCGATGTCGAAGCCGTTGCTGGCCGAGAACGTCACGTTCTGCGCCACCGGGTTGGCCAGCGTGCCGTTGTTGGGCGGATCCTGCAGGTACAGCGTGCCCGCGGCATCGAGGTTGTAGAGCTGGGTCGTGGTCGCGCCCGCGAACGCGTTGGTATAGGCCGAAGCGGTGATCGCCGCGCCCGCCACGCCATTGATCGCGCCATCCGCGGTGGCCACGCCCGTGTTCACATCGACGCGCAGGTTCTGGCCGGTGTTGCTGACCAGGCGCAGCCGGTCGGCCACAGGGTTGAAGTCGACACCGAACTGGCTGCCGGCCAGCGCGATGCTGAGCGCCGACTTGAAGCTCAGCGCGCCGGTCTTGGCATCCAGCGTGTAGATGCGGCTGGTCGAGCTGACCGCGTAGATCAGGCCATCGGCCGGGCGCACGTCAATGCCGACCAGCGTTTCCCCGGTCGCCAGCCCCGACAGCGCGGCGTTGCTGCTGAGCGCGCCGGGCGTGGCGCGGTCGAAGCTGATGACCCGGCCCGACGCGGTGACGGCAATGGTGTTGCCCAGCGTGACCTCGGGCGGCGCCGGCGGGGTGTCGTCACCGCCGCCGCCGCAGGCAGCAAGTGCGAAAACAGCCGACATGACCGCTACCGGGCGAAAGATCTGGAATCGATGCATTTGCTTGTCCTTGAAGTGGAGGAAATGTCATGCACGCTGTTTTGTTGCGATTTGGTGTGCCCGACTGTTCTTCTACCCGCAAGGTCGGCGCTTGGATGCACCGCGTAACAAAGAAATACGTCTTTGCCGCGCCTGTTTCCGAAGATGGGGGAGGGCCGCATGCGGCCTGGCCAAAAACCAAAAGCCCCAGGCGCTTGCGCGCTTGGGGCTTGAATCTGGTGGTCGTAGCGGGACTCGAACCTGCGACATCAGCATTATGAATGCTGCGCTCTAACCGACTGAGCTATACGACCGATGGTCCGCGATTGTATAGGAAGAAATGGCCTTTGCCGCCAACTGGGGCATCTTTATCCCCAAGCCGAACCGGCGCCTGAAATTTCGCTGCCGCAAAGAAAAAACCGCAGTGTCTTTGCAAACACTGCGGTTTTCTGTCTGGTGGTCGTAGCGGGACTCGAACCTGCGACATCAGCATTATGAATGCTGCGCTCTAACCGACTGAGCTATACGACCGAAGCCAGCAATTATAGGCGAAAAATCGCCGCTTCATGGATTTCCTGCAAAAAATCTTGGGCTTCACTGGTGCGTGAAATGGGCCGGGCGCTTGTTGACGAACGCATCCATGCCTTCCTTCTGGTCCTGCGTGGCGAACAGCGCGTGGAACAGGCGGCGCTCGAACATCACGCCGTCGCTGAGGCTGCCCTCGAAGGCGCGGTTGACCGATTCCTTGGCCGCCATGACCGCGATCTGCGAGAAGCCGCTGATCTGCAGCGCCGCGCCCAGCGCTTCGTCCATGAGCTTGTCGAGCGCGACGACGCGGCTCACCAGGCCTGCGCGCTCGGCTTCGGTCGCGTCCATCATGCGGCCGGTGAGCGCCATGTCCATGGCCTTGGACTTGCCCACGGCGCGCGGCAGGCGCTGCGTGCCGCCCGCGCCGGGAATCACGCCCAGCTTGATCTCGGGCTGGCCGAATTTCGCGTTGTCGGCGGCAATGATGAAGTCGCACATCATGGCCAGCTCGCAGCCGCCGCCCAGCGCAAAGCCCGACACGGCCGCGATCACCGGCTTGCGGATGCTGCGGATGGCTTCCCAGTTGCGCGTGATGTAGTCGCCCTTGTAGGCATCGACAAAGCTGTACTTGGCCATCGCGCCGATGTCGGCACCCGCGGCAAACGCCTTCTCGCTGCCGGTGATGATGACGCAGCCGATGTTCTCGTCGGCATCGAACGCCTGCAGCGCCGCGCCCAGCTCGGTCATGAGCTGGTCATTGAGCGCGTTGAGCTGCTTGGGGCGGTTGAGGGTGATGACGCCGACTTTTTCGGCTTCGGTGCGAACTTCGATCATTTCGTAGGCCAAGGGGATATCTCCGAGTCGTAGTTGTGATGGCTTGGACACTATAACCAAGGGAGGGCAGGGGTGGTCTTGAGGGCAGGCCGGTCATCCTTCGACAGGCTCAGGACGAACGGTGGCCGCATTCCGCAGCCAGCGCTTCGCCAGATCCCCATCCGCAACCGCCAGCCCCACATTCGCCGCCAGCGCCCCTTGCGGCTCGTTCAGCGCCAGTGGCAGCCACAGCAGTTGCTGATCGCGCGCCACCAGCGCCGTGAGCTGCTGCGCCTGGCCCGCGTAGAACGCGATGTCTTCGAGCTTGGTCAGGCGCCAGCCCGCGCCGCTCTCCAGTTCGATGCCCAGCCATTCATCGCCGGCCATGAAACCCGCGCGCTCGGCCAGGCCGCCGCGCAGCACGGCCTTGATCTGGATGCTGTGGTTCTCCTGCACGCGCAGGCCCAGGCGCTGCGCGGGCTGGGGCGGCTCGGCCTGCAGGCGCACGCCGTGCGCGGCCAGCAACTCTTCCAGCGGCAGCTCGGCCGTGCCATGCACCCATTGCGCGAGTTCCTCGGCATAGCTGCGGCCCGCGACCTGCTCGAGCACGGCCAGCACATCGGCTTCGGACATCGGTCCGCCCTGGCAGCGCTGCCAGAGCACGCGCATCACGGCGTCGAGCGAGCCCTTGCCTTCGCGGCGCAGCGTCAGGTCCAGGCACAGCGCGACCAGCGCGCCCTTGGTGTAGTAGCTCACGGTGCTGTTGGCCGTGTTCTCGTCCTGGCGGTAGTACCTGACCCAGGCATCGAAGCTCGACTGCGCCACGCTTTGCAGCTGGCGGCCCGGCGTCTGCAGCACCTGGTTGATGGTCTTGGCGAGCAGCTTGAGGTAGCGCGCCTCGTCGATCAGCCCGGCGCGCAGCAGCAGCAGGTCGTCGTAGTAGCTGGTGAAGCCTTCGAAGAACCACAGCAGCTCGGTGTAGTTCTCCTGGTCGTAGTCGTAGCGCGCGAACGCGTCGGGGCGCAGGCGCTTGACGTTCCAGGTGTGGAAGTATTCGTGGCTGATCAGGCCCAGCAGCGTCGCGTAGCCGTCGCTGGTCTTGCCGTCGCCCGTGCGCGGCAGGTCGCGGCGGCTGCAGATCAACGCCGTCGAGTTGCGGTGCTCGAGCCCGCCGTAGCCGTCGTTGACGACATTCAGCATGAACACATAGCGGCCATGCGGCGCGCGGCTGCCGTCATGCGCATGCCAGAAGCCGATCGCGGCCTCGCAGATGCGGCGGCTGTCTTCGAGCAGGCGCGCGTGGTCGAAGGATTCGGCCGCGCCGGCCACGACAAACTGGTGGCTGATGCCGCCGGCCTCGAAGAAGCCGCTCCAGAAACGGCCCATCTCGACCGGGCAGTCGACCAGCTCGTCGTAGTCCTGCGCGCGGTACAGGCCAAAGCCCTGGCCGTCGATATGCACGGGTTCCAGGCCGGTGGCAATCGACCAGTTCGCTGTTGCCGGCGTGGCCGCGAGTTCGAGGCTGTGCAGCGCGTCTTCCTGGCCCAGCACGCGCAGGCACAGGCTGGTGCCGTTGAAGAAGCCGCGCTGCGCATCGAGCCAGGCGGTGCGCACCGAGTTGTCATAGGCGCAGACCTCGTAGCGCAGCGTCAAGGGCACGCCGGCCTGGCAGTCGATCTGCCAGCGCTGCTTGCCGAGCTGGCGCACGCCCACGCTGGCGCCGGCCTGCGTGGCCTCCAGGCCTTGCAGGTTCTTCGCGAATTCCCGCACCAGATAGCTGCCCGGAATCCACACCGGCAGCGAGACCTGCTGCTGCGCGGCGGGCGCCTGCACCAGCAGTTCGATGGCAAACAGGCGGGCCTGGAGATCCTGCGCACTGACGCGGTAGTGCACGGGGGCGGGAAGGAGGGCGGCTGGGGTGGCGGGCATGGGCGGGTCGATTCAGGACTGTGCCCCGGACGCGTGCAATGCCGTGCCCGCGGGCCGTGAATGGAAAAGGGCGCCGGGCGCTCCGGGGTCAACGGGCCTCGAGATGCTTCTCGACTTCGGCGGCGCTGATGGCGCCGGGCACGCGTGCGTTGTTGGCGAAGATCAGCGTCGGCGTGCCGGTGATCTTGTACTTGCGGCCGAACGCCAGGTTGCGCTGCAGCGCCGCGGTGTCGCAGCTGGCCGCGGGCGTGACCTTGTCGCGCAGCATGTGGTCATGCCAGGCCTGGACGCGGTCCTTGGCGCACCAGATGTTGCGCGATTTCTCGGCCGAGTCCGGGCTCAGGATGGGATAGAGGAACAGGTGGATGGTGACGTTGTCGACCTTTTGCAGGTCGCGCTCGAAGCGCTTGCAGTAGCCGCAGTTCGGGTCTTCGAACACCGCCATCTTGCGCGCGCCGTTGCCGCGCACGATGGTGAAGGCGTCCTTGAGCGGCAGCGCCGAGAAGTCGACCGAGGTCAGCTGGTTGATGCGGTCCTCGGTCAGGTTGCGCCGCGCCTTGGTGTCGATCAGCTCGCCCTGGATCAGGTAGTTGCCCTTGGCATCGGTGTAGAACAGGTCGGTGCCGATGCGCACTTCAAACAGGCCGGGCATGGGCGTGGGCCGCACTTCCTCGATCTTGTCGAGCTGGGGAATGCGTTCGGTCAGCGTCTTCTTCAGCGCCGCGTCCTGGGCCTGCGCGGTCATTCCAATGGACAAAAGGCCTGCTGCAAGCAGCGAAGTCATCAATTTCATAGCAAATGTTCCGTAGTCAACGAGGGCCATGCCCTCAGGTCCCAAGTCCCATGGCCTGGCGTGCCATCCAGGCCTTGATCGGGCCGCTGTGCTCGAAGCCCTTCATGCCCCAGTTGCGCAGCGCCTGCAATGGCGCCTCGCGGCGCGTGAAGAGCTGCTGCAGGCCGTCCATGGCCAGGCCCATCGGCGCCAGCGCGGCCTTGCGTTCGCGCTCGTAGCGGCGCAGCAGCCGCAGGTCGCCGGTGCTGCGCCAGGCATCGCGCTCTTGCAGCACGCGCGCCAGGGCCTGCGCATCGCCCAGGCCCAGGTTCAGCCCCTGGCCCGCCAGGGGATGCACGTTGTGCGCGGCGTCGCCGACCAGCACCCAGCTGCCGCCATCGCCCAGCGTGCCGCTCCAGCGGTCGGCCAGGGCCTGCTGCAGCGGCCATTCGACGCGTTCGCTGGCGAGCGTGAGCCGGCCCAGCGCGCCCTGGCTGATGTCTTCGAGCCGCTGGGTGAAGGCTTCGGGGCTGGCGTTCATCCAGGCGGCGACGTTTTCCTGCGCGATCGACCAGACCACGGCCACCGTATGGCCTTGCGGGCCGTCGAGCGGCAGCAGCGCCAGGATGCCTTCGGGCGCAAGCCACTGGCGCGCGCTTTCACCGTGCGGCAGTTCGCAGTGCAATCGCGTGGCAATCGCATGCTGGCCGTAGGGCGTGATCGCGAACTCCACGCCGAACTCGGCGCGCGTGCGGCTGGCGCGGCCTTCGCAGACCGCGGTGAGCGGCGCGGCCACTGGCGCATCGACCAGCTCGACGCCGGGCTGGTAGCGCACGGCCTCGCCAAGCCGGGCTTCGAGCGCGGGCACGTCGACGATCCAGGCCAGCGCATCGACGTCCTGGGCCTGGGCATCGAAATGCACGTTGCCGTCGAGATCGCCATGCACTTCCATGTGCCGCACGGCCGTGGCGTGCTGGGCGTCGGGCCAGCTGCGCAGCGATTCGAGCAACTGGCGCGAGGCCGCGTTCAGGGCATAGGCCCGCACGTCATGGTGCCCGGCGGTTGCCGCGGGAGCCGCCACCAGCGCAACGCGCAGGCGCTCGCGGGCAAGCAGCAGGGCCAGGGTACGGCCGACGATGCCGGCCCCACGGATACAGATATCAAAGGTTTGCGCCATGCGGGGGATTGTAGGAGGCTGGGAATTCCTCGGCGTCCAGCGCGCATTGCGCACTGTCAATCGCTGGGAGAATCGCGTGCATGGTGCATATAGACAATCAAAATGCGGGAACGTTCCCGCCATCGGCCGCCACGCCCGGCCGGATTGCCCGGCTGTGGATTTATCCGGTCAAATCCTTTGCCGGCATCGAGGTCGATTCGGCCGAACTGCAGGCCACCGGGCTGGCCTGGGACCGCAGCTGGATGCTGGTCGATGCCAACGGGCTTTTCCTGAGCCAGCGCACGCTGGCGCGCATGGCGCTGGTGCAGCCGCGGCTCGAAGCCGATGCGCTGGTGCTGGCGTTTGGCGGCACCGAACTGCGTGTGCCGCTGGCCGAGGGCGGCGTGTCGCGCACGGTGCGGGTCTGGAAGGACCAGTTGCAGGCCTGGGACCTGGGCGACGAGGCCGCGCGCCGGCTGGGCGCGTTTCTCGGCAAGGAGTGCCGGCTGGTGCGTTTCGACAGCCGCGAGCGCCGCCTGACCAGCCTCCAATGGACGGGCGGAATCGAGGCGCCCAACCAGTTTGCCGACGGCCACCCGGTGCTGGTGATCACGCAGGGCGCGCTGGACGGGCTCAATGCGCGGCTCGCGGCCCAAGGCCATGCGCCCGTGGGCATGCAGCGTTTTCGACCGAACATCGTGCTCGACGGCCTGGCGCCGCATGCCGAGGACCATCTGGCCCAACTGCGGATCGGCGAGGTGCAATTGCAGCTGGCCAAGCCCTGCACGCGCTGCCCGATTCCCGACATCGACCCGCTGACCGCACTGGCCTCGCCCGAGGTCGGCCGGACATTGCGCAGCTACCGCCAGGATGCGCGCGTGAAGGGCGCAGTGACATTCGGCCGGCATGCGATCGTGGCCCGCGGCCTGGGGCAGGTGCTGCGCACGGGCGCGCGCGTGCTCACCATAACCGACGATCGCGCGGCTGGCTGAAGCCGCGCCAAAGCAGCAGGGCAGCGCGCGGTTTTTCCATCCGTCCCTGCGGGATGCGCTGGCTAGAATGCGCGCTGGAAGGCGGCGGCTCAGGCCCCGCCGATCTGCCTTTGGCCGCCGGGCCATGGGTTCGGCCGAGGACGGCAATGCGTTGCCTGCGCCCCGTACGTCGAGCCCGCACTCCCGGCGGCTTTCTCGACTGCTGGCGTGCGCGCCGCGGCCATGGTCTCCGGACCCTGGCTGCGCCTGATGCGTGCCGGTGCAGTTCCTTGCTGGCGGGTGCTGCGCGCAAGACGCGCGGCCCGGCCATCGCCTGGGGCACCTGCCCCAAACCCATCGTTTCCAGACGCCGACCCGCCCCGGGCTGGCGCCCGCTTTCCGCCCGCGGAAAAGCCTTGCCGGAAACGATCCGTTCAAAGGAGAGAAATTCATCATGCGCTGCAATTCCCCCCGGCTCCTGGCCTGTGCCGTTCTTGGCAGCTTCGCGGCTTCGGTGCCCGCCTGGGCGCAATCCTCGGTATCGATCAACGGCCTGCTCGATGCCGGCGTCTACCGCAGCTTCGATGGCGTGAACCAGCTGGGCACCATCCAGCGCAGCAATGTCGCGATCTCGGGCTTCGAAGACCTGGGCGGCGGCATGAAGGCCATCTTCCGCCTGAGCACGCGCCTGGAGCTCGACACCGGCGAGTCCGAGGGCGCGGGCGTCAAGCCCTTCTGGCATGACGAATCCACCGTGGGCCTGCAGGCCGGCTGGGGCACGCTGCGCATCGGCCGCGCGTTGACGCCGATGTGGGCGCAGGACTGGAAGTTCGATCCCTGGGGCAACTTCAACCGCATCGCCTCGCCGGCCTGGTACCAGTGGCATGCGCTCACGCCCAGCGATCCGTTCGGCAACAATGGCACGGCCGAGTACGGCCGCATCAACAACGGCATCTTCTACGACTCGCCGAAGATGGCCGGCTTCACCGTGCGCCTGAGCGCGTCGCCCGAGCGCCAGAGCGAACTGGGCGCAACGCAGCGCCCGTATGCCGCGGCGCTGGAGTATGAAAACCAGGGCGTGTCGGCGCTGGCGGCCTACGAGCGCAACAGCGTGGGCGACAAGGACAGCTTTCTTGCCGGCAAATACCGCTTCGGCAACGCCGCGCTGATGCTGGCCTACGACGACAGCCGCAGCGCCGGCAACGTCGCCAAGTCGCGCGCCACCACGCTGGGCGGCACCTACACGATGGGCGCGACCACGCTCAAGGCCGGGTATGGCCACCAGCGCCTGAACCAGGACACCAACCGCTTTGCGTCGGTGGGCGCGGACTATGCGCTGTCCAAGCGCACCACGCTGTACGCGAGCCTGGGCCACAAGCGCGATGCGAACGTCGCGTCGCGCACCGCGTTTGGCGTGGGCATGTCGCACGCCTTCTGAGCCCGCGCGGGGCACAGGATGACGCCGCCTGGCCATGCGCCAAAAGCATGGCCGGCAAGGATATGCGGGTAAGGCTTAAAATACTCGGTTTGTCCCCAGATCTCCAGAAAGCCCTGCCATGAGCCTGAAATGCGGCATCGTGGGCCTGCCCAACGTGGGCAAGTCCACCCTCTTCAATGCACTGACCAAGGCCGGCATTGCGGCCGAAAACTACCCCTTCTGCACCATCGAGCCGAACACCGGCGTGGTCGAAGTGCCCGATCCGCGCCTGGACCAGCTGGCCGAGATCATCCATCCCGAGCGCATCGTGCCGGCCATCGTCGAGTTCGTCGACATTGCGGGCCTGGTCGCGGGCGCGAGCAAGGGTGAAGGCCTGGGCAACCAGTTCCTGGCCCACATCCGTGAAACCGACGCCATCGTCAACGTGGTGCGCTGCTTCGAAGACGACAACGTGATCCACGTCGCGGGCCGCGTCGACCCGATCTCCGACATCGAAGTCATCCAGACCGAGCTGTGCCTGGCCGACATGAACACCGTCGAGAAGGCCATCAACCGCTACAGCAAGGCCGCCAAGTCGGGCAACGACAAGGAAGCCGCCAAGCTGGTGTCGCTGCTCACGCCCATCCTTGCTGCGCTCAACGAAGGCAAGCCCGCGCGCGTGGTGCCGGTGTCCAAGGAAGACGCACCGCTGCTCAAGCCCTTCTGCCTGATCACCGCCAAGCCCGCGATGTTCGTCGGCAACGTCAGCGAAGACGGCTTCGAGAACAACCCGCTGCTCGACCGCCTGAAGGAATACGCCGCGGCCCAGGGCGCGCCCGTCGTGGCCATCTGCGCCAAGATGGAAGCCGAGATGGCCGAGATGAGCGATGAGGACCGCGACATGTTCCTGGCCGAGATGGGCCAGGACGAACCCGGCCTGAACCGCCTGATCCGCGCCGGCTTCCGCCTGCTGGGCCTGCAGACCTACTTCACCGCTGGCGTGAAGGAAGTCCGCGCCTGGACCGTGCCCGTCGGCGCCACCGCGCCCCAGGCCGCGGGCGTGATCCACGGCGATTTCGAGCGCGGCTTCATCCGCGCGCAGACCATTGCGTTTGACGACTACATCGCGCTCAAGGGCGAACAGGCTGCCAAGGATGCGGGCAAGATGCGCGCCGAAGGCAAGGACTATGTGGTCAAGGACGGCGACGTGCTGAACTTCCTGTTCCATTAACAGGTTCACCGAGCGAAAACACATTTGACTGGAAGCTCCTGTATGGACACACTTGCTATGTTTACATACAGGACTCTCCATGCTCGAAGGGCCGTCGATCTACACCCTACCTATCTTCCGCAACACCCAAGTTGCTGAAGAGCCGGGTTCTCGACGCATTCCGGTTGACCACATGGTCAAGGGCGAACGAGTCAAGTACTGGCGAGAGCTACGCGCCTCCAAGTTGATCAAGTGGGAAACGTTCCCTAAGTTCCCTCTAGTTCTGAATGCCGATGGGTCACCGTGGGCACCCGCCTGCCTGTGGTTGGTAGATCGAGCGCGAGCGAACCCTCTCAAAGCATCTTCGCTGAACCCCCTTGCCCAGGGGTTGCGGGCCTATAAGAGGTTCCTCGATGAGGTAGGGCTTGACTGGGACGATTTCTCAGCGGTGGACAAGTATCTTCGTCCCACCTATCTCTACAAGACCCACCTTCAGGACTTGATCAACAGCGGCGCCATCAAGCGCAGCACCGCCAGCGGCCGTATGCAAACGGTGGTGAGCTTCTACCGGTTTCTGAAGGAGACCGAAAGGATGGCCTTCCGGCCCCAGAACGCCCCCTGGGTTGACTTAACCGTCGGCCTTCAGTACCGCGATACCCAAGGCTTCAAGCAGGTCAAAGTGGTCCAGTCAACTGACTTGTCAGTCAAAGTCCCAAAGCGAGACTATGCCTGGGACCGCGGAATTCATGATGGAGGGAACTTGGTTCCGCTGTCTCAGAATGAGCAAAAGGGGTTGATCCACGCGTTGAAGAAGCTCGGGAATCGCGAATATGAACTCATGCACCTAGTTGCGCTCCTGACTGGCGCCCGGATTCAGACTGTTCTCACGCTGCGTTGGGGCGACTTCGCCATGCCACCCAGCCAGGTCAACCAGTGGCCGTTTAAGCTGCGCTGCGGGCCGGGGACAGGCATCGACACCAAGAACAATGTGACCGACGTGTACCTATCGGTGCAGAGGGACCTCTATGAATGGCTCCATACCTACGCAGTGTCCGAAAAAGCTATGGCGAGGCGCGTCAAGTCCGACCTAAAGGAGTCCCCTGAAAACTATCTGTTCCTCTCCAATCGGGGTGGCCCTCACTACGAGTCGAAGGACGATCTCAACGTCGCGCGGAACTCCGATGAACCGCTGAAACGCTCGTCCCCGACCGGCCAGAACCTCCGGAGCTTCATGACCGACTACCTCATCCCTGAGGTCCGGAAGACGATTCCGAATTTCTCCTTCAAGTTTCATGACCTCAGGGCATCCTTCGGGGTCAACTGGGTTGATGCCGTTTTGCAGGATCAAGACACCCACCAGCGCTACAACTGGGCTCGGGACCAACTGCGTAAACTCCTGTGGCACGCGAATGCAATCACGACCGACCGCTACCTCCAGTACCGCCAGCACATGCACCAACTCGAACAGGCCGATGCCGACTGGAACAGGCATCTGCATGAGCTGATTCGCTCCGCTTGAACGTGCGAAGGACATGGCAAGAAAGAGAAAGCAGGCAGAACATATGCGGTTGACCGACTGGGCCCAAGCGGGAAGGGCCTATTGCGCTGAGCTACCCAAGCTAGCCTTTCCCTTGGTGGGAGACGCGCCTGAGTTCTACGTCCCTCAGCGCACCATTCTGCGCATGTCGGACGGGGCGCAGATGCACACCCACTTGTGGTGTTACCTAGAGCGAAAGTTGCTGCCCGGCAAGTTCTATCAGTTCAATCCCTCCAGCCTATCTGCGCAGCGAGTTAAGGATATGTCCAGGGTTATCGAGCGCCTGTCCAAGCGATTCCGATTTGACAACGCCCGCCCTCGGACGGTAACTCAGGGACTACACTTTCTGGCCAGCATTCTGAACTGGCTAGACGAGCCTAACCACCAGGGACGCTATGAAGCAGTCCTGAGCGACCCCGACCTGGCACTGGAGGCGCTCAAACAGCACCACAGCTACGTGCGGCAGCGAATGCAGGCAAATCGCACCGGGAATAACTTCGGCCAGGCGGCAGCGTCGAACCTCGACACCAATGCCATCAAGATGATGTCCGTGGTTCACGACCGGGAATACGGCGACGAGATTGAACCTATTCCGTTTTTCCATAGCGAAGGTGTCAAGCCTCCCAAAACTGAAAGTGTGGCCGGCTTCATGGCATGCTTGCAAGGAGTCTTCGACTCGGTGACGGAGATCACGCTCGATGCTCAGTTGGATGCCAGAAAAGAAGCGCCGCTCGGCGCCCTGCGTTGGGATACGGGCGAGATTGCGCACTCGGTCGAGATTCCTCCTCAGACTCGCATTGAGCGACTGATGGAGCTTGGGTGTGTCGCTTACGCAGGATTGTGCTTGGGTGACTCGGGGGCCAACCTCGCTGCGATACAGTCCTACGAAGAACCGGAGGATATGCAAGAGCAACTGGCGAACCCAGAAAAGATCAACTTGCGCCACAAGGTCATCAAGTTCCGAGCCGGAGGAAAGGAGGTGCCGGTCCACCTGACTGTTACCACCTTCACACGCTTGCGGTCCTACTTGCGCCTCCGGGAAGCGCTTCGTTTGCGGCTTGGCTGCCAGGACATCAGTCCGATGTTCATTCAAACGGTTTATGGATTGCGCGCTCGCACCGAAATGCCGCTAGGTATTACTCCTCTGGGATCGAACTTCACTGCTTTATTGCGCAGGAAGTTCCGCTTCGTAGGTATTAACTTGCCTGCGGTCACGATGCAGCAGTTGCGTGTCTATAAATCTGGCATAGTTATCAGAGAGCACAACCCCAAGGTGGCTGCCGACATGATGGGGAATTCGGTCAGCACGGCGATCCGCAAATACAGCAAGATCACCGAGGCAGAGTCGCAGTCGGAAGTGGCCCCTTTCCTCACCTCATTGACTTCCGTAGTCCGGAACCGGTTGGAAGCCGAGAAGCTGAAGAGTGACACTCCTCTCACCGCCATCCCTATCGGGGGCTGCGCAGACCACGGCCATCCGAGGGCTCTGACGGAGGAGCCGCTGGTGAGGCCCGATTGCAAGAAAACCGAAGGTTGCTTCTTCTGCGACAAGTACCACGTCCATGCCGACGAAGGGGACTGCATCAAGTTGATGTCGTGCCGATCGGTGCTGGAGCGCTTAACCCCTGGCCCCGGTAGCACCGGTGCGGCCGAACGGGTCTATGCCGTTGTGATCGGTCGCATCGGTGTCCTGCTCAATGAGATGAAACGACTCAATCCTGAAGCGCATGAACGAGCTCGGGTGGCAGTTGAACATGAAGGTAGGCTCAGCCGCTACTGGTCTAGCAAGCTCCAACAGCTGCACTTGCTTGGTCTGCTGTCGCCGCCTAACTCCCGACTCCACGATGCCGGCTAGCTGCGTCTCGCCTCCACTGCATTTTTGCTTTTGCCGACGTTTAATCTCGAACGACCATACATGAGAAAAACAGACCTTCAGACTCAGCGCGGCACTGCTCCGAGCCTGTTGCAGGAGGGGCTGGCCTTTCTGGAAGCAGCGCCTCCGACGCATGTTCATGGTGATATTCTAGGATCGTCGACGGCTTCGGGAGTGGAGCCATACTTCGATTCTCAAACTGTCGTCACCCGGGACAGTCAGGACCAGCCTTTGAGTCGTTACCGGGATCGGGTGTGGGACCTAAGTTCGATGAATATGGACGGCATGCACACATCGTGCAACCTCTACTTTTTCGAAGCACAGGCTCTATCAGTTTCACCTGAAGCCAGCAGACCCGAATTGGCTGCGCTCATCCGCGAGCAGCAAAAGGCGCTGTTGTGGCTACATATTGATACTGGGCGCCAAAGGGCCTCGAGAACGACCGTAACGTCGAATAACACGCTGACCAGGCTCGCCCAAGGTGCCTACCAACGCGGTGTCACGTTGTTCGATTTGTTCTGCGAACCGGAGATGCTTGGCGAAGAGTCGGCGGAGCTAAACTCCAACTATGCCCAGTCTGCTAGAGCCCTGCTCAGGACGCTTTGGCGCCACCGCGACTTCCTCAAGATTCGGGTTGAAGTCCATCAGAAGCGATTGAGTGAGACGATCCGGCGATCCGCCCCCTCAAAGGAGACCAAGAACCAGACGCCCATCATTCCCTCACGAATCTATTGCGCAATCCTGGGCAGTCTACTGGACAGTTTGGATGTGCTTGAGCGAGATCTAGACACTCTGTTGGATGCCTATCGACAGGAGCGTGCTGCCACTCTGTATGCGCCGGAAAACCTGAGCCCAGGAAAGCTGAGCATGCATCGCAACATCCAGCTCGAAGAAGTCCACAAGGTTATGAGGACGAAAGGATGGGGGCATGCGAGCCTCCGCGGGTTTATCGCTGGTGAACTCTCCTTCGTTCAGCTCAAGTTAATGAACCTCGTGATTGCCTTCACAGGTATGCGAATCGGAGAGGCGAGGATTCTGCCGCTGAAAGGAGTGCTTGAAGAGGTGGACTACGGAGGGGCCTTGCATTATGTGCTCAATGGCTACACGCACAAGCTAAATGGAGGTCGCAAGAAGCCGGCCAGTTGGGTTACAAGTCGTGAGGGGTATCGGGCGATACTGCTTGCTAAGCGGATCTCGTCGACCGTCCTAGACGTGTTGAAGAATTACATCCCCGGAACGGATGACGATGCATTTTTGTTCTGCACGCTGGACAACCCGTACAAGAAGGCGGGAGCTCCGCCAATCTACAAGAGATTGAACGATCAACTTATCCCTTCAATCTGTCCCATCGTCACGCAGGCCGACATTGATGAACTTAATGCTATGGAATTGGAGCGGAATTGGCTGCGCGAGGGGATTAAGGTCGGGAATCCCTGGCCGCTGACCTTCCATCAATACCGCCGTAGCCTGTCGGTATATGCCCATCGCTCGGGCATGGTGAGCCTGCCGGCCCTCAAAGGGCAGTTGCAACACATCACCGACGAAATGCGAGCGTATTACAGTGACGGGTTCTGCCGGGCCGTCAACCTAGTTTTCGACAAGGACCACTTCAGCCACGAATGGACTGCCGCCAAGGCAGAGTCGAGCTTTCTGGCTTACAGCATGGCATTGCTGTTCTCGGACGAGGACCTCATTGGGCAGGTTAGCGGCCGCGGGGCCGCGAGGATGGCGAAAACGGTATCCAGCCGCTCCCGGCAAGAGACACTGAAGCTCTTTCGTGACGGCAAACTGGCCTACAGGGAGACTGTTCTGGGAGGGTGTACCGCCGTGGAAGGCTGCGATCACACGCCATTGGAACCCATCCCTTGGGACTGCGTGGAGAAGGACTGTCCCAACGCAGTCGTGTTCGGCAAACGCCTTGGCATGCTCATCAAGACACAAGAGACGGTGGTCGCGACACTGGCGAAGGAAGATCAAGGCAGCGTGGAGCACCGACTGGAAGTTGACCACCTGCGGGTACTCCTCAAAGCGCGCCAAAAATTCCTGGAGGCCGAATGAGCGCCAGGGTACAAGTCGACAAGTACTTCGCCGCCCTGGAGCGTTTGAAGGTCCGCAAAAAGCCAATCAACAATGATGCCGTGGCTCTCGAGGCGGGATGCGGTAGGGGCAGCATCAAGAAGTCTAGGCCAGCCTACGCTGAACTAATCACGGCCATTGAGGCTGCAGCTAAGGACCAGGCCGAGGGCGAAGTCGCCTCAGACCCTGTGCCAGCCCTTCGCCAAGCCATTGGCGAAATTACGAGGAGGCTGGACCAGTCCCTGGACCGGGAGCTGGCCCTACTCCACGAACTTTACGACCTGCGCGCGCAAGTCAAACAGTTCGAGGAGGAGAACCGACTTTTGAAATTGGGTCGGCTCGTCCAAGTGCGATGATTCCCATTCCCAAGCATATGAGCCGTTGCACGAAACGATGCAGCGGTTGCCTAACTTAAACCACTTTGCCTCCACGAAAGCCGTGGCGATTCAGATGTCCATGGCCCAGACCTGATTGGCGCGGTCGATGGTGAGCTCGCGCAGCAGGTACGGGTAGACCTTGTGGCCGGGGTGCTTCTTGCTGGTGTTGGGCTTGCGGTAGATCGCCTGGACGCACATGCGATGCACCAGCGTGCGCACATGCCGACGCCCCGCCATGAAGCCTTCGCGGCGCAGCATGTCACGCAGCATGCGGCTGCCGGCAAAGGGATAGTCCAGGTGCAGCTCGTCGATGCGACGCATCAGCTTGAGATCATCCTCGCTGGCCTCCTGTGCCTGGTAGTACACCGTGCCCCGGCTGATGCCCAGTAGCCGGGCCTGATGGCTCACGGGCAGGTCGTGATCGCGGTCGATCATCGCTTTACGCTCAGCAGTCCCGCCTTGCTGAGCGCTCCTTGCAAAAAATCGTTCTCCAAGGTCAGCAGACCGATCTTGGCGTGCAGATCCTTGAGGTCAATGACAGGCTCATCTGGCTTGCTGTCGGCACCGAACACGTCGGCGGCGCGGTCCAGTAACTGTTTGCGCCACTTGATGATCTGCGTGGGGTGCAGGTCGTGTTTTTGCGCCAGCTCGGCCAGAGTCTTGTCGCCACGTACGGCCTCCAGCGCCACTTGCGGCTTGAATGCCGGCGAGTGATTGCGGCGGGGTCTTCTGCTCATTACTTGCTCCAGTCTCGGGGGCCATTCTCAGGCCCGTTCAGGGGGAGACTGCGCTTATCGGACTGTACAGATTTTCAGGACCATCTCTGTAGTGAACCTATTTCACAAATATTTTGTTGATCAGCAATCTGTCTAAATACTGAGCACTTGTATACGCAGCATACGCTTGCCACTCATCTCCTTTTGCAGGGTCTGCAAAATCACAGACGGATTTGAGAACAATTGCACGTGTATCAGTTTGACCAAGATAGAAAACCGCACTCAATACACCATAGGCCTCCATCTCAACCCCTATAGTTTTTCTATTCTGCGACTGAATTAGTTCCACAGTTGCGGTATCTTCCAGCACCACCGCCCCGCTAGCAACTGGACCAACACGCAATGAGAGGCTATGAGGAGGACGCTTTCCCTTAAACCCGACATATATCTCAATCCAAATACTCACGCGAAACAGAAAGCGTACGAAAAATTGATGCGAGTCCCGGCTCCAGGGGAATCTGTGCGGGCTCACTAAGTAGCACCACGCGACCTTTCTTCACGGGGTCGTCTCAGAAAACGGAAAATAAAGCACGCTAAGGCGTCGCCGCCCCTGCCAGGCTTGCCCCGCCCTGTAGTGACGCGATCAACGGGCAGGAAACATTCCCCTTTCGTGCATGGCAGGCGCACACGAGTTCAGACAGCACGGTTTCCATGCGCGCCAAGTCGGCCATCTTCTCGCGCACGTCCTTGAGCTTGTGCTCGGCCACGCTGCTGGCTTCCTCGCAGTGGGTGCCATCGTCGAGCCGCAGCAGCTCGGCGATTTCATCCAGGCTGAAGCCCAACCGCTGAGCGGATTTCACGAACCGCACCCGCGTTACATCCGCCTCCCCATAGCGGCGGATGCTGCCGTAAGGCTTGTCCGGCTCGGGCAGCAAGCCCTTGCGCTGATAGAACCGGATCGTCTCCACATTGACGCCGGCCGCCTTGGCAAAAACGCCAATGGTTAGGTTCTCCAAAGTATTTTCCATATCGCTTGACTCCGTACATGAGTACGGAAGTAAGGTTACGCTATCCAATCCAAATTCAAAAGGCCAACGTATGTCTGAATCGCAAAACGGGCGCGGTGCGCTCTTCGCCGGCGGGCTGGCCGCCATCCTCGCTTCAACCTGCTGCCTAGGGCCGCTGGTACTGGTCGCCCTGGGCTTTAGCGGGGCCTGGATCGGCAACCTGACGGTGCTGGAGCCGTATCGGCCGATTTTCATTGGCGCGGCGCTGGTGGCGCTGTTCTTCGCCTGGAAGCGTATTTACCGGCCCGTGCAGGCATGCAAGCCAGGTGAGGTCTGCGCGATTCCGCAGGTGCGCGCCACCTACAAGCTGATTTTCTGGATCGTGGCCGTGCTGGTCCTGGTCGCGCTTGGATTTCCCTATGTCGTTCCCTTTTTCTATTAACCAGGAGTTCATCATGAAGAAACTGTTTGCCTCCCTTGCCCTCGCCGCCGTTGTTGCTCCCGTGTGGGCCGCTACCCAAACCGTCACGCTAGCGGTGCCCGGCATGACCTGCGCCGCCTGCCCGATCACAGTCAAGAAAGCGCTCTCCAAGGTCGAAGGCGTGAGCAAGGTCGATGTGGGCTTCGAGAAGCGCGAGGCCGTCGTCACTTTTGACGACACCAAGGCCAGCGTACAGAAGCTGACCAAGGCCACCGCAGACGCCGGCTATCCGTCCAGCGTCAAGCAGTGAGCCAGCAAGCCAACGACAACAGCGAGAGCCGCTTCATGGGACTGATGACACGCATTGCCGATAAAACCGGCGCGCTCGGCAGCGTCGTTTCCGCGATGGGCTGCGCCGCCTGCTTTCCAGCCCTCGCCAGCTTCGGCGCGGCCATCGGGCTGGGCTTCTTGAGCCAGTACGAGGGACTGTTCATCAGCCGCCTGCTGCCGCTGTTTGCCGCGCTGGCCTTCCTGGCGAACGCGCTGGGTTGGTTCAGTCATCGGCAATGGCTGCGCAGTCTGCTCGGCATGATCGGGCCGGCCATCGTGTTCGCGGCCACAGTCTGGCTGCTCGGCAACTGGTGGACGGCGAACCTGATGTACGTCGGCCTGGCCTTGATGATTGGGGTGTCGATCTGGGACTTCGTGTCGCCGGCGCATCGCCGCTGCGGCCCGGATGGTTGCGAACTCCCTGCGAAACACGGCTGACCGTGCTAGACGGCGGCCCACACGAATAAGGAACGATGGTATGACCACTCTCAACATCACCGGCATGACCTGCGACTCGTGCGCGGTTCACGTCAAGGACGCCCTGGAGAAAGTCCCCGGTGTGCGCTCGGCGGAAGTGTCCTACGCCAAGGGCAGCGCCCGGCTCGCTATCGAGGCCGGCACGTCACCCGACGCGCTGACGGCCGCTGTGGCCAGACTAGGTTATCGGGCCACGCTCGCCGATGCGCCCGTGGCTCCGGTGGGTGGCGGACTGCTTGGCAAGATGCGCGAATGGCTGGGCAGTGAGGACAAGGCTGGCGGGGACGGGGGCAAGCTCCACATCGCCGTGATCGGCAGCGGCGGCGCTGCGATGGCGGCGGCGTTGAAAGCCGTCGAGCAAGGCGCGCGCGTCACGCTGATCGAGCGCGGCACCATCGGCGGCACCTGCGTCAATGTCGGTTGCGTGCCGTCCAAGATCATGATCCGCGCTGCCCATATCGCCCATTTGCGCCGGGAAAGCCCGTTCGATAGTGGTATCACGGCCGCCGAGCCGACCATCCAGCGCACGGCGCTGCTGGCCCAGCAGCAGGCCCGCGTCGATGAACTGCGCCACGCCAAATACGAAGGCATCCTGGACGGCAACCCGGCCATCACCGTGCTGCATGGCGCAGCCCGCTTCAAAGACAATCGCAACCTGGTCGTGCAACTCAACGGCGGCGGCGAGCGCATCGTGACGTTCGACCGCTGTCTGGTCGCCACCGGCGCGAGTCCGGCCGTGCCGCCGATTCCAGGCCTGAAAGACACCCCTTACTGGACTTCCACCGAGGCGCTGGTCAGCGAGACTATCCCTAAGCGCCTGGCCGTGATCGGCTCATCGGTCGTCGCGCTGGAACTGGCGCAGGCGTTCGCCCGACTCGGAGCGAAGGTGACGATCCTGGCGCGCAGCACGCTGTTCTTCCGAGAAGACACGGCCATCGGCGAAGCCGTCACGGCCGCATTCCGCATGGAAGGCATCGAGGTGCGGGAACACACCCAGGCCAGTCAGGTCGCCTATATCAATGGTGAAGGGGACGGCGAATTCGTGCTCACCACGACGCACGGCGAACTGCGCGCCGACAAGCTGCTGATCGCCACCGGCCGCTCACCCAACACGCGCAGCCTGGCGTTGGATGCTGCGGGCGTCACGCTCAACCCGCAAGGCGCGATCGTCATCGACCCCGGCATGCGCACCAGCGTGGAACACATCTACGCCGCCGGCGACTGCACCGACCAGCCGCAGTTCGTCTATGTGGCGGCGGCGGCCGGCACCCGTGCCGCCATCAACATGACCGGCGGTGACACGGCCCTGAACCTGACCGCGATGCCGGCCGTGGTGTTTACCGATCCGCAGGTAGCGACCGTGGGCTACAGCGAGGCGGAAGCACACCATGACGGCATCGAAACCGACAGTCGCACGCTGACGCTGGACAACGTGCCGAGGGCGCTTGCCAACTTTGACACACGCGGCTTCATCAAGCTGGTCGTTGAAGAAGGTAGCGGACGCCTGATCGGCGTGCAGGCGGTCGCGCCGGAAGCGGGCGAACTGATCCAGACCGCCGCGCTGGCGATTCGCAACCGGATGACGGTGCAGGAGCTGGCCGACCAGTTGTTCCCCTACCTGACGATGGTCGAGGGGCTGAAACTCGCGGCGCAGACCTTCAACAAGGACGTGAAGCAGCTTTCCTGCTGCGCCGGGTGAGGAAAAGGAGGTGTTCGATGAACGCCTACACGGTGTCCCGGCTGGCCCTTGATGCCGGGGTGAGCGTGCATATCGTGCGCGACTACGAGGCGCGATACACCAGGTTGCGCCCGTGGCGCTCCTGGCTCACCAGGCCAGCATGGGCCAACTCTTTGAGGTGAAACGACAGGGTGTTGGAGGCTACTCCCAGCTGCTCGGAGATTGCGCCAGGGGTGAGACCATCCTTGCCTGCCACGACGAGTGCGCGGAAGACACGGAGGCGTACCTCTTGAGCAAGCGCTGCAAGCGAGCGGACAACTTCAGGCTCATTCATTTCTCATGAATACACCAATTATTGAAATATAAGCCGGCTAAATCCACTCCTATTTGCATGGCGAGTGGCGGCTCGGGAAATGCGATTCGCCCCAATGGCCGTGATGAGTGGCACGCTCCAAAATCACACACCCTGGCTCGACCATCGAGGTACGCAGTCCAAAAGGCGCCAGCATCGGTCAGGGGTGGCGGCTTGCATCCGAAATCCTTGATTGAAGGAATCAGTCAGTAGACTGATTGGTCTTCTCTCAGGGCCGTCAACAACAACAGAAGGGATTTCTCGACTGCGGCACGATCCCGCTCACTCAGGCAGGCAAGCAATTGCACTGCGTGGTCATCCAGGGCAGCATTCCAATGATTGACTGACTGAAACCCTTCGTCGGTGAGCGTGACCAACCATTTCCGGGAATCGGCGGGATTGGGCTCCTTGACGACCAGACCACGGGTCGCCAGTGCGTCAACAGAACGCGACACCCAACTTTTTTCGCGTCCAACCCGCCTGCCCAGTTCAGTCATCGCAAGCGTCCCGGAGCGCTCCAGTTCGGCGAGCAGATTGCATTGGCTGTTCATCTTGCTGTTGCGTTCCACTGACCTACTTTGCGATTGTGTGAACAAACGGGCGACCTCCCGCAACAGACTTCCCGAAATGGCCGTTGTCATTTTGGTGCGTATTGCAGTGGATAGTATGAAGTCTTGGATTTTTCGTGTGGCCAACTCTTCCACTCAAGAGCCAAGGCGGTCGGCTCATAGCGCCGAAACTAGCTAGGACGTGTTGAGAATCAGCGAGAGTTGATAACCCCAGCTGCGAGATAGATCATCGCTGCGAAGCTGCTATCCGTCTTGTCGCTGCGCATTGCGATACGTTTGAACTCCTTGAGCTTGCAAAAGAAGTTCTCGATCAAGTGGCGCCATTTGTAGACCTCCAGGTCAATCTCCAGTGGCGCTCTCCTGCGGGGCATCTGTGAGATCACCACCTGCGCCCCGCGCTTACCCAACTCCTGGATCAGCCAATTCACATCGAAGGCCTTGTCGGCAAGCAAGGCATCAAAGCGCACACCGGCAATCAGCTCTCTGACCCCTTTGGTGTCGTGGCGCTGCCCTGGCATTAAGACGAACTTCACCAGATTGCCCAATGCATCTGTCAGCGCCAGTATCTTCGTGGTCATGCCGCCCCTCGAGTGGCCTATGGCCTGGCCCGAAGTCCCCCTTTTGCCCCCTGGCCGTGCCGATGCACTTTCACAATCGTGGCATCCACCATCGCATATTCCATGTCCGGCTGCTCGCTCACTGCATCGAACAGACGTTGGAACACATCGGCCTTAACCCAGTCTCTAAAGCGTTTGAACACCGTGTTCCACTTGCCGAACTCTGGCGGCAGGTCTCGCCAGGGGCTGCCTGTGCGGGCAATCCACAGCACTGCCTCAACGAAGCGGCGGTTGTCTGTGCCGCTGCGTCCAGGATCACTTGGCTTGCCAAGGCATTGAGGCTCCATCTTGGCCCATTGCTCGTCTGTCAGTACCCATCGAATGCTCATGCGCCTATTGCATCACAGCCCTCCGAGCCGTTGCGCTTGATTCTCAACAGCCCCTAGTGGAAGTGAGCATGTTCAGCCAGCTATGCGGTCTGGCTACCTTCGTGCCCTTCGAAGAAGGCGCAGGCCATTGCCCACGACCAGCAAGCTGGCCCCCATGTCTGCGAAGACCGCCATCCACATGGTCGCGGTGCCGACCACCGCCATCACCAGGAAGACGCTTTTGATACCCAGTGCCAAAGAAATGTTCTGCCACAGAACGGCGTGAGTATGTTTGGACAGTCGCACCGTCTCGGCTACACGCTGCAGATCGTCGTTCATGATGACCACATCGGCTGCTTCCATGGCCGTGTCGGTTCCCGCCGCACCCATGGCAAAACCGATGTCAGCCTGCGCTAGCGCCGGCGCATCGTTGATGCCGTCGCCGGTCATTCCAGTGGCGCCATAGCGCTTTTGCATTTCCTTGATGGCGTCGAGCTTGGCTTCGGGGAGCAAATCGCCACGGGCTTCATCAATTCCGGCCTGGGCAGCGATGGCCATTGCCGTGGCCGCGTTGTCACCCGTCAGCATCACCGGCGTCACTCCCAGCGCCTTGAGGTCGACGATGGCCTGTTTCGACGTCTCGCGAATGGTGTCCGCTACCGCAAACAGCGCCAGGACGCGCGATTCGTCCGCCAGGAGGGTGACCGTGCGGCCTTGTTTTTCTTGGATGGCCAGCTCCGCCTCCAACTCCGGACCGCACAGTCCTTGCTCATGGATCAGACGGTGATTGCCCAGCGTCAACCGCACACCATTGACCATGCCTTCGACGCCGCGCCCGGGCAGCGCTTTGAAGTTTTCAGCCTCGGGCCCCTTGATCTCCAGTCCCTGGACGATTGCCTTAGAGACAGGGTGGTCGGACCGAACCGCAAGGCTGGCAGCCATTTGCTGGACTTCCGTTTCATCAGCACCACCCCACACCTGCCACTTCACCAGCTTGGGTTTGCCTTCGGTGATGGTGCCGGTCTTGTCGAGCGCCACCGCCTTAAGGAGCCGGGCATCTTCCAGGTAGGTTCCGCCCTTGATCAGGATCCCGCGGCGCGCTCCTGCAGCCAATCCGCTGACCACCGTGACCGGCGTGGAAATGACCAGAGCGCACGGGCAGGCGATCACCAGCAGAACCAGGGCCTTGTAGAGCGCCTCCAGCCAGGTAAGGCCCATCAGAAAAGGAGTAAGGACAGCTACCGCCACGGCAATGGCGAAAACTGCGGGGGTGTAGATAGAGGCGAACCGGTCCACAAATCGCTGCGTCGGAGCGCGCGTTCCTTGCGCTTGTTCGACAGCTTGGATGATCCTGGCCAAGGTGGTATTGCTCGACAAGGCCGTAACCTCGAACTCCAGTTCACCGGTCTCGTTGATCGTGCCGGCGAACACCTGGTCTCCAGGTGCCTTGTCCACGGGGATGCTCTCGCCAGTCACAGGGGCCTGGTTGATGGCGCCGTTGCCCTTGGTCACCATACCATCCAGCGGCACGCGTTCGCCAGGCTTGATGCGCACGGTCGCTCCAATGGCCACCGAGGCCACCGGTGTAGCGGTCCATGCTCCGTTGGTGCCCAGTACCAAAGCCTCTTCGGGCGCCAGTTCCAGCAAGCCCTTGATAGCGTTTCGGGCCCGGTCCACTGCCTTGGCTTCGATGAGCTCCGCAATCGCGTACAGAGCCATCACCATCGCGGCTTCTGGCCACTGACCAATGAGGAATGCGCCGGTGACGGCCACCGACATCAGCGCATTGATGTTCAGCCTGCCGCGCAGCAGCGCCGCAATGCCTTTTTTGTAGGTGTCGATGCCGGCCAGCCAGATAGCCAGAGCGGCAATCGCCATGCCGGCCACTTTCCAAGCCATCTGGTCTGGCGCGAAGAACGCGAGAACCTCAGCCCCCGTGGCGAACACGAGTGCGGCAACCAAACGTGAGATGCCGCCTGCAAAACCATGTCCATGGTCGTCGCCTTCGGCGGATCCAACCACGTGTCCCCCCTTGGCTTCGCCCGCGTCTGCCACTGGCTGCGGATCGAAGCCCGCTTTGCGGATCGCCTCCAGGGCCAAGGGATACGCACTTTCTTGCGCATCGATCTTCAGCGTGCGCGCACCAAGCTGAAATCCCAAAGAGCGGATACCTTCCAGTGGCTCCAGCGCCCGACGGATTTCCGCCTCCTCTGCGCTGCAGTCCATGGTCGCGATTTTGAAAAGCTTGCCCTGGCTGATTTGGGGGGCTGATGCCGTGGCCACGGGCTGCGGATCGAATCCCGCTTTGCGGATCGCCTCCAGGGCCAAGGGATACGCACTTTCTTGCGCATCGATCTTCAGCGTGCGCGCACCAAGCTGAAATCCCAAAGAGCGGATACCTTCCAGTGGCTCCAGCGCCCGGCGGATTTCCGCCTCCTCGGCGCTGCAGTCCATGGTCGCGATTTTGAAAAGCCTGGCCTGGCCAGAAACGCTGGCGGTCACATTGCCAGGCGTGGCAGGACTTGAACGACCTGCGGAACAGCAGGAGTCAACGCTTGTGGAGGTGCTGGTTTCTGGTTTCATGGCCTAATTGGAAACCCTATAGTGACTTTAAAGTCAAGTGGTAGCACAGAAAATGCATCGTGCGGCGTTCTACAGCAAGCTCATTTTTGAAAGCGGAGCAATGAAAATTGGCGAACTGGCCAAGGCCACCGGCACGCAGACAGAAACCATCCGCTACTACGAGCGGGTGCAACTGCTGCCGACAGCAAAGCGCACGGAAAGCAACTACAGGGTGTACGACGGTAGCCACGTCGAGCGTCTGGCCTTCATCCGGCACTGTCGCAGCCTGGACATGACACTCGATGAGATCCGCGTGCTGCTGCATTTCAAAGACGCGCCCGGTGAGAACTGCGGCGCGGTGGACGCGCTGCTGCAGGCACATATCGGGCACGTGGTTGACCGTATTCGAGAACTTCAGGCGCTGGAAGCAGAGTTGCGCAGTTTGCAGCGGCAGTGTTCATCTGGTCATTTGGCCGGGGACTGCGGCATCTTGGGCGGTCTGGTAATTGCCGCGCGTCAACACAACCACATCCCACCAGCCCCACCCATCGAGTCGCATCTGCCTGGAGTGCATCGCGAAATCGGTACCGGTACCAAACAGCGCGGCGTCAAGCACTGACTTACCAACCCTACCTTGACGCGCGCCGGCCGCCCGAGGGTGATGCACAGTCCGATTTTTTCGTGCCGCTGCTGTACGACGTGGCGACCAAAGATATCCAATGATGCCCCTCCCTGCTTGACAGCAACCCTCAGGCGCGGCGCGTGACCCCTTAGTTCCGGTTCAGCGGGTTTTGCGCGACATACACGTTGAGCGACTTGCCCGTGAATCCGGCTGGCGCGATCTTTGCCAGGTCCACGGGCCGGCGATCGAGTCCGTTGAACGTCCACGAGAACTCCTTGCCTTCGCTGCGGAACGTGACCGTATCACCGTAGGCAACGTTCAGGTGCCGGGCGGTTGAGACATCCACGACTCGGGCTTTGGCGGCCTGCTGAGCGGGTTGACCGTAGAACGATTGACCGTTGGCAAACGTGTCAGCTGCCATGGCAGACGCAGAGGCCATGCCGAAAATAATGGCCACCTGGATGAGACGAGTCGAACGCATGTAGAGCTCCTTCTTGATGATGACCGCGCCGCCGATGCCGGCGCAGTGACGCCTTGGGGCGACATGAGGGACTCTAGCGATCCGTAACCAACAGATCGCGATCATCTGGATGACAAATTTGTCATCTGCAGCAGCGCGCAAGGTGCGTGTTTGTGCAGACCCAATGAGCTGAACTTCGCGGGCAGCTGGCTGCCTCATCGTCGGGCTATACGCATGTCTCGGTCACTGTAAAACCTGTGAACTTGACTCTGCACCCGCTACAGGGTTTTCAATAGCATCGGATCACAAGAAGGAAGAGGCGCAGGGAACGCGCGCACCGACTCAAGGCTTTGTCGATCGACGTGGCCGTGGGAATGACGCACCTGCCCATTGAGCGGCAGGCGCGCGTGATTGGGGCCGCCTGGCTGGACCAGCAGTTGATCGGCGGCGGTAAAGAGCTGGGCTAACTAGGGTTTGGCAGCGAGGCCAAGGAGGTACTACAGAAATGCGCCGACTTCCTGGCCGACCAGGGCCTGGCCGAGCGGCGCGGCCAGCGCATCATCCTGACGTGCAATCGTCTGGCGACGCTGCGAAACCGCGAGCTGTCGCATGCCGCGAAGACATTGCCGCTGAAACCGGGCTGGAGCATCGGTCCCTCACCGATGGGGAGCGCGTAGCTGGCATCTACCGGCGAAGCGTGATGCTCGCCAGCGGGCGCTACGCCATGCTCAATGACGGCTTGGGATTTAGCCTGGTGCCGTGGAAACCGGTGATCGAGCAGCCGTTGGGAAAGCAGGTTGCCGCGACGGTGCGCGGCAGTGGGGTGGCATGGGAAATTGGGCGGCGGCCTGGGCTTTCTCGAGGTTAGTCAGGCCGACGCCAGCGATCTTATAGGCTGGATTCGCCATGATCCGCTGGAACCGCAACTGAGGGCGATCAACCCGGGTAGTAGAGACGCTGACGTGCGTCGCGTTCGGCAGGTGACTCGTTCAGCATTTCGTTGATCACTTCCTGACGAGTTTTCCCTGGGCCCACATTAGGCACAGGCATTGGGTAGTTGCTCTCGCCATAAGACAGGAGTCCTTGCTGCATGGCAGCCTTGGTTTCCGCGATAACCTGCTCTCGCGTCTTATCGCTCTTCCAGTGTTCCGGGTGAACGATGATGCCCTTTTCATTGTTGGCAGGATGCTCGTATGCTGCCGAAGCCATCCCCGGTAGACCCAGGGTGACCACTGCGGCCACTGCTGCAATCATGGAAGAAGGGGAGAGACGACGTTGAGTCATGGCTAAGGTCCTTGTAGAAGTCAATAAAACTTGCATCTCCCATGCCTTTGCTAGGCGATGATGAGATGTGTTCATCGTAGAAACCCTGACCCAACAGAACGCGGACAGCACGATGACTTTTCTGTCATCTTTTGCTGTTTTTGACCTTATCGCGGTGACAAGGTCCTACCATGAAGACATGGGAAAATATCCTGCATGGGAGTAAGTGCGATGGAGTCGCTTCGGTCAATTGCAGAAAATCCAACCCGAAAACACGAACGCATCATGGATGCGTAAGTAGGATCACCGGCAACAGAGCCCCTTACAGAGCGCGGATTTTCATCCCGACAATCGTCACCCCGTTTTCTGACCATGCAACCGGCTCACCCTGGTGCATGCGAGCGATCGCGCCAACGATGGCCAAGCCGAGGCCATGGTTGCTTTGCCCATGGCTGCGAGCAGGATCGCCGCGGAAGAATCGATCAAACAGGTGCGGAAGTATTTCTGGATCGATGGTATCTCCGCAGTTAGTGACGCTGAGCAACACGCGGCCTCCATCAGAGGGCTTGAAGGTGACTTGGACGATCGAACCATTTTTTGCGTATCGGGTGGCGTTGCCCAGCAGGTTGGACAGTGCTCGGCGCAACAGCGGCACGTCAAAGGCGCCATGGGCATCGCCCACCACCTTGGCGGTGAGGTCGGCCTCGGCCAGCGCCGCCTCGTGGTAGTCCAACACGTCTGCAGCCATCGATGCAAGGCTCGCAACGGGAACGCGGCGTGCGCCCACGCCCCGATCCGCCTGGGACAGGAACAGCATGTCGTTGACAATGCCGGTCAGGCGATGTAGTTCCTCCAGGTTGGAGGCTAGGACCTCTCGCATGTCCGCCTGTTCAGGGCGCCTTAGCGCCAGCTCATTGTTGGCAATGAGCGTGGCCAGTGGCGTGCACAACTCGTGCGCTACGTCGGCATTGAAGCCCTCCATCTGTGAGTAGGCCTTTTCGATGCGTTCCAGGAGCGCATTGAACTGGTCGATTAGGGGCACGAGTTCAAGGGGTTGTTCTGCGCCGTCGAGCCGGTGGTGCAGGTTGTCCGCCGACAACGCACGCGTCTGGCTGACCAGTCTTCGAACGGGCGCCAGGCCCAGGTTGACCAGGGAGAAGCCACCCAGCGAAACCACGATGGCCCCTCCGATGGCTGCCACCAGCAAGGTAAGTGCAAGCCGGTGCAGCAGCTGGTTGTCCGTTTGGATGTCCAACGATAACCGGACGCGCAAAACCTTGGAGGGGGGCTGGCCCGCAGTCTGTGCAACCTCGAACTGCCGTTGACGCCACACCGTCTTCGCATTCTGGTTGCGGGCATGGGCATAGAGGACAAACCCATCGGCCTGCGCTAATTCGAGCGACAGATCTCCGTGTCCCACCAGGAAATCGTCGAGCTTGTGAGCGAGATCTTCCGAATTCTTGTGCTCTTTACTATCCGCCAGTAGATGCCGAATGACGTTTTCCTTTTGCGCCAACGTGTCCTCTTGGCGATCACGAAAGTTGAACTCGGTCACCAGATACACGGCCAGGCAGACCAAGCCCAAGCCTGCAAAGCTTTGCAACGCCAACCACCACGACAGCCTCTGGCGCAGTGAGCGATGTTGGATCAGTGCATTCATTCGTTGCGCTCTTCCATGATGTAACCCATACCCCGAACGGTGTGCAGCAGTGCCTTCTCGAAGGGCGCGTCGATCTTGTTGCGCAAGCGCCGGATGGCGACCTCCACCACGTTGGTGTTGCTGTCGAAATTCATGTCCCACACCTGCTCGGCAATCTCGGTGCGCGACAGTACCTCGCCGTTTCTTCGCAGGAACAGCGTCAGAAGCTGGAACTCCTTGGCGGTCAGCTCCAACTTCTGACCGCTGCGGAACGCCTTGCGCCGCACCAAGTCCACGTCGAGATCGGCAAGGCGCAGTTGCGTGGGCTCTGCCGCATCCCGTGTGCCATGCGTGCGCCTCAGGAGCACCTGGATGCGTGCGTTCAGTTCGGAAAACGCGAAGGGCTTGACCAGATAGTCGTCAGCACCTGTCTGCAGTCCCAGCACGCGGTCCTCGACGCTCACCCTCGCTGTCAACATCAAAACGGGTGTCTGCCTGGATTTACGAAAAGCGGTAAGGAGGCTGAAACCGTCGATCCCTGGGAGCATCGCGTCCAGCACCAGCAGGTCGTGCCCGCCTTCGAGGGCCATGTGTAGCCCATCCACGCCGTTGTGGGCCACGTCCACCACGTAGCCGACCTCTCCTAGTCCCTTGCGCAGGTACTCGGCAAGCTTGACTTCGTCTTCAATGAGCAAGATTTTCATGACGCCATTCTCGAAGCATGCGGGGCATTCGAATATTACGAATTTGTCATCTGGCTGTTGGTGTCTTGTCGCGGTTCGCTTTCTAAAGTTCATCTCGTGTCGCAAGGCATCGCCTAGGCAAATCGCCAAGGGCTTACCTGAACCCAGAGAAAAAACCATGATTGTTCGCAAACCCCTAGCGCTTTCCCTGATCGCCCTTGCCATCGCGGCTCCAGGTTTGGCGTCTGCATCCTCGCTGTATCACCCCGCAGATGGCGAAGTGGGATTTACCACCCATCCCGACCATTTCCAGAGCGCGATGTCCCGTGCCGACGCTCTTCAGGCGGTGACCGTCGCCCGTAAGGACGGCACACTGGCGATCATCGCGCGCGGTGGTGCTCTGCCTGTCAAGGCAATGAACCCCTCCAAGACCCGTGAGCAGGTGCAACAGGAATACCTGAGCATGTCTGCCGCTGAAAAACAGCGTATGAAGGAACTGTACTCCGGCAGCTGATTTTCAACGCATCGCCTCTATCCAGAGTCTATCCTTGCTCACACGAAGACTTCATTGTCGCGTGCTAGACTCAAAAAATGCGCCGCTTGATAGCTGTTTTTATACTGGCATTGCTACCGCTCCAGTTCAGCTGGTCTGCGGTTGCTAGCTATTGCATGCATGAACGCGCTACGGCTCAGACACAACATGTGGGGCATCATGAGCATGAGCATGAGGCCAAAAGCGTGGTTGACCCAGCAGACAAGAACGGGAAAAACGCCGACCAGGTTGATTCCGATTGCTGGGTTTGCCATGGCGTCGGCATCGGCGTCTTCAACTTCTCCTATGCCAAGCAAGGCGGCTCTCACGACAGTAGTTTGGGTGCCCAGCCCAGCGAGCGGTTGGCTTGTGTAACGCCCAACCCCCCTGACCGCCCTCAGTGGTCCGTCCTCGCCTAATCGGCGGGGCATCTCTCCTTCCTTCAGTCATTCGTGTCCGCCCCTCTGGCGGATGTAGTTGCGCGTGTCGCGGCTGTGATGAGCGACGAGTTGTCAGGCAACTGCACGGATGCCACCCCGCCGATTCCTTTGTGTTTTGAAATCACTGGAGAATCGAATGTTCAAGGGTATTTACCTTCAAGGAAAGCCGCAGGCATGGCGCGGCCGCAAGAAAATCGGGCTCGCAGCTAGCGCGGCGGCCATATTGCTGGTCGCCGCCTCCGGCAGTGCCCTTTCGCAGGGCGTGTCACAACGGCCCGTCGTTGGCGAGGAAGCACTTCAGACTGCCGCAACAGCACCCGCTACGCCGCTGTCGCTGACCAAGGCAATCGAACTGGCTTTGGAGGGAAGTCCCGAGGTGGCAGCGGCGACGCGCCAGTGGGAGGCAACCGAGGGGCAAGTTCTGCAAGGGCGCGCACGCCCCAATCCAGAGCTCGCCTATTCGCTGGAAGACGCGCGCTCCAGAACGCGCACGCAAAGTTGGCAGCTCAATCTTCCGGTGGAACTGGGGGGGAAGCGTGCTGCGCGCACCAAGGCAGCTGAAAAGTCCCGCGAGCAGGCGCAGGCCCAGCTCAACGAGCTGAAGGCAGCCTTGCGAGCCAACGTGGCTGCAGCCTATTTCGACGTGCTGACTGCGCAAGAGCGCCTGGTGCTCGCCAAGGACAGCGTGGCGCTGGCCAAGTCTTCAACCGACACTGTCGCCAAGCGGGTGGCTGCCGGCAAAGTGTCGCCTGTCGAAGAGTCCAAGGCCCGGGTTGCGGAAGCGGGTATTCGCGTCGAGCTCGCCCAGGCTGCGAGCGAACAACGCAATGCCCGGTCTCGTCTGTTCACGCTATTGGGAAAGATCGAAGCGCCTTTCACGGTCCTGGAGGGCAAGGCTGACAACCTCCCCCCTGTACCGAAACTCGCCGATCTTCAGTCCCTTATTTCTTCTTCGCCAGCGGTTGTCCTGGCAAGGATCGAGGTGGATCGACGCAAGGCCTTGACCGACCTGGAACAAAGCAAGCGGGTGCCGGACATCACCGTCAGCGCTGGTATACAGCGCAGCAACGAAACGCAGCGAAACATTCTTCTTTTCGGTGTCTCCGTACCTCTGCCCGTGTTTGACCGAAACCAAGGCAATCTCCTCGAAGCACTGAAGCTGGAGGACAAGGCCCGAGACGAGTTGCAGGGGGCCACCGTGCGCCTGCACAGCGAAGTGGCGCAGGCCCAGGAGAGGCTGTCCACGATCACGGCAGAGGTCCAGTCACTGCGTCAGGACGTCCTTCCGGGCGCGAAGTCCGCTTACGACGCCGCAACCATTGGTTTCGAAAACGGCAAGTTCAATTTCCTGGAGGTACTCGATGCGCAGCGCACCTACTTCACCGCCAAATCCCAATATCTCAAAGCACTTGGCGAGGCACATCGCGCAGCAGCCGATGTTGACCGTCTGCTGGGCGGCCCTGCCGGTCCACGCCTGATCGCAACGCAGAACTGAAAATGACTATGAACACCAGCAAATCCATCATCAGCAAAAAGCACTTGATCGCCATTGCCGCCGTCCTTGCATTGGGGGTCGGAGCGGGAGCCTTCATCCTTCAGGGCGGCGGTAAACCCAAAGCCGCGGCCGCCGAGGGTGATGGCCACGGTCACGGCGGCCACACCGAGGCCAAGGAGCACGGCGATGGTGAGCACCATGGCAAAGGCGGGAAAAAGGGCCACGACGATGACAAGGGCCATGCGGACGGCGAGCACCACGAAGAGAGCGAAGCCAAGGGTGCCCATGGCGGCACCGTTTTCAAGGAAGGCGATTTCAGTCTGGAAGCACTGCTGTCGGAAGATGGTGGCGAGCCTCGGCTGCGAATCTGGCTGTTCGACAAAGACAAGGCGCTACCCCTGAACGCGGCAACGGTCACGGCAACAGTGACCCGCCCGACGGACGAAAAGCAAAAGCTGACATTTGCTGCGGAAAAAGACAACCTGGTCAGCCGCGAGATCGTTGCCGAACCCCATGCGTTCGACATCGAGATCATTGCGCAGACTGCCACAGAGCCCTTCATGTTCGTGATGAGCAAGGAAGAAGGAAAGATCGAACTGACCGACGCACAGATCAAGGCGGCATCGATCAGTGTGGACACCGTGTCGGCAGCCAACATCAAGACGGCACTGCTTTTGCCCGGCGAGATCCGGCTGAACGAAGACCGCACTTCGCACGTTGTCCCCCGTCTTGCGGGAGTGGTGGAAAGTGTCAGCGCCAACCTTGGCCAAGTCGTCAAGAAAGGGCAGGTGCTGGCCGCCATCGCAAGCCCGACCGCCTCAGAGCAGCGCAGCGAGTTGCAGACCGCTCAAAAGCGATTGGCGCTGGCCAAGACCACATACGAGCGGGAGAAGAAGCTGTGGGAGCAGAAGGTCTCGGCTGAACAGGACTACCTCCAGGCCAAGCAGGCCCTGAGCGAAGCGGAGGTGGCTGTAGCCAACGCCAATCAGAAACTGAGTGCGCTGGGCCTGTCCACCTCGTCGGTGTCTGGTTTGAATCGCATCGAACTGCGTGCGCCTTTCAACGGCATCGTCATCGAGAAGCACCTTAGTCTCGGCGAAGCCGTGAAAGAAGATGCAGCCGTGTTCACCATCTCGGATCTCACCCAGGTGTGGGCGGAGATCAACGTTCCGGCAAAAGACCTGCCGTCGGTGAGGGTGGGCGAGAAGGTCACCATCAAGGCCACGGCGTTTGAGGCATCCGCCACTGGCACCGTCGCTTTTGTGGGCGCGCTGATCGGGGAGCAGACCCGCACAGCGAAGGCCCGCGTGGTTCTGGAAAATCCCAAGGGCGCCTGGCGTCCCGGCCTGTTCGTGAACGTTGAAGTTGTGTCCGAAGAAACGGCGGCGCCTGTGACGATCTCGGCTGACGCCGTGCAGAACGTCGGAGAAAAGCCTGTTGTGTTCCTCAAGGTCAACGGCGGCTTCATTACCCAGCCAGTGAAACTTGGTCGAAGCGATGGCAAGCGGATCGAGGTCCTTCAGGGACTCAAGTCTGGTATGCCCTACGCCTCGACCGGCAGCTTCGTCGTGAAGTCTGAACTCGGCAAGGGATCTGCCGAACACACGCACTGATCGCGGAGCGCATACATGTTTGAAAAACTCATTCGATTCTCGATCGAACAGCGATGGTTGGTGCTTCTAGCGGCCCTGGGCATGGCGGCGCTTGGCGTCTTCAGCTACCAAAAGCTGCCTATCGATGCGGTCCCTGACATCACGAACGTCCAGGTTCAGATCAACACCCAGGCCGCAGGCTACTCGCCTTTGGAGACTGAGCAGCGGGTTACATACCCCATTGAGACGGTCATGGCTGGCCTGCCAAACCTGGAGCAGACCAGGTCGCTTTCGCGGTACGGTCTGTCGCAGGTGACCGTCATTTTTAAAGACGGAACCGACATCTATTTTGCTCGCCAGCTCGTCAACGAGCGTATCCAGGAGGCGCGTGACAAGCTGCCTGCAGGCATCACGCCAGCGCTGGGGCCCATCTCGACCGGGCTGGGCGAAATCTATCTCTGGACTGTCGAAACCAAGGACGGGGCGAAGAAGCCTGACGGCTCGCCCTATACCGCGACAGACCTGCGCGAGATTCAGGACTGGATCATCAAGCCACAGCTGCGAAATGTTCCTGGCGTGACCGAGATCAACTCCATTGGTGGCTTTGCCAAGGAGTACCAGATTGCACCCATCCCAGAACGACTGGCATCCTTGGGCGTGACATTGCAGGATGTAGTCACTGCGCTGGACCGCAATAACGGCAACGTGGGCGCGGGCTATATCGAAAAGCGCGGCGAGCAGTACCTCATTCGCGCGCCCGGTCAAGTCAAATCGCTGGAAGACATTGGAAACGTGATCCTCAGCAGTGCCAACGGTGTTCCTGTGCGCGTGCGCGACGTGGCAGAGGTGGGCATTGGCCGAGAGCTGCGCACCGGTGCCGCAACCGACAACGGGCGCGAAGTGGTCCTCGGCACGGTGTTCATGCTGATCGGTGAGAACAGCCGGACCGTCTCGCAGGCAGTGGACAAGAAGATGTTGGAAGTCAACAAGAGCCTCCCAGAGGGAGTGCACGCGGTGACGGTCTACGACCGTACCGTGCTTGTTGACAAAGCCATCAGCACGGTGAAGAAGAACCTGCTGGAGGGCGCGGTTCTCGTGATCGTGATCCTGTTCCTCTTTCTGGGCAACATCCGCGCTGCCATCATCACGGCAATGGTCATCCCCTTGTCGATGCTCTTCACCTTCACGGGTATGGTCCAGTACAAGGTGAGCGCCAACCTGATGAGCCTGGGAGCGCTGGACTTCGGCATCATCATCGATGGCGCTGTGGTGATCGTTGAGAACTGCGTACGGCGCCTTGCCCATGCACAAGCGCACCACGGTCGGCCACTGACGCGGGCCGAGCGCTTCCATGAGGTGTTCTTGGCATCCCAGGAGTCAAGGCGCCCATTGCTGTTCGGCCAGCTCATCATCATGGTGGTGTACCTGCCCATCTTCGCGCTCACGGGGGTGGAAGGAAAGATGTTCCACCCCATGGCCTTCACTGTGGTCGCTGCTTTGGTGGGCGCAATGATCCTGTCGGTAACCTTCATCCCCGCAGCGGTAGCCTTGTTCATCGGCAATCGGGTCAGCGAGAAGGAGAACTTCCTGCTGGGCCATGCCAAGCGCTTGTACGGTCCGCTGCTCGACCGTGTCATGGCCGCAAAGGCGGTCGTACTGACCGCAGCCGCAGTTGCGGTGGTCTTGTGCGGCTTGATCGCCACGCGCATGGGCAGCGAGTTTGTGCCCAATCTCAATGAAGGCGACTTTGCGATCCAGGCGCTGCGCATCCCAGGCACCAGTCTTTCCCAGTCAGTCCAAATGCAGCAGCAGATTGAAAGGACCTTGAAAGAGAAATTCCCCGAGATCGAGCGCATTTTCGCCAGAACCGGAACAGCGGAGATCGCCTCAGACCCCATGCCGCCGAACATTTCGGACGGGTACATCATGCTCAAGCCAACGGCCGAATGGCCCGAACCTCGAAAAACCCGCGACGAACTACTCGCGGCGATTCAGGAAGTCATCGGGAAAATCCCCGGCAACAACTATGAGTTCTCCCAGCCCATTCAGCTGCGCTTTAACGAGCTGATCTCCGGGGTGCGCAGTGACGTGGCCGTGAAGATCTTCGGTGACGACATGGATGTCCTGAACAAGTCCGCTGAAGAAGTATCTGCGATGCTGCAGAAGATCCAAGGTTCCTCTGAGGTGAAGGTGGAGCAGACGACGGGCCTTCCTATGCTCACAGTGAACATCGACCGCCAAAAGGCCGCCCGCTATGGTCTGAACGTCGCCGACATCCAAGACACCGTGGCCACCGCGATTGGTGGTCGTGAGGCGGGCACCATGTTCGAGGGAGACCGCCGGTTTGACATCTTGGTTCGCTTGCCTGAGGCACTGCGTAACGACTTGGAAGGGATGAAGCGGCTGCCGATACCGCTGCCGCGTTCTGCCAGTGGTACGGATGCCAAGACGAACTTCATCCCGCTGGGCGAAGTGGCAACGTTCGAGCTCGCTCCTGGCCCGAATCAGGTGAGCCGAGAAAACGGCAAGCGCCGCATCGTCGTGAGCACCAACGTGCGCGGGCGCGATGTGGGCTCTTTCGTCGCAGAGGCTGAGCAAGGCCTGGCCCAGATCAAGATTCCTACCGGCTATTGGACGAGCTGGGGGGGAACCTTCGAGAACTTGCAGTCGGCCACTCAGCGCCTGCAGATCGTCGTGCCGGTGTCCCTGCTGCTGGTTTTTGTGCTGCTATTCGCTATGTTCGGCAACGTCAAGGATGGTCTGCTGGTCTTCACCGGCATCCCATTCGCTTTGACGGGGGGCATCCTGGCGCTTTGGCTTCGCGACATTCCGATGTCTATCTCTGCGGCGGTCGGCTTCATCGCGCTTTCTGGGGTGGCCGTGCTCAATGGTCTGGTGATGATTTCGTACATCCGCAGCTTGAGGGAAGGCGGTGTGGGTCTTGACGAAGCAATCCGTGACGGAGCGCTCACCCGGCTACGGCCGGTTCTGATGACTGCCCTTGTGGCCTCGCTGGGCTTCATTCCCATGGCCATTGCGACAGGTACCGGCGCTGAAGTCCAGCGTCCCCTGGCCACTGTAGTGATCGGCGGAATTCTCTCGTCCACGCTGCTCACGCTTCTCGTACTGCCGATTCTTTACCGTCTGGCCCACCGACCCGATGAGGAAGATGAGGATGTGTCTGCTGAGCCATCGCATCCCCCGGACGTGTCTGCGCCCGTGTAGTTGAAACGGTCCCGCTCGCTGATTGCGGGACCGTCCCCTTTCTCCAACCCCTAAGGAACTGTCATGAAACTCTCCCAACTCATTCTCGCCCTGTCAGTGTCGATCTCGGGCGCAGCCTTCGCTGCGGACAATCACGGCCACGACCTAAAGCCGATGCACGGTGGTGCTGTCGCAGAAGCCAAGGAGGTCGAGTACGAATTCGTTGCCAGCGCCGACAAGCTGCAGCTCTATATGCGCGACCATGGAAAGCCAGTTGCCGTGGCGGGAATGACCGCCAAGGTCACGCTGCTGGCAGGCAGCGAGAAACAGGATGTCCAGCTCCAAGCCGGTGACGGCAAGCTGGAAGCCACGGGCAGTTTCAAAGTCCCCGCCGGTACCAAAGCCGTCGTCGCCGTTTCGAAGGCCGGCAAGTCGGTTGCCTCCGTTCGCTTCACGCTGAAGTAGTACGAAGCCTGGCTGGGGGGGGGCGCCCTCGCGACGCCCCAGTGTTGTGTTAATTTCCACGCAAATCTGACCCGCCATTTCCATCTCAAACTGACCCACCCTTTGACTTGAGCCGTAAGGCTCAAGATGTGGATAAGGTTTTGTTTCTCTCCTTCTTTGTGGATGGTTGCTGAACTGCACTGCTGTGCTTGAAGCGGTAGCTGTCGTTACCTGTCTCCAGAATATGGCAGTGATGGGTCAGACGGTCCAGTAATGCGGTGGTCATCTTGGCATCCCCAAACACGCTGGCCCATTCGCTGAAGCTCAGGTTTGTGGTGATCACCACGCTGGTGCGTTCGTAAAGCGTTGAGAGCAGATGAAACAGTAACGCACCACCAGATGAGCTGAAGGGCAGATAGCCCAGTTCATCGAGTATCACCAAATCCGTATGCACCAGCCTGTGGGCGAGCTGCCCGGCTTTGCCTTGGGACTTCTCTTGTTCCAATGCATTGACTAACTCCACGGTGGAGAAAAAGCGCACCCTTTGGCGGTGGTGCTCGATGGCTTGAATACCTAGTGCTGTAGCGATGTGTGTCTTGCCAGTACCGGGTCCACCGACAAGCACTACATTGTTGGCCTTCTCAATGAATTCACAGCGATGAAGGTTGCGAACCAAGGCTTCATTGACCTCGCTGTGGGCGAAGTCAAAGCCCGCCAAATCTCGATAGACGGGGAACTTGGCAGCCTTGAGTTGATAGGCAATGGAGCGCACTTCTCGCTCTGCGCTCTCGGCCTTGAGCAGTTGCGACAGTATGGGGTGTGCAGCTTCAAAGGCTGGTGAGCCTTGCTCGGCAAGTTCTGTTACGGCCTGAGCCATGCCAAACATCTTGAGCTGCCTGAGCATGATGATGATTGCTGCAATGGCGGGGTCATGACGCATGGCGCACCTGTCGGAGTTGGTCATAGCGCACGACGTTGGCTTGTGGCTCAACGATCAAGGCCAAGGCTTGTGGTGAATGGATGGGCTCAGGTTGCTGCACTCCATCAATCAGGCGGTGCAAGATATTGATGATGTGGGTCTTGCGAGGCACACCATCCTCCAATGCCAACTCCACAGATGCCAAGACAGCCTGTTCATCGTGCTGTAACACCAAAGCAAGGATCTCCACCATCTCGCGGTCACCGCCAGGCTGCTTGAGCAGCAGAGTTTGCAGCAGTTTGAAAGCGTCTGGCAGCTCGGCAAATGGAGCTCCGTTGCGTAATGCTCCGGGTTTGCGTTGCAATACCGCTAGGTAGTGATGCCAGTCATACACCGTACGACCGATGCCCTGATGATTGCGCTCAATGATGCGCTGGTGCTCGCAGATTGCCCTGCCTTCGGCCACGACGACCAGGCGGTCGGCATAAACCTGCAAGCTAACGGGCCGGTTGGCATAAGAGGCTGGCACGCTGTAGCGATTGCGCTCAAAGTGCACCAGGCAGGTGGGCGAGACCCGTTTAGCATGCTCGACAAACCCATCAAACGGCCGAGGCATCGGCATCAAGTCTGAGCGCTCTTGTTTCCACACATCGGCGACAGAGCCTGGTAACTGCCCATGCGCAATCTCTTGCCACAGTTGCTGGCACCGCTGCTCTAGCCAATCGTTGAGTGTCCGCAGTGTAGGAAACGCTGGTACAGATTGCCAGATGCGATGGCGAGCGTCCCGAACATTCTTCTCGACTTGCCCCTTCTCCCATCCCGAGGCCGGGTTGCAAAACTGTGCCTCGAACAGGAAGTGGCTGGCCATGGCACTGAAACGGGCATTGACCTCTCTGAGCTTGCCACGACCGACACGATCGACGGCTGTGCGCATGTTGTCGTATATCCCTCGTCTGGGGATGCCTCCAAAAACCGCAAAGGCATGGTTGTGGGCATCAAACAGCATCTCATGGGTTTGCAGCGGATATGCCCTCAGATAGAAGGCTCGGCTGTGGCTGAGCTTAAAGTGAGCCACTTGTAGCTTGGTGCGCACACCTGCAATCACAGCCCAGTCTTCACTCCAATCGAACTGGAAGGCTTCGCCAGCACCGAAGACCAGGGGCACAAAAACGCCTCGCCCTGATGTCTGCTCAGCCGCATGACACTGAGCCTTCCAAACTCTGGCAAAGGCAGCGACCCGGTTGTAGGAGCCGGCATAGCCCAGCGCCTGCAAGTCCAGAAACATCTGCTTGATCGTGCGCCGCTGCTTACGAGAGCGGTTGGCTTCTGTGCGCAGCCAGCCAGACAGCTTGCTGGCGAATGGGTCGAGCTTGGCAACGATCATTCGCTGTGCAAGACGAGGTTGCACAACATCGGAGCGCAAATACTTGCGGATGGTATTGCGAGAAAGTCCGGTTCTGCGGGCGATCTCTCGGATGGACAGGTGCTCACGTAGAGCCCAGCGTCTGATGACACTCAAAGTAGCCACGTCAATCACTCCTGGTCTCCTACTGCACAAGAAAGCAGCAGGCTAGGGTTAATGCGTGGATCAGATTGAGATGGAAAAACCGGGGGTTAGTGGGTCACTTCTGGGTGGAAATCAACAGTGGTGGCCATGCGTGACACGCAGGTCACGTTGCAAGACCTGCGCGAGCGCAAAGAGTGGAAGTTGCCTTACGCCGCGATCGAACCGCCCTTGCCCGATCCTGCAACACGCCCTCAAGCTGTGGCGCCAGAGCCGCCGGCCGCCCCCCGACCGACGCGCAACGACTTTCGCTGCGGCGAGAAGGTCGCCTTTGAGGACAAGTACCTGCAGACCGTGGTGGGCACCATCGTGCGCATCAACAGCCGCACTGCAACCATCGACCCCGGTGATGGCACGCAGTGGCGCGTAGGCTTCGGCTTGCTGCGACACATCCTGGACGTCTGACTATCCCATAAGGACCTCGTCAAGAGGGTGCTGAGCTGACGCTTACCTACCGCATGCAGGTCTCGCACATGAAGCTGTGTGCCAGTGGGGCCTTCTGGCTGGTGGCCTACCCCAGCCAAGGCCACGAGATGCTGTTCGATGCGCACACCCGCAGCTTTGCAGCGCTGGGTGGCGTGGCACGCCGTGGCATCTACGACAACATGAAGACGGCGGTCGACAAAGTCAAGAAGGGCAAAGGCCGCGTGGTCAATGCGCGCTTTGCAGCCATGTGCGCGCACTATCTGTTCGACCCTGATTTTTGCAACCGTGCCAGCGGCTGGGAGAAGGGGCGCGTGGAGAAGGATGTGCAAGACAGCCGCCGTCGCATCTGGGTGGAGGCGGGGCAACGGCGCTTTGGCAGCTTTACCGAGCTCAATGCGTGGCTGGGCGAGCGCTGCCGGGCTCTGTGGCGAGAGCTGCGCCACCCGCAGCACAAAGCGTTCAGCATCGCCGAGATGCTGGAGCTGGAGCAAAGCCACCTGATGCCGATGCCGGTGGCCTTTGATGGCTATGTTGAGAACCCGGCCAAGGTGAGCAGCACCTGCCTGGTGACGGTGGCGCGCAACCGCTACTCGGTGCCCTGCGAATGGGCGGGGCAAATGGTCAGCACACACCTGTACCCGGCGCAGATCGTGGTGGTGGCCGGCGATGCTATGGTGGCCACGCACGAGCGCCTGAGCGATCGCAACCAGACCCGCTACGACTGGCAGCATTACGTGCCGCTGATCGAGCGCAAGCCGGGCGCGCTGCGCAACGGCGCGCCCTTTGCAGACCTGCCCGAGCCATTGCAGCGCATGCGCAAAGGCTTGCTGCACCAGGAGGGGGGCGACAGGGTGATGGCGCAGGTACTGGCCGAGGTGCCCAAGCAAGGGCTGGACGCCGTGCTGGTGGCGGTGGAGTTGGCCCTGGAGAGTGCGCCGCCATCGGGGCGGGTGAGCACCGAGCACTTCATCAACGTGCTCGGCCGCCTGCAAGCGCAGCCCCTGCCCGAGACGGTTGCGACCAACCTGCAAGTGAGCCAGACACCCCTGGCCGACACGGCGCGCTATGACAGCCTGCGCGCTGGCAGCGACATGCAGGAGGCCGATCATGCGTGAGCTGGACAAGGAGTTCAAAGAGCTGCGCCTGTACGGCATGGCCGGGGCCTGGGAGGACCTGGTCAAGCAAGGCGGCCACGCCACGCTGGAGAGCTCGCGCTGGCTGCTGGAGCACCTGCTGCAAGCGGAAGTCACGGACAGGGCCATGCGCTCAGTGAGCTACCAGATGCACACGGCGAAGTTCCCCGTGCACCGCGACCTGGCGGGCTTCGACTTCGAATGCTCGCCCGTGGACAAAAAGCTCATCGAGCAGTTGGCCAGCATGGCGTTCACCGAGCAGGCGCACAACGTGGTGCTAGTGGGTGGCCCCGGCACGGGCAAGACGCATCTGGCCACGGCCATCGGCGTGGCGGGCATCACGCGCCATGGCTCACGCGTGCGGTTTTACTCCACGGTGGATCTGGTCAACGCACTGGAGCAGGAGAAGGCCCAAGGCAAGGCAGGCCGCATCGCAGCGAGCTTGCAGCGCATGGACCTGGTCATCCTTGATGAGCTGGGCTACCTGCCCTTCAGCCAGGCAGGCGGCGCCTTGCTGTTCCACCTGCTGAGCAAGCTCTACGAGCAGACCAGCGTGATGATCACCACCAACCTGGACTTCAAGGAATGGTCCAGCGTGTTCGGCGACGCCAAGATGACCACGGCACTGCTGGATCGACTCACGCACCACTGCCACATCGTCGAGACGGGCAACGAGTCCCACAGGTTCATGCACAGCACAGCCGTGGCCAAGAAACGCATCAAGGCACGCGAACAGGCCAAGAAGGCTGAGCCGTTCTGAGCGGTTCAAGGGCAAGCCGCTACGGGCTTCGCCCTGCGCGGCTTGCTCTCAACGGACGACCACCGAGCTCGATCACCAAGGAGACCAAAACCGACCCAAGGCACTACACTTATCCACAGCCGACCTTCACAGGTTGGCCATTAGCCCTGGCTCAAAATTCAATCGGCACGGTGGCTCAATTTTGAATCGGCGCCAACAGCCCATCAACACCGTTGTGAACGATATCGACGTTGTACCCCGCTTCGCCGAGCCCTTTTTTGAGGTACTCGGCGAGCTTGATCTCATCTTCAATGACCAAGATTTTCATGCATTGATTCTCCCGGAGATCGATCGCAGCATCGATTACAATTCGTAATCTGAGTGTTTGCAACTTGTCCCCCCTGCCTTTCTAGAGTTCGCTGAAGGTCGTCGCACGTTGTGAGGACCATATCAAAAGGCAAACACCATGAACAAACAGACAAAACTCATTCTCTCGCTGACTGCCGCAGCCTTTCTGGCCCCAAGTGCAGCGATGGCCTCGTCCCTGTATCACGACGCAGGTGGCGAAATCGGCGCAACAACTAATCCGAGCCACACCTCCGATGACCTGATGCGCAGCGAAGTGCAGCGGACGGTTGACGCTGCACGCAAAGACGGATCGCTGGCCATTCTGTCTCGAGGAGGTGTGGTGCCGACCAAGGCCACTGAACCGGCAAAGACCCGAGAGCAAGTCCGCAACGAGTTTCTCAGCATGACGCCGCAGGAGAAGGCCAAGCTGAAAGAGATGCATGGCGGCTGATCTGCCGCACACCAGGTGCACCGACGGAATAGGTGCTCCCTGCGTGACCTCCATCGCGTCACGGTAGACCTACTGCGATAGCCAACCTTCACTTGAGTACATGCGGCCCATTGTGGGTCGATCCACCGTACTGATCAATGCCCTCGACACGAGATGAGCTTTAGACAGCGCGGCTTCGCGGAGCCTGGGCGATGGCCCACTCGTTGGGGGCAGTTGCTCCTGCGACGCCCTTCAATGGCAACAGAGAGTTTGGTTTTGTGGATCAGCGTGTACGTCGCGCTGGCCTACAACGGCTCTTTCCTGAGGGCGACCACGACTGGCCGCAGTTGGGAGGCGACAGAAACATGGTTTTTTGTCGGCGCACTGGTAATTTCATTGAGTGCGCTGCACGGGCTGATCTTCAGCATCGCTGTGGCCAGGTGGAGTGTTCGCCCTCTGCTCACAGCATCGGTGCTGGTTGCAGCTTTTGCAACCTTCTACATGCAACGCTACGGCGTCTACTACGACCCAAGCATGCTGCGCAATGTGCTGCGGACAGACACTGCTGAAGCCAGCGAGTTGATCACATGGAGCTTGATCGCTCACGTCTCGCTGTACTCGGCAGTCCCATTGTGGGCGATATGGCGCGTTCGCCTCACACGAACTTCCCTATGGCGCGCCGTCCTGCGGCGCATTGCCTTCAGTGCCTCCTGCGCGGTGGCAGTCGTGGCGGCTGTTCTCCTCATCTTCCAGGACTTCTCTGCGTTGATGAGAAACCAGAAGGAGTTGCGCTACCTCATCACGCCGGCCAACGTGATCTACTCGACAGCCCGCGTCTTATCGACCGATGCCGAGAAGCCCAAGATCAGGCAGTCCGTCGGCTTGGATGCGCGCGTGGCAGCGCCATCGAGAACCCAGAAGCCTAAATTGCTCTTCATCGTCGTGGGAGAGACTGTGAGAGCAAGCAATTGGGGTCTTAACGGCTATGAGCGGCAAACCACACCGAACCTTCAGGCGCTCAACGCTCTGAACTTTGGCAATGTCACAGCCTGCGGAACAGACACAGAAACTTCACTTCCATGCATGTTCTCGGCGATTGGAAGGCGAGACTACGATGAGGCCCGAATTCGCTCGTCCGAGTCGCTGCTTCACGTCTTGGCTCGTACCGGCATTGCGGTGCATTGGAAGGACAACCAGTCAGGCTGCAAGGGCGTCTGTGATGGCCTCAGCGTGATTCCTGTGGATCCGCCGGCCGCGGCGGGCCTGTGCTCTGAGGGTAGGTGTCTTGACGAAGCGCTCCTGCATGGGTTGGAGTCCGTCGCAGAGGCCTCCGAAACCACTACGGTCATAGTTCTGCACATGCTCGGTAACCATGGGCCCGCCTATTTCAAGCGCTACCCTGCAGCTTTCAGGCGCTTTGAACCCACCTGTGACACGGGCGAGCTGCGCAAGTGCGATCGTCAGAGCATAGTGAATGCCTATGACAATGCAGTGCTCTACACCGACCATGTTCTGGGGCAGGCTGTAGCCTTTCTCAAGCGCCAGGAGAGCCGCTTCGATACGGCGATGCTCTACGTGTCCGACCACGGCGAGTCGCTGGGCGAGAAAGGGCTGTTTCTTCACGGCTTGCCCAGGGCGATTGCACCTGACGAACAGACCAAGGTACCCATGGTTTGGTGGTTGTCGGACGGCTTCAAGGAGAGTCGCATGGTCAACAGTGATTGCTTGAAAGAAAAATCCTCGGCCGCCATGTCGCATGACAACCTCTTTCACTCTGTACTTGGGCTACTGGGTGTGTCGACTCAGGTCTATGAGCAGGGCCTGGACATTTCAGCGGCCTGTCGGTCGATTGGCTGAACAATATATTCCCTTGGCACCTAGGGCCCCTTGCATCAATGCCGCGCCTGTCGATCAGCGCTCGTTCGGCTCCGGGATCGCATTTGTGCCAGCATTCCTTGACTCTCTTTGAATCGCCCCGGTTTCCGCGGAGGCTGTTTGGTTTAAGTCAGGTCACCACAGCAGTGGCCTGATTGGCGAATTGCCGGTAGTAGTTTGCCTCAGCCTCAGCAGGCGGGATATACCCGATGGGTTCGAGCAGGCGATGGTGGTTGAACCATGACACCCATTCGAGTGTTGCAAACTCCACCGCCTCTTTGGTTTTCCAGGGTGCCCGGCGGTGGATGAGTTCTGCCTTGTACAGGCCATTGATGGTTTCCGCCAAGGCGTTGTCGTAGCTGTCGCCCTTGCTCCCTACCGATGGTTCGATGCCCGCTTCTGCCAATCGCTCGGTGTATCGAATACTGACGTATTGGGACCCTCTGTCCGAATGACAGACCAAGCTGCCATCGCGCTCTGGTTGCCGGGCATAGAGGGCTTGCTCCAGGGCGTCGAGCACGAAGTCGGTACGCATCGAATTGCTGACTCGCCAGCCCACGATGCGCCTGGCATACACATCGATGACGAAGGCCACGTACAGCCAGCCCTGCCAGGTCGAGACATACGTGAAGTCGCTGACCCACAACTGGTTGGGCCTCTCTGCCCGGAACTGCCGGTTTACCCGGTCCAGCGGGCACGCAGCCTTGGCGTCACCGATGGTGGTGCGTACGACTTTGCCACGCATCACTCCGCGCAGTCCCATGCTGCGCATCAGCCGCTCGACAGTACAGCGAGCTACGGTCACGCCTTCGCGCGCCAGTTGCCGCCACACCTTGTCGGCGCCGTAGACCTGCATGTTGGCCTGCCAGACGCGTTGAATCTGCGGCATCAGCAACTCGTCGCGTTTGGCCCTGGCGCAGCGCTTGTGGGGCTGGCGCAGCAGCGCGGCATGACGTCGATACGCCGACGGGGCAACCTGCAGAACCTTGCAGAGCGGCTCGACCCCGAAAGCATTGCGATGCTGGTCGATGAAGGTCTTCAAGACTTCAGGCGGCGGTCGAGCTCCGCCTGGGCGAAAAACGCGCTGGCCAGCTTCAATATCTCGTTGGCCCGGCGCAGTTCCTTGACCTCGCGCTCCAACTCCTTGACCCGCTGTGCTTCGGCTGTGGTGACGCCTTCGCGCTTGCCTGCATCAACTTCGGTGCGCTTGACCCATTCGTTCAACGTCTGTGGCACGCAACCAATCTTGGGGGCAATGGATTCGATGGCTGCCCACAGTGACGGGTACTCCCCGCGCTGCTCCTGCACCATCCTCACTGCGCGCTCACGCACCTCGGGTGAGAACTTGTTCGTCTTCGTCATGGCTCAATCCTCTCAGAGTGTTGCGCCTCCTCAAAACCCGGGGCGATTCACTTCGCGCCGGACGATGGAGCGTCAGTAAGCGGGTGGTGATCCCATCTTGACCGCAGGTCTCTGCGGCGGCTAGACCTCGGCTATGGGCTAGGTGCTGCCCTGCTACGATGGCGGCAACCGGCCAGGAGCGGCCCTTCGCCAAACTGGCTAAGACCGGTCGTTCGACGGTTAAGCCCAGGCGGCCGCATCGGAGGCGAAGACCTCGTCCCAACCACTCGGCCGCTCCAGGCTAAGGGCCGTCTAGAGCGAGTACGAACGTCTACGCTGCAATCGCCAGATCCTGCTTCCACTCTCTGACTGTAGTATTCGCCACCGACTCGCCATTGGCCGCGCGCCCCAGCTCTACCGTGATCAATCGGTCGCCATCGAACGCTGGGCTGAGTTCCAGGCACAGGTAGTCGAAGAGCGGCTTCTCGTGCACGGCGAGGATGACCTGACGGCCATGCTGCTTCGAGAGTGTTCGCAACAAAGCAGCGAACTGCGAAATGTGAACCTCGTCCATGCTTTGCACCGGGTCATCGATGATCCACCAAGGCAGCTGCGGCTTTACGGACAGATGGAGCGCGAAGAACAGCGTCAGCGCGGCCGTGTTGAGATTCCCGGCACTGAGCATGGCCCTTGGATTTCCGCCTTTACTGCCATCTCGGTAGTGGGTCTCCAGCCTGGCTTCGAAGCCACCCTTTATTGCCTGGGGCAAAGCGAAGGCGGGGATGAATGGCTCGTCCGGTGCCAGGCGGACAAAGAGGTCTCGCCATGCCGCATTCAAGGAATCATTAAACACCTGACCAACAACGCGAGAACGCTCCACCTGAATCGCCCCGGCTTATCTAGACACTTTTGAGCCGTTGGGAATGTCTCTGTTCGAACTCTACAGGGGATAGTCCTGCCGCCGATGAATGACGGCGCTGTGAGTTGTAGAACATTTCGATGTAGTTGAAGACGTCCGCTCTCGCATCATCACGGGTTGCATAGACCCGCCTGCGGATGCGTTCGCGCTTGAGCAGTTGGAAGAAGCTCTCAGCCACAGCGTTGTCGTGGCAGTTGCCACGCCGGCTCATGCTGCTGACCAGATTATGGTCGCGCAGGAAGGTCTGCCACTCGTGGCCGGTGAACTGACAGCCTTGATCGGAATGAACCATGACAGGTGCACGCGGCTGGCGGCGCCATAGCGCCATCAGCAGTGCATCGAGGACCAGGCTCGTGTCAATGCGGCTGCCCATGGACCAGCCCACTACCTGGCGTGAGAACAGATCGACCACAACCGCCAGGTACAGCCAGCCTTCGTGGGTTCGGATGTAGGTGATGTCAGTGACCCAAGACTGATTGGGCTCATCCACCTTGAACTGACGCTTCAGATGGTTTGGTGCGACCACGGCGGGCTTGCCGCCTCGCATTCCAGGCCGGCGGCCGTAGCCCGTCTGCGATCGCAGGCCTTCGATCTTGAGCAACCGCGCCACGCGATGCTTGCCGCAACGCTCGCCCAGGTCGCGCATGTCCAGCGTGAGTTTGCGGTAGCCGTAGACACCGCCACTCTCCAGCCATGCCTGCTTGAGCAAGCCCAGAAGCCTGTGGTCGTCCTTGGCCCGTGGGCTATGCGGCGCTGCCTTCCACGCGTAGTAGCCGCTGGGGTGTAGCTGCATCACCTTGCACATGCGCCGTACGCTGTGTTCCTGCGCATGCTGCTTGATGAACGCGTACCTCACCCGGACTGCCTGGCAAAGTACGCGGCGGCTTTTTTTAGGATGTCACGCTCCTCGGTCACGCGCTTGAGTTCAGCCTTCAGCCGTCGCAGCTCCTCGGTCTGGGACGTCTGCATCTGTCGTTCTGGCGCAGGCACCGAATAGACCTTGATCCACTTGTACAGGCTGTGCTGGCTCACGCCGATCCGGGCGGATACATCGGCTACTCGGTGGCCTCGCTCCGTTATCTGCTTGACCGCTTCGATCTTGAACTCTTCGGGATATGGCTGCTTTGTCATGGCACCTCCTATTGGGCCTCAGGTTTGAGGCTCGAAGGTGAATCGCCCCGGGTTTTGAGGAGGCGCAACACTCTGAGAGGATTGAGCCATGACGAAGACGAACAAGTTCTCACCCGAGGTGCGTGAGCGCGCAGTGAGGATGGTGCAGGAGCAGCGCGGGGAGTACCCGTCACTGTGGGCAGCCATCGAATCCATTGCCCCCAAGATTGGTTGCGTGCCACAGACGTTGAACGAATGGGTCAAGCGCACCGAAGTTGATGCAGGCAAGCGCGAAGGCGTCACCACAGCCGAAGCACAGCGGGTCAAGGAGTTGGAGCGCGAGGTCAAGGAACTGCGCCGGGCCAACGAGATATTGAAGCTGGCCAGCGCGTTTTTCGCCCAGGCGGAGCTCGACCGCCGCCTGAAGTCTTGAAGACCTTCATCGACCAGCATCGCAATGCTTTCGGGGTCGAGCCGCTCTGCAAGGTTCTGCAGGTTGCCCCGTCGGCGTATCGACGTCATGCCGCGCTGCTGCGCCAGCCCCACAAGCGCTGCGCCAGGGCCAAACGCGACGAGTTGCTGATGCCGCAGATTCAACGCGTCTGGCAGGCCAACATGCAGGTCTACGGCGCCGACAAGGTGTGGCGGCAACTGGCGCGCGAAGGCGTGACCGTAGCTCGCTGTACTGTCGAGCGGCTGATGCGCAGCATGGGACTGCGCGGAGTGATGCGTGGCAAAGTCGTACGCACCACCATCGGTGACGCCAAGGCTGCGTGCCCGCTGGACCGGGTAAACCGGCAGTTCCGGGCAGAGAGGCCCAACCAGTTGTGGGTCAGCGACTTCACGTATGTCTCGACCTGGCAGGGCTGGCTGTACGTGGCCTTCGTCATCGATGTGTATGCCAGGCGCATCGTGGGCTGGCGAGTCAGCAATTCGATGCGTACCGACTTCGTGCTCGACGCCCTGGAGCAAGCCCTCTATGCCCGGCAACCAGAGCGCGATGGCAGCTTGGTCTGTCATTCGGACAGAGGGTCCCAATACGTCAGTATTCGATACACCGAGCGATTGGCAGAAGCGGGCATCGAACCATCGGTAGGGAGCAAGGGCGACAGCTACGACAACGCCTTGGCGGAAACCATCAATGGCCTGTACAAGGCAGAACTCATCCACCGCCGGGCACCCTGGAAAACCAAAGAGGCGGTGGAGTTTGCAACACTCGAATGGGTGTCATGGTTCAACCACCATCGCCTGCTCGAACCCATCGGGTATATCCCGCCTGCTGAGGCTGAGGCAAACTACTACCGGCAATTCGCCAATCAGGCCACTGCTGTGGTGACCTGACTTAAACCAAACAGCCTCCGCGGAAACCGGGGCGATTCAAAGGTGTCTAGTTCAGCCGGGGCGATTCAACCTCACTCAGCCTTTGGAGCTAAGTGATGGCCGCGCGCATTGCGCAACGCGATGAGCTTATGAGCTCAAGCCGGATTATGCATGCGCTGTGGAGGTGGCTGTTGGCAGATTCGCCGCTGGTGCGACGGTCTGCTTTTGGCCGAGGCTGTGTGAAAACACGACCCGCAGCCGTTACCTAAAACTAAAATAGCGGCACCCGATTCAAGCGAGGTGCCCCATGAAGCGATTCATCGAAGGCGAAGACCGACAACAGGTCACCATGCTACCGGAGTGCCTGGACGACTACATCGCAGAGGACAACCCGGTGCGCGTTGTCGATGTGTTTGTCGAAGAGCTGGATCTTCGTGCACTCGGTTTCGATGGGATCAATCCGGCAGTCACTGGCCGGCCTGCGTACCACCCAGCCGTGCTGCTCAAGCTCTACATCTACGGGTACTTGAACCGCATCCAGTCCAGCCGCCGGCTGGAGCGCGAAGCCCAGCGCAATGTCGAGCTGATGTGGCTGACCGGGCGCCTTGCGCCGGACTTCAAGACCATTGCGGACTTCCGTCGAAGCAATGGCACCGGCATCCGCAACGTCTGCAAGCGCTTCATCGCCATGTGCCGACAGTTGAACCTCTTCTCGCAGGCCATCGTGGCCATCGACGGCAGCAAGTTCAAGGCCGTCAACAGCCGTGACCGCAACTTCACGACCGGCAAGATCGAGGCCCGTCAGCAGCAGATCGAGCAGAGCATCCAGCGTTACCTGGACGCGCTGGAGACCGCAGACCGCACGCAGCCCGCTGAGGTCGAAGCCAAGACAGAACGGCTGCAGGAGAAGCTTCAAAAGCTGCGCGAACAGATGCGGCAACTCGATGGGCTCAAGGAGCAATTGAAGAGCCTGCCGGATGGCCAGGTCTCCCTCACCGACCCCGATGCACGTTCGATGGCCACCCAGGCCAAGGGATCGGGTCTGGTGGGCTACAACGTGCAGACCGCTGTCGATGCCAGGCACCACCTGATCGTCGCGCACGAGGTCACGAACGTCGGCAATGACCGGGCACAACTGCACAGCATGGCCTGTGCCGCAGACCAGGCCATGGGAAGCGAAAACCTGCAAGCCTTCGCCGACCGAGGCTACTTCAGTGGCCCGCAGCTCAAGGCCTGCGAGGACGCTGGCATCACGACCTTCGTGCCCAAGCCGATGACATCCAACGCGAAAGCCGAGGGGCGCTTCGACAAAGGCGACTTCATCTACATCGCCAAGGATGACGAGTATCAGTGCCCGGCAGGTGAGCGTGCGATCCATCGGTTCAAAACGATCGAGAAAGGCCTGAGCCTGAGCATCTATTGGTCAAGTGCCTGTCCGCACTGCCCGCTGCGCGAGCAATGCACGACCAGCAAATACCGACGTATCCGGCGATGGGAACACGAAGAAGTGCTGGAGCGCGTTCAGCAACGGCTGGACAGCAACCCCGAGGCGATGACATTGCGCAGGTCCACCGTGGAGCATGTCTTCGGAACGCTCAAGCACTGGATGGGCTCAACGCACTTCCTGATGAAGACCCTCAAGCACGTGGGCACCGAGATGAGCCTGCATGTCCTGGCCTACAACCTCAAGAGGGTGATGGGCGTGATGGGTATCGTGCAGATGATGAAGGCGATGCGGATGGCGAAGGCTTGAGGCCTTTATGGCATTTTTTAAAGGCCGAGAAAGGCGTCAGGAACGCGTCAAAAGGTCCAGGTGCGCCAGAAACGGCTCGACCGAAGCGCTGGTGGAAAATGCGGCTCGGTGCTGCGGGATGGGGCTGGCACGTATGCTCGGTGAGCGTTTCCACACAGCCTCGACCGACAGCGGCCATAGTACCGGAGACGCAATGGCGGCCTGCGTCTCATACTTCTGCGCTCTCCAGCGGTGAGGCAACAGTTCGCCGATCAAGCTGGCCCGGTGATGTCCTTCAAATCTTTTCGAGGCAGGGTTCAGCAACGAGGCGTCCGCGCAAGTCGCCAACGGGCACGAAGAACTGGCGCGTTTGGTTGGCTGATCGGCGCTTTCAGCGAGTGCGCGCATCCGCCAGTACCGGCACAGTGAGGTGCACCACCACCAAGGAGTACCCATGCCTGCCATCTCATCCACTCGTCCCGACGCTTCTGCAGTCGGCTTCCCCGCAGCGTCCCGCCGACATGCCCTCCTGGGCGGCGCCGGGGTCCTTGCCGTGTTGGCCATTGCTGTGCCAGCGGTTGCGAAGGCTGCAGGCGCAGGATACGCCGACACGCTGTTCGTTGAAAGCGGTGGCCGCAAGCTGGCCTACCGCAGCGTCGGCAAGGGCAAGCCGATCGTGCTGGCCCACCGCTTTCGGGGCGTGCTTGACCTGTGGGACCCGGCGTTCATCGACGCGCTTGCTGCGCAGGGCTTTCAGGTCATCACGTTCGACCATTCCGGTATGGGCCTGTCGACCGGTGAACGCTCCTACAACCCCAGCGCGCTGGTCAAGGATGCCAAAGATCTGATCGATGGCCTGCGCCTCAAGGATGTGGTCATCGGCGGCTGGTCCTTCGGCGGCATCGTGGCGCAGATCTATGTCGCCATGTTCGGCGCCAGCGTCAGCCATGCAGTCCTGATCTCGACAACACCGCCCGGCAAACTCGTCAAGGCGGGCGAGCAACTCTTTTACGACTTGGCAGCACAGGGGCCTGCAACGCTGGAGCAGTACACGACGATGTTCTTCGAACCCAGCGATCCGGCCAGCCGGGCCGCCTCGCAGCGTTCCTTCGAGCGCATCTTTGCCCGCGAGACGGGCCGCAGCCCCGACGTGTCGGTGGACTGGGCCTTGGCCATGTTTGCAGCGGCTTTGGCGGGCATGGGCATTACCGGGCTCCCATCGTTTGTGGTGGCCGACGCACTGCGCGGCAAAGCACTGGAGCGCGTGCGCCCCGGATGGCACATGCTCACCACCACCTTGTATGCCGCCATGCCCACCCGCAAATACGTGCCGGCACGCACGCGTGCTTTCATGGACTATCTCGTCGAGTCGTTCGACGGCCGGGGCGGTACCGTCGACCCCTGGTTGCGCGGTGCACTTGCCGATTAACAACGTGCCGTGTTTTCGGCATAGTTTGGGGTTGTTGCCACTTACTCGTTCAACCGCTGCAATGCGGTCACTCAAGTAAGCCTGTGCAAAGTCAGATTTGGGCGCCCAAAGCGGGTGCTCGCGGCTATCCAAAGCTGTCGGTCAAGATGGGATCGCCGCGCGCTTACGCTGCAGCTGCGCCAGCAGGCCGGCGAGCCCTGCTTCACGCAAAGCAGTTTGAGACGGTGCTCGCCCGTTTCCTCTACGCCTCAGCCAACGGCCGAGTCAGCAGCGCCAACAATTGGTGCCACGTTCAGGAACTTGCGCCCGCTGTATCAAACCATGGAGATCACCTCGGCGCATCTAGCGGCACTGCAAGTTGCAAGATCGCATGGTGATCTACAGTTTTCCGGATTGCTTCCATCGACGCGGCAGCCACCACCATAGGAGAAATATCAACCCGGCGACCAGCGCAGCTGCCAAGCTCCCGACCACATGTCCAAATATTGTGGACAGTACAAGCTGCGCGCCGGAAACGAGAGCGCTCGCGAGCGCGACCGCTCCCACCAGAATCTGGCGGGAAGCAAGCGACTTGAATCGAGGTCGATCAAGCAACGGCCGAATCAAGCGATGCTGCACAGCCGGCGCACTCAGAAGTACCAAGCCGACAACAGCCAGAACAAACGTCGCAAGGAAGACCCATTTCTCCGCGTTGGCGATTGCACTGAAGCCGGGGGTAAATGGCACAGTTATCAGGAAAGCAGAAAGTAGCTGCGCGGTCGGCAATAGAACCCGAAGCTCCCCCAGCATGTCCGTCAAGTCGCCATCGTCCGAAAGTTCATCTGGCTCGTTGCCAAATCCTTCTGGTTTCGACATCAGTGTCCTCGTTTCTTGGCCAAGCTTCACGATAGTGCGTCGTCAGATTCGCCTTGCGCTATGCATGGCCTTCTGCTTGTCTACCAACGTGCTTTGCCGGCGCCGTAAAGGTGTCCATCTCATCCGCCAGACGACAGGAAACCGACTCCATCTGTAGGGTCGTATGAAAAACTGCGAACCTGTCAGCAAGAATCGCATTGATGGCTTCCCGCACGATCTCAGGAGTGGACGAAGGGTCGTGCACGACATGTGCCGTGAGGCTGGGTTTGCCACTGGTCAGGGCCCAGATGTGCAGGTCGTGAACCGACGTCACGCCGCTTACTTTGGCGATGCTGTTCCTGACCTCGGCAATGTCCATCCCATTTGGCACACCCTCCAGCAGGATGTTCAAGCTTTCCTTAAGAAGAACCCACGTGCGCGGCAAGACCCACAGTCCAATCAGCACGGCGATGATTGCGTCTACCGTCGTCCAGCCCGTGTAACGGATGATGATCGCTCCGATGATCACACCCAGTGAGCCAAGCATGTCGCTCCAGACCTCGAGGTAGGCACCTTTAACGTTGAGGCTTGCATCCTTGCCGCTCTGCAGCAACTTCATGCTGATCAGATTTACGACCAGGCCCAGGATTGCGACCAGCATCATCGCGCCGGTCTGTACCTCCGGTGGATTCTTAAAGCGAGAGTAAGCCTCTATCAGGATATAGATCGCAACCCCAAACAACATCAGGCAGTTGAAAGCTGCCGCCAAAATCTCAAATCGGTAGTAACCGAAAGTCCGGAGAGAGTCTGCCTTCCTCTTGCCGATTTGTACTGCAGCAAGGGCGATAGCCAAAGCGGCCGCGTCGGTCAGCATGTGTGCCGCATCGGAAATAAGCGCGAGGCTGTTGGTGAGAATCCCCGCAACAACCTCGGCGATCATGAAAGACGCCGTCAGCCCAAGAGCGATCCAAAGCCGTCGCTCATTCCCAGTTGTTGGTAATGCATGTTCGTGTGAGGCACTCATACCGGTACATCCTATGTTTTCGCTTATTTAAAAAGCATTTGCACTACCACTATCTCAGCATCAATGGCGGCGGCGCCTATCGATGTTCTTTCCCTGCCGGGATTGCAACTGCAGCACCCTACGATCTCTGAGCCGCTTGGCCAAGCGCTGGCTGTACTTGAGGCCCTTGTCCCGTTCTGGATGCCGTTTTAGCCACATGTGGCGGACCCGCCAGAATGTGATCACTGTCACGATCAGGCTGATCCAGATCCAAAAAAGCTTTGCGGCGAGTCCGTAACCCATCTTTGAAACCGTTCAACGTGCTGACCACACCTGGACCCTGTGCGACGAGGTGCATCGCCAGGGGCAATTGCAACGATGACGGCTCATCGCAATTGGATTACTTCAAAGCGAAGCGGACCGATGCGACGGACTTGCCGCCTTTCGAGACTACTGCGACGGCTTTTGTGCCTGCGGCAAGCTTGAAGCTTCCCGACGCCTCCAGCTTTCCATCCACCGGCAGCAACTCGACGTCCTGCTTTTCTGAGCCTGTCAAAAGCGTTATCTTCGCAGTCATTCCGGAAACGTCGGCAGGCTTGCCATGATCCCGTACGTAAAGCTGCAACTTGGCTGCGCTGGTCACCAGTTCGTAGTGGATGTCTTTTGCCTGTGAAACGATGCCTCCGTGCATTGGTTTTGCGTCATGGTTGTCCGCGGCCATCGCAGTTCCAGAAATGGACAAGGCCAGCGCGAGAAGGATATGCATTGCTTTCATGGTGTTTCCTGAGTAAGTGAAAGAAAAAAATGGGCCCCGCAATTTGCGGAGCCCGAAGGCCCACTTGTCAGTGGGCGGAGGGAACAGAGTGCACGGGCTCTGCCGACACGTCTTCGTCCTTCTCGTCGGGCTTGTGAGCCAGTCGATAGAGGATTGGCAGCACCAACAGAGTGAGCAGAGTGGAGGAAAGAATGCCGCCAATAACCACGGTTGCTAGTGGGCGTTGAACCTCAGCGCCGGTGCCTGTTGCAATGGCCATTGGAATGAAGCCCAGAGACGCCACGAGAGCGGTCATAAGCACAGGTCGCAGACGTGTCAACGCTCCATCGCGGATGGCATCGTCCAGCGGAACGCCTTCCTCTCTCAACGTCCGGATGTATGAAATCATCACAAGCCCGTTAAGAACAGCAACGCCTGAAAGCGCGATGAAGCCAACGGCCGCAGAGATCGACATGGGTATGTCGCGAAGCCATAGTGCCAAGATGCCACCAGTTAGCGCGAATGGAATTCCGGTGAAGACCAGCAGCCCGTCCTTGGCATTTCCAAACATTGCGAACAACAGAACGAAGACCAGCAGCAGTGAGACGGGCACCACAATCTGCAAACGCTTGGAGGCAGATTGCAGGTTTTCGAATGTTCCGCCCCAGCTCGTCCAGTAGCCCGTTGGTATCTTGATCTGAGCCAGGCCTTGCTCTGCCTCCGCAACGAAAGATCCCACGTCGCGGCCACGCACGTTGGCGCTGACCACTATGCGGCGCTTTCCGTTCTCGCGGCTGACTTGATTGGGGCCAGGGGCGAGTTCAAAAGAAGCGACCTCGGCAAGCGGGATGAAATTGGTCCGTGCTTCGGCGGTACCCGCTGAGCGAGGCAGCGGGATAGGCAGTCGCTTCATGCCTTCCATATCATTGCGGATCGCTTCGGGCAGGCGCACCAGGATGTCGAATCGCCGATCACCCTCGAACATCGTTCCCGCTTCACGTCCACCAATGGCTGTGGCCACGGTGTCCTGGATGTCGGCCACATTCAGGCCATAGCGAGCAGCCTTCTGGCGGTCGATATTCACGGTGAGCATCGGCAGCCCGGTTGTCTGCTCCACCTTCACCTCCGATGCCCCTTGGATCTTCTGCAGCATCGACGAGATCTCTTCTGCAGACTTGTTCAGGACGTCCATGTCGTCCCCAAAGATCTTGACCGCAACGTCGCTGCGCACACCGGAAATAAGCTCGTTGAAGCGCAATTGGATCGGCTGAGAGAATTCGTAGTTGTTGCCAGGGATCTTGCCAACCACTTCCTGGATCGCGGTAAGCAGTTCGTCGCGGGTCTTTCGCGGCTCGGGCCACTGGTCCATGGGTTTGAGCATGATGTATCCGTCCGAGATGTTCGGCGGCATCGGGTCCGAGGCAATTTCTGCAGTCCCGGTTCTGGCAAATACCCGGTCTATCTCAGGGAACTTCTCTTTCAGCGTCCCTTCGATCTGACGCTGCATGGCGATAGATTGCGAGAGGCTGGTACCGGGGATGCGCAGCGCCTGGATGGCGAGGTCGCCTTCATTGAGCTGGGGAACGAACTCGCTGCCCATTCGGGTCGCGATCAATCCGCAGAGCACTACGGCCACCGCGGCAATGGAGAGCACCAAGGCCTTGGCGGACATGACTCGATCCAGCAGGGGCGCATAGATTCGCTTCGCATGACCGAGCAGGAAGTTCTCCTTCTCGCTGACCCGGTTGCCGATGAACAGCGCGACTGCGGCGGGGATGAACGTTACCGACAGGATCATTGCGCCGACAAGCGCTGCCACCACGGTAAACGCCATCGGGTGGAACATCTTTCCTTCAACACCTGTGAGGGCGAAGATCGGCAGATACACCACCATGATGATGAGCTGACCGAACAGCAGGGCGCGGCGTGATTCTTTGGATGCCAAAAACACTTCATGGAAGCGCTCGGCTCGGGTCAGCGGCCGACCGTGATGCGCTTGTGCATGCGCCAGGCGGCGAACGCAGTTCTCGACGATCACAACCGCTCCGTCAATGATGATGCCGAAGTCCAGCGCTCCAAGGCTCATCAGGTTGGCACTTACCTTGTAGTTCACCATCCCGGTGAACGTGAAAAGCATCGACAGCGGAATCACCGTTGCCGTGATCACCGCAGCCCGGATGTTGCCCAGGAACAGGAAGAGGATCACGATCACCAAGATCGCGCCTTCCATGAGGTTCTTCTTCACCGTACTGATGGCCTTGTCCACCAGGACAGTCCGGTCGTAGACCGTGACCGCGTGCACGCCTTCGGGTAGGTTGCGGTTGATCTCCACCATCTTCTTGTCTACAGCTTGAGACACAGTACGGCTGTTTTCGCCGATAAGCATGAAGACTGTACCGAGCACGACTTCACGGCCGTTGTCCGTGGCGGCGCCAGTGCGCAGTTCCCGGCCGATGGATACGTCGGCGACATCCCGCACACGCACAGGCACACCGTTGGCGCTGCTCAGGATCACATTGCCTATGTCTTCCATTGACTTGACTTGGCCAGGTGCGCGAACCAGGTACTGTTCGCCGCGCTTCTCGATGTAGCCGGCGCCAACATTGCCGTTGTTGCGATCTAAAGCAGTGACGATGTCTTGCAGCGTCACGCCGAGCGAGGCCAGGCGCTCGGGGACTGGCGCAATCTGGTACTCCTTCGCAAAGCCGCCGATGGAGTTGATTTCGGTGACGCCAGGCACATTGCGCAATTGCGGCTTGATGATCCAGTCCTGAATCTCACGCAAGTCTGTCGGGGTGTAGGGGTTGCCGTCTGGCTTCTTGGCGCCATCCTTGGTTTCAACCGTCCACAGGTAGATTTCTCCGAGGCCGGTCGAGATCGGTCCCAGCGCAGGGGTAATGCCTGCCGGCAACTTATCTCGGGCCTCCTGGATGCGTTCATTCACCAGTTGGCGCGCGAAGTAGATGTCCGTGCCGTCCTTGAAGATCACGGTGACCTGGGAAAGTCCATAGCGAGACAATGACCTTGTCTGCTCAAGATTGGGCAGGCCCGCCATGACTGTCTCGATGGGGTAGGTCACGCGCTGCTCAGTCTCAAGCGGCGAGTAACCAGCTGCTTGAGTGTTGATTTGGACCTGGACGTTGGTGATGTCCGGGACGGCGTCGATGGGAAGCTTCTGGTAGTTGAAGACACCTAAGGCGCCCATTGCAAGGGCGGCTAGCAGCACCAGCCACCGCTGCTCGATCGAGAATCGAATCAGTTTTTCAAACATGTGTAAGGCTCCGTGATCAGTGCGTGTGCTCGGCGGACGCCTTGCCCAGTTCGGACTTCACTACGAAGCTGCCGGACGCTGCATAAGGCGTTCCAGGCTTGATGCCTTGCAGGACCTCGATCCGTTTGCCGTCGCTGCGCCCCAGTTGCACTGGTTGGGCAATGAAGCCTCCATTGACCTTGAGGAAGACAACCGGCTTTTCTCCAACCGTCTGGACCGCGTCTGCAGCGATCGTCACGGGCACTGTGGCTTCATCAGCCACGACCTCGACGTTCACGAACAGACCTGGCCGCCATGCCCCCTTGGGGTTATCCAGTACCACCCGCGCTTTGGCGGTTCGGGTTTGCTCGCCTATGAGCGCGCCCACGAAGGCCACTGTGCCCGTCGCTGAAGCGTCGAAAGCGGTGGCCTTGATAGTGACTTTCTCGCCAACTCGCACCTGAGGCAAATCTTTGGCTGGCACGTTGATCTCAGCCCAAACTTGGCTCAGGTCCGAAATCGTGAACACAGCAGCGTCTTCCTTGACGGCTTCACCAAGGCTCAGATGTTTCTCGATGACGATCCCATCAAAGGGCGCACGCAGTTCAATCCGGTTCAAACCAGAGGCGGATGAGGACGAAAGGCCCAGTGCACCCAGCTTCTGGTTAGCGTTTGCGACGGCCACTTCGGCTTCGCTGAGAGCCTGTTTAGCTTGCAGGTAGTCCTGCTCTGCCGAAACCTTCTGCTCCCAGAGCTTTTTCTCCCGCTCGTAGGTCGTCTTTGCCAACGCCATGCGCTTTTGGACCGTCTGCAGCTCGCTGCGTTGCTCCGATGCTGTGGGACTTGCGATAGCGGCCAGCACCTGCCCCTTCTTGACAACCTGGCCCAAGCTGGCGTTGACGCTTTCCACCACGCCTGCAAGGCGCGGGACCACGTGCGAAGTGCGATCTTCGTTGAGACGGATCTCGCCGGGCAGCAGCAGCGCAGACTTGATGCTCGCAGGGGATGCCGAGTCAATGCTGATAGCTGACGCCTTAATCTGGGCATCTGTCAGCTCGACCTTGCCTTCTTCCTTGCTCATCACGAAAAGGAAAGGCTCATTGCCCTTTTGCGCAATGATCTCAATGTCAAACACATGCGGTTCTGCCACGTTCTCGCGGCTCACCCATCCAGCCTTTTCCTGAATGAATGAGAGCGTCTGCTTTTCCCCCGTCGGCCGGGTAATTGTTGCGGCGACAGTGGCGGCGCTCTGGGGCAGTGGCTTTTCCTTGTCGAACATCCAGACGCGAAGGCGTGGCTCGCCGCCGTCTTCTGCGAGCAGGGCTTCCAGCCCGAAGTCGCCTTCCTTGAAGAGGCTGCCGCCGTTCGCACCCTTCGACTCACTTTTCTCGTGATGCTCCCCGTCGGCATGACCTTTGTCGTCGTCGTGGCCTTTGCCATCCGCTTTGCCATGGTGCTCGCCGTCTCCGTGCCCCTTGGCTTCAGTGTGTGTGCCGTGGCCGTGGCCATCTCCCTCACTGGCTGCTGCCTTCGTCTTGCCACCCTGCAGAATGAGGGCGCCAGCACCAACGCCCATCGCGATGACGACGGCGATGGCGATCAGATGCTTCTTGCTGATGCTTGATTTGATGGAGTTCATGGTCGATCTCAGTTTTGCTGGTTGGTCGGTGCATTGGGCGTCGGGTTGCCCAGCAGGCGGTCGATCTCCGCGGCTGCTCGATGGGCCTCGGCCAACGCCTTGAGGTATTGCGACTTGGCAGTGAAGTACGTGCGTTGTGCGTCTAGAACTTCGAGAAAATTGAATTTGCCGTTCTCGAACCCAATGGTTGCCGCGTCGTAGGCTGACTTGGAACCGGGAAGCACGTCACTCTGCAGCACCTGCACTTCGGTACTGATCGTTGACAGTCGATCATGGGCTTGGGTCACCTCGCTGTGCAGCCGCACGGTGGTGCCTTGCAGCTCGTCCCTGGCTTTGTCTTCAAGCTTCAGGGCCTCCAGCAGGTTGCCTTGGTTGCGGTCGAATACCTGTAGAGGTACCGACACTCCGAGCAGGAGCATGTTGCGCTGTGTCTCGTTGCTCCGCTGCATACCTGCGCTCACAGTCACGTCCGGCACGCGCTTGCTTTGTTCCACCTCGGTCAAAGCTTTGCGCCGATCCACTTCAGCCTTGGCGACAACAACGGCTGGTGATGACGCGACCAATGATTGCAGCGCAGCAAGATCAGGAACGGTTGGAATGCTCTCGGCATCGCCTTCCAGCTGGAGAGTGACCGCGGTGCTGCGGCCCAACAATGCATAGAGGCGGGTCAGCGCATTGCGCTCTTCGCTCGCCGCCTGCGTCAGCTCCACGCGTATTCCAGCTTCAGCAACGCGTGCCTTTGTCTCCTCGACCGGGGAGACCTTGCCAGCCGCGACACGCTTCGCAACGGTGTCAGTGGATGACTTGGCAAGCGTTGCGCTGTCCTTTGCCAGTGCCAGCCGCTCTCGGGCAGTCAGTGCGTCAAAGTAAGCGGCAACCACGCTGGCGCGTACCGTGGATTTCACCTCGGTGAGCTGAGCTTGTGCTTGCTCCCGAGCACTTTGCGCGGCTTTAGTCCGTGCAGCACGCTTCCCGCCAAGTTCGATCGGAAGGTTGAGCTGCCAGCTTTGCGTGCGCGTTTTCGAGCGTGTGTCTTCGAGCGAGTACGCGAAATCTGGGTTTGGGCGCGCGCGTCCTTGAATGACTTGCCCTTCCGTCGCCTCAACCTGACGCGTGGCCGCAGCAACGTCTGCATTTCCCTCCAGCGCCAAGTCGATGGCCCTGGCCAACGACATCGGAGCAGCGGACGATGCCGAGGCGCTGTGAACAACTACCGGCTGGCTTCCCACGGCGCCCGAAGACACGCCCTGGGCGAGCGCGATTGATCCAGCCGCAAACAACGTGGCTGCAACGATCGTTGTGACCGCAAAATTCTTCCGGCCGGGCGCAGCGACCAGGCCATTTGAAATATGAATTCCCTTGAACATCCGATTCTCCAGTGACCTTGAAACACGAGGAAATCGGCGGTACGGCACCGACAAAGATGCCTGGCTGTTCAAGTCCATTTCGGCCACGGCGCGCGCGGCGATACCGCCTTATCGAAGGCGGATGAAAAATGGATCGAGTAAGAAGCCCCGCCGACTAGGCGAGGGAGGGCCACTGAGGGCGATCGGGCGGGATGGGGCTGATGCCAGCTAACGGTGACAAGACCGGAGCATTCATGCCGCTGCCGCGATTGGCAGGCATTTTGGCAACTGGCACGTGGACTGCACCGAGTCCAAGGCCATGGCATGAGCGGCAATCGGGGTCGAACTTATCGAGGTTCTTTTCGCCTGCTTTGGTTTTGCCGCCAGAGGCACCTGAATCATGCTGGTGTTCGTGGTGACCTACATGCTGCACGGTAGAGGCGGACGTAAATCGCTCATGCTGGCAATACGTAGCTACCGCTGCCCAGCTAAACTGGAGCGGTAGCAATGCGAGCATCAAAGCGACGACCCAGCGACTCATTTTTTTATTCTAGCATGGCAGCCAGTCTTCTCGACTGCCTGCGTCAAAGAACGGAGCCAGTCAGCGCCTTAAAGACTTTGGGAGTGGCCCGTGAAGCCACGCTCAGTGGCAACGTCAGTGTGGCTACCACGGTAGAGGCCAGGAAATACTTCCTTGACCGAGCGGCCGTCTTCGCCGTTTGCCATCATCTCGCCGTGGACGATGGCTTCCTCCAGTTCGTGGCGAACCTCGTCTCGCGTCTTGGCCTGTGCGGTCACTGCCTGCGATGGATAGCTGCCGGGTGCAATTTCGTTGAGCTTGGCACCGGACTCACCGGCGGCCAGAATTTCTCCTGTCCGCATCGCCTGGTTCAGTTCCTGAGCCACTTGCGAGCGTGTCTTTGAAACAGTGGCTGCGGGGGCTGGGTAAGCACGCGGATTGATTTCGCGCAACGTCATGCTTGCCTCGCCGCGGGACAACATCTCGCCGCTACGCATCGCCTGCGAGAGTTCTGCGCGAACCTGTTCACGGGTCAGAGGTGCCGACTGGTCGGCAGCGAATGCGGGTGCGGCGCCCAACGAGAGGATCAGCAGTGCGGTCTTGAAGTTCATGGTGGTTCCTTTGAATGAATGAGATTGATTGGATGGTGTTAGGGCAACTGTCGGGCGTTGACCCATCCAGCTTCGCCGCCCATGTCGCGCATACCGTCAGCGGTAACGGGGTTCTTGCGTGAGTACTCCAGTTCTTGCCTGACCTGCTCGCGGGTCTTGCTCAGGGCAGGAGCCTTCACGAGCGGATAGGTGGCGGGATAGCCACGGCTGATCCATTGGAGCGAGCCGTCTTGCTGCGCTACGAGCACAGCGTTGCGAACTGACTCCCGGCTCACGGTGTTGCCCAGATGGTCGGGAGTAAAAACTGCTCCCTGCTCCTGCACTGGGCTGGCGTGATACGCCGACCCGGCGAACGAAGCGGTAGCGACGGTGGCCAGGCCAACAATGATGAGTGCGTTGCGAACTTTCATGAGAATCTCCTGTTGCACCGGCTGCCTCTTGGCAACCGGGAGATGCTTTTTTTGCACCACGGAGAGAAGTCTAAAAATCGCGCACCATCGAGGCAGTGACTGCAAGATTACGTTTTTGACAGATTTGTAAAGTGCTGCGCACTGTGTGTCGGTTCGCGTGTGGCTAGCCTAGAATCCGGCGTCATGTCCCACCGCGTGCAATCGGCCATGCTCGTGCTTGCCCTTCTCTGGCAGGCAATTAGCATGGTCAATCCCTTTGCAGGAGCACCCCGCGCCGACCAGTTTGAGCACCTGGTAGTTTTCACACACGTGGCGCACCAAGCTAATGAAGACCGGTTCATGCATGAAAACGCATCAGCCTCTCATCTGCATACAGATGAGGGGCTGATGCTTGCGGGGCTGATCCTGACATTGGCGCTCGGAGTTCCGAGCGTGCCTCGGGCGGACCTAATTCCTGAGCAGGCACCACGCTATTCGCCGCCCTCACTGGACGGCCTGCTGCGTCCCCCGATGGCGCTGGCCTGAATACGCGTCCTCGGCGCGCGTCTGCCACCAGTGTGCGGTGGCCCCCCAAATATCCCTTTCTGCACGAAGCCTTCGCGTGACTGCCCCTGTGCGCGGCAGTCCGCGCGCAGGCGGTAAACCATCAAACGTCCCGTCGTGACTCGATGCGCAGTGAGGTGCCGGACCGCGCCGCTAGTTCGCAGCGGCACTCGTCCGAACATTTCCCTATGGCTCCTTCTTTGAGGACCCCCTTATGAGTTCGCAACAAGTCCTGACCATTGCGCAGGCGGCACTGCACATGTTGCTGATGACCGCCGCGCCTATCCTGCTCGTAGTGTTGCTGGTGGGCCTGATCGTTAGCACCTTCCAGGCGGTGACGCAAATCAATGAAAACACGCTGTCGTTCATCCCCAAATTGGTGGCCGCCATCGTCGTGCTGCTCATTGCCGGACCATGGCTCATCAGCACCTTCGTGGACTACTTGCGAGAGGTGCTGCTCTCGATCCCAGGTATGGTTGTATGACTGTGCATTGCCAACTGTGCCAGCGCAGGCCAAGAAGGCGCGCGAACTCGGCAGATTCATTGGTCCTGGCCATTGAGGCTGCTACCATTAGTTACGAGCGCAAAGCACTTGTATTCATCATTCTGGTGCTGCTGCCAATCCAGTGTTGACGCCGACCGAAAACTGAGCCACTTTTTGGTGTGATGCCGACCTAAAACTGAGCCAGGTGTTTTACCTACCCTGCTGTTTTGTGCAGCAAGGGAATGAAGAGGGTGATCACCATGGACATGATTGGCAAGATACGGCGGATGCATCGCCGGGACAAGAAGACGAAGCGGGAGATATCGAGGGCCACGGGTCTGTCGCGCAACACGGTGGCCAAGTGGCTGGACGAGGCGCAGCCGGTCGAGCCCAAGTACCGCCGGGAGGCGGCGAAGGCGACCAAGCTGTCGGCGCACGAGGCGGAGCTCAAGCAAGCCTTGAAGGCCGATGCCAAGCGGCCCAAGAAGGAGCGGCGCACGGCCAAGGCCTTGTTCACGCAGATCAAGGCAGCGGGCTACGAAGGTGGCTACACGCGGGTGACGGACTTCATCCGCAAGTGGCGCCAAGGTGAAGGCCAACAGGCGGCCTGCAAGGCCTTCGTGCCATTGACCTTCGAGCTTGGCGAGGCCTTCCAGTTCGACTGGAGCGAAGACGGCTTGCTGGTGGGCGGGGTGTACTACCGCATGCAGGTCTCGCACATGAAGCTGTGTGCCAGTGGGGCCTTCTGGCTGGTGGCCTACCCCAGCCAAGGCCACGAGATGCTGTTCGATGCGCACACCCGCAGCTTTGCAGCGCTGGGTGGCGTGGCACGCCGTGGCATCTACGACAACATGAAGACGGCGGTCGACAAAGTCAAGAAGGGCAAAGGCCGCGTGGTCAATGCGCGCTTTGCAGCCATGTGCGCGCACTATCTGTTCGACCCTGATTTTTGCAACCGTGCCAGCGGCTGGGAGAAGGGGCGCGTGGAGAAGGATGTGCAAGACAGCCGCCGTCGCATCTGGGTGGAGGCGGGGCAACGGCGCTTTGGCAGCTTTACCGAGCTCAATGCGTGGCTGGGCGAGCGCTGCCGGGCTCTGTGGCGAGAGCTGCGCCACCCGCAGCACAAAGCGTTCAGCATCGCCGAGATGCTGGAGCTGGAGCAAAGCCACCTGATGCCGATGCCGGTGGCCTTTGATGGCTATGTTGAGAACCCGGCCAAGGTGAGCAGCACCTGCCTGGTGACGGTGGCGCGCAACCGCTACTCGGTGCCCTGCGAATGGGCGGGGCAAATGGTCAGCACACACCTGTACCCGGCGCAGATCGTGGTGGTGGCCGGCGATGCTATGGTGGCCACGCACGAGCGCCTGAGCGATCGCAACCAGACCCGCTACGACTGGCAGCATTACGTGCCGCTGATCGAGCGCAAGCCGGGCGCGCTGCGCAACGGCGCGCCCTTTGCAGACCTGCCCGAGCCATTGCAGCGCATGCGCAAAGGCTTGCTGCACCAGGAGGGGGGCGACAGGGTGATGGCGCAGGTACTGGCCGAGGTGCCCAAGCAAGGGCTGGACGCCGTGCTGGTGGCGGTGGAGTTGGCCCTGGAGAGTGCGCCGCCATCGGGGCGGGTGAGCACCGAGCACTTCATCAACGTGCTCGGCCGCCTGCAAGCGCAGCCCCTGCCCGAGACGGTTGCGACCAACCTGCAAGTGAGCCAGACACCCCTGGCCGACACGGCGCGCTATGACAGCCTGCGCGCTGGCAGCGACATGCAGGAGGCCGATCATGCGTGAGCTGGACAAGGAGTTCAAAGAGCTGCGCCTGTACGGCATGGCCGGGGCCTGGGAGGACCTGGTCAAGCAAGGCGGCCACGCCACGCTGGAGAGCTCGCGCTGGCTGCTGGAGCACCTGCTGCAAGCGGAAGTCACGGACAGGGCCATGCGCTCAGTGAGCTACCAGATGCACACGGCGAAGTTCCCCGTGCACCGCGACCTGGCGGGCTTCGACTTCGAATGCTCGCCCGTGGACAAAAAGCTCATCGAGCAGTTGGCCAGCATGGCGTTCACCGAGCAGGCGCACAACGTGGTGCTAGTGGGTGGCCCCGGCACGGGCAAGACGCATCTGGCCACGGCCATCGGCGTGGCGGGCATCACGCGCCATGGCTCACGCGTGCGGTTTTACTCCACGGTGGATCTGGTCAACGCACTGGAGCAGGAGAAGGCCCAAGGCAAGGCAGGCCGCATCGCAGCGAGCTTGCAGCGCATGGACCTGGTCATCCTTGATGAGCTGGGCTACCTGCCCTTCAGCCAGGCAGGCGGCGCCTTGCTGTTCCACCTGCTGAGCAAGCTCTACGAGCAGACCAGCGTGATGATCACCACCAACCTGGACTTCAAGGAATGGTCCAGCGTGTTCGGCGACGCCAAGATGACCACGGCACTGCTGGATCGACTCACGCACCACTGCCACATCGTCGAGACGGGCAACGAGTCCCACAGGTTCATGCACAGCACAGCCGTGGCCAAGAAACGCATCAAGGCACGCGAACAGGCCAAGAAGGCTGAGCCGTTCTGAGCGGTTCAAGGGCAAGCCGCTACGGGCTTCGCCCTGCGCGGCTTGCCCTCAACGGACGACCACCGAGCTCGATCACCAAGGAGACCAAAACCGACCCAAGGCACTACACTTATCCACAGCCGACCTTCACAGGTTGGCCATTAGCCCTGGCTCAAAATTCAATCGGCACGGTGGCTCAATTTTGAATCGGCGCCAACAGCGTTGGAGGACGGCGCTTCAATGTGGGGCGATTCAAGGGGCCGACTAGCCTCCAATCGATGAACACTTCGAGCCATCATGTGTCTATATTGAGGACTCCAAACATTGACACATTATTTCGGCTAAGTTGTTATTTTTCTTAGCTTCTAATGTGTTCATATTTCATAAAATATGCCAATGGTATGCAACGTCTGATACCGCGCCACCGCGTCATGCCCGGCATGCCCGGCATGCCGCCCAGGAACCCCGCAGGACCCGATCCGCGGGGTTTTTTTATAGATGAACGGTTTTTTCTTACTAAAACAAACGGGAGACTTGCATGAAGCTGTTGCTGACCAGCACGCCGCGCTCGGGAAACACCTGGTTGCGGCTGATGCTCGCAAACCTCTATCAACTCGAGCAGCACGCGGTGCACACGCCCGATGCGCTGGACTGGAAGCAGCTGCCCGACCGCTGCATCGTGCAGTTGCACTGGGACCGCACGCCGCAATTCCTGGCCACGCTGGCCGAGTCCGGGTTCGATGCGCTGACGATCGCGCGCCATCCACTCGATGTGCTTTTGTCCATCCACCAGTTTTCCACGCATGAACCGGACACCGGGAGCTGGCTGTCCGGCCGGGAAGGCAATGAGGACACCATCAAAGGCAAGGCCGTGGATAGCCCGGAATTCCATGCCTATGCCACCGGCCCGCGTGCGGCCACGCTGCTGTCGGTCACGCCGCAGTGGTGGAACCAGTCCGGCGGCTTGCAGGTGCGCTATGAGGAGCTGGTGCGCGATCCCGCCACGGCGCTCGCAGCCGTGACGGAGCGCCATGGCCCGCCGTTGAAGCCGTTCGAAGAGGTGCTGCCGGAGCTGACCCTGGAAAAGCTGCGGCCGACCTCGTCGAACAACCATTTCTGGAAAGGCGCGCCCGGCCACTGGCAAAAGCTGATGCCGCAGGAGCTGGCGCAGGCCATTGGACAGGCGCATGCGCCGGTCTTCGAGGCGCTGGGCTATGGCTGGACGCCGGAGGCAGGAACGCGCTGAAGCGCGGGCGCGCCCCGGCGCTCATTGCGCCGGCGCGGCGTGTCGGTGCAGTTCGCGCCAATGCATGGCAATCGCTTCGCGCGTGGCGACCCAGATCGCTGCGGTCTCCTCCTGCCGGCGGCCGATGTGGGCCAGGATCTGATCGAGCGCGCCGATGCGCGCGGGACGCCCCAGGATGCGCGTGTGCAGGCCGATGGTCAGCAGGCGCGGCGCGTGCCGGGCTTCCTCGAGCAGGCAGTCCACGGCCGCGGCGGTGTAGCGCGCGAAGTCCTCGGCATGCACGAAACCGCCCTGCTGGTAGAAGCGCATGTCGTTGGTGTCGAACGCATACGGCAGCACCACATAGGGCGCGCCCGCGGGCGTCGCCTCCAGGCGCGGCACCTCGCCGCCGTAGTCGTTGCTGTCATAGGCAAAACCGAGCTCCTGCAGCAGCGTGCGCGTGTGCGCCGAGGCCGAGGACTTGCAGTGCCAGCCTGCGGGCGCGCGGCCCCAGTGCGCGCGGATGGCCGCGCAGGTGCGGGCGATGTCGGCGCGCTCCTCTGGGGCGCTGAAATGCGCGGGCGACTCCCAGCGCCAGCCATGGCCGCACAGCTCCGAGTGGTGCGCGAGCGCATCGCGCGCGACCCAGGGCGTCATGCCCAGCGCGCGGCCGCAGACATTGAGCGTGAGCGGCAGGCCGGCATCGATGAAGCGCCGGGCGATGCGCGGGTAGCCGGCGCGCGCGCCGTACTCGAAATGCGTCTCCATGCAGAAGTCGGGCACGCCGTGCAGCGCGTTGACCACTTCGTGCACGCCTTCGTTGCCGGCATCACCCGCGCTCAGGTGGTGTTCGGCGCCTTCCTCGATATTGAGCACGAAGGAGATGGCCAGGCCGCGGCCTTCGGGCCAGCGCAAGGGCGAGCGGGAGATCTGCGGATTGAATAGGCGATGGCTCATGGCTGGAGGTGTTGGGTTGGCATGCAATCTGCAAGCAGGGTCAGGCATGACAACCTGGAGTGATGAAATGGATGAAGCAGTGAACGCCGTGGCCGCAGCCTTGCAGCAGGCACACCGCAGCGGGGTGGCCGCCGATGCGTTGCAGCCCGGGGCCGCCGCGCTGCAGACGCTGGCGCAGGCCGGCGCCGTGCATTGGGCGCTGGGCCGGGCATTGGACTGGTGGGCCACGCCGGTGCCGCTCCGCTGGAAGGCGGGCGCGCCGGACGCGGGGTCGCCCGTGACCTGCGCGCCCTTGCCGGACCGCGGCATCTGGGACAGCCCCGCCGATGCGCGCGCCTGGCCCATGCAGATGCGCGGCGTGGAGGCGGAAATCGCGCTGCGGCTGGGGCAGCCGGTCACCGCCGCGCAGGTGGCGCGGCTGACGCCGGAGTCGGTGCATGGTCTGGTCGATGCCATGGCGGTGTCCATCGAGCTGGTCGACAGCCGCTGGCAGCAGGCGATGGACGCGCCGGACCTGCTCAGGCTGGCCGACCTGCAGTCGCACAGCGCGCTGGTGCTGGGCGCCTGGCAACCCTACCGCCGGCTGGACTGGCAGGCCCAGGCCTGCACGGCGCGCTGCGGCGCTGCGCCCGCGGTGCAGCGCCAGGGCAGCCATTCGCTGGGCGACCCGGCGGCCGTGCTGCTGCCCTGGCTGCGCCAGGCCACGGCGCAGGTGGCGGCGATCCCCGCCGGCACCGTGGTCACCACCGGCACCTGGGTCGGCCTGCTGCAGGCCCGGCCCGGCGATCTGGTGCAGGTGGCGTTTGCCGGCATCGGACAGGCCAGCGTGCAGCTGTAGCGCCAGGCCCCCGCGCGGCAGGGGCCTGGCGCCTAGAGCGGCGGCCATGCGGGCGCGCCGCCGGGGCGCGGCTGCAACTGCTGCGCGAGCTGCAGCAGCAGCGGCTCGGCGCCGGGCCGGGCCACCAGCTGCAGGCCGATCGGCAGGCCGTTGGCGTCGAAGCCAACGGGCACCGAGATCGCCGGCAGGCCCGCGGCATTGACCCAGCCGGTGAACACCGCATGGCCGCGCGGGCCGACAGCCCGGCCGTCGATCTCGGCGGGATAGGCTTCGCGCGCCGGCCAGGGCTGGGCCGCCGTGCAGGGCATGGCGACGACGTCCCACTGCATGAACATCTGCGCGCAGTCGCGGCGCAGCTGCGCCGTGGTGTCGAGCAGTTGCCAGAGCTCGGCGGCGCCGCGCTCCATCCCCTGGCGCGCCATGGCGCGGTATTTTTCCGAGGCCTGCGCGCCCCATTCGGGATGCGCGCCGAACATCTGCGCCAGGCCCATCTGCGCCACCCGGGGCCAACCCTGGTTGAGCGCCTGCAGGTCGAGCGGCAGGGCGCCGTGCTCCAGCCGGTGGCCGTGTTCGGCGCAGCCCTGGCGCACGGCCCGGGCACAGGCGGCGGCGATGCCGGGGTCGACCGGCGCGGCGTCGAGCGTCGCGGCGTAGAGCATGCGCAGCGGCGCATGCGCGCCATCCGCGCGCGCGCGCAGCGCCTGCGCGGCCCAGGAGGAGGTATCGCCGATGTCGGGGCCTTCGACCACGGCCAGCAGCAGGCGCAGGTCGGACACGGTGCGCGCCATCAGTCCCACGACCTCGTAGTCGAGCAGCAGCGTCGGCAGGCCGTGGGTGCGCGCAATCGTGCCCAGCGTCGGCTTGAGGCCCAGCACGCCGCAATGCGCGGCCGGCCGGCGGATCGAGCCGCCGCCGTCGGTGCCCAGTGCCAGCGGCGTGCAGCCCGCGGCCAGGCTCGCGGCCGCGCCGCCGCTGGAGCCGCCGGGCGTGAGCGCCGGATTCCAGGGGTTGCGCGTGACGCCGAACAGCGGGTTGTCGGTATAGCCCTCGAGCGTGAATTCGGGCACGTTGGTCTTGCCGACGATGATCGCCCCCGCGGCGCGCAGCCGCGTGACGGCCAGTTCCTCGTGCCCCGGCTGGTACTGCCGCAGCGCGCGCGTGCCCCAGGTGGTCGGCAGGTCGCGGGTCAGCAGGTTGTCCTTGATGGAGACCGGCACGCCGTCGAGCGGCGACAGCGGCCGGCCCGCGGCATGGCGCTGCGTGCTGGCCCGGGCCTCGTCGCGCGCCGCGGCGGTGCGCAGCGCGACGAAGGCATTGAGCTGCGGCTGGACTTCGGCGATGCGCTGCAGGCAGCTGTCGAGCGCCTGCAGCGGCGTCGCCGTGCCGTTGGCGAAGGCCTGCTGCAGCGCCGCGGCGCTGGCCTGCCACAGGGGAGTCCGTGGCGCCGCGCTCACCGCAACTGCTCCGGCAGCCAGGTCACGATGGCCGGGAAAAGGATCAGCAGCAGCGTGAAGCACAGCAGGATCAGCACGTAGGGCACGGCGCCGGTGATCGCATCGCGGATCGAGCCGCGGTCCGGACGGATGCCATGCACCACGAACAGGTTCATGCCCACCGGCGGCGTGATCAGGCCCAGCTCGCACATCAGCACGATGAAGATGCCGAACCAGACCGGGTCCACGCCCATCGCGCTGACGATGGGGAAGGTGATCGGCACCGTCGCCACCATCATGCTCATCACGTCCATGAACATGCCCAGCAGCAGGTAGAAGATCACCAGGATCAGCAGCATGGCCGTGGTGGACAGCCCGAACGAGGTGACCCACTGCGTCATGGCCTCGGCCACGCCGGTCAGGCCGATGGCCAGGTTCAGGATGAAGGCCGCGGTCATCACCAGCAGGATCATGCCGCTGGTGCGCGCGGTCTGGATGAAGCAGTTCTCCAGCAGGCGCCACGACAGCTTGCCGCTGCGCCAGGTGAAGAACAGCGCACACATCAGGCCCAGCGCCGCCGACTCGGTGGTGGTCGCCACGCCCGAGTAGAGGCTGCCCATGACCACGAAGAACACCACGCCCGGCGCGATCAGGTCCTTGAGCAGGTGCAGGCGCTGGCGCAGCGGCACCTTGTCCTCCGTGCGGTGGTTGCCGGTCAGCAGCGCGTGCGCGGCGATCCACAGCATGAAGATGCCGGTCAGCAGCAGGCCGGGCAGCAGGCCGGCGATGAACAGCTGGCCGATCGAGGTATCGGTCAGCGAGCCGTAGACGATCATGTTCACCGAGGGAGGGATCAGGATGCCCAGCGTGCCGCCGGCGGCGATCGAGCCCAGCGACATGCTCATCGGATAGCCGCGCTTGTACAGCGAGGGCAGGGCCACGGTGCCCACCGTCGCTGCGGTCGCCACCGAGGAACCCGAGGTCGCGGCAAACAGCGCGCTGCAGCCGATGTTGGTGTGCAGCAGGCCGCCGGGCAGCCGGCCCAGCCAGGCGGCCAGCGCGCCGAACATCCGGTCGGCGATGCCCGAGCGCAGCAGCAGCTCGCCCATCAGCACGAACAGCGGAATCGAGGTCAGCAGGTTGTCGTTGTGCACGCCCCAGACCACGGGCGCTATCGAGTTCATGAACGGCAGGCCATAGGCGGCGATGCCGCCGACGATGCCGACCACGGCCATCGACACCGCGATCGGCAGGCCGACCAGCATCATCGCCAGCATGCCGGCGAAACCAAACAGGACGGCGGCAATCATGCGGAAACTCCTTTGGCGGACAGCGGTGTTGCGGAGGAGGCGGCGTCGGCCGTGGCGACGCCCGGCGTGGCGACGCCCGGCGTGACGACGCCCGGCGTGGCGACGCCCGGCCCTTCGCCGCTGCGGGCGCGCAGGTCCTCGAGTTCATCCTGCACCTCGTCCTGCGCGGAGCGCGGCGCGAGCATCGCGTCGATGCGCTGCCAGTCGCGGCGCCAGAGCCAGCGCAGCGCGTTCAGCGCCTGCCAGCTGGCCAGCACGGCAAAGATCGCCAGCGCCAGCAGCCACAGCGCCTGCGGATAGGCCAGCGGCGTGGCCCAGGGTGTCTGGGACACGCTCTGGTACTCGCGCGAGTCCTGCAGCGTGAAGCCGGCCAGCACCGCCAGCAGGACGGAAAAGCCCATCAGGCACACCGCCGAGATGCAGTTCAGTACCGATTGCACGCGCCTGGGAAACCGCACCAGCAGCACGTCCACGCGCACATGGCTGCGGCCGATCAGCGCCACGGTGAAAGCCAGCGTGGCGCCGATGGCCAGCGCATAGCCGCCGAGCTCGTCCGCGCCCTGCAGCGAGACGTTGAAAAGCTTGCGCAGCACGGTTTCGAGAGCCACCACCACGGAAAGTCCGAGGAAGATCAATCCGAAAATGATGCTCAGGCAGCGTTCCATGGTGATTTTCATGGGGTGACCTCGATGGAAGGGATGATGGGGGCGGCCCGCGCCGCCCCGCAGGGTTTACTGGATGCCGAGCACCTTGCCGGCCGTGGCCTTCCAGTCGGCGGAGCAGCTCTTGTTCGCCTTGTCGCAGATCTCGGCCCAGGTCGGCACGGAGATGCGCGCGACGGCGTCGGTGAGGGTCTTCTTGTCGGCTTCCTTGAGCGGCGAATCGACCAGCTTGTAGGGCTTGTTCAGCTTGCACGACGGCTTGCCGGTGTTGCAGTCCATCGCGTCGATGGTCAGCTCCTGCGAGTAGGCCCAGATGTCATCCGTCAGCTTGGTGAACGCCGCCTGCAGCTTGGCCTGTTCCTCGGGCTTGAGCTTGTTCCAGGCCTTCATGCTGATGGCATAGGCATTGACCGCCATCTGCACGCCCAGGCCGTACTGGTGCGTGGTGACCTCGGGCCAGCCCGAGCTGTTGGCCGAGCTGGGGCCGGTGATGGCGCAATCCACGACGCCCAGCGACAGCGACTGGTGCACTTCGGTGAAGGACAGCGGCACGGGCGTGGCGCCCACGCTTTCCATGAACTTCGAGAGGTTCTGGTCGTAGGTGCGCACCTTCAGGCCCTTGAGGTCGGCCAGCGAGGCCACGGGCTTCTTGCAGAACAGGATCTGCGGGCCGAAGGGCCAGGCGCCCAGCAGCTTCACCTGGAACTGCTTTTGCAGGCGCGTGTCGAGCACGCCCTTGTAGGCGTCGTAGACCTTGCGCGCGGTGGCGTAGTCGGGCGCGGCGCCGACCAGGTCCAGGCCCAGCAGCGTGGGCTCGTCGCGCGAGTTCTGCGACACGCGCAGCGAGACGATGTCGAACAGGCCGGCCTTCATCACGCGCAGCTGTTCGGTGTCCTTGATGCCGAGCTGGTCGACGGGCTTGTAGTCGGCCTGGATGTTGAGGCCGGTGCGCGCCGCGAAATCATCGAAGAAGGGCTTTTCCACGTTCTTCTGGACCAGGCCGGTGGCGGCCGGCTGGCCGATCACCTTGTAGGTCACGGGGGCCTGGGCGTGTGCGGAAGACCACAGGGCGCAGGCGGCGGAGACGGCGGCGACGGTGCGGCAAAGGCGTGAGGTGCGGTTCATGGAAAGTCCTATCTGAGGGGCGAAGTGGAAGGTCGGCACAGGGGAATCAGTGGGCGCGGCGCGCAGGGACCAGGGACGAGGGGCCGCATTCGAGCAACTGGCCGCGGCCGTGGCAAGGATGGAACTGGCCCTCCCACACCACCTGGCCGCGCGCCAGCGTGAGCGCGGGCCAGGCGCGCAGGGTGCGGCCCTCGTAGGGCGTGTAGTCGACGTTGTGGTGCAGGTCGGCGTTGCGCAGCACGCGCTCGCCCTCCTGCCAGATCACCAGGTCGGCATCGCAGCCGATGGCGATCGAGCCCTTGCGCGGGTGCAGGCCATAGGCCTTGGCCGGGTTGGTGGCGGTCAGTTCGACGAAGCGCTGCAGCGTGATGCGGCCGCCGAGCACGCCTTCCGAATACAGCAGCGGCAGGCGCGTCTCGATGCCGGGAATGCCGTTCGGGATGCGGTCGAACGACACCTCGCAGCCCTCGGGGCGCTTGCCCTGGCTGCCGTCCATGCGGAACGGCGCGTGGTCCGAGGAGAACACCGAGAACAGGCCTTCGGTGAGGCCGTTCCAGACCACCTGCTGGTTGGCGGCGTCGCGCGGCGGCGGGCTGCAGACGCAGCGCGCGCCGTGGTAGCTGTCGTCCAGGCCCAGGTCGTCGGCGGTGAGGAACAGGTATTGCGGGCAGGTCTCGGCAAAGACCTGCAGCCCCAGCGCCCGCGCCCAGCGGATCTGCTCCATGGCCTCGCGGCCGGACACATGCACGATCAGGATCGGTGTGTCGACCAGTTCCGCCAGCGCGATCGCGCGGTGCGTGGCCTCGCGCTCGACCAGCATCGGCCGGGACTGGGCATGGAAGCGCGGCGCGCTGCGGCCCGCGGCCAGCAGGCGCCGCGTGAGCCACTGGATGCAGTCGGCGTTCTCGGCGTGGATCATGGCCAGCGCGCCATGCGCCTTGGCCACCGACAGCACGTCGAGGATCTGCCCGTCGTCGAGCTTCATGTCGTCGTAGGTCATGTAGATCTTGAACGAGGTGAAGCCTTCGCGGATCAGCGCCGGCAGCTCCTGCTGCAGCACCGCGGGCGTGGGGTCGGTGACGATCAGATGGAAGGCGTAGTCGACATGCGCCTTGCCGGCCGCGCGCTCGCGGTACTGCTCGACCGCGGCGCGCAGCGAATGGCCGCGCTGCTGCGCCGCGAACGGGATCAGCGTGGTGGTGCCGCCGCAGGCGGCCGCGCGGCTGCCGGTGTCGAAGTCGTCCGCCATGCGCACCGGGCCGCTGGTGATCTCGTCCAGATGGCAGTGGGCGTCGACGCCGCCCGGGGTGACGACGCGGCCGGCCGCGTCGATGCTGCGCGCCGCGCCCCGCAGGCCCTGGCCCAGCTGCACGATGCGGCCGTCCTGGATGCCGATGTCCGCGTCGAAGCAGTCGCTGGCGGTCGCGACGCGGGCATTGCGCACGATCAGGTCAAGCGGCGCGTTCATGCGGCGCCCCTGCGTGGGCACGCATGCACCGAAAAAGTGTCGACACCGGTGTCGACGGAACATGTTGGTGCGAAAAAGGGCTTGAAGGTGCTCATGGTCACCGTTCAACGCAATTGCTGTGCCAGATCGCGCCGATGGCGTGGGTTTGGCACCAAACGTGCTTGCAGCAATGTCGACAATCCTGGTCGCCCAGGGCATTTTCTTGTCGACATTTCCGAAAGCCACTACCGATGCCAGAAAAATTCAAGCTGGGCGTGCTGACGCCATCGTCCAATACCGCGCTGGAGCCGCTGACGCATGCGATCGTCGCCGGCCTGCCCAATGTGTCGGTGCATTTCGCGCGCTTCAAGGTCACCGAGATTTCGCTGGGTGCTGCGTCATCGGGCCAGTTCGACGACAGCCATATCCTTGCCGCGGCCGACCTGCTTGCGGACGCCAGGGTCGACGTGATCGGCTGGAGCGGCACCGCGGCTGGCTGGCTGGGCTTCGAGAAGGACGTCCTGCTGGCCGAGCGCATCGAGGCGCATACCGGCATTGCCGCGACCACGGCCATCCTGGCGCTCAACGAGCTGCTGGCGCTGCGCGGCGCCACGCGCCTGGGCATCGTGTCGCCCTACACCGCGGACGTGCAGCAGCGCATCGTCGGCAACTACCGCGCGGCGGGCATCGAAGTCGTGGCCGAGACGCACGAGGGCATCAGCGTCAACCATGACTTCGCCGCGCTGGCGCCGCAGCTGCTGCAGCAGCGCATCGCGCAGGTCGCCGCCGCCGCGCCGCAGGCCATCGTGACCTACTGCACCAACCTGCGCGCGGCCCAGCTCGCGGCCGAGGTGGAGCAGCAGACCGGCATTCCACTGCTCGACACGGTCAGCACCACGGTGTGGGGCATGCTGCGCAAGATCGGCGTGCCGACGCAGCAGGTCAAGGGCTGGGGGCGGCTGTATGGCTGGGAGTAAATCGGCCGCCCTGCGCGCGCCGCAGGCTGGCGATGGTGCCGCGCATACGTCCCGGCCCGGCGCCAGCGACATCCATGCGCGGCTGCAGAACGCCATCCTCGAGCACCGCCTGCTGCCCGGCACCAAACTCGGGGAGGACCGGCTCGCGGACATCTTCGCCGTCAGCCGCGCGCGCATCCGCCAGGTGCTGACCCAGCTGGCGCATGCGCAGCTGGTGGAGATCGTGCCGCAGCGCGGCGCCTTCGTCGCCTGCCCCAGCCCCGAGCAGGCGCGCGATGTCTTCGAGGCGCGCCAGGTCGTGGAGCCGGCCGTCGTGCAGCGGCTGATCGCCACGCTGACGCCGGCCAAGCTGGCGCAGCTGCGCCGGCATGTGGCCGCCGAGACCGCGGCCCGGCTGGCCGGCGACCAGCGCGCCATCATCCGCCTGTCGGGAGAGTTCCATGTGCTGCTGGCCGAGCTCGCGGGCAACTCGGCGCTGGCACGCGCCATGCGCGACCTGTGCGCGGTGACCTGCCTGATCATTTCGCTGTACAACGCTCCCACCAGGCACAGCTGCCGTTCCGACGAACATGCCGAACTGATTGATGCCATCGCGCAGCATGACGTGGCCAAGGCGCAGCAGCTGGTGCGCGAGCATCTGGCGCACATCGAGCAGAGCCTGGTGCTGTGGCCTGGCGAGGGCGGGGACGACCTCGAGAGCATTCTGCGGGAGTGACATGGCATGCGCATCCTGCTGATCAATCCCAACCGCTCGGCGTGGGTCACCGAACGGCTGGCCGCGCCCGCCCGCGCGATGCTGCTGCCCGGCGAACGGCTGGACACGCTGACCTCGCAAGACGGCCCCGAAATGGTGCGCACGCCCGAACAGGTCGGCGCCGCCGAAAGCGAGGTGCTGGCGCTGGCCGCGCGGCATGGCGGCGGCTATGACGCGCTGGTGCTGGGCATCTCGCTGGACTGCGGCCTTGACGCGGCACGGCGCCAGCGCGGCCCGCAGCCGGTGATCGGCATGACCGAGGCGGCCTGCCTGGCGGCCTGCACCGCCGGCGCGCGCTTTGGCCTGCTGACCGTGGGCCCGGCCATGGCGCCGCTGTATGCCGCGCATGTGCGCGCGCTGGGACTGGAGGCGCGCTGCGTCGGCGTCGAGGCGCCCGATGCGCCCGAGGCATTCGCGGCCGGAGCGCACAATGCCTTGCCCGCCTCCGCGGCCGCACTGTTGGCGCAGGGCGCACGCGCGCTGCGCGCGCGCGGCGCCGACAGCATCGTGCTGGCCGGAGCCGTGCTGTGCGGCTGCGGGCCGGCGCTGGCGCAGGCCTGCGGCATCCCGTGCTTCGAGGGCACGGCCTGTGCCATCGGCCTGGCGCGCATGCATTGGCAGCACAGCGCCATGACCGCGGCTGCCGGGGCGTGCGGCTGAACCGTTGCAGAGCCCGGCGTCATGCCGCCTCAGGAGGCTGGGGGCGCTCCCAGGCTGGTGCTGGCCCGCGCGATGATCTCGAAGCCCACGTCCTGCGCGGCGGCCACGGCCGCGCCGCGCATGCGCGCCATCAATGCCTCGGCGCCCAGGCGGCCGATCTGGGCGCCATCGACGCGCACCGTGGACAAGGGGGGAATGCAGTCGGCGGCCAGCGCCTGGTCGCCAAACCCCAGCACGCCCAGCTGCTGCGGCACCTGCAGGCCCAGCGCGTGGGCATGCGCCAGCACGCCCTGGGCCAGCGCATCCGAGCTGCAGAACACGGCGTCGGCCTGCGGCGCTTCGGCGCGCAACGCATCCAGCACCTTGCGTCCGCGTCCCGCCTGCGGGCTTTGCTCGGAGAAGACGATCTGCGCCGGCTCGGGCGCATCCGCCTCGGCGGCAGCGCGCAGGAAACCCTGGGCGCGGCGCTGGGCCCGGCTGTCGTCCGAACGCACGATGGCGGGCCGGCGGTAGCCGCAGGCGCGCAGGTGGCGGAACGCCGCCCGGCCCGCATCCTCCTGGCAAAAGCCGATGGCCACGTCGAGCGGGTGGGGCATGTAGTCCCACAGCTCCACCACCGGAATGTCGGCGTTGAGCAGCAGGCGCCGGGTGCGCGCCGTGTGTTCCGTTCCCGTGAGCACCACGCCGTCGGGGCGGCGGCTGAGCATGGCCGCCAGCCAGGTTTCCTCGTGCTCGACTTCATAGCTGGAAATGCCCAGCGTGGTCTCGTAGCGCTGCGCCGCCAGCGTGGTGATCAGCGCGCTCAGCATGTCCGAGAACAGCGAATGGCCCACCGAGGGCACGATGGCCGCCACCAGGCGCGTCTGGCGCGAGGTGAGGCCGCCGGCCAGCGAGTTGGGCACATAGCCTGACTGCTCGACGGCCTGCACCACGCGCGCGCGCGTCGCCTCGGCCACGAGTTCCGGCCGGTGCAGCGCGCGCGACGCCGTGATCGGCGAGACCCCGGCCAGCCGGGCCAGATCCTTGAGGGTGGGGGCAGCGGAGCTGCGGGTGGAGCGGTTCGGCATGGCGGATCCTTCGGTGCGTGCGTGTGCGACACATGATTGCGCTGTCATGATAGCCATGATTGCTGTCATCGTCGCCAGACCGAACCTCCGTGTACGCCCGAATGGAAGTGTGGCTCGCGAACTGGAATGATTGCGCAATCATGCAAAGCAAGGAGACGTTCATGCAAAAGTTCACGCCCGGCCGACGCGTTGTCCTGACAGTGGCGATCGCCGCCGCGCTCGCGCCGCTGGCGGCGGGCGCCCAGACGGCCTATCCCGCCAAGCCCATCACGCTGGTCATTCCGTTTCCGCCCGGCGGCCAGACCGATGCCATCGGCCGGCTGGTGGGCGACCGCCTGTCGAAGCGCCTGGGCCAGCCGGTCGTCGTCGAGAACAAGCCCGGCGTCAACGGCTCGCTGGCATCGGATCTGGTGGCACGCGCCAAGCCCGACGGCTACACGCTGGTGATCGGCGGGCCGGGCACGCATGCCATCAACCAGTTGGTGAACTCCAATGTGCGCTACGACACGCGCAAGGACTTCACGCATATCGCCATGCTCACCCGCGGCCCGATGCTGCTGCTGGCCTCGCCCACGCTGAAGGCGAATTCGGTGGCCGAGGTGGTGGCGCTGTCCAAGGCCAAGCCCGATTCGCTGAACATGGCGCTGACAGGCATCGGTTCTTCCAGCCACATGACGACCGAATTGCTCAAGCAATCCGCGGGCGTGGGTTTCAACAACGTGCCCTACAAGGGCGACGTGCCGGCCATGACCGATGTGATCGGCGGCCAGGCCGACCTGCTGTTCGTGCCGGCGACGTCGGCCATTCCCTTCGTGCAGGGCGGCAAGCTGCGCGCGCTGGCGGTGACCGGCGACCGGCGCCTCGCGGCGCTGCCCGATGTGCCGACCATGCCCGAGGCCGGGCAGCCGCGCGTCATCAACTATTCGTGGACCAGTCTTGCCGGCCCGGCCGGCATGCCGCCCGACATCGTGAAGAAACTCAACGACGCCTGCCAGGCTATCCTGGCGGAACCCGATTTCGCCGCGCGCCTGGCCAGCATGAGCAACGAGGCCACGCCCGGCGTGCCTGAGCAGGCCATGGGCTTCATTTCCGCGGAAGTGGCGCGCTGGAGCAACGTGGTCAAGAAAGCCAACATCCAGGTCCAATGAGCATGCTACCCACCAATCATTTCAAGCGTGCGCTGCACGCCGGCCAGGCGCAGATCGGCCTCTGGTCCACCATTCCCTCGCCTTTCGTCTGCGAGATCATCGGCGGCGCAGGCTACGACTGGGTGCTGCTCGATACCGAGCACACCCCGACCGACGTGCCGCTGATGCTGAATCAGCTCCAGGCCGTGGCCGCGGCCCAGCCGGCGCCGGGTGCGCTGCCCACGCAGGCGGTGGTGCGCCCCGCCTGGAACGACCCGGTGCTCATCAAGCGCTATCTCGACATCGGTGCCCAGACGCTGCTGCTGCCCTTCGTGCAGAACGCGCAGGAAGCCGAGGCCGCGGTGCGCGCCATCCGCTATGCGCCGGCCGGCATCCGCGGCATGGGCGGCTCGACGCGCGCCGCCAACTTCGGCCGCACCACCGACTATGTGGCCCGCGCCGCCGAGGAACTGTGCCTGCTGGTGCAGGTGGAGACCGCCGAGGCGCTGGAGCAGATCGAGGCGATTGCGGCCGTTGACGGCATCGACGGCATCTTCATCGGCCCGGCCGACCTGTCGGCCAGCCTGGGCTATCCCGGCCAGGCGCGCCACCCCGCGGTGAACCGCGCCATCGATGACGCGATCCGCCGCATCCGTGCCTGCGGCAAGGCGCCCGGCATCCTGATGGTGGACGAGCCCCGGGCCCGGGAATGCCTGGAACTGGGTGCGCAGTTCGTCGCCGTGGCGCTCGATACCGTGCTGCTGCGCGACGGCCTGGACGGCGCGGCCGCGCGCTTTCGCGGCCGGCCCGAAACCGGGAAGCCGGCATTTGCCGGCAGCTACTGAGCGCGCAGTCCTTCCCATATCCAGGGGCCCTGGCAGGGCCGGGCCCGGAGAGAAACAAGCATGCAAAGAACCTACGAGAGCCTGCGCAGCGCGCGCTGGTTTGCCCCCGACGACTTCCGCAGCTTCGGCCATCGCTCGCGCGTATTGCAGATGGGCTACGGCTATGAAGACTGGGTGGGCAAGCCCGTCATTGCCATCGTCAACACCTGGAGCGATGCCAACCAGTGCCATGCGCACTTCAAGCAGCGCGTGGAGGACGTCAAGCGCGGCGTGCTGCAGGCCGGCGGGTTTCCGCTGGAACTGCCGGCCATCAGCCTGTCCGAAAGCATGGTCAAGCCCACGACCATGATGTACCGCAACTTCCTTGCCATGGAGACCGAGGAGCTGCTGCGCAGCCACCCCGTCGATGGCGCGGTGCTGATGGGCGGCTGCGACAAGACCACGCCCGGACTGACCATGGGCGCGCTATCCATGGGCCTGCCCTTCATCTACCTGCCCGCGGGCCCGATGCTGCGCGGCAACTGGCGCGGCAAGGTGCTGGGCTCGGGCTCCGATGCCTTCAAGTACTGGGACGAGCGCCGCGCGGGCCGCCTGTCCGACCAGGCCTGGCAGGAGATGGAATCCGGCATCGCGCGCAGCCACGGCACCTGCATGACCATGGGCACGGCCGCGACCATGATGGGCATTGCCGAAGCCGTGGGGCTCACGCTGCCGGGCGCGAGCAGCATCCCGGCCGCCGATGCCAACCATGTGCGCATGAGCGCCGAATGCGGTCGCCGCATCGTCGAGATGGTGTGGCAGGACCAGACGCCCGCGCGGCTGCTGACGCGCGCCAATTTCGAGAACGGCATCGCCTGCGCGATGGCCATGGGCTGCTCGACCAATGCCATCATCCACCTGATTGCGATGTCGCGCCGCGCGGGCCACCCCGTGGGCCTGGAAGACTTCGACGCCATGAGCCGCACGGTGCCGGTGATTGCCAATATCCGGCCCAGCGGCAGCACCTATCTGATGGAGGACTTCTTCTATGCCGGCGGCCTGCGCGCGCTGCTCGAGCGCATCCGCCCGCACCTGAAGACCGAGGCGCTGACCGTGAACGGCAAGACCCTGGGCGAGAACGTCGCGGGCAGCGAGGTGTTCCATGACGACGTGATCCGGCCGCTGGACAACCCGATCTACGCCGAGGGCGCGCTGGCCGTGCTCAAGGGCAACCTTGCGCCCGACGGCGTCATCATCAAGCCCAGCGCCTGCGCGCCGCACCTGCTGCGCCATACCGGGCGCGCGCTGGTGTTCGACGACTATCCCAGCCTGAAGCAGGCCGTCGACGATCCCGATCTGGACGTGACCGGCGAGGACATCCTGGTGCTGCGCAACGCCGGCCCGCTGGGCGCGGGCATGCCGGAATGGGGCATGCTGCCGATTCCCACCAAGCTGCTCAAGCAGGGCGTGAGCGACATGCTGCGGCTGTCGGACGCGCGCATGAGCGGCACCAGCTACGGCGGCTGCCTGCTGCACTGCTCGCCCGAGGCCGCGGTCGGCGGGCCGCTGGCGCTGGTGCAGACCGGCGACCGCATCCGCGTCGATGTGCCCGCGCGCTCCATTCACCTGGAGATTTCCGATCAGGAGATGGCCGCGCGGCGCGCCGCCTGGACGCCCGCGCCGCCCCGCTACGAGCGCGGCTACGGCTGGATGTTCGGTCGCCACATCAAGCAAGCCAATGATGGCTGCGACTTCGACTTCCTTGAAACCACGTTCGGCAAACCCGTGCCCGAACCCGACATCTTCTGACCCGGAGCCACGACATGCACCCAGAAACCCGCGCCGCGCTGCAAAAGGTCAGCACCGCCACGCTCTGCACCGCGCTGTTCAAGCGCGGCCTGCGCAACCAGTTCATCCAGGACGTGCGCCCGCTCAACCCGGGCCTGCCCAACATGGTGGGTGAAGCGTTCACGCTGCGCTACATCCCGGCGCGCGAGGACCGCAACGGCATCGCGGTGTTCCAGGACCGCCAGCATCCGCAGCGCCAGGCGGTGGAGCAATGCCCGGCGGGCGCGGTGCTGGTGATCGACAGCCGCAAGGACGCGCGCGCCGCCTCGGCCGGCGGCATCCTGGTGGCGAGATTGATGCAGCGCGGCGCGGCCGGCGTGGTCACCGATGGCGGCTTGCGCGACAGCCCGGAGATCGCGCGCTACGCCATGCCCGCCTACCACAGCCGCCCCAGCGCCCCGACCAATCTGACGCTGCACGAGGCCATCGAGATCAACGGCGCCATCGCCTGCGGCGACGTGGCCGTGTTTCCCGGCGATGTGGTCGTGGGCGATGGTGAAGGCGTGGTGGTGATTCCCTCCCATCTGGCCGACGAGGTGAGCGCCGAGGCCAGCGAGATGACGGTGTTCGAGGACTTCGTGCAGGAGCAGGTCATGGCGGGCCGCTCGATCCTGGGCCTTTATCCGCCTACCGATGAAGCCCGCCGCGACGACTTCGCCGCCTGGCGCAAGGCCCGGGGGCGCTGAGAGCGGCCGGCGGGCGGCACGCGGCCCGCCACGCCGCCGTGCCGCGCGATCACTTGGGCAGCAGCACCTTGTCGATCACATGGATCACGCCGTTGGACTGGTAGACATCGGCAATCGTCACCGTGGCCGTGCCGCCCATCTCATCGGTCAGCATGACCTTGCCGGCATTCGACTTCGCCACCAGCGTGCCGCCGCTGACGGTCTTGATGCTGGCCATGCCGTTGCCGTCCTTGATCATCTTGGCGATCGCCGCCGCATCCCACTTGCCGGCCACGACGTGGTAGGTCAGCACCTTGGTCAGCGCCGGCTTGCTCTCGGGCTTGAGCAGGGTGTCGACGGTGCCGGCGGGCAGCGCGGCAAAAGCCGCGTTGGTCGGTGCAAACACCGTGAACGGGCCCGGGCCCTTGAGCGTGTCGACCAGGCCGGCGGCCTTGACCGCGGCCACGAGGGTCGTGTGGTCCTTGGAGTTGACCGCGTTGTCGATGATGTCCTTCGACGCCAGCATGGGCGCGCCGCCGACCATCACATCGGCCATGGCCGCCACGGAGGCGGCCGACATCACGACGGCCAGGCCGAACGAGGCGATCTTGCGGGTGGTTTGAATCGATGCCATGGAATGCTCCTTGAGTTGGGGGGATAGCCGAATCGGTTCAGCTGCTACGAATACGCAAGAAGTGAGGGCACTGGATTCAACAATTTCGCGCCACGGCGTGGATTCGTTCAGAGCCAGGCAAAAGTGGTGATCTGGTTACAAATCCGACCAGAAACCTGCATCCAGCCTGCTGCGGCAGTGCGTACTTCCAGACAGCAGGGGATGGCTGCCTGCATCCCTTGCCACACCATGTGCTTTCCACCGAAGGCGCATCTCACCTGGGTACCCGCGCTTGGCGCGAATCGAGAGGAATCACCATGTCCGACGAATCAGTGTTGATGGGTGTCTTGCAAAAACGTGCGCAGAAGCTCGAAGACCGGCGCCAGTTCTTCCGCAAAACCGGCGGGGTTGCCGTGGGGATGGCGGGCGGCGCGATATTGACCGCCTGCGGCGGCGGGGGCGGCGATGCGATTGCCCAGTCCTCGGGGCCGACCGACGAGGAGATCCTGAACTTCGCGCTCAACCTGGAATATCTGGAGTCGCAGTTCTATCACTACGCGGTGTTCGGCACCGGCCTGCCGGCCAACCTGCAAGCCGGTGTGGGCCCGCAGGGGGCGGTGATCGGCGGGCGCGCCGTGGCCTTCCGCGATCCGGTGGTGGCGCAGTACGCCAAGGAGATCGCTCAGGACGAGATCGCGCATGTGGCCTTCCTGCGCCAGGCGCTGGGTGCCGCCGCCGTGGCGCAGCCGCAGATCGACATTGGCGGCACCGATCCCAACGGTGCGTTTTCAGTCGCGGCGCGCGCCGCGGGGCTGGTCGGCGCCGGCGTGGCCTTCGATCCCTATGCCAGCGACGAGAACTTCCTGCTGGGCGCGTTCATCTTCGAGGACGTGGGCGTGACGGCCTACAAGGGCGCGTCGCCGCTGATCACCAACAAGACCTATCTCGAAGCCGCGGCGGGCATCCTGGCGGCCGAGGCCTACCACGCCGGCCTGGTGCGCACCGTGCTGTACGCCAAGGGGCTGGCCACGCCGGCGCTGCGCGATGCCGCTGGTGCCATCTCCGACGCGCGCGACACGCTCGATGGCGCCAGCGATGTGGACCAGGGCATCACCGGCGACGCCACGACCTCGAACATCGTGCCGCTCGATGCCAACGGCATCGCCTACAGCCGCTCGCCTGGCGATGTGCTGAACATCGTCTACCTGAACAAGGAAGCGGCTTCGAAGGGCGGATTCTTCCCGGCCGGCGTCAATGGTTCGCTGGTGATGAGCAGCGCCTACGCCTGACGGCGCTGCCGGTCCACCCGCTTGCGGGCGGGTGGGCCGGCGCGCACAATGGTCCAGCGTTGGCAGACAAGGAGTTCGCCATGGCTTTTTCTCTTCGCACCTCGGGGCACGGGCGCCGGCATCTGCGGCCGGCGACCATTGCGCGCCGCTGCATCGGCGGCCTGCTCATGCTGGCAGGCGCCTGCATCCTCAGCATGGACTTGAAGGCGCTGCTTTTCGGCGCGTGATCCGGGCGCGGCCTCAGCCGTTGCGCTTCTTGTCGGCGCAGGTCCAGGCAAAGATCACCAGGCCGCCCAGCGCCAGCAGCATGCCGACCCAGCCGGTGGATTCCCAGCCCAGGCCCAGCGAGATGGTGATGCCGCCCAGCCAGGCGCCGAGCGCATTGGCCAGGTTGAAGGCCGAGTGGTTGAGCGCGGCGGCCAGGGTCTGGGCCTCGCCCGCCACGTCCATCAGCCGGATCTGCAAGGCCGGGCCCAGCGCCACGGCGGTGCCCACCAGCAGCACGTTGAACGCGCCCAGCCACAGGTGGTGGGCGGTGAAGCAAAACAGCAGCAGCACCGCGGCCGACCAGGTGAGCAGGCCGCCAATGGTGGGCATGAGGGCCTTGTCCGCGAGGCGCGAGCCGACCAGGTTGCCGGCCACCATGCCGACACCGAACAGCGCCAGCACCAGCGGCACGCCGTGCTCGGGCAGGCCGGCCAGGTTCATCAGCGTCGGCTTGACGTAGCTGAACACCGAGAACATGCCGCCAAAGCCGATCGCGGCAATGCCCAGCGTGAGCCAGACCTGCTTGCTGCGCAGCGCGCCCAGTTCGCGCCACGGGCTTGCGCCGGCGGGCGCGGGCAGCGCAGGAATCCAGCGCCAGACCAGGGCCACGGCAAGTACCGCGATGGCGCCGACCAGCGCAAACGCCGCGCGCCAGCCCAGCCACTGGCCCAGTCCGGCCGCGAGCGGTACCCCGACCAGGGTGGCCGTGGTCAACCCCAGCATCACATAGCCCACGGCCTGTGCGCGCCGGCCCGGCGGCGCCAGGTGCGCGGCCACCAGCGCCGCGACGCCAAAGTAGGTGCCGTGCGGCAGGCCGCTGAGAAAGCGCATCAGCACCATGGCCGCATAGCCGGGCGCGATGGCACTCGCGAAATTGCCGATGGCGTAAAGCAGCATCAGCGCCATCAGCAGCGCGCGGCGCTGCATGCGCGCGCCGAGCACGGCCAGCACCGGCGCGCCGATCACCACGCCCAGCGCATAGGAGCTGATCAGATGGCCGGCGTGCGGAATGGAAACGCCCAGGTCCCGGGCCGCATCGGGCAGCAGGCCCATGATCACGAATTCGCCGGTGCCGATGCTGAAGCCGCCCACGCCCAGGGCCAGCAGGGCCTTGAGGAAGGAACGGTCGGAACTGCTGGCGGAGGCCGGATGGGATGGAGATGGTATGACGGGGTTGACCATGGGCGGGCGGGCAATGGGAACGCCACCGGCCCCAGGAGGCCGGCGACGGATGCGATGGAGAAATCAGGAAAAAGGCCGGGAGCGCGAAATGGCAAAACCTCGACCGCAGTTTACATTTTCCTAGGGTTTTCCCTGGCCATGGCTGCCAGCATCTGCATCGTCCCCAGGGGCAAATTCCTCTATCCCGCGGCCCGCGCGCCCGCAACCAGCTGTTCGCGCAGCGTGCGCAGGATTTCTTCCGACAGCGCGGGATTGCCGGCCGCCGTGGCGCGCGCCAGCGCCAGCGCGCCGACCATGCTGCTCAGCAGGGCGATGGTCTGGGCGCGCTTTTGCGCGGGCCCGCCTTCGAGCACGCGCATGAAGCGCTGGATGTTGCGCTCCACGCCCTGGGCAAAGACTTCGGACATTTCCGGGCCGGCGCGCGCCGCATCGGTGGCCAGCGCGGCGGCGGGGCAGCCTTCGCCAGGATGGTCGCGGTGGCTGGTGGACAGGTAGCTGTCGACCATGGCCTGGAGCTTTTCCATGGACGAAGCATGGGCGTCCTGCTCCAGGCCGTCGAGCGGCGTGATGGTCCATTCGAAAGCGCGCAGGCAGGCCTCGCGCGCCAGCGCATCCTTGGACTCGAAGTGGCGGTAGAGCCCGCCATGCGTGAGGCCGGCATCGCGCGTGATCTCCGCGACCCCGACGCCCTCCAGGCCTTTCTCGCGGTACAGCCGGGCCGCGGCATCGACAATGCCGGCGCGGTGTTCGGCGGCTTGGGCTTTGCTGACTTTCATGGGTTAGATGATACCCATCATCAAAACTCAATTATGATGACGGCCATCATCAATAGAGCCGGGCCGGCATGCTGCAGCCCTGGCAAGCGAAAGGTGCGGTTATGGGTCGACGTGTCGTGATCACCGGCTTGGGGCTGGTTTCTCCGCTGGGTTGCAACGTGGAACTGGCCTGGCAGCGGCTGCTGGCCGGGCAGTCGGGCGTGCGTCCTCTGGACCCCGAAGTCAGTGCCGGCACCGGCGCCTCCGTGGCGGGCCGCGTGCCTTCGCTGGAAGAAGATCCGGAAGGCGGCTGGAGTCCCGAAGCCCTCATTCCCGCCAAGGAACTGCGCCGGCTGGACCGTTTTGGCGCCTTCGCGCTGGTTGCGGCCGATCAGGCGCTGGCGCATGCGCAATGGCGGCACGCCACGCCCGCGCAGAAGGAGCGCGCGGCGACCATCATCGGCTCCGGAGTGGGCGGCTTCGGCACCATTGTCGACGCGGTGCGCACCACCGATGGCAAGGGGCCGCAGCGCCTGTCGCCGTTCACGGTGCCGGCGTTTCTCGCCAACCTGGCCGCGGGCCAGGTGTCGATCCGCCATCAATTGCAAGGCCCGATCGGCGCGCCGGTCACGGCCTGCGCCGCGAGCATCCAGGCGATCGGCGATGCGGCGCGGCTGATCCGCAACGACGAAGCCGACATGGCGCTGTGCGGCGGCAGCGAGGCCACCATCGACCGCGTGGCGCTGGGCAGCTTTGCGGCGGCCAAGGCGCTGTCGAATTCGGGCGCCGGCAACCCGGCCACGGCCTCGCGGCCGTTCGATGCGGCGCGCGATGGCTTCGTCATGGCCGAGGGCGCGGGCCTGCTGGTGCTCGAATCGCTGGAACATGCGCTGGCGCGCGGCGCCACGCCGCTGGCCGAAGTCGTGGGCTACGGCACCTCGGCCGATGCCTACCATGTGACGTCGGGTCCCGAAGACGGCTCGGGCGCGGCGCGCTCGATGCGCATGGCGCTGCGCCAGGCGCAGCTGCAGCCGCAGGACATCCAGCATCTGAATGCCCACGCGACCTCGACCCCCGTGGGCGACCGCGGCGAGCTGGCCGCCATACGCCAGGTGTTCGGCACGGGCCAGGGTCCGTCGATCACCGCCACCAAATCCGCGCTGGGCCACATGCTGGGCGCGGCCGGCGGCGCGGCCGCGATCTTCACGGTGCTGGCGCTGCGTGACCAGACCGTGCCACCGGTGCTCAATCTCGAGCAGCCCGATGCGCTGGCCGAGGGCCTGGACCTGGTGCGCGGCGCGGCGCGCACGCAGGCCATCGAGCACGCCATGCTCAATGGCTTTGGCTTTGGCGGCGTCAATGCTTCGCTGATCCTGCGGCGCTTCGAGCCCTGACCGGGGCGTGCCGCGGGCGCTGTGCCCAGGCAAGCGCGGCCGCGGTGCAGAGCGTGGCGGGCGCCAGCAGTCCCAGCTAGGTGGCAAGCGCGGGCGCGAAGTCCATGCGCGCCCGCCAGGCCCACAGTGCAAACGCCAGGCCCAGCGCCAGCGCGGACAGGTCGAAGCCGCCCATCACCCAGTCGCCGGCGCGCAGGGAATGCACGAGGTGCCGGTCGGTGGTGATGGCATTGAGCAGCGGCAGGGCGCCCCGAGCCGGCTCAATCCACCGCGACAAAGCGGTTCTTGCCTGCCATCTTTGCCGCGTACAGCGCGCCGTCGGCGCGGTGCATCCAGCTGGCCGCAGCTTCGCCCAGGCGGCGCTCGGCCACGCCGATGCTCACGGACAGCGGCAGGCCATGCGTCTGGAGCGCATGCACGGCATCGACAATGGCCTGCGCCAGCAACTGCGCGCCGGCCAGGTCGGGCACGCTGGCCGCGACCGCAAACTCCTCGCCGCCCAGGCGTGCGATCGGGTGGCGCGGGCTGGTGGCGCGCAGGATCTTGCCGACTTCCACCAGCACCTGGTCGCCGGCCGCATGGCCCAGCCTGTCGTTGATCTGCTTGAAGTCGTCGATGTCTATCATCAGGAAGAAGCCGCGCCCGCCGGTGCCCTCGACTTCCTCCATGAAGGCCCGGCGGTTGGGCAGGCCGGTCAACGTATCCTGGTAGGCGAGCGCATGCAGCTGCTGCTGCAACTCGAACACCGTGCGCCGGATGTGGCGGTAGGCGCTGCAGACCGCGACCCCCGTGAGCAGCGCGCCGCCGACGGCCAGCAGCGTCAGCAGCGCGTCGAGCGGGCGCTCGAACTGCGGCTGGATGACATAGAAGTCGGTGGCCCAGATCAACGCGCCGGACAGCAGGTAGTGCAGCGGCCGGATATGGATGGCGGCGCTGGGCAGGCTCAGCATCAAGCCGATCGGCAGCAGCCAGTAATCGGGATGGCCGATGATCAGCGCCACCTGCGCCAGGCAGCCCGCGCTGATGGCCAGCACCGTGGTGGACAGGATGAACAGGGTGCCCACCGAGCGGACTTTGGTCGCGGCCCAGCAGCACAGGCCCGCCAGAATCACCCACAGATACAGCGCGCTGGGTACGTCATGGTGGATATCCACCAGCAACAGGATCACCAGGCACGCCAGCGTGGCAATCACCTTGCACAGGATGGCCACCGGCCGCAGCTGGGAGAAGCTCTTTTGCTGAAACAAGTGCTCGCTGTTCTGCATCGCTGAAGAATCCGGAGTGGCGTCTCCATGCATTATCCAGCGGGATGGCGCTGGAAAGGCTGCCGTCACGATGTCGGACGGGGCGCCCGGCGAGGGGCGCCCGGCGAGGGGCACCCGGCTAGGGGCGCCCGGCTCAGGCCGGCTGCACGCGCCGCGCGAAGGCCAGCCAGTCGAGCAGCGCCATCACCAGCATCGAGGCGCCAACCAGCGGGAAGAGTGCACCGCCCACCAGCAGCAGCGCCAGCACTCCCGCCTGCAGCTTGCGGTTCGCCGGCTGCGGCGGCACGCCCAGGCGGCCCGCGGGGCGGCGCTTCCACCACATCACGGCGGCGCTGGCGCACAGCAGCACGATGCCCAGGCAGGTCACGACCAGCAGTGCCTGGTTGAACACGCCCCATTCCATGCCCAGGTGCACATTGATGCCCCACTCCAGCGCCCGGCCCATGGGCCCGTAGTCGGCATAGGACATGTCCAGCAGCGGCTTGCCGCTGTATTGGTCCAGATGCACCACGCGCTGGCGCGACAGGTCGCCCGGATAGACCGAGCCCGAATACACGCCCTGCGCCCCGCGCGGCATCTGCACCGCATAGCCGGGCGCGAGGCCCAGGCGGTCGAAGGCGGCCACGGCCTGGTCGAGGCTCAGGGCCGAGGGCGGCGCGGGCATCTGCGGCGCTGCATGGCCCGCATGCGCCATGTGCCCTTCGTGGCCGTCATGGCCGGAATGGCCGTCGTGGTCTTCATGGCCTTCATGTTCCTCATGTCCTGATTCCGGCAGCCGCGCCTGCTGCAGCGACCACGCCGGCGTTTCGCCATCGGCCAGCTTCATGTCGGACATTGGCACCTGCACGCGCACGCCGGCCGGATAGCCGTAGTTGTGGCCGTTGGCCCACTGGTTGATCTGGTTGCCCCACAGGACCGACCAGGGCATGCCGGTGATGGACAGGAACAGCAGCATGCCGCCCACGCCCAGGCCCGTGACCGCATGCAGGTCGCGCCAGAACAGGCGCTTGGCGGGCGTGCCGCGCACGCTCACCACGCCGCCGGAGCGCCCGCGCGGCCACCACAGGTAGATGCCGGTCAGCACCAGCAGGATGGCCCAGCCGGCCGCGATCTCGATCGCGCCGCGCGCCACGGGGCCGAAGTACTTGAGGCTGTGCAGCTTGCGAATGGTCCAGGCCACGCTGCCGCCGTCGGGCAGCGTGCCCAGCACCTGCGCGCGGTAGGGGTCGACGAACACCGCGAGCCGTTCGCCGGCCGTGGTGGCCACGAGCGCCTCGGCGCTGCGCGTGGCGCTGGCCGGCGGCGTGTACTTGACCAATGTGCCCGGGTGCGCGGCGAGCGCCGCCGCCGCGAGTTCGGTGGGCGCGCGGGCCGGCGTTGCGGCCTGGGCCACGGTCAGCAGCCGCTGGTGGAAGAAGCCGTCGATCTGGTTCTTGAACACATAGAGGCCGCCGGTGACGGCCAGCCAGATCAGGAACGGCAGCACCAGCAGCCCGGCATAGAAATGCCAGCGCCAGACCGCGCGGTAGAGGTCGGGGGAGCGACGTTCGCGTTCGGCGCGCAGGCCGTTGTGCGTGAGAGAGGTCGTCATGGAAATCCTGGGTTCGCGCGCGCCGCAGACAGGAAGGCACGCGCTGCTATGCAACAGCCTGCGCCCGGCGCGCGGCGCGGTCGGCCGGGCGCAAAGGGCGCAATGCGGACCGCGGCGCGCAGAGCTTGCGGCCAGGCGGCAGATGGAAGCAGTTCAGGCCAGTGCGGGCGGCCCGCGCGGTGGAAAGCGCGCGCCGCTGCGCGCCGCCACCTGCGCCGTGTGCCGCGGTGCCGGCGCGGGCGCCAGCGGCTGCGTGGCGGCTCGCGCCATCTGCGGCGGCGGTGCCGGCAGCGAGGCCGCAAGGCACAGCGCGCAATCGAGCGTGTGCTGGGCGGCGTCATGGTCCACGGCCACCAGCGTCATCGCGCCGTCGCCGTGGCAGACCATCTCCATGCGCTGCGGATGCATCAGCGGCGATGCGCCGGCGACTCCCAGCACCAGCAGATAGCACGCCAGGACGAGGCGCAGCAGGGCTGAGGAGGGCGGCGGGGAATGCATGCCGGGATTATCCCCAGTTCCGCCGAGCGACGTCGGCGGCTGCCGCATAGGGCGGGCGCACCCGGGGCCTTGCGGGCGCAGTGTGAAATGGATGGCTATTGATCTTCATAAATGATAGATTTGAACTATGAAATCATGGTGTCCATTTCTATCGCCTTGCGGTGTGCTCTCGACCATTTCCGCGCTGTTGGCGCTGGGCGGTTTCCCCCCTATGGGCTGGGCGCAGACGCGCCCGCCACTCCCCACCGTCGAAATCCATTCTTCGGGCGAGGGCCGGCTGGAGCGCACGCTGGCCACCGGCAGCCGCCTGGACCTGAGCGTGCGCGACACGCCGGCCAGCGCCGAAGTGCTCACGCGCGCGCAATTGCAGGCACGCGGCGAGCGCCAGCTGCTCGACGCCGTCACGCGTGCCGCCGGCATGACCGCCCTGGGCCACACCGGCAACAGCGCGAGCCTGTCGGCGCGCGGCTTCACCCATACCAGCGCGGTGATGCGGCTGTATGACGGCACGCGCCAGTATGGCGGCGTGGGCCTGAGCTTTCCCTTCGATACCTGGGCCATCGAGCGCATCGAGGTGCTGCGCGGGCCGGCCTCGGTGGTGCATGGCGATGGCGCAATTGGCGGTGTCGTCAACATCATCCCCAGGAAACCCACGCGCGGGCCGGTGCGCAACGAGGTCCAGGCTACGGCCGGCAGCGCAAACCAGCGCGCATTCGCACTGGGCAGCGGCGGCGCCATCGACGGCCAATGGTCCTACCGGCTCGATCTGAGTGGCGAGCAGGGCCGGGGCTGGGTGGAGCGTGGCGATTTCCGCAGCCGCATGGCGAGCGCGGCGCTGCGCTGGGATGCCAGCGCCGATCTGCAACTGCAGCTGGCGCATGCCCAGGGCCGGCAGGCGCCGGCGCGCTATTTCGGCGTGCCCTTGATCGACGGGGTGCAGGATCCGGCGCTGCGCCGGCGCAATTACAACGTGGAAGACAGCGATATCCGCTTGCGCGACCGCTGGACCGAGCTGGGCGCGCAATGGGCCTTGAATGAGCATGTCATCGTGCGCAGCAAGCTGTACCACATCGCCAGCGACCGGCACTGGCGCAATGCCGAGACCTATGCCTTCAACACCGCCACGCGCCTGATCGAACGGCCGGAGAACACCGAGATCGGCCATGCGCAGACGCAGACCGGCAATACCACCGATGTGAGTATCCGCAGCGTGCTGTTCGGGCAGGACAACCAGCTGTCGCTGGGGTTCGACATCAACCGGGCGTCGTTCCTGCACCGCCACGACGCTTACACCGGCAGCGCCGCCCCGGTGGACCCCTTCCACCCGCAGCCAGGCCACTACTTCAGCGCCGGGCCCTACCTGCCGCGCGCGCGCAACCGGGCGCAGCAGTACGCGCTGTTTGCCGAGGACCGGCTGGCGCTCTCGGACCGCTGGTCGCTGGTGGCGGGCGCGCGCTTCGACCATGCGCGGCTGTCGCGCGAGGACCTCGCGGCCGGAACCGATGCGTTCGAGCGCCGCTATGCGCACGTCGGCTGGCGGCTGGGCAGCGTCTACCAACTGCGGCCCGCGCTGTCGCTCTATGCGCAGGTAGCGCGCGCGGCGGACCCGGTCAGCGGCCTGCTGATGCTGTCGGCGGCGAACGCGCGGTTTGATGTCTCCCGCGGCCGGCAGTTCGAGGTCGGTCTCAAGCAGACTTTCTGGCAGGGCTGCGGCGACTGGACCCTGGCCGCCTATGCAATCACCAAGGACAACTTGGTGACGCGCGATGCCAGCAACCCGGCCCGGCGCCTGCAGGTCGGCAGGCGCTCGTCACGCGGCATGGAAAGCACGCTGTCGCTGCAGGCCACGCAGGCGCTGCAGATCGAGGCCAATCTCGCGCTGCTGCGCGCGCGCTATGGCGATTTCAGCGAGGCCATGGGCAACGGTGTGGTTTCGCGCAATGGCATGGTGCCCACCGATGTGCCCGAGCGGGTCGCGAATCTCTGGGCCCACTGGAAGTTGCAGCCCGGCTGGGTGCTGTCGGGCGGACTGCGCCATGTCGGCAAGCGCTATGCCAACCACGCCAACACGCTCGTGCTGCCGGCCTACACCACCGCGGATCTGGCGCTGCAATGGCAGGCCACCGCGTGCACCACGCTGGCGCTGCGCGGGTTCAATGTGTTCGACAAGGCGTTTTTCTCCACGGCTTACTACACCACCACCCAGTGGTTCGCGGGCACGGGGCGGCGCACCGAATTGACGCTGAATCACCGCTTCTGATGCCAACGGTGTCCATGTAGGCGCAGGACTTGCCCATGTTGAGGTCTGGACCGACCCTGCGCTGCTGGGGGCTGGCGTCAAATGATTCCTATCCCGCAACCCGATGCCGTAGGCACGGCAGATGGCCCTCGTTCGTGGTGAGCCTGCCTCACCGGCCGCGTCGAACCATGAAGGGCCAGTCCTGGAGAACCGGACCGTGATCCTTCGACGCGGCCGGCGAGGCAAGCTCAGCACGAGCGGATTCTCATCGGCGCATCGGCAGAGCGGGCAGTTTCAACCATTGAAAAGGAATACGCACCATGGACAACAAGCAAGTCATCGACACCCTCAACGACCTGATTGAAAACTGCAAGGACGGCGAATTCGGCTTCAATGCCAGCGCCGAACATGCGCGCACCGACAGCCTGAAGCAGACCTTCCTGGCACGCTCGCAGGACTGCCGCAAGGCCGCCGAGGAACTGCGCGGCCTGGTCGGCCAGTTGGGCGGCAAGAGCGCGGCCGATGGCGGCACGATTGCAGGTGCCGCGCACCGCGGCTGGGTCGCGGTCAAGGGCACGCTGGCGGGTTACAGCGACCTGAACATGCTCGAGGAAGCCGAGCGCGGCGAGGACAAGGCGCTCGAGCGCTACCGCGACGCGCTGAAGGAAGATCTGCCGGCCGACGTGCGCGTCGTGGTGCAGCGCCAGTACGAAGGCGCCAAGCGCAACCACGACGAGATCCGCACGCTGCGCAACGCAGCTCGCGCGCACGACGCGTAAGAACACGAGGCCGCGCAAGCGGCCTTGGAGTTCAACGCTTCAGGTCGCGGTCAGATGATTCAGCCGGGCGCATATGCGCCCGTTCCTTTTCCTGGCCCGACGGCGTCTGCGGATCGAGCCCGCTGTCCGGCGATTCCTTCACCTGCGGCATGTCGGCCGAGCGCGTGATCATCTCCTCGATGATGAACCGGCCGTAGAGCTGGGCGCGTTCCGCGCCTTCGGCATGCAGGGCGTCGGCGGCGCGGCGTGCGCGGTCGTCATCGTCCTCGCGCAGCACCAGCCAGTGAAAGCCGCGTTCGGCCAGTTCGCGGTAGGCCTTGACCAGGTTCAGTTCCTGCCCCACACCGGCCAGCGGACTGGCGCGCGCAATGTCGGCATCGCACTGCGCCACCATCTGCTCGGGGGTGTAGCGGTGGATGTCGGCACGCTCGTAGCCGAGCGCCGTCAGTGCCTCGTTGCCCTTGGCGGCGCTGGCCTCATCGGGGAATGAAACCACCATATGCCCGACGGGCTTGAATACGCCATAGGCGCGGTGATCGGAGGGATCCATTGCGTAGCTCCTCTGGTTGGTGAAGACGATAAGACCGTGCCGGCCGGGGATGCCTTGAGCCTAGCGCGGGCGCGCGCAAAGCGCCATAGGACGCAAAGCCATTCAGCGCAGCAGCGATGCCGTCATGCGGCCGCCAGCGCCGGCGCGGCCTTGCGGCGCACCACAGGCTTGCAGGTGTCTAGCAACTGCAGCAGCGCGCATTCGGTGGCGCTGAGCCCCACCTTCTTGCGCGTGGCGCGCGAGCCGCTTTCGGCCTCGCGGGCGCAATAGCTCAGCACTTCGGGGTGGATGTAGAACTTGCGGCACACCGCGCTGGTATTGCCCAGGCGCTGCGCGACCTGCTTGACGATGTCCGCAATCGCCGGCTCGCCCAGGCGCCCGGCCTCGGCATTGGCCGCGCGCGCCTGCAGCGCGAGTTCCATGGCGCAGACGCTCGCATGCCAGGTGCGGAAATCCTTGGCGGTGAAATCCTCGCCGGCCAGCGAGCGCAGGTAGTCGTTCACATGGTCCGAGCGCAGATGCTGCAACTCGTCCTGTTCGCCGAGGAACTGGAACAGCCGCTGGCCCGGCAGTTCCTGGCAGCGCTGCACGATGCGCGCCACGCGCCGGTCCGCCACCGCCACCTGCTGCATGACGCCGCTCTTGCCCTTGAAATGCAGCGTGAGCTGGGTGGCGCTGGCCTTGGCGTGGCGGTTCTTCAGCGTGGTCAGGCCGTAGGAGCCGTTCTGCTGCGAGTACTCGTCGTTGCCGATGCGCATGCCGGTGCGGTCGAGCAGCCGCACCACTGCCGCCGCCACCAGCTCCAGCCCGGGCCGGCGCTGCGCGAGATCGCGCTCCACCGCGCGGCGGATCGCCGGCAGGCGCCGGCCGAACTCCAGCATGCGCTCGAACTTGGCCTGCTTCTGCTGCTCCTGCCACAGCGCGTGGTAGCGGTACTGCTTGCGCCCGCGCGCGTCGCGGCCCGTGGCCTGCAGATGGCCCAGCGGATCGGGGCAGATCCAGACATCGGTATAGGCCGGCGGAATCGCCAGCTTGCGGATGCGTGCCAGCTGCTCCGGGTCGCGGATGCTGCTGCCGTCTTGCGCGACATAGGAAAAGCCCTTGCCGCGGCGCATGCGGCGCCAGCCTTCGGTCTGCTCGTCGACATAGATCAGCTTGGCCATCGTGCACGCGCCCTTGTTCGAATGTGGTTCGAGGACGATCTTGCGCAGCTTCGGGCCGCGGCGCCGTCAGCCGATGCCGCATTACAAAGAGGGCGCGGGCTCAGCCTTGCAGCGGCGGCTGCTGCCGGTGGAAGTCCGTGTCCTGCTGGAAGGCCACGCCGGCGCGCAGCAGCAGCGGCTCGTTCCACCATGCGGCTTCGAGTTGCAGGCCGATGGGCAGGCCTTCGGGCGTGAAACCGCAGGGCACCGACAGCCCGGGCAGCGAGGCCAGGGCGCCGGCGTAGGTGTTGCGCGTGACGGCCTTGGTGGCTTCCAGCAGGTTGGCGCCGTCCTCGATCAGCGGTGCAGCCAGCGGCGAGGTCGGCGACAGCAGCAGGTCGACCTGCGCGAACACGCCGCGCATGCCCAGCCGCAACTGGTTGCGAAAGGCCATGGCCTCGGCATACTGGATGCCGGTGACTTCGAAGCCGTGGCGCATGCGCTCCACCACCGAGGCGGTGATGGTCCCGGGCTGGTTCTTCAGCCGGTCGTGGAACACATGGCAGACATCGGAGAAAACCGCGCGCGACATGTGCATGTGCGCATGCTCGGCGCCGGGCACGTCGACATCCACCAGCTTCGCGCCCGCGCGCTCCAGGCGCCGCGCCGCCGCCATCACCGCCTCCGCCACCGCCGGCTCCAGCGACTCGAAGTAGTGGTTGCGGGGAAGGCCGATGGTCAGTCCGGCAACGCCGTCGCCCAGCGTGGGCAGGAAGTTCGCCAGCCGCGCATCGACCGAAGTCGCATCCTTGGCATCGAAGCCCGCCAGCACCGCGAACAGCCGCGCCACGTCGCGCACGTCGCGGGCCAGCGGGCCCACGGTGTCGTTGTGCTCGCTTACCGGCAGCACGCCGCGGATGGGAATGCGCCCATGCGTAGGCCGCAGGCCCGAGACGCCGTTGAAGCAGGCCGGCAGGCGCACGGAGCCGCCGGTGTCGGTACCTAGCGAGCCGGTGCACATGTTGGCGGCCACGCTCACCGCCGAGCCGCCGCTCGAGCCGCCGGGAATGCGCTGCTCGTTCCACGGGTTGCGGCACTGGCCGCCTACGGCGCTGAACGAGCGCGAGCCGAACGCGAGTTCGGCCATGTTGGCCGAACCGACGACCACCGCGCCGGCTTGGCGCAGGCGCTCGACCACGGGTGCATCGGCCGCGGGGATGTTGTCGGCGAGGAACGCTGCGCCGGCCGAGGTGCGCTGGCCGGCCACGTCGATGTTGGCCTTGACGGACACCGTCATGCCATGCAGCAGCCCCAGGCTCGCGCCGCGCGCGGCCGCGGCATCGGCCGCATGCGCGGCTGCGAGCGCCTGGTCGTCGTAGATATCGATCAGCGCGCGCAGCCGCGGGTTGTGTTCATGCGCCGCCGCAAGGCAGGCTTCGGTATGTTCAACGCAGGAAGTCATGGAGCAAGGTCCTTTCGATGGGAACGGGGATCGGGGAAGGGGCGGGGGGCCTGGAGCAATTGGCGCGCGCGCAGCGACAGGCCCACGCCCAGCAGGCTGCAGGCGGCCAGCACCGCGAGCGCAGTGCGGCAGCCGCCGACGAAGGCGGCGATATCGGCCGGACTGGAGCCCGACAGCTGGCCCGCATAGGCGGCGCGCTGCGCGGCCGGCGACAGCGGCGCAAAGGCAATGCTCAGCGCCAGCGCGGTGCCGACCACCAGGCCGGTGTTCTGCATGGTCGAGCGGATCGCATTCGCGATGCCGCGGCGCTGGGGCGCGACGCTGACCATGATGGCGCTGTTGTTCGAGGTCAGGAACAGGCCCGTGCCCAGGCCGATCAGCGACAGCCCGCAGGCCAGTTCCAGTCCAGAGATGCCGGGCCGCAGCAGGCTGGCCAGCAGCACCAGGCCGGCGCTGGTCAGCACCATGCCGGCCGTGGGCAGCGTGAGCGTGGCATAGCGCCCTATGAAGCGGCCCGACAGCGCCGAGGCCAGCATCATGCCGACCGGCACCGGCGCCACGCTGAGGCCGGCGGCAAACGCATCCGCGCCCTGCACGGCCTGCACGAAAAACGCCATCAGAAGCACGCTGGCGGTCTGTGCCATGCACAACAGGAACACGCTGGCGTACGAGGTCGCGCGCTCGCGGTCGGCAAACAGCCGCAGGTCGACCAGGGGATGGCGGCGCACCGTCTGCGACCACACGAAGCCCAGCAGGCCCAGCCCGCAGGCCGCGCTGCCGGCCAGCACCTGCGCGCTGCCCCAACCCTTGGGTCCGCCCATCGACAATGCATAGACCAGACCGCCCAGGCCCAGCATCGACAGCAGCGCGCCGAGCAGATCGAAGGATTCGGGACTGGGGTGCACCACGTCCCGCAGCGTACGGTGGGCCCAGAGCACGGCAATGATGCCCAGCGGCAGATTCAGCAGGAAGATGCTGCGCCAGCCCAGCGTCGCCACCACCATGCCGCCGACGATGGGCCCCAGGCTTTGCGCCGCCGACGACAGCGTGGAGTTGAAGCCCAGCCCCAGGCCCAGCAGCCGCGGCGGAAACGCATCGGTGACCAGCGCCGTGGTGTTGGCGATCACCGCCGCCGCGCCCACTGCCTGCAGGCAGCGGAACAGCAGCATGGCGGGCGTGCTGGCAGCCAGGCCACAGCCCACGCTGGCCAGGGTCAGCACCACCAGCCCGGCCAGGTACAGCCGGCGCCGGCCAAACAGATCGGCGAGCCGGCCGAACACCAGGATCAGCACCGTGAGCACCAGCATGTACGACAGCAGGATCCAGCTCGCGGCCTCGGGGCCCGCGCCCAGGTCGTGGGCCAGCAGCGGCAGCGCCACGTGCAGCGTGCTGGCGTTGATGAAGCACAGGCCCACGCCCAGCGCGGTGACCGACAGCACGCGCCAGCCGTGGCGCGCCTGCGCGGCATCGCTGGCAACGTCATGGCTCATGGGCGAGCGGCGCGCTGAAGGGCCTCGGCCACCATCGGCGCCACGGCCAGATGGTGCGCAGTCCCGCCCTGGTAGTGCGCGCCCAGCGCCAGCACCAGCGCCTCCTGCCACCAGGGCGCGATCAGCTGGATGCCCGCGGGCAGGCCGTTGGCGGCCAGGCCGCAGGGCACGGACAGCGCAGGCGTGCCGGCCAGCGACCAGGCATAGGTGAAGCGCGAGATGCCGCGCGTGGTCTCGATCATGCGTGCGGTGTCGGCGCACAGCGGCGCGGTGACCGGGCAGCTGGGTGTGAGAATCACATCGACCTTGTCGAAGGTGTCGCGCAGCGTCACCAGCCAGCGCTCCTTGAAGCGCATCGCGTCGGCGTACTCGCGGCTGCTGAGCACGCGGCCCTGGGTCAGGCGTTCGAGCACATCGGGGCCGAAAGTGCCGGGCGCATCGCTCAGGCGCTGCGCATGCACGGCCGCGGCGTCGGATTGCACCATGGGCATCAGGTGCGATTGCGCCAGCTCGGCACCGGGCAACTCGATGGGCACGATCTGCACGCCCAGGCCGCGCAGGTCGTCGAGCGCGGCGCGCACCAGGCGTTCGACTTCGGGGTCGAGATTGCCCAGCGCCCAGGCCTCGGGCACGCCCACGCGCAGGCCTTCGACGCCTTGCGCGTAGCGCTGGGCCCAACTGGTCACGGGCTGGTCGACGCTGCAGTCGTCGCCGCGGTCCGGGCCGGAAATGACTTCATGCACGCGCGCTACGTCGGCCACGCTGCGCGCCAGCGGGCCGATGGTGTCGTAGGCCGCGCTGACCGGAAAGCAGCCGCTGTTGGGCACGCGGCCATGCGTGGGGCGCAGCCCGGCCACGCCATTGAGCGCGGCGGGGATGCGGATCGAGCCGCCGGTGTCGGTGCCCAGCGAGGCATCGCACAGGTGCGCCGCCACCGACGAGCCCGAGCCGCCGCTCGATCCGCCCGGAATCGCATCGGCATTCCACGGGTTGCGCCCCAGGCCATGGTGCGGGTTCTGCGTGGTGCCGCCAAACGCGAACTCATGCAGGTTGGCCTTGCCGATGATCACCGCGCCGGCCCTGCGCAGGCGCTGCACCACGGGCGCATCGCTGGTGGGCACATGGTCGCGGAAGAACGCCGAGCCCATGGTCGTGCTCAGGCCCGCGGTGTCGATGTTGTCCTTGATGCTCACGGTCATGCCGGCCAGCGGCAGCGTGGCGCCCGCGGCCTGGCGCTGTTCGATGGCGCGCGCTTGGGCAAGCGCCTGCGGGTTGGTGGAAATCATGGCCTTGAGCGCGGGGTTCAGGGCCTCGGTCAGCGCCAGCTGCTGTGCGGTGTGTTCGACGATAGTGGTCATGGTGCGGTCAGAGAAGTGGGTTAAGGCCTCTGCCAGTCAGCATCCGCTACCGTTCGTCCTGAGCTTGTCGAAGGATGAACGGCAATGGCTGACCGGCACGGGCGTGTCCGTCCCCGGCGCCCGCGAAGGCGCCAAGGACAGTTGCAACGAAAGGGCGGGCGGCTCAGCCGATGCTGATCGGCGTCAGGTCCTGGAACCACGACTGCGCCTGGACGAAGCCCTTGACCTTGGGGCTGATGGCGCGCGGGTTCAGGTCATGCGCGGCAAACAGGAACAGCGCGCGGTCGACGACCTGGGCGTGCACCTGGGCCATCAGCGCGTCTTGTTTGGCGGTATTGGTTTCCTGCTGGATCTGCAGGAACACCTTGTCGAGTTCAGGGTCGCTGAAGCGGCTCCAGTTGACGCCGGCCGGCGCGGCCATATTGGTCTGCAGGATGCGCGCGAAGGCGCGGAACGGGTCGAACGGCCCCTGCGAGATGTTCAGCGCCATGCAGCCGCGCGCCACCTGCGCGCCCGCGCCGGCCTTCCAGACCTCGATCAGCGCCTGCCACTCGAACACCTCGAACTGCACCTCGATGCCGACTTCGCGCAGGCTCTGCTGGATGAACTCGTTCATCGGCAGCGGCTGCATCTGGCCCGAGCCGCTGTTGGAGATCGCGACCTTGGTGCGCAGCGGCTTTTGCGGGCTGTAGCCGGCCTCGGCCAGCAGCTTGCGCGCGGCGTCGGGGTCGTGCGTCAGCTTGAACTGCGGCTTGCCATGCCAGGGGTGGCCGGCGGGAATCAGGCCCTGGCCTTCGATCATCAGCCCGCCCAGCAGCGACTTCATGGCGGTGCGGTCGATGGCGAGATTCGCGGCCTTGCGCACGCGGATGTCGAGCCAGGGCGAGCCCGGAATCTGCGCCAGCTGCCAAGTCCAGTTGTGCGGGTAGATATTGGTGACGATCTTGAAGCCCGCGCTGCGCAGCGAGGCCACGGCATCGGGCGCGGGTGCCTCGATGAAGTCGACCTGGCCCGAGCGCAAGGCGGCGACGCGCGCGTTGGCGTCGGGGATCGGCAGCAGGATCAGCTTGGCGGCCTTGGGAATGCGTTCCGCGCTCCAGTATTTGTCGTTGCGCACCAGCACCGCGCGCTCGCGCTGGTTGTAGCTTTCCATCTTCCACGGGCCGGTGCCCACGGCCTTGCCAGCATAGGCATTCCAGTCCTTGCCCGCGGCTTCCCACGCGCCCTTGTGGACTATGCCCAGCCAGGTCAGCGCATAGGGCAGGGTGCCGTCGATGGTCGCGGTCTCGACCCAGAACTGGTGCTTGCCGTCGCTGCCCCAGGCCACCACGCCCGGGATCTGCGGCAGCGCCTGGCCATAGGCGCGCAGGTCGAACCAGGGCGCGTCGCGCTTGAAGGCGCGGTCGAAGCTGAACACGATGTCGTCGGCCACGAGCTCATGGCCGTCGTGGAAGCGCACGCCTTCGCGCAGCGTGAAGTTCCAGCGTTTGGGCCGCGTGGCATCGGGCTTCCAGGCCGTGGCCAGGCAGGGCGTGAGTTGCGCGGGCTTGTCGCTGCGCGACAGGTCCCAGGCCACGAGCTGGTCATAGAGCGTGATGTTCATGAAGCGCGCGCCTTCGCCGCCCTGGTCGGGCACGCCGTTGGCGCTGGGCACGGCGCCCACGGTCATGCCCACGCGCAGCACGCCCGAGGCGGTCTGGGCCTGCGCGACCTGCAGGCCAAGGAAGGCAGGCGCGAGTGAGGCGGCACCGGCAAGAAGCATTTCACGGCGTTGGATCTGAAGGGACATGGAGCGGGTCTTTCCTGGCGGACGTTGGAGGGATGGATAAAGATGTCCATGCAACTTCCGGGCCACCTTTACCTGTCTCTCGCAAAGCTGTCTGGACAAATATGGCCATGCATTGCTGCAGTGCACGCAAGGCGCTGGAGGCACCAGTTGTGTGCGGTTTGTCCTGTTTTTGAACGTGCAGCAGTTTGTCCGGCATGGATCAATGGCTATAACTAGTACGTACAACATTTTGCGAAAGCTGGCCCGCCAATTGCTTAGGTCTACGGACATGAGTTCTTTCGTCCCCCTCTACCGGAGCACCGCGCATGCCTGATTCCACCCCGCGTTCACTGGAGCGCATGCCCGACGTCGGAGGCCCGGCCCAGCCGCTGCTGACCGTGCGCAACATGAGCAAGCATTTCCCGCTGAAAAAGGATCTGCTGGGCCGCCAGACCGGCTACGTGCGCGCCGTCGATTCGCTGAGCTTCGAGCTGCGCAAGGGCGAGACGCTGGGCATCGTCGGCGAGTCGGGCTGCGGCAAGTCCACGACCTCGCGGCTGATCATGGCGCTGATGGAGCCCACGGCCGGCGAGATCATCTTCGACGGTCTCACGGTGGGTTCGGTGGCGCTGCCGCTCAAGGACTTCCGGCGCCAGGTGCAGATCGTGTTCCAGGACAGCTTTGCCTCGCTGAACCCGCGCCTGACCATCGAGGACTCGATTGCCTTCGCGCCCCAGGTGCACGGCCTGCGCCGGCGCGAGTCGCTGGAGCGCGCGCACGAGATGCTGCATGCGGTGGGCCTGAACCCGCTGCAGTTCGGCAAGCGCTTTGCGCACCAGCTCTCGGGCGGCCAGCGCCAGCGCGTGAACATTGCGCGCGCGCTGGCGCTGCAGCCGCGGCTGGTGATCCTGGACGAACCGGTGTCGGCGCTCGACAAGTCGGTCGAGGCCCAGGTGCTGAACCTGCTGATGGATCTGAAGGAGAAGTTCGGCCTGACCTATCTGTTCATCAGCCATGACCTCAACGTCGTGCAGTACGTGTCGGACCGCGTGCTGGTGATGTACCTGGGCCGGCTGGCCGAGATCGGCGATGTCGACTCGATCTACGCCAGCCCCATCCACCCCTACACCACGGCGCTGCTGGCCAGCCGGCCCTCGCATGACCCGGACCGTTCGCGCACCCATGCGCCGCTGGTCGGCGATCCGCCCAATCCCATCAATCCCCCGTCGGGCTGCGGCTTCCGCACGCGCTGCCCCTATGCCGAGGCGCTGTGCGCCGAGGCCCCGCCGCCGCTGTCGCAGCGCCATGCCAACCACGCCGCCGCCTGCCTCAAGGCGCTGGCCGGCAGCGGCCACAGCCTGGCGCCCGCCGCGGCCTGAAAGGAGAACCGCCATGAAAGAACCCCTGGTCCATGTACGCGACCTGAATGTGCGCTTCGTGTCGCGCGATGCCACGGTGCACGCCGTCAACGGCATCGGCTTCGACCTGGCCGCGCGCGAAACCCTCTGCATTCTGGGCGAGTCGGGCTCGGGCAAATCCGTGACGCTGCGCGCGCTGATGCGCCTCAACCCCGGCTCCCGCACCCAGGTGCAGGGCACGGTGAAAGTCGCGGGCCACGACATCGTCGCCGCCAGCGAGCGCGAGATGAGCGCGCTGCGCGGCGGCACGGTGTCGATGATCTTCCAGGAGCCGATGACGGCGCTCGATCCCGTGTTCACCATCGGCACGCAGATCGCCGAGACCGTGCGCCGGCATGAGGGCCTCGATGCCGTGGCCGCGCGCAAGCGCGCGCTGGAGCTGCTGGAGCTGGTGCAGATTCCTTCGGCCGCGCGCCGCCTCGATGCCTATCCGCACGAGCTGTCGGGCGGCCTGCGCCAGCGCGCGATGATTGCCATCGCGCTGTCGTGCCGCCCGAAGCTGCTGCTCGCCGACGAGCCGACGACGGCGCTCGATGCCACGGTGCAGATCCAGGTGCTGCTGCTGCTCAAGGAACTGCAGCGCGAACTGGGCATGGGCATGGTCTTCGTGACCCACGACCTGGGCGTGGCCTGCGAGGTCGCCAACCGCATTGCGGTGATGTATGCGGGCCGCTTCATCGAGGAGGGCACGACCGGCGAGATCATGCGCTCGGCCCGCCATCCCTATACCCAGGGCCTGCTGGGCGCCACGGTGCATGCCGGCATGCGCGGCCAGCGCCTCACCACCATTCCCGGCAGCCCGCCGAATCTCGAACGCCTGCCCCAGGGCTGCGCGTTCGCGCCGCGCTGCAGCTACACGCGCAGCGAATGCACGGCCGCCGTGCCGGCGCTGCACTCCCTCGACGCCGGGCGCAGCGCGCGCTGCATACGCGCCCAGCCCCTCGCCGCGTGAGCCACGTACAAGGAATCCCACCATGCTTTTCTACATCCTGCGGCGCGTGCTCTATGCGCTGCCCATCGCGCTGGCCGTGAGCCTGATCTGCTTCCTGCTGGTGCATATCGCGCCCGGCGATCCGGTGAACGCCATCGTCTCGCCCGACGCGCCGGCCGAAGTCGTGGCCCAGGTGCGCGCCGAGTACGGGCTCGACAAGCCGCTGCCCGCGCAGTTCTTCCTCTGGCTGGGCCGGGTGCTGCAGGGCGACCTTGGCACCTCGCTGTCCTCGGGCCGGCCCGTGGTCGCCGAGCTGGCGGTGGCGGTGAAGAACACGCTGATGCTGTCGCTGGTCGCGGCGCTGATCGGCTTTGCCGCCGGCACGCTGCTGGGCATCGTGGCCGCCATCCGCCGCGGCCGCTGGCCCGACAAGATCGCCTCGGCGCTGGCCGCGGGCGGCGTGTCGCTGCCGCATTACTGGCTGGGAATGGTGCTGGTGGTGATCTTCAGCGTCACGCTGAACTGGCTGCCGGCGCTTGGCGCTGGCGCGGGCGGCTCCGAAGCCTGGGTGTGGGACTGGGAGCATGTGCAGTTCCTGGTGCTGCCGGCCATCACGCTGAGCGTGATTCCCATGGGCATCGTCACGCGCACCGTGCGCGGCGTGGTCATCGAGATCCTGAACCAGGACTTCACCACCACGCTGCATGGCAAGGGCCTGCAGCCGCTGCGCATCGCGCTGCATGTGCTGAAGAACGCCGCGCCCGCGGTGCTGGCGGTGATGGGCCTGCAGCTGGGCTATCTGATGGGCGGCTCCATCCTGGTGGAAACGGTGTTCTCCTGGCCCGGCACGGGGCAACTGCTCAACGGCGCCATCTTCCAGCGCGACATCCCGGTGCTGCAGGGCACGATCCTGGTGCTGGCGCTGATTTTCGTGTTGCTCAACCTCACGGTGGACCTGCTGCAGACCACCCTCGACCCAAGGATCAAGCGCTCATGACTTCCATCACTTCCCACACGCTGCCTCCGGCAGCACTCCCCGCCGAACGCAGCGACAGCTACTGGCAGGGCGTGGCGCGGCGCGTTGGGCGCGATCCAGTGACGCTGGTCTGCGCCGCCATCCTGCTGCTGATGCTGCTGGCGATACTCGCCGCGCCCTGGCTCGCGCCGTACGACCCGCTGCAGGGCAGCCTGCTGCGGCGCCTGCAACCCATAGGCAGCCCGGGTCACCTGCTGGGCACCGACGAGCTGGGCCGCGACATGCTCAGCCGCCTGCTCTACGGCGGCCGGCTGTCGTGGTTCCTGGGCATCGTGCCGGTGCTGATCGCGGTGGTAATAGGCGCCGCGCTGGGCATCCTGGCCGGCTATGCGGGCGGCAGCACCAACATGCTGATCATGCGCACCACCGACGTGTTCTATGCGTTCCCCTCGGTGCTTCTGGCCGTGGCCATCAGCGGCGCACTGGGCCCGGGCATCACCAACGCCATGCTGTCGCTGAGCCTGGTGTTCATCCCGCAGGTGATACGCATTGCCGAGAGCACCACGACTTCGGTGCGCAACCTCGACTACATCGAGTCGGCGCGTGCCAGCGGCGCCTCGGTGCTGACCATCGTGCGCGTGCACCTGCTGCCCAACGTGCTGGGCCCGATCTTCGTCTACTCGACCAGCCTGATCAGCGTGGCCATGATCCTGGCCTCGGGCCTGTCCTTCCTCGGACTGGGCACGCGCCCGCCCGATGCCGAATGGGGCCTGATGCTCAACACCCTGCGCACGGCTATCTACAATCAGCCGCTGCTCACCATGCTGCCGGGCATCTGCATCTTCGTCACCAGCGCGTGCTTCAATATGCTCAGCGACGGTTTGCGGTCTGCCATGGATGTAAAAAATTGAGTGCCGTTTGTTGACGTAGCCAGGAGTTTCGATTGAAGGAGACCGCCCCATCTGCCGCCACGCCGGCCAAGACCGGCAGCGCCAAGGAGCCGCTGTACCGCCAGGTGGTCGCGGCGCTGCGCAGCGAGATCCTGCAGGGCCTGCACCCCGTCGGCCAGAACCTGCCCACCGAGGGCGAACTGGCCGAGCGCTTCCAGCTGAGCCGCCACACCATCCGTGAGGCGCTGCGCGAGCTGCGCCTCAACGGCGTGGTGGCCTCGCGCCGCGGCTCGGGTACGGTGGTGCTGAGCTCGACCACCGCGCAGTCGTATCTGCACGAAACCGGCTCGCTCGACGACCTGCTGCAGTACGCCGCCAGCCGGCTCGAGATCCGGCACACCAGGATTGCCGATGTCGCCGCGGCGCTCGTGCCCTGCCTCAACGGCGCCAGCCCGGCCCAGTGGCTGCGCCTCGAAGGCGTGCGCTTCGAGGAAGGCAATGCCCAGCCGTTCTGCTGGACCCAGGTCTATCTGCACCCCGACCACGCCGGCGTCGCGCGCCTGATTGGCAAGCGCAGCACGCCGGTCTACGAACTCATCGAGGAAACCTACGGCGTGCGCATCGGCGAAGCCGAGCAGACCATCCGCATGTGCGAAGCCACCGACGAGGTGGCGGCGCTACTGGGCCTGGCGAAAAAGGCCACCGTGGTCGAGCTGCTGCGCGTCTATCGCCTGACCGACGGCAAGGTCGTCGAGATTTCGCGCAATCTCTATGCATCGACGCATTTCAGCCTGACATTCAAGCTGCGGCGCGCGGAAGTGGGGCGTTAGCAGGCCGTGGCCCTATGACGGCGCCACACCCTGCTGCGTGAACAACTCGCCGATGAACTCCCGCAGCCACACCTTGGCCGGCTCCTGCGCAAAGCGCCGGCTCCAGTGCAGCGAGACCGCGAAGCGGTGGCCGGGCAGGTCGGCATCCAGCAGGGCGTAGCCGCCGCGGCGCACGAAGCCGCAGGCGATCTCGTGGGGCATGACCACGGCCAGGTCGGTTTCGCTGACGATGGCCGGCACGGCAAGGAAGTGGGCTGCGGAAAGCCGGATGCGGTCGGTGAGTTCGAGCACCTGCAGGATGCGCAGGGTTTCGGAATGCGAGCGCACGGCCACGAACTCCAGTTGGCGCAATGCGTCGACGCCCAGGCGCCGGCCCTTGGTAGCGGCGAGCAGCGGGTGGGCGCTGCGCAGCAGCACGCAGTAGTGGTCGTGCAGCAGCACGCGGCGCTCGGTGCTCAGCACGCCCGGTAGAAAGCCGATGGCCGCGTCCAGCGTGCCGCGGTCGAGTGTCTCGGCAATCTCCTCGACGGGCAGCGGCAGCGTCTCGATGCGGATGCCGGGCGCGCGCGCGCGCAGCGCCGCCATCAGCGCCGGCAGGAAGCGCGCCTCGCCGATATCGCTCAGGTGGATGCGAAAGCGCTGCTGCGCGGCCTGCGGATCGAAGTCGCGCGCCTCGCCCAGGCCGACCTCGAGCGCGGCCAGCGCCGCGCGCACCACGCGCGCCAGGCGCTCGGCGCGCGGCGTGGGGCGCACGCCGCCATGCACGCGCTCGAACAGCGCATTGCCCAGCAGCAGGCGCAGCCGCGTCACGGCCTGGCTCGCGGCGGGCTGCGACAGGCCCAGTTCCTCGGCCGCGCGGCTCACGCTGCGATGGCGGTAGACGGCGTCGAACACGCGCAGTAGGTTCAGATCGAGCTGGTTCATATCCATCGGATGAATATCTCTTAGATGGTTTATTCAATTGCTGGAAATTATCACCGCGGGCACGATGCGCTGTACGCCAAGGAAATCCAATGCAAGAGACACACCCCCAGAACTCCGCCCCCTTTACCGTGCGCCATGCCGTGATCGACCTGCTGCGCCAGCTGGGCATGACGCAGATCTTCGGCAACCCGGGCTCGACCGAGCTGCCGCTGTTTCGCGACTATCCCGAGGACTTCTCCTATGTGCTGGGCCTGCAGGAGGCGGTGGTCGTGGGCATGGCCGACGGCTATGCCCAGGCCACGCGCCGCGCGAGCTTCGTGAACCTGCACTCGGCCGCAGGCGTGGGCCATGCGATGGCCAACATCTTCACGGCGTTCAAGAACCGCACGCCGATGGTGATCACCGCGGGCCAGCAGGCGCGCTCCATCCTGCAGTTCGATCCGTTCCTGCATTCGAACCAAGCCGCCGAGCTGCCCAAGCCCTATGTCAAGTGGAGCTGCGAGCCGGCGCGCGCCGAGGACGTGCCGCAGGCGCTGGCGCGCGCCTACTACATCGCCATGCAGGAGCCGCGCGGCCCGGTGCTGGTGTCGATTCCCGCCGACGACTGGGACCACCTGGCCGAACCCATCCAGGTGCGCGAAGTCGGTTTTGAAAGCCGGCCCGATCCGCGCGTGCTGGCGCTGATCGGCGCGGCGCTCGACGGCGCGCGCACGCCGGCGCTGGTCGTGGGCGCGGCCGTGGACCGCGGCGCGGCCTGGGACGCGGTGGTGGCGCTGGCCGAGCGCCACCAGGCGCGCGTGTTCGTGGCGCCGATGTCGGGGCGTTGCAGCTTTCCCGAGAACCATCCGCTGTTTGCAGGCTTCCTGCCCGCGATGCGCGAACGCATCGTGCAGCTGCTGGGCGGACATGACGTGGTGCTGGCCGTGGGCGCCGCCACCTTCACCTACCACGTCGAAGGCCAGGGCCCGCACATTCCCGAAGGCAGCGCGCTGTACCAGCTGATCGAGGACCCGGCGATTGCCGCCTGGTCGCCCGTGGGCACGGCCGCCATCGGCAATATCCGCCTGGGCGTGCAGGAGCTGCTGGCGCGGCCCGCGCCGGCCGCGCGCGCCGAACCCGCGCGCCGCGCGCAGCCGCCGCGCGCGCAGCCGCCCGAAGCCGGCCAGCGCATGTCGGTGGCCTGGGCCATGCAGACGCTGGCTGAGGTGCGCGACCCGCGCAGCATCATCGTCGAGGAGGCGCCCAGCTCGCGCTCCACCATCCAGGCCTACCTGCCGATCTTCCATTCGGCCACCTTCTACACCATGTGCAGCGGCGGCCTCGGCCACAGCATGCCTGCGGCCGTGGGCGTGGCGCTGGCCGAACCCGCGAAGAAAGTCATTGCCGTGATCGGCGACGGCTCGAGCATGTATGCCATCCAGGCGCTGTGGAGCGCGGCCCAACTGCGGCTGCCGATCACCTTCGTGATCCTGAAGAACCGGCGCTATGCGGCGCTGCAGGAGTTCGCCAAGGTGTTTGGCTACCGCGACGGCGAGAAGGTCGAGGGCACGGAGCTGCCCGACATCGATTTCGTCGGCTTGGCCAAGGCCCAGGGCTGCGACGGCGTGCATGTCGAGGATGCGCTGCAGCTGCGCGCCGTGCTCGAATCGGCCATTGCCGCGCCACGGCCGATACTCGTCGAAGTCGAGGTCGCCTGAGCGCTGAACGCGCGCGCACCACAAGAAATATCTACAAGGAGACAAACACCATGACAACCCATTCCCACGCCGCGCGCCGCCAGGGCCTGAAGGCTTTCTCGGCGCTGGCCCTGGCCGCGCTGGCGCTGCCCGCGCTGGCGCAGAACTGGCCCGAGAAGCCGGTGCGCCTGGTCGTGAACTTCGCGCCCGGCGGCGCCGCCGACGTGCTGGCGCGCGCGATCCAGCCGCAGCTGGCCAAGACCCTGGGCCAGCCGGTGATCATCGAGAACAAGCCCGGCGCGGGCGGCAACATCGGCATCGCCGAAACCGTGCGCGCGGCCAAGGATGGCTACACGCTGCTGCTGAGCTCGGGCGGCGCGATCACCATCAATCCGATGATCTACGAAAAGCTCAGCTTCGACCCGGGGCGCGATCTCACGCCGGTCGCGGCCGTGGCGCGCGTGCATGTCTACCTCGAGACGCACCCGGATGTGCCGGCGAAGAACGTGGCGGAGTTCATCCAGTACCTCAAGGCCAATCCCGGCAAGGTCAGCTATGGCTCGCCGGGGCAGGGCAGCTCGCCGCACCTGGCCGGCGAGATGTTCAAGCGCATGGCCAAGGTCGATGCGGTGCATGCGCCCTACCGCGGCGCCGCGCCCGCGCTCAACGACGTGGTCAGCGGGCAACTGCAGTACTGGTTCGACCCGGGTCCGGGCCTCAAGCATGTGGAAGCCGGCAAGCTGCGCCTGCTGGCCGTGGGCAGCGCCGAGCGCTCGCCGCAGTATCCCAACGTGCCGACGCTGGCCGAGAGCGGCCTGCCGGGTTTCGATGCCGACACGCTGTTCGGCCTCTACGCGCCCACGGGCGTGCCCGACGTGGTGGTGAACAAGGTGCGCGAGGGCGTGGCCAAGGCCCTGGAGCAGAAGAACGTGCGCGACATCGTCGCCGGCCTGGGCGCGACGCCGGCAGTGATGACGCGCAAGCAGTTCATCGACCACCATGCGGTCGAGGCGCAGCGGTTTGGCGAGCTGGTGAAGAGCATTGGGCTCAAGGCGGATTGAGCGCGCTCGCGCAAAAGCATCGCTGCGCGACCGCAATCGTGCTCTCTGTCATCGAGGCTGCATCCAATTGCCTCCTGCCTGCGTATAGCAAGGTATGCAAGCCCCGATCAAGCGGGTTTGCATCGAACCAACAGCGTCTGCGCAAGCGGGCGTTTTACGCACAATGGCAGCATGAGCGCCAATACACCGGACAGCGAGTTGATGGACCTTCTTGACCGCATTGCCGTGCACGAGGAGGCTGCGCTGAAGCAGCTTTACGAGCACACCTCAGCCCGCCTTTACGGGCTGGCGCTGCGCATTCTCGGCAACAAGGAATGGGCCGAGGACGTGCTGCAGGACAGCTTCATCGGCGTGTGGCGCAATGCCGGCAGCTACCGCGCCTCGCTGAGTCCGCCCATGGCCTGGCTGGGCATGGTCGTGCGCGGCCGGGCGCTGGACTTCCTGCGCCGGCGCCGCGCCGAGCGCATGCATCTGAGCGTGACCCTGGAAGATGCCGAGGCTGCGCTGCCGGCCGACGACGCGCTCGGGCCGATGCAGCTGGCGCAGGCCAGCGAGCAGGCGCTGGTGCTGCACCAGTGCCTGCAGCGGCTCGAGCAGCCCCAGCGCGAGGTCGTGAGCCTGGCCTATCTGCGCGACCTGAGCCACAGCGAGCTGGCCAGCCAGCTCAAGCTGCCGCTGGGCACCGTCAAGTCGTGGATGCGCCGCAGCCTCGAACAACTGCGCAAATGCCTGGCGAGGCACGTCTGAGCGGGAGCCATCACCATGAATCTGATCCAGAACCCCGAACTCCTCGACCGCCTGTCGGCCTGCTACGCCCTGGGCACGCTGCGTGGCGGCGCGCGCCGGCGCTTCGAACAACTCGCGCGCGAACACGCGCAGGTGCGTGCCACCGCCTTGCTGTGGCAGGGCCGCTGGAGCGCGCTGTCCGAAGTGCAGGCGCCGGTGCAGCCCGATGCCGCCGTGTGGATTCGCATCGACAACCTGCTGCAGGCCGAGAAGGCGCGCGCCGACAAGTCGCCGCACCGGCGCAGCCAGCCGCCCGCGCGCACGCTTGCCTGGTGGCGCAACGCGGCCTGGGGCGGCGCATTTGCGACCGTGGCCGCAGTCACGGTGGGCCTGTGGGCGCACCAGGACCTGCGCCAGTCGAGCCAGCAGCAGCTGGCGCAGCTGCAGGGCCAGGTGCAGACGTCGCAGGTGGCTTTGCAGAACGCGCAGGCCGCCTTGCAGGCCGCGCCGCAGATCCAGTACGTGGCCGTGCTGGCCGACGGCAAGCAGGATCCGTCGATGCTGGTGACCTTCGATGCGCGCCAGAACCGGCTGGTGCTGCAGCGCGTCGGCGGCTTCCGCGAGGGCGAGAACCAATCGCTGCAGCTTTGGGCGCTGCCGCCCCAGGGCGCGCCGCGTTCGCTGGGCGTGCTGGGCGAAGGCCGGCTGGAGCAGATCCCGACCCAGGAAGCCCAGGTGCAGGCCGTGCCCGCGCTGGCCATCAGCCTCGAGCCCAAGGGCGGCGTGCCCAGCGAGACCGGGCCGACCGGACCGGTGCTGTTCACCGGGGCGCTGATCCGCAAGGATGTGTAGTCGTCCACGTCGATCTGGGGCGGTCTTCAGTTCACAACGCTCAAACTGGTATGGTCCAGCAGGGGGGCAGCGAGGAAGGGCCGCCCCGCACCGAGGCTGCCGTCCCCCTCCACCGAAGGTTGAGAGGGGGAAGCGGCGCAGCCGCTCAGGGGGTGCTTCCTATTTAAGTCGGCCAGACCCACATGATGGCGCTGGTCATGACCAGGTAACGCAGGAACTTGCCGATCGCCATATAGAACAGGCAGGGCCAGAACGGCAGGCGCAGCCAGCCCGCGACCGCGCACAGCGGGTCGCCGACCAGCGGCAACCAGCTCAGCAGGCAGGCCTTGGCGCCGAAGCGGCGCAGCCAGATGCGCGCCTTGCGCTCATGGCGCGAGGGCTGGCGCGGCTCCTTGCGCGGCGCCGCGCCTTCGACGAGACGGGCTTGCCTGGCCTTCTCCCAGGCCTTGTGCGCGCCCAGGCCCATCCACCAGCTGATCGCGCCGCCCAGGGTATTGCCCGCGGTCGCCACGAAGATCGCCTGCCAGAACAGCTCGGGATTGAGGTGCAGCAGGCCGGCCACGGCGGGTTCGGAGCCCAGCGGCAGCAGCGTCGCCGAGATCAGGGCGACCAGGAATACCGTGCTCAGCCCGAATTGGGGCAGGGACAGATACTCCAGCAGCTGATGCAACCATATTTCCATTTGAGCGCAAGTGTAGGGTGGGACCGCCGGTGCAAATGTAGGCCTGCACTGGCTTGTCTTTGCGTGGTCCAAGGTTAAGGTAACAACTGGATAAATAAAAAGAGGTGCCGCGCCATGCCGCAAATGCAGACCACGGGTAGGGGATGGATACACAGCTGCCTGAGCCTGCTGGCGCTGGGCATGGCCAGTTGCGCGGTGGTGCCGCCGCCGGGAGAGGCCGGCCAGGGCGTGGCCGGCGAGATCGCCTCAGTGGCGTCGCCGGGCGGCGATATCGCGCAGGTGCTGTCGCTGCCCGAATGCCGCAGCCTGGCGGGCCAGCGCGCACGCCTGCAGAAGGTGCATGCGGATCTGGCGCGCGAAGGCATGGCGCTGCGCGTGCTGGGCTGCCCCGAACTGCCGGTGGCGGGCAAGCCAGGCACGGGCAAGCCGGTGCTGGCGCTGGCCGTGGTGGTGGTCGATGGCGAACGCGCTGCGGACAGCGTGCGCGGGCCGCTGGCCGATGGCGAACTGCTCGACATGGGCAGTGCCGCCCCCGCGGCCGGCGCCGCCGGCATGCAGCGCGTGGGCACCGCCAGCCTGGCCCAGCCGCCCGACGATGCGCTGTCGCCCGATGTGCTGTTCAACCGCGAATGGCTGCGCAAGCGCCTGGCCGGACAGGGCCTGCGTCCGGTGGGCAACACCTGGTGGGCATTCGCGCCGCGCTGAACGGCCGCGGCGCAAGAGGTAGTTGAGGCGGCGCTGGTGGCATTAGCGCCGGTTTCTTTCTGCTGAAAAATTAAGCAGATACAATCCTGCCTCTTTTTCCCTCCTTTCCCTTCCCGAATCCTTCAATGGCTGCGCTGCGCATTGGTCACATTCCGCTGGAGAACCGCCTGTTCGTCGCCCCGATGGCCGGGGTGACCGACCGGCCGTTCCGCCAGCTGTGCAAGGCGCTGGGCGCAGGCTATGCGGTCAGCGAGATGGTCACCTCGCGCAAGGACCTGTGGAACAGCCTCAAGACCTCGCGCCGCGCCAACCATGAAGGCGAGCCCGGGCCGATCGCGGTGCAGATCGCGGGCACCGATGCCGAGATGATGGCCGATGCCGCGCGCTACAACGTCGAGCGCGGCGCACAGATCATCGACATCAACATGGGCTGCCCGGCCAAGAAGGTCTGCAACAAGTGGGCCGGCTCGGCGCTGATGCAAAACGAGAAGCTGGCCGTCGAGATTGCCGAAGCCGTGGTTGAGGCCTGCGCCCCGGCCAATGTGCCGGTGACGCTCAAGATGCGCACCGGCTGGAGCGACGACCACAAGAACGCCGAGGTGCTGGCGCGCGCGTTCGAGGGCGTGGGCATCCAGATGCTCACCGTGCACGGGCGCACGCGCGAGCAGGGCTACAAGGGCTTTGCCGAGTACGACACGATTGCCGCGGTCAAGGCCGCGGTGCGCGTGCCGGTGGTCGCCAACGGCGACATCACCTCGCCCGAGAAGGCGCGCGACGTGCTGGCCTATACCGGCGCGGACGCCATCATGGTCGGCCGCGCGGCCCAGGGCCGGCCCTGGATCTTCCGCGAGATCGGCCATTTCCTGGCCACGGGCGAGCACATGGCGCCGCCGCTGGTGGCCGAGCTGCGCCGCCTGCTGCTCGACCATCTGCAAGACCACTACCGCCTCTACGGCGAAGGCACGGGCGTGCGCAGCGCGCGCAAGCACATTGCCTGGTACCTGCGCAGCCTGCCCGGCGGGGAGACCTTGCGCCAACACATCAACACCATCGAGGACTGCGGCCAGCAATGGCAGGCCGTGGCCGACTACCTGGAGCAGCTGGCCACGCAGATGGACCGGCTGCCGGTGGCGGCCGCAGCCAGCGACGCCCAGCCTCTTGAAGAATCCGCAGGACACACTGCATGAGCAACCAGAACATCGAACAAACCGTGCGCGACAGCCTCGAGAGCTATTTCCGCGACCTGGATGGCGAAGCGCCGAACGGCATGTATGACATGCTGCTGCGCGTCGTCGAGAAGCCGCTGCTGGAAGTGGTCATGAGCCAGGCCGACCACAACCAGTCGCGCGCCGCCGAATGGCTCGGCCTGAACCGCAACACGCTGCGCAAGAAGCTGGTCGAGCACCAGCTGCTCTGAGCCGCCGGCCGCACGCCGCCACCCCTTTTTCCTTTTGAAGAGCTCCCACCATGTCCCTCACCGCACTTCTTTCCGTCTCCGACAAGACCGGCATCGTTGAATTCGCCCAGGCCTTGCACGCGATGGGCATTCGCCTGCTCTCGACCGGCGGCACCGCCAAGCTGCTCGCCGACAAGGGCCTGCCCGTCACCGAAGTGGCCGAAGTGACCCAGTTCCCCGAAATGCTCGACGGCCGCGTCAAGACGCTGCACCCCAAGGTGCATGGCGGCCTGCTGGCGCGCCGCGAGCTGCCGGCCCACATGGCCGCGCTCAAGGAACACGGCATCGACACCATCGACCTGCTGGTCGTGAACCTCTATCCGTTCGAGGCCACCGTCGCCAAGCCCGGCTGCACGCTGGCCGACGCGATCGAGAACATCGACATCGGCGGCCCGGCCATGGTGCGCTCGGCGGCCAAGAACTGGGCCGATGTCGGCGTGCTCACCGATGCCTCGCAATACCCGGCCGTGCTGGCCGAACTGCAAGCCGGGGGCAAGCTGTCGCACAAGCTGCGCTTCGAGCTGTCCGTGGCGGCTTTCAACCGCATCGCGCAATACGACGGCGCGATCAGCGACTACCTGTCGAGCGTGAACTTCGAGCAGGAGAAGCTGTCGGAAGAATACGTGCCCACGCGCGCCACCTTCCCCGGCCAGGCCAACAGCCAGTTCATCAAGGTGCAGGACCTGCGCTATGGTGAGAACAGCCACCAGCAGGCCGCCTGGTACCGCGACCTGGCACCCGCCGCGGGTTCGCTGGCCACCGGCGTGCAGCTGCAGGGCAAGGAATTGTCGTACAACAACATCGCCGATGCCGACGCCGCCTGGGAATGCGTCAAGAGCTTCGAGGCGCCGGCCTGCGTGATCGTCAAGCACGCCAACCCTTGCGGCGTGGCCGTGGCCGGCAACGCGCATGACGCGTATGCCAAGGCCTTCCAGACCGACCCCACCAGCGCCTTCGGCGGCATCATTGCCTTCAACCGCACCGTCGACCTGGCCGCGGCCCAGGCCGTCGCCAAGCAGTTCACCGAAGTGCTGATGGCGCCTGACTTCACGCCCGAGGCGCTCGAAGTGTTCAAGTCCAAGGCCAATGTGCGCCTGATGAAGATCGCGCTGCCGGCCGACTACAACCAGGTGCGCAACGCCATCGAGACCAAGCGCGTGGGCTCGGGCATGCTGCTGCAGACCGCCGACAACCATGAACTGCAACTCGCCGACCTGAAGGTCGTGACCATCATGCAGCCGACCCAGGAAGAACTGCAGGATCTGCTGTTTGCCTGGAAGGTCGCCAAGTACGTCAAGAGCAATGCCATCGTGTTCTGCAAGGGCGGCATGACCATGGGCGTGGGCGCGGGCCAGATGAGCCGCCTCGATTCGGCGCGCATTGCCTCGATCAAGGCCGAAGCCGCGAAGCTGTCGCTGCAGAACACGGTCGTGGCCAGCGATGCGTTCTTCCCGTTCCGCGACGGCCTCGACGTGGTGGTGGATGCGGGCGCGACCTGCGTGGCCCAGCCCGGCGGCTCGATGCGCGACCAGGAAGTCATCGACGCCGCCAACGAGCGCGGCGTGGCCATGGTCTTCACCGGCGTGCGCCACTTCCGCCACTGATCCGGCGCGATGGTGCAGCCGCTTGCCCCTGCCTCCAGGCGCTGGCGCCTGGTGGCGCTGGGCGTGGCCGCTGCCATGGTGCCGGCCTTGTTTGCGTGGCTGGCGTGGCAAAGCATCAACAGCCGCAAGCCGCCGCCGCCGGCCGCGCCGGTGGCTGGCGCCGCGCTGCCGTCGGCCAGCGAAGGCTGGGCGCTGGTGCAGAGCCAGTATTGCCTGCGCTGCCACGGCATGGAGCAGACCCATGTCGGTCCGGGCTTTGCGCAGATTGCCCAGCGCTACCGCCATGACGCCGGCGCGCCCGCGCAACTGGCCGAGCGCATCCAGCACGGCAGCGCCGGCCGCTGGGGCCGCAAGCTGATGCCGCGCCAGCCGGGCATCTCTGCCGAACAGGCAAAGGCGCTTGCTGTCTGGATACTGGCCCAGCCGGACCCTGCGCCATAGCAGTGCGTGCCATCGTGCAACGCGATGGCGCTACTATCCGAATCCGCGGGCGGTTGCAAACCCCGCGCAGAAAACCAACGCTTTTTTCGGAAATGACGCATTTCTCCTGTGTGGGAATGTGCGAGTCACTATGCTTGCGCATTTTTCACGGCGCCGGCCGGCACCGGCAAAGGACGCGCATGCAGTGGCTCAGAATCAAATCCCTGGAACAGGCCGTGGCCGATTCCGACGAACCCGGGCGCCAGCTCAAGCGCAGCCTGGGCGTCTTTGACCTGATGATCCTGGGCGTCGCGGTGGCCGTCGGCGCCGGCATCTTCTCGGTCGGCGCACGCGCCGCGGGCAGCTTTGCCGGCCCGGCGGTGATCTTCTCCTTCGTGCTGGCGGCCATGACCTGCGCGCTGGCCATGATGTGCTACGCCGAGTTCGCATCGAGCATCCCGGTCACGGGCAGCGCCTACACCTATACCTATCTGACCATGGGCGAGGGCCTGGCCTGGATCATCGGCTGGAACCTGCTACTGGAGATGGTCGCCGCCGCGGCCGTCGTCGCCAAGTACTGGGGCATCTACCTGAGCACGGTGTTCAGCCTGGGCGGCTGGCATGTGCCGAGCACGGTCTACCTCGGCTCCGTCGCGATGGATTGGGGCCCGCTGTTGATCGTGAGCGTGTTCACCGCGCTGCTGATTGCCGGCACCCAGGTCTCGGCCCGGGTCAACAGCGTGTTCACGCTGATCAAGGTGGCGATCACGCTGTTCGTGATTGCCGTCGGCTTCAGCTATATGGACACCGCGAACTTCTCGCCCTTCGTGCCGCCGTCCCAGCCGCCGCTGGCGGGCCCGGGCGGCGTGGGCGCCGGTGCCTGGACACAGCCGCTGCTGTCATGGCTCACGGGCGCCGTGCCGAGCCAATACGGCTGGACCGGCGTGATCTCGGGCGCGGCGCTGGTGTTCTTTGCATTCATCGGCTTCGATGTCGTCGCCACTTCGGCCGAGGAAGTGCGCGACCCGCAGCGCAACCTGCCGCGCGGCATCTTCGGCGGCCTGGCGCTGGTCACGCTGCTGTACATCCTGGTGACGCTGGCGTTGACGGGCATGGTGCCCTATACCGAACTCGCCAAGGCCGAGCACCCGTCGCTGTCCACGGCCTTCCAGCTGGTCGGCGCCGACTGGGCCGCGCAGGTGATTGCCGTGGGCGTGCTGGCCGGGCTGACCACGGTGGTCATGGTGCTGCTGATGGGCACCTCGCGCGTGCTGCTGGCGCTGTGCCGCGACGGCCTGCTGCCGCGCGCCTGGGGCACGACCTCGGCCAAACGCAAGACGCCGGTGCGGCTGCAACTGATGTGCGGCGTGGTCGTGGCCTTCCTGGCCGGCTTCACGAATGTGGGCCTGCTGGAGGAAATGATCAACATCGGCACGCTGTCGGCCTTCGTGATGGTGAGCCTGGCCGTGCCGCTGCTGCGCCGCAAGCGTCCCGACCTGGCGCAGGCCCACAGCTACCGCGTGCCGCTGGTGCCGGTGCTGCCCTGGCTGTCGGCGGCGCTGTGCTTCTACCTGATGCTCAACCTGACGACGCTCACCTGGGTGCGCTTCGCCGTCTGGCTGGTGCTGGGCGTGGCGGTGTATTTCGCCTATGGCGCGCGCCACTCGCGCCTGGCGCCCAACCGCGCCTAGAACTGGCCGCGCAGGGTCAGCACCGCATTGCGCGGCGCGCCGTAGTAGTTGCTGCCCGAGGCATAGCCCAGGGTCTGGTAGTAGACCTTGTCGAACACGTTGTTGACGTTGAGCGTGACCGTCCAGCGCGGGTCGATGCGGTACTGCAGCATCAGGTTCCAGACCGAATAGCCGCCCTGCGTGAAGTCATAGTCGCGGATCGGCGTCCAGTTGGGGCCGTACAGCGTGTCGGCCTTGTATTGGCTGCTCTGGACATGGGCGCTGCCGCCCACGCGCCACTGCGACAGCTCGCCCGGCAGCGTGTAGGCCGTCGACAGCTTGAGCAGATGGCGGGGCGTGATGCTGCTGTAGGCGGTGTCGGTGCTTTCGTCCCTGGTGCTGGCATAGGTGTAGCCCGCGCTCACCTGCCAGCCCGGCTGCACTTCACCGCCCAGCTCCACGTCGAAGCCGCGGCTCGTGACCTTGCCCTGCGGCAGGTAGCAGCAGTTGCCCGACCATTCCTCGTAGTTCGACGGGTAGCGCGTGTCGAGCACGGCGGTGCCGGTGCGCTCGACATTGAACACGCTGAAGGTGGCGTTCAGGCGGCCGTCGGCGAGCTCGCCCTTGACGCCGGCTTCATAGCTCTTGCCCTTGATCGGGGCCAGCGAGTTGCCCGGCGGCGGGCCGGCCTTCGACAAGGCCTGGGGCTGGAGGATCGATGCATAGCTCACATAGGCCGACCATTGGCCGTCGAGGTCGTAGATCACGCCGCCATAGGGCGTGGCCTTGGCGGGCTCGGTGAAGCGGCTGCCCGAGGCCAGGCTCCAGCTGCCGTCCGCGCCCAGGCTCTCATACACCTGGTTGAACTTGTATTTCGCATAGCGCGCGCCGAGGATCACGTGCAGGCGGTCGGTCGGGTGCAGGCGCAGCAGGCCGTAGCCGCCGCGCTGCTCCTGGCCCCAGGGGTTGTAGCGGCGCGAGACCGCGCCGGCCGGCGTCGGGTTCCACGCACCTGGATGGAACACGTCGATGGCGTCGGTGTATGCGGGCGAACTGGAGTAGCCGACGTTCCAGAAGCTGTCCACCTTCTGCTGGTCCACGCCCAGCAGGAATTCATGCTGGCGGCCGGCGAGCGAGAACGTGCCGGACAGGTTGGCGTCGATCACGGTCTGCTGGTTCTCGTACAGGTAGTGGCCGCCGCCGTTCCAGGTCGAGCCTGCGCCGGTCGCGCGGTTCACCGCGCCGTAGCCGAAGGCCGTGCTGCCGTCATAGTCGGCGGTGGCGCGCGTGGCGTTGAGCTTGAATTTCCAGCGGTTGGCAAAGCGGTGTTCGAACCCGGCAAAGACCTCGCTGACCTTTTGCTCGCTGGTGGCCCAGGGCTGGGTCAGCGCGGTGCTGCGCGGCAAGCCGATATCGCTGCCATCGTCATAGCGCGGCACGTCGCCGCCGCCCACGCCCTTGAGTTTCGTATTGGCACGCGTCAGGCCGGCGGTGAGCAGCGTATCGGGTGAGAGGTCGGCCTCGATCACGCCATAGATCTGCGGCGAACGCGCGTGCTTGATGTCCACATACGAACCCGAATCCTGGTACGACAGCACGGCGCGGCCGCGCACGCGCCCGTCCAGCGCCAGCGGGCCCGTGGCGTCCACCATGGTGCGGTAGTCGTCCCAGCTGCCCACGGATTGCTGCACGATGAAGCGCGGCTCGGCCAGCGGCTTCTTGCGCACGACGTTGATGATGCCGCCCGGGTCGCCCACGCCGCCGAGCAGGCCGGACGCGCCGCGCATCACTTCCACGCGGTCGTAGAACGCCATGTTCTGGTTCACGCCGTAGGTGTAGCTGGCGATGTTGAGCGGCGCGCCGCCATCGATCTGCATGCTGTCGATCTGGAAGCCGCGCGCGTAATAGTAGTTGGAGTCGAAGTTGGGCTGGGAGCGCGTGATGCCGGGCGTGGCCGCGAGCGCGTCGCGGATGTCGAGCATCTGGCGGTCTTCGATCTGGCGGCGCGTGATCACCGACACCGACTGCGGAATCTCGCGGAAGGACTGGTCGGTCTTCGACGCGATGCTGGTCACGCGGCTGGTGTACGAGTCCGTGCCTTCGGTCGTGCCATCGGCGGCGCGGCGCGCCGCGACGCGCACTTCGGCCAGCGATGCCGTGGGGCCGGCGCGCTCGATCACCAGCGTCGAGCCATCGATGCGCGCGGCCAGGCCGCTTCCGGCCAGCAGGCGCTCGGCCGCCGCGGCGGGCGCCAGCGTGCCGCGCACCGCGGGCGCCGTGCGGCCCTGCAGCAGCGCGGGCGCGGCCAGCATCTGCATGCCCGCCTGGCGTGCCAGATCGGACAGCGCCGCGTCCAGCGGCTGGGCCGCGATATCGAAGGAACGCGCGGCGGTGGCGGCCGCGGGCGCGGCAGGCTGGGCCCAGGCTGCGGGCGCGGCCAGCGCCAGAATGGCCGCGGCAATCAGGTGGCGGCGGGGATGGAAGGAACGCAATGGCATGTGAAGAAACCCTGGTGATGAAGCGACGGGCCACGCATTGGCGTGGCTTCCAGGGTTGAAACGAACGGGCGCGCGAGTTCCCTCACGCTTTTTGCGAAAGCTGGGCTAGCGGCGTGAAATCAGCAGCCGCCGTTCGGCGCCAGGCCCGTCATCGCGCACCGTCACCGGCAGGCTCGAGGGCAGCAGGCGCAGCCAGGTGCCGGCTTCGGCAATGCGCACGCGGCCGAACACCGGGAGATCCGCGGCATCGGGCGCGACGCGCAGCGCCACCGGGCTGTAGCGCGCCAGCCGCTGCACGGCCTCGGACAGCGGCACATCGCGAAAGTCCAGCCAGCCCTTGCGCCAGGGCCCCACCTCGCCCCGGGCCGGTGCGCGCTCCACGCCGGCATCCGGCGACCAGCGCAGCGCATCGCCCGCATGCAGGTCGTGCCGTGCGGCGCCCGGTGCCTGCACCTGCACATGGCCCTCCTCGACAGCCACGCGCAGCGCGCCGTCATCGTCCACGGCCACCTCGAAGCGCGTGCCGACCACGGTGACGCGCGCGCCCCGTGCCTCGACGACAAACGGCCGTGCGGCATCGGAGGCAACGCTGAAGAAGGCCGTGCCGGCCAGCAAGGACACCTCGCGGCGGCCCGCGTAATAGCGCAGCTCGGCGCGGCCCAGCGCATCGAGCGCGATGCGGCTGCCGTCGGGCAGATCGTGCTCCAGCTGCTGGCCGCGCCGCGTGGCCAACGCCAATTGCCAGCCGGGCACCCACTGGCGCCAGGCCTGCCAGGCGGCGCTGCCCGCCATGCCCATGCCCGCCAGCCCCAGCAGCGTCGACAGCGTGCGCCGGCGGCCGCGCCGCGGCGCCGCGCTCTCGCCGCGCCAGCGCAGCAGCGCGGCTTCCACGGCATCCAGCGCGCGCATCACTTCGCGCTCGATCGTCTTGACCGACACGCCATGCTCCCGCGCCAGCTGCGCATGCGCCATGCCCTCGAGCCGGTCGGCAAGGAAGATGGCGCGGCAGCGCGCGGGCAGGGCGGCCAGCGCCGCGTCGACGGCGGCCAGCGCCTCGCGGTGCAGGTGGCGCTCGGCCACATCGCGTACCGAGGCCGCCGACGGCAGATCGATATCGCCGCTGGCATCGAAACGCTCGGCGGTGCGGCCTGCGCGGCGCAGATGGTCGATGGCAATGTGGTCGGCCACGGTGTAGAGGTAGGCGCGCGACGCCGCCTGGCTCTCTTCGCGGGGCCGCGCTTCGCGCTCGGCCAGCCGCAGCCAGGTGTCGTGCACCAGGTCCTGCGCCGTCTGCCGGTTGCCGGTGCGCCGGGCGACAAACCCGATCAGCGCCGAGTAGCTGTTGCTGAACACATCGGGATACAGGGAATGGGACATGGCGTTCAGCGGAAAAGGTGGACCCGGCGATGGAGAGGTGGCGGCGAATCGCTATTTTAAGGAATGCTTCTCATTACGACAAAAGTGCGGGATTTGTCGGGCGGCGGATGCTTGAAATCTCGTCGTTAAATAGTGGGAACCTATTTATCAATAATGATACATAGTATTTGCCTATCTTGCGCCCTTGGCGCATAGACGTGGCTCACGCCGTTTGCAATACGCGGCGGGCAGTGTGTGCCGGCAACGCATGCAAGCGATGGAACAACCGAAGACTGGAATGGAATCATGACTGCAAACGCTCCTCAATGTCATCCCGCGCACTTCCATGAAAAAGAGATGCCCCATCACGTCAAGAGCCAGGGGTCCCCAGGGCAGGAGGCAAGCCGTTGTGCGACGGGCAATGCCGTGCACAAAGACGCGGCGGTCAGCACGCTCCCTCATATTGGCAATGTCGTATTCAGCGGTTTTGCGGGCGCGGTCGCCGGGGCGACCCAAGGTAGTGGATATGGCGCGGCCGGCGGTGCAATTGTCGGGGGAATGACGTACTTCCTGTCGTACAAGCATATAGCTCAGATTGTGCACGGCGCAGGATACTCAGCTCTTATTGGCACAGGTGTCATGGCATACGTACAAGATCCTGTGCTCGACCCGCTGTTTCCCGTCATGGTGAAGACAGGTTCGTGCGTGGGCTTCTTCCTGGGTTCCGTGGTGGGCGCAGCGCGCGGGCTGTGGAATGCGCCTTACGAGGAGATCTTCGATACCTCGGTCCACGACAAGGCCGGACTGGTCGGCGTGTGCGGCGCTGGCGAGTCCGGCTATTGAAAAGCCCTGCAAGCCAGGGGCTTGCAGGGCTTCGAGGGGCCGGTCCGGTGAGCGACCTTACAAGGTCTTGAACACCGCGCGCGCGGCCTCGATGGTCTGGTCGATGTCGGCGTCGGTATGCGCCGCACTGACAAAGCCGGCCTCGTACAGCGCGGGCGCGAAGTAGTGGCCGCGCTCGAGCATGCCGTGGTAGAACTTGTTGAAGCGCTGGCCGTCGGTGCGCATCACCTCGGCATAGGTGGTGGGCAGTTCGGGCAGGAAGAAGAAGCCGAACAGCCCGCCTTCGTAATCGGTGCTGAAGGGCAGGCCGGCTTCGTGCGCGGCTTGCGCCAGGCCCGCCATCAGGCGGCCGGTCTGGCGGCCCAGCTTGTCATGGAAGCCGGGCTGGCTGATGAGCTCCAGTGTCTTCAGGCCGCAGGCCGTGGCGATGGGATTGCCCGACAGCGTGCCGGCCTGGTAGACCGGGCCCAGCGGCGAGAGCTTTTCCATGATCTCGCGGCGCGCGCCGAACGCGGCCATCGGCATGCCGCCGCCGATCACCTTGCCCAGCACCGTGATGTCGGGCGCGAAACCGGGGATCTGCTTCGCGTACACGCTTTGCGCACAGCCCAGCGCGACGCGAAAGCCGGTCATGACCTCGTCGTAGACCAGCAGCGCGCCATGCTGCGAGCACAGCTCACGGATGCGGCGCGTGAACTCTGCGCTGGCGCGCACGAAGTTCATGTTGCCGGCAATCGGCTCGATCATCACGCAGGCCAGCTGCTCGCCGTAGAGCTGGAAGGCTTCTTCGAGCTGGGCGATGTCGTTGTACTCGAGCACCAGGGTGTCTTGCACGGCTTCGAGCGTGACGCCCGCGCTGGTGGCATTGCCGAAGGTGGCCAGGCCCGAGCCGGCCTTGACCAGCAGCGCGTCGGAGTGGCCGTGGTAGCAGCCGTTGAACTTGATGATCTTCTTGCGGCCGGTGAAGCCGCGCGCCAGGCGGATGGCGCTCATCGTGGCCTCGGTGCCGGAGCTGACCAGGCGCACCATTTCCATCGACGGCAGCAGTGCGATCAGCTTCTCGGCCAGCGTGACCTCGCGCTCGGTCGGCGCGCCGAAGCTGAAGCCGTCGAGCGCGGCCTGCTGCACCGCGGCCAGCACTTCGGGATGGCCGTGGCCCAGGATCATCGGGCCCCAGGAGCCGATGTAGTCGGTGAACTGCTGCGCGTTGGCATCCCAGAAATACGCGCCCTGGGCGCGCTGCACGAAGCGCGGCGTGCCGCCGACGGCGTTGAAGGCGCGCACGGGGGAATTCACGCCGCCGGGGATCACGGCCTTGGCGCGTTCGAACAAGGGAAGATTCAGGTCAGTGTTTGGTGTCATGGGGAGGCATCACAAAGCCCTCGAGGGGCATTGGTTCATTGATCGAGCGGCCGGAGGGGGCGGCGGGCGCGGGCGCGGCGGCGCCGTCAGCGGCCTCGGCATCGAGTTCATCGTCTTCGGGCTGGGCCCAGAACATGCGGTCCGGCAGGAAATGGCCCATGCCGGGGCGAAAGCCGTTGTCCAGGCTGTGGTCGAGGTATTCGAGCGATTCCTGCGTCGCGCTGATCAGGTCGTTGCCGCTGGCCACCAGCGCCGTGAGCGCCGACGACAGGGTGTCGCCGGCGCCGATGAACGAACCGTCGAACATCTCGAAGCGGTGGCTGGCCAGCACCGCGTGATGGGTCGACAACACGTTGTCGAGAAACTGGTCGGGCAGCGGAATGCCGGTCACGAGCACATAGGGCACGCCGACTTCCTCGGCGGCGATGGCCAGGTCGCGCGCGCTGGGGCTGCGGCTGGCGTCCCAGTCGGGCAGCAGCCAACGCCACAGCGTGCTGTGGTTTCCGACCAACACGGAAGTCTGCGGCAGCACCAGTTCGCGGAACGCATCGAGGTACTGGTCGAGCTTGTCGTCGCTCCACCACGACAGCTCGGGCATGTAGCTGATGATGGGCAGCTCGGGGTAGTCGGAGGAGATCTCGGCGATGACCGCGAGGTTCTCGGGGCTGCCCGCGAAGCCGACCTTGATCGCGCGTACGGGAAAGTCCTGGAGCACCGCGCGGGCCTGCTCGTCGATGCAGTCGTCGGCAAAGCTGTGGTGCTCGAAAATGCGCGAGGTGTCGCGCACATAGGTGCCCGTGACGACGCCCAGCGGGTGGCCGCCGACCGAGGCAATGGTGGTGATGTCGGCGGTGAGGCCCCCCGCGCCGCTGGGGTCGTTGGCGTTGAAGATCAGCACGCACACCGGCTGCGCGACCTCGAGGTCTTCGGTTTCCGGCTCGGAAGTGGGGGTGGGAGTGGTTGCCATGATGGGCCTTAGTTTGCCCCTGCGCCAATGCCTGGATGTGTCAGGGTGATGACTCGATACAATCGTTGCATTCTATGTGAAGGCCCTTTAAGCTGTGACGAACCCTAAGACTTGGATGTGTTTGATCTGCGGCTGGCTTTACCACGAGGAGCTGGGCTGTCCGGAGCATGGCATTCCCGCGCAGACGCGCTGGGAAGACGTACCGATGAACTGGACCTGTCCAGAATGCGCCGCCCGCAAGGAAGACTTCGAGATGGTTGAAATTTGAGCACAGGATGCACCTGTGCCATGGTCGGACCGGGAGGATTCTCAAGTGACAACAACAGCGGACGCACCCATCAAGGTGCTGGTGGTGGACGACAGCAACACCATCCGGCGCAGTGCCGAAATCTTCCTGCGCCAGGGCGGCTATGAAGTGCTTCTGGCCGACGACGGCTATGACGCGCTGGCCAAGGTCAACGACCACCAGCCGCAGCTGATCTTCTGCGACATCCTGATGCCCCGGCTCGATGGCTACCAGACCTGCGCCATCATCAAGCGCAATGCGCGCTACTCCGACACCCCGGTGGTCATGCTCTCGTCCAAGGACGGGGTCTTCGACAAGGCCCGGGGCCGCATGGTCGGCTGCCAGGAGTATCTGACCAAACCGTTTACCAAAGACCAGTTGCTGCAGGCCGTGCGGCAGTTCGGCAAGATTTCCGAAGGAGCGATGTGATGGCTGTGCAGAAGGTGCTGGTGGTGGACGACTCCAAGACCGAACTGATGTTCCTGACCGACCTGCTGCAGAAGAAGGGCCTGCAGGTGCGCTGCGCCGAAAACGGCGAGCAGGCCCTGCGCAGCCTGGCCGAGGAAAAGCCCGACCTGATCCTGATGGACGTGGTCATGCCCGGCCAGAACGGCTTCCAGCTCACGCGCGCCATCACGCGCGATCCGCAGTACGCCGATGTGCCGATCATCATGTGCACCAGCAAGAGCCAGGAGACCGACCGCGTCTGGGGCCTGCGCCAGGGCGCGCGCGCCTACATCACCAAACCCGTGGATCCGGCGGAGCTGCAGGCCAAGATCGACGCGCTCGGCTGAGCAGCACCCGGCGATGGCAAACCGTGAAGCCCTGAGGCAATTGCATGCGCGGCTGGCCGCGCGTCTGCAGCAAGCACGCAGCGAAGGCGTGGCCAGCGCGCGCTGGCTGGCCGTCGAGGCCGGCGGCCGCCGCTACCTGATGCCGCTGGCACATGCGGGCGAGATCTTTCCCTGGTCGGGCGTGCTGCGCGTGCCCTATACCCGGCCCTGGCTGCTGGGCGTGGCCAACCTGCGCGGCACACTGGCCGCGGTGGTCGATTTCCCCGGCCTGCTCGGGCAGGACGTGGCGCGCACCGAGATGTCGCTGGCCGATGCCAGCCTGCTGGCGTTCAATCCCGCGCTCGAGGTGCATGCGGCGCTGCTCGTCGACCGCTTGCTGGGGCTGCGCGGCGCGCAGGATTTCACCGGCATGCAGGATGCAGCCGCCGACGCGCCCGCCTACCTGGGCGCGACCTATGTCGATGAAGCCGGCGACGACTGGCGCGAAATCGACCTGCGCCATCTCGCGCAAGACCCTGGATTCCTCCATATCCGTGCCTGAGTTTTCTCCTGTGAGGCTGCGTCATGTCTTTTGCCCAGAAATTTGGAACCCTGTTTGCGCGCCGTTCGGAAGGCCGGGGCGCCGCACAGGACGAGCTGCCTGACAGCGCCGCGCCGTCGAGCCTCTATGGCGACAACAGCCTGGCCGCCGCGGCCGGCGAGCCGCCGCGCGATGCGGACCGGGTGGCGCTGCCGCTGCTGGGCAGCGCCAACGCGGCGCAGCAGCAGCGCCGCCTGCTGATCCTGCTGGCTCTGGGCGTGGTGCTGCTGGCGCTGATGGCCGGCTGGCTGCTGCAGCAGTCGGAGCGCTCGGCCCAGCAGCTGGCCGCCAACGGCCAGGCGCTGATGCAGTCGCAGCGGCTGGCGAAGTCGGCGTCGCAGGCCATGACCGGCAACGGCCCGGCCTTTGACGGCGTGCAGGAAAGCGCGGGCGTGCTGGCGCGCAGCGTGCGCGCGCTGGCTGGCGGCGATGCCGGCCTGGGCGTGCAGCCGCTGGGCGGCGAGTACGCACCGGCGCTGGCGGAGATCACGCCGCTGATGGAACGCGCCGAGAGCGGTGCGCAGAAGGTGCTGGCGCAGCGCCAGGTGCTGACGCAGGTCGGCGACGCGCTGCGCGCGGTCAACCGCCAGTCGTCCGAGCTGCTCGAAGTGGCCGAGACCGTGGCCTCGCTCAAGCTGCAGCAGGGCGCCTCGCCGGCCGAGATTTCCGCGGCCGGCCAGCTGGTGATGCTGACCCAGCGCATCGGCAAGTCGGCCAATGAATTCCAGACCGCCGAAGGCGTGAGCCCCGAAGCCGTGTTCCTGCTCGGCAAGGACCTGAACTCGTTCAAGGAAATCACCGAAAGCCTGCTCAACGGCAACGCCGAACTGCGCCTGCCCGCGACGCGCGATGCGCAGACGCGCGAGCAGCTGCAGGCCTTGATTGCGCTGTATGAGCAGACGCGCACCGGCGCCAGCGCCATCCTGGGCAACCTGCAGGGCCTGGTGGCCGCGCGCGAGGGCCAGACCACGATCAACAACGACAGCGAAGCGCTGCGCCGCGCGCTCGAGGGACTGCAGACCCAGCTGCGCGAGACGGCCGGGCTCGGCGCGGGCCAGTTTGCGCTGCTGGCGCTGCTGGGCCTGTTCGTGCTGCTGTGCGGCGTGGGCATCTCGCGCGTGCAGCTGGCCGACAGCCGCAACCGCCAGGGCGCGGCCGAGCTGCAGCAGCGCGATGCGCGCCGCCAGGAGCATGAGGCGCGGCGCGTCAACGACGCCAACCAGGCCGCCATCTTGCGGCTGATGAACGAGTTGCAGTCGGTGGCCGAGGGCGACCTGACGCAGGAGGCCACGGTGACCGAGGACATCACCGGCGCGATTGCCGACTCGGTCAACTACACCGTCGAGGAATTGCGTGTGCTGGTGGGCAGCGTGCAGAACACCGCGACGCGCGTGGCGCAGACCACGGCCCAGGTCGACAGCAAGTCCACCGAGCTGCTCGCGGCCTCGACCGAACAGCTGCGCGAGATCCGCGAGACCGGCCGCTCGGTGCTCGACATGGCCACCCGCATCAACGAGGTCTCGGCCCAGGCGCAGGAATCGGCGGCGGTGGCGCGCCAGTCGCTGCAAGCCGCCGACCAGGGGCTCAAGGCGGTGCAGAACACCATTGGCGGCATGAACTCGATCCGCGACCAGATCCAGGACACCTCCAAGCGCATCAAGCGCCTGGGCGAGTCCTCGCAGGAGATCGGCGAAATCACCGAACTGATTTCCGACATCACCGAGCAGACCAACGTGCTGGCGCTGAACGCCGCCATCCAGGCGGCCTCGGCCGGCGAGGCGGGCCGCGGCTTCTCGGTCGTGGCGGAAGAAGTGCAGCGCCTCGCCGAGCGCTCGGCCGATGCGACGCGGCAGATCTCGGTGCTGGTGAAGGCCATCCAGACCGACACCCAGGATGCGGTCGCGGCCATGGAGCGCTCGACCCAGGGCGTGGTGCAGGGCGCGCAGCTGTCCGATACCGCGGGCACCGCGCTCAGCGAGATCGACAGCGTGTCGCGCCGGCTCGCCGAGCTGATCGAGCAGATCTCGCAATCCACCTCGCGCGAGGCCGACCTGGCCAACGGCGTGGCCGACAATATCCAGCACATCTTCGTGGTGACCGAGCAGACCGGCGAAGGCACGCGCAGCACGGCGCAGCAGGTGCGCGAGCTGTCGCACATGGCCGAGGAGCTGCGCCAGTCGGTGGCCCGCTTCAAGATCGCCTGAGGCGTTTTCCCTTTCCCATGCCGGCGCCAGACTGCCGGGGAGTTCCGCATGTCTTCCACTGATGTCTTCCTTCCCCCTGATGCGGCACCGGTTGCCGGTGCGCTGCCGGGCGAGCAGGACCTGGGGCCGCTGGCATGGGTCATCGACGAACTGCGCAGGTCGCTCGAGGGCGCGGCCCGGACGCTGGGGCGCTTCGCGCGCGAGCCGGGCGTCGAGCCCGGAGCCCAGCCGGCGCTCGATACGCTGGCCCTGCAGCAGGCGCTGCACCAGGCCGGCGGCGCGCTCGAGATGGTGGAGATGCGCGCGCCCGCGCTGCTGGTGCAGGCGCTCGAAGCCGCGCTGCTGCGGCTGGCGCAGGAGCCGGGGCGCTGCACGCCCGAAGCCGCCGCGGCGCTGGAAAACGCCTGCTTCGCGCTGCTGGAATACCTCGAGACGGTGCTGGCCGGCAGGAACGTGCCGGCCGTGGCGCTGTTTCCGCAATACCGCGCCGTGCAGGCGCTGGCGGGCAACGACAAGGTGCATCCGGGCGACCTGTGGCCCGCCGAGCGGCGCCTGCACGAGCCGGCACTGGACGAGCTCGGCCCGGTGCTGGCCTATGGCCCGCAGACGCGCGCGCTGCTCGATGCGGGCGTGCTGGCGCTGGTCAAGAGCGGCGATGCCGCGGGCGCGGCCCAGCTGCGCGGCGCCTGCCTGGGGCTGGCCGCGGCGCAGCAAGCATCGGGCGCGCGCAGCTTCTGGAAGATCGCGGCGGGGTTCTTCGACGGCCTGGCGCACGGGCTGGTCAAGCCCGATGTCTACGCCAAGCGCGCGGGCTCGCGCGTGCTGCTGCAGTACGCGGCCATGGCCAAGGGCGATGATCGACTGCCCGACCGGCTGACCCAGGACCTGCTGTTTTTCTGCGCGCAGGCAGCCATGCCGCGGGACGACACCGGGGAGGCGCCCGCCCGGGCGCCGGTGCTGCACGCGGTGCGCACGGCATTCGGCCTTGAGCGCCATATGCCCGTCGATTACGACAAGCCGCGCTTTGGCCGTTTCGATCCCGCGCTGCTGGCGCAGGCGCGCAAGCGCGTGGCCGGGGCGGCCGAATGCTGGTCGGCGCTGGCGGGTGGCGACCGCAGCAAGATCAAGCCCGTGGTGGAGCAGTTCGGCCAGGTCTGCGATTCGCTCAACCGGCTCTATCCCGACAGCACCGCGCTGGCGCGCGCGCTGCAGCGCGTGATGGAAACGCTGGCGCGCAGCGGCGAGCCGCCGGCGCCGGCGCCGGCGCTGGCGCTCGAGGTCGCCACGGCCGTGCTCTATCTGCAGGCCGCCCTGGCCGCGCCGGAGCTGGCCGAAGAGTCGATGGGCGCGCATGCGGGCCGGCTCGCGCAGCGCCTCGACGAGGTGCGCCAGGGCCAGGAATCCCAGCCGCTCGAGGCGTGGATGGAGGACCTGTACCGGCGCGTCAGCGACCACCAGACCATGGGCAGCGTGGTGGGCGAACTGCGCGCGACGCTGGCCGAAACCGAGCACCTGCTCGACCAGTTCTTCCGCGCGCCCGATGACGCGGGCGTGCTGGCCCATGTGGCGGGCCACATGGCGCAGATGCGCGGCGTGCTGTCGTTGCTGGGCCTGGACCAGGCCTGCCTGGCGGTGGTGCGCATGCGCGAGACCGTCGAGCAGCTGATGCGGGGCGAGATTGCGGCCGACCAGCAGCCCCAGGTCTTTGCACGCGTCGGCAGCAACCTCGGCGCGCTGGGGTTCCTGATCGACATGCTCAGCTACCAGCGCCATCTCGCGCGCACGCTGTTCGTCTACGACGAGACGCTGGGCGAGCTGCGCATCATCATGGGCCGCGAGCGCGCGCGCGCCGGCGATGCGCCCGCGCAGCGCGCGCAGCATGTCGAGGCGCGCGCTGCCCAGCCGCAGCCCGAGCCAGCCCCCGCGCCGCCCGTCTCTGACATCCCTTCCGAGCCGCCAGCCACGTTGGCCGCGGCCGTGCCCTTGAGCCTGCTGCCCGAAGATTCCGACGAAGAACTGCGCGCCATCTTTCTCGACGAGGCGCGCGAAGTCGTGGCCCAGGGCCTCGAAGCGCTCGAGACGCTGGCCCTCGATGCGGGCCAGTGGAGTGCCCAGACGAGCCTGCGCCGGGCGTTCCATACGCTCAAGGGCAGCGCGCGCATGGTCGGGCTCGATGAATTCGGCGAGGCCGGCTGGGCCATGGAGCAGTTGCTCAATGCCTGGCTGGCCGAGCAAAAGCCCATGCCGGCCGATTGGCAGGCGCTGGCGCGCGAGGCCCTGCAGGCGTTTGCGGCCTGGACCCAGGCCATTGCCGACGGCCAGGATGAAGCCTGGTCGGCCACGCCGTTCCGGGCTGCCGCCGATGCGCTGCGCCTCGAGGGCCGGCGCGCCGAGGTCGCGCTGCGGCCGTCGCTGCGCCGCCGCCCCGACGAGGTGGCCGCACCGGCACAGGACAGCATCGCCCCGCCCGAACTGCCCGGCATTGCCGAGGAAATCGATTTTGCGGCGTTTGCCTCGGCGCTCGATGCCAGCGAGCAGTTGCCGCAAGACGCGCCGGTGGCCGAACCCCTGCTGGCGCAGGATGAAGCGCACGACACGCCCGAATGGGAAGACACGCACATCGATCAAGAGGTGCCGCAGGGCTTCGCCCCATGGGATCGCGCGCCTGAGGAAGCGGTTGCCGAAGCCGCGCCGCCGGCCGAAGCAGCCAATGAACCGGAACCCGAGCCCGAGCCCGTCGACGACAACCTCAAGCTGATCGACGGCCTGCGCATTCATCTGCCGCTGTACAACGTCTATCTCAACGAAGCCGATGAATGGTCGCGCTGCCTCGATGTGTGCCTGCAGGAATGGGCGCTCGAGCCGCACCGGCCCCAGCCCGAGGAGGCCGTGGGCTGGGCGCATTCGCTGGCCGGCAGTTCGGCCACGGTGGGCTTCAAGGACTTGTCGCGGCTCGCGCGCACGCTAGAGCATGCGCTGATGCATGTGCGTGCGCAGGGCGCGGGCGAAGTGCAGCAGCTGGCGACGTTCCAGGCCGCGGCCAACGAGATCCGCCGCCTGCTGCACCAGTTTGCCGCGGGCTTTCTCAAGGCGCCGCAGCCGTCCGTGGAGGCGGCGTTGCAGCAGGTGCTGGCGTCCGAGATCCACAGTGCGCCGGGCGCAGGCCCCGGGCCGCTCGATGCCGAGGATGCGCTCTGGGCGCAGGAAATCCGCGCCGACGCGGCGGCGGCCCAGCAGGCCGCGGACGCGGCCGCGCAGCAGCAGCGCTTCGACGCGGCCATGGCCGCCGCGGTCGGCACCGACAGCGATATCGATGACGATATCGAGGTGCTCGATGCGCTGGACCCCGACCTGTTCCCGATTTTCGAGGAAGAGGCCGCCGAGCTGCTGCCGCAGCTGGGCACGGCGCTGCGCGACTGGGCCGCGCACCCGCAGCGGCTGGAAGCGCGCAACGCCAGCCTGCGCACGCTGCACACCTTGAAGGGCAGCGCGCGCCTGGCCGGCGCGATGCGCCTGGGCGATATCAGCCACCGGCTGGAGTCGGCCATCGAGCAGATCGATGCGCAGGCCGCACAGGCCGCGCAGATCGAGCCGCTGCTGGGCAGTTTCGACACGCTGCATGCGCATTTCGCGGCGCTGCGCCTGCTCGCGGAGAACGCAGCGGCCGCGCCAGCGGCCGAAGCCGCCGCGCCGCAGCCGGCCGCGGAGGCGGCGCCACCCGAGGTGGCACCGGCCGCCATTCGGGACGGCCTGCGCGCGCCGACCTTCACGCCCATCGCGCCGCTGGCCAGCGCGCGCTCCGCATCGCAGCAGTCGGTGCGCGTGCGCGGCCAGCTGCTCGACCGTCTGATCAACCAGTCCGGCGAAGTGCTGATCGCGCGCTCGCGCATCGACGCGCGGCTGGTGCAGGCCCGCAGTTCGCTGCAGGACCTCAACGGCAACCTCGAACGCCTGCGCCAGCAGCTGCGCGACATCGAGGTGCAAGCCGAGACGCAGATGCAGTCGCGCCTGGCGCTGTCCAAGGACTCGGCCGCGGGCTTCGATCCGCTGGAGTTCGACCGCTTCACGCGCGTGCAGGAGCTCACGCGCATGATGGCCGAGTCGGTCAACGACGTAGCCACGGTGCAGCGCAACCTGCAGCGCGATCTGGCCGCGGCCGAGGACGATCTCGTGGCCCAGGGGCGCCAGGCGCGCGACCTGCAGCGCGACCTGCTGCGCACGCGCATGGTGGAGTTCGATGCGATCTCCGAGCGCCTTTACGCCGTGGTGCGCCAGACCTCCAAGGAAATGGGCAAGCAGGTGCGGCTGAACATTGCCGGCGGCACGATTGAAATGGACCGCGGCGTGCTCGACCGCATGGTGCCGGCCTTCGAGCACCTGCTGCGCAACTGCGTGGCCCATGGCATTGAAAGCCCGGCGCAGCGCGAGGCGCAGGGCAAGCCCGCCACCGGCACCATTGGCATCACGCTGCAGCACGAAGGCAACGATGTGCGCGTGCGCGTCGAGGACGACGGCGCGGGGCTGGATCTCAAGCGCATCCATGCCGTGGCAGTGGCGCGCGGCCTGGCCGCCGAAGATGCGCAGATCACGCCGCTCGAAGCCGGCCAGCTGATCTTCGAGCCCGGCTTCACCACGGCCAGCGAAGTCACGGGCGTGTCCGGGCGCGGCATCGGCATGGATGTGGTGCGCGCCGAAGTCAATGCGCTGGGCGGGCGCATCGAGACGCACAGCACGCCGGGCGCGGGTTCGTCCTTCGCGCTGGTGCTGCCGCTGACCACCGCCGTGACGCAGGTGGTCATGCTGCGCATGGGCCGGTTTGCCGTGGGCGTGCCCGCCAACCTGGTGGAGATCGTGCGCCGCGTGCCGCTGGCCACGCTGGAGCAGGCCTATCGCACGGGCAGTCTCGAAGAGCCGGGCGGCAATCAGGCCCTGCCGTTTTTCTGGGGCGGTGCGCTGTGGCAGTCATCGGCGCAAAGCGTCGAGGGCGTGGGCAAGACGCGCGCCGTGGTGATCGTGCGCAGCGCCTCGCAGCGGCTGGCGCTGCATGTCGACGAAGTGCTGGGCAACCAGGAACTGGTGGTCAAGCCGCTCGGACCGCAGCTCGCGCGCCTGCCGGGTTTGACCGGCATGTCGGTGCTGGCCTCGGGCGCGGTGGTGCTGATCTACAACCCGGTGGCGCTGGCCACGGTCTATGGCGAGCAGGTGCGCGAACAGCTGCGCGCCCAGCCCGCGGCCGCGCCGCAGGCCACGCGCGGCGATGGCGTGGCGCTGGCCCAGCCCCAGGCTGCGGGCGCGGGCGAGGTGCCGCTGGTGCTCGTGGTCGACGATTCGATCACCGTGCGCCGCGTCACGCAGCGCCTGTTGCAGCGCGAAGGCTATCGCGTCGAGGTGGCCTCCGACGGCATGCAGGCGCTGGAGCGGCTGCAGTCCGCGCGCCCGGCCGTGGTGCTGTCCGATATCGAGATGCCGCGCATGGACGGCTTCGACCTGGCGCGCCAGATCCGGGCCGATGAACGGCTGCATGACCTGCCTATCATCATGATCACCTCGCGCATCGCGCAAAAGCACCGCGAGCATGCGCAGCAGATCGGCGTGAACCACTATCTGGGCAAGCCGTATTCGGATGAGGAACTGCTGGGGCTGGTGCGGCACTACGCGGCGCTGGCGGTGGCTTGAGGGCAGGCCGTTCATCCTTCGACGGGCTCAGGACGAACGGTTGAGCCGTTATGGTTTGACAGGGCCGCCCAGGCAAGCTTGGAGCGAGCGGCGGAACCGTTCGTGGTGAGCCTGTCGAACCATGAACGTCTGAAGCCGTTCGTTCTGAGCCTGCCTGGGCGGCTGCGTCGAAGGATGGACGTTTGGCCGTTCGTCCTGAGCTTGCCTGGGCGGCCCCGTCGAAGGACGGACGGCCCAGCCTCAAAACCCAGAGCGGGTCTAAACCACCGCCCCCTTCACCACCGCATACCGCGCCAGCGTCTTCTCCCTGGCCTCGGCATGGTCCACCAGCGGCCGCGGATAGCTTGCAGGCCCGGGCACGGTGCCGGCCGCCACCAGCTCCAGCCCCGCGGCCGCGCGTTCCACGGGCCCGGCCAGCCACGGCGCATGGATCAGCTTGTCCGGCAGCCCGGCCAGCTGCGGCAGATAGCGCCGGATGAAACGGCCCGCGCCATCGAACTTCTCGCTCTGGCTGATGGGATTGAAGATGCGGAAATAGGGCTGGGCATCGCAGCCGCTCGACGATGCCCACTGCCAGCCGCCGTTGTTCGACGCCAGGTCGAAATCATTGAGTTGCTCGGCAAAGTAGCGCTCGCCCCAGCGCCAGTCGATGCCCAGATCCTTGACCAGAAAGCTGGCCACCACCATGCGCAGCCGGTTGTGCATGTAGCCGGTCTGGTTGATCTGCGCCATGGCCGCATCGACCAGCGGGTAGCCGGTGCGGCCTTCGCACCACGCGGCAAACAGCCGCTCGGCTTGCGCGCCCGACTCCCAGGCAATCGCGTCATACGCGGGTTTGAAGCTCTGCACCGCGACATGCGGATGGTGCGACAGGATCTGGTGGTAGAAATCGCGCCAGATGAGTTCGCTGAGCCAGACCGCTGCGCCCGGGTTCTGCTCCTGCGCCGCAGCGTTCCATGCGAGCCGCGCGAGTTCGCGTATCGACACCGTGCCAAAGCGCAGATGCACGCCCAGATAGCTCGGGCCCTTCACGGCCGGGAAATTGCGCGCCTCGCCATAGTCGGCCATGCGCGGCAGGAAGTCGGCCAGCAGCTGCTGCGCGCCCTCGCTGCCCGTGGGCAGCGGCAGTTCATGCAGGTTCGTGGGCTCGAAGCCGATGTCGGCCAGCGACGGCACGCGCCGGCGCTCGCCCTCGGGCCTCGGCGCGAGCTGCTGCGCGTAGCGCTCCACGGGGTACGCCGAAAGATAGAAAGCGTTGAGCTTGCGCAGCCAGGCGTTCTTGTAGGGCGTGAACACGCTGAACGCCGAGCCCGACTGCGTGAGCACCTCGCTGCGCTCGAAAATCACATGGTCCTTGTAAGTGTGCAGTGCCACGCCCGCGGCCTCGAGCGCGCGGCGCACGCGCGCGTCGCGCGCCAGCGCATCGGGTTCATCGTCGTGGTTGGCAAAGACGGCGCTCGCGCCGAGCTGCTGCGCCAGGCGCGGAATTTCCTGCTCGGCCAGGCCCTGGCGCACGATCAGCCCGGCTTCGGCGTGGCCCGACAGCGCGCGCAGGCCCGCATCGACCGACTCCAGGCTGCGCTGGATGAACTCCACGCGCCGGTCGGCGCGCGGCAGCGGCGCGAGAATGGCCGCGTCGAAAAGAAACACGCAATGCACCTGCGCACAGCTGCGCAGCGCGTGGTAGAGGGCGGCGTGGTCGCTCACGCGCAGGTCGCGGCGCAGCCAGACCAAGCCCACAGGTCCCGAAAGTGCCATGGTTCACCGTTAAAATCAAAGAATGCCCGCTGATTCTGCGCCTATCAACCTGACGCACCATTTTCTGATCGCCATGCCCGGCGTCGAGGATGAGTCTTTTTCGCGCAGCGTGGTGTACCTGTGCGAGCACAGCGAGCGTGGCGCGCTCGGCTTGATCATCAACAAGCCGATGCCATTGAGCCTTGAAGGCCTGCTCGACAAGATCGATCTTTCCCTCGGACGCGAAGATTTGCGCTCCGACGTGGTCTACCGGGGCGGCCCGGTGCAGACCGACCGCGGTTTCGTGCTGCACGAGGCTTTCTCGGCCGAAGGCAGCGTTCCCTCCGATGAATCCATCTACGCCTCGACGCTGACCATTCCCGGCGGCCTGGAGATGACCACCTCCAAGGACGTGCTCGAAGCCCTGTCGAATGGCGCCGGCCCGCGCCGCGTGTTCGTCTCGCTGGGCTATGCCTCGTGGGGCGAGGGCCAGCTCGAGTCCGAGCTGGGGGAAAACACCTGGCTCACCGTGGGCGCCGATATCGGCCTGATCTTCGACGCGCCCGTGGCCGAGCGCTACGACCGCGCGCTGGCGCTGCTGGGCCTGCAGGCCTGGACGCTGTCCCGGGAAGTGGGGCACGCATGAGCGACGCCGTACCGCAGGGCGCGCCCGCGCCCGCTGCGCCCGCGCGCGCGCCGGTCGTGGTGCCCGCGCATTTCCAGAGTTTTCTGGCCTTCGACTTCGGCACCAAGCGCACCGGTGTCGCCACCGGCAGCCGCATGCTGGGGCTGACCACGCCGCAGGCGACGATCAAGGCCGAGGGCGCCGACGCGCGCATGCTGCAGGTGGCCGCGCGCATCAAGGAATTCGAACCCGACGCGCTGGTGATCGGCGTGCCCTACCACCCCGATGGCGCGGCGCACGAGAACACCGCGCGCGCGCTCAAGTTCGGCCGCCAGCTGCGCGGGCGCTTCGGCCTGCAGGTGTTCGAAGTCGACGAACGCTACAGCACCACCGAAGCCTTGTCCGGTGGCGCGCGCGATGCCGATGCCGCGTCGGCCTGCATCATTCTTGAACAGTTTCTGAGGAGTCTTCCATGAACGATCCGATTGCCGGTACCGGCAGCCTGGTGCTTGACGCCGAGGCGCTGTACCGTGAACTGCTGCGCGGCGTGCGCAGCCTCATGGGAGCCTCGACGCGGCTGGCGGGCATCACCTCGGGCGGCGCCTGGCTGGTCGAGCGCCTGCACAAGGACCTGAACCTGGACGGCACGCCCAGCGTGCTGTCCTCGGCGCTGCACCGCGACGACTTCGCGCAGCGCGGCATGGCCAGCAGCGCGCAGACGCAGATCGACTTCGACGTCAACGGCGCCGACATCCTGCTGCTCGACGACGTGCTCTACACCGGCCGCACCATCCGCGCCGTGCTCAACGAACTCTACGACTACGGCCGCCCGAACTGCGTGCGCCTGGCGGTGCTGGTCGACCGCGGCGGCCGCGAGCTGCCGATCCAGGCCGACTTCGCCGCGGCGCGCATCGCGCTGCCCGATACGCAGTCGCTGGCGCTGGCCCAGGACGAGCAGGGCCGCTTCCAGTTCCGCATTCAGGAGGCCTGAACGTGTTGTACAAGCGCAATCCCCAGCTCAACAAGAATGGCGAGCTGATCCATCTGCTGTCGACCGAAGGCCTGTCCAAGGACATCCTGACGCATATCCTCGACACCGCCGCCAACTTCGTGAGCGTCAATGACCGCGAAGTCAAGAAGGTGCCGCTTCTGCGCGGCAAGAGCGTGTTCAACCTGTTCTTCGAGAACAGCACGCGCACCCGCACCACCTTCGAGATCGCCGCCAAGCGCCTGTCGGCCGACGTCTTCAACCTGGACATCGCGCGCAGCTCGGCGAGCAAGGGCGAGTCGCTGCTCGACACCATTGCCAACCTGTCGGCGATGGCCGCCGACATCTTCGTGGTGCGCCACAGCGAGTCGGGCGCGCCCTATCTGGTGGCCCAGCATGTGGCGCCGCATGTGCACGTGGTGAATGCCGGCGACGGCCGCCATGCCCACCCCACGCAGGGGCTGCTGGACATGTACACCATCCGCCACTACAAGAAGGACTTCTCCAACCTGCGCGTGGCCATCGTCGGCGACGTGCTGCACTCGCGCGTCGCGCGCTCGGACATCCATGCGCTCACAACGCTGGGCGCAGCCGAGGTGCGCGTGGTCGGCCCGCGCACGCTGGTGCCCTCCGATCTGGCGCAGATGGGCGTGCGCGTGTTCCACACGCTCGAAGAAGGCATCCGCGATGCCGACGTGATCATCATGCTGCGCCTGCAGAACGAGCGCATGACCGGCGCGCTGCTGCCCTCGAGCCAGGAGTATTTCAAGGCCTTCGGCCTCACGGCCGAGAAGCTGCGACTGGCCCGGCCCGATGCCATCGTGATGCACCCCGGGCCGATCAACCGCGGCGTCGAGATCGACTCCGAGGTGGTCGACGGCCCGCAGGCCGTGATCCTGTCGCAGGTCTCGTTCGGCATTGCCGTGCGCATGGCCGTGATGTCCATCGTTGCCGGCAATGAAGCCTGAAACACCATGAAAATTCTGATCCAGAACGGCCGCGTCATGGACCCGGGCCGCGGTTTCGACCAGGTCTGCGATATCGCCATCGACCACGGCCGCATTGCTGCCATCGGCGGCTTGCCCGAAGGTTTCACGCCCACGCGCGTGATCGACGCCAGCGGCTGCTGGGTGCTGCCCGGCCTGGTCGATCTGTCGGTGCGCCTGCGCGAACCCGGCCATGAACATGAAGGCATGCTGCAAAGCGAGATGGCGGCCAGCGTGGCCGGCGGCGTGACCAGCCTGGTCTGCCCGCCCGACACCGACCCGGTGCTCGACGAGCAGGGCCTGGTCGAGATGCTCAAGTTCCGCGCCGAGAAGCTGCACCAGTCGCGGCTGTTCCCGCTGGGCGCGCTCACGCGCGGCCTGTCGGGCGAAGTGCTGACCGAGATGAACGAGCTGACGGAGTCGGGCTGCATCGGCTTCGGCCAGGCCGATGTGCCGCTGGCCAGCACCCAGACGCTGCAGCGCGCGCTGCAGTACGCCGCCACCTACGGCTACACGGTGTGGCTGCGGCCGCAGGAAACGCATCTGGGCAAGGGCGTCGCCGCGAGCGGCCCGCTGGCCACGCGCATGGGCCTGTCGGGCGTGCCCGTGGCGGCCGAGACGATTGCGCTGCACACCATCTTCGAGCTGATCCGCGGCACCTCGGTGCGCGTGCACCTGTGCCGCCTGTCGAGCGCCGCCGGGGTCGAACTGGTACGCCGCGCCAAGGCCGAAGGCCTCAACGTCACGGCCGATGTGAGCATCAATTCGCTGCACCTCACCGATACCGACATCGGCTATTTCGACAGCAGCGCGCGCCTGAACCCACCGCTGCGCCAGCAGCGCGACCGCGATGCGCTGTCGGCCGCGCTCGCCGACGGCACCATCGATGCGCTGGTCTCCGACCATACGCCAGTCGATGACGACGCCAAGGTGCTGCCGTTTGCCGAAGCCGAGCCCGGCGCCACCGGCGTCGAGCTGCTGCTGTCGCTGGCCGTCAAGTGGTCCGAGCAGCAGCAGGTGCCGCTGCACCGCGCGCTGGATGTGGTCACGGCCGCGCCCGCGCGCCTGCTGGGCGCGGCGCTGGGCGAGCTCAAGGACCAGATCGGCCAGCTGCCGGTGGGCGGCGTGGCCGACCTGTGCATCGTCGATCCCGACACGCGCTGGCAAGTCAAGCCCGAGGCGCTCGCCAGCCAGGGCAAGTGCACGCCGTTCAGCGGCTACGAACTGCCGGCGCGCGTGCTTTGCACGCTGGTGGCCGGGCGCATCGCCTTCGAGCGTGCTTGAGCGCGGCACGCGCGCCGGCCTGCGCCTGCTGCGCCTTGCGGCCCACCTGCTGCGCGGGCTGGGGACCATTGTCTGGCGCTTTCCGCGCCTGAACGTGACGCAGCGCAACGCGCTGGTGCAGGCCTGGGCGCGCGGACTGCTGCCGCGCGTGGGCGTGCAGCTGCAGGTGCAGGGCACGCCGCCGGCCAACGGCCCGGTGCTGCTGGTGGCCAACCACCTGTCGTGGCTCGACATTCCGGTGCTGCACGCGGCGCGCCATTGCCGCTTCATCTCCAAGTCCGATGTCGCGTCGTGGCCGCTGGTGTCGACGCTGGCGCGCGCCGCGGGCACGCTGTTCATCGACCGCGGCTCGCGCCGCGACACGCTGCGCATCGTCAGGCTGATGGCCGATGCGCTGGCGCAGCGCGATGTGCTGGCGGTGTTTCCCGAAGGCACGACCAGCGATGGCGGCGCGATGCTGCCGTTTCGCGCCAATCTGCTCGAAGCCGCGATCCAGGCCGATGCGCCGGTGCAGCCGCTGGGCCTGCGCTTCATCGATCCGGCCACGGGCGCCGACAGCGCGGCGCCGATCTATGCGGGCGACACCACGCTTTTGGCTTCGGTATGGCGCACCATCAGCGCGCCGGCGATCGTCGCGCGCGTCGTCTACGGCACGCCGCAGACCGCGCAGGGCCGCGACCGGCGTGCCTGGGCACAGGACTTGCAGGCCGAGGTCGAACGTCTGAGGCGTTCTTAGTCGTTTTTCGCACAAGGAGCTGGCGCCAAACCGCGCTACCCTACGCGGCTGCCGGCATAGCGCGGCGCGCGGCACATTGCGGTAACCTGCGCGCAGGCGGCTCCGTGCCATTGGCTTGACTCACATGACAGGTGGATCCATGAAATTTCTCCGTTTTTCGCTGCTGGCCCTGGCCCTGGGCGGGCTGAGCTCGGCCCATGCCGGCAAGACCATCGACACCATCAAGCAGCGCGGCCAGATCAGCGTCGGCATCAGCAGCGGCGTGCCGGGCTTCTCGGCGGCCGACAGCAAGGGCCAGTGGACCGGGCTGGACGTGGACGTGGGCAAGGCGATTGCCGCGGCGCTGCTGGGCGACGCCAGCAAGGTCAAGTGGGTGCCGCTGGTCTCGCAGCAGCGCTTCACCGCGCTGCAGTCGGGCGAAGTCGACGTGCTGTCGCGCAATACCTCGGTCACGCTGACGCGCGACGCCTCGATGGGCCTGGCGTTCACCGCCGTGGTGTTCTATGACGGCCAAGGCTTCATGGTGCCGGCCAAGACCAAGGTCACGAGCGCCAGGCAGCTCAAGGGCGCGACGGTCTGCGTGCAGGCGGGCACGACCTCCGAGAAGAACATGACCGACTTCTCGCGCATCCACAAGCTCAATCTCAAGCCCGTGGTGTTCGACAAGTTCGACGCCGCCAACGCCGCCTACTTCGCGGGCCGCTGCCAGGCCTATACGACCGATGCGTCGGGCCTGGCCTCGGTGCGCGCCAAGGAAGCCAAGGATGCCAAGGAACATGTGATCCTCACCGACCTGATCTCCAAGGAGCCGCTGGGCCCGCTGGTGCGCCGCGGCGACGACGAGTGGCTGGCCGTGGTGCGCTGGGTCGTGCACGGCCTGGTCGAAGCCGAGGAGAACGGCATCACCCAGGCCAATGTCGACAAGCTCAAGGCCGAGACCACCGACCCGACCATCGGCCGCCTGCTGGGCAAGACCGAGGACACCGGCAAGCTGCTGGGCCTGGACAAGGAATGGCTGGTGCGCGCGATCAAGGCCGTGGGCAACTATGGCGAGATCTACGAGCGCAACGTGGGCGAGAAGACGCCCGTGGGCCTGGCGCGCGGCAAGAACAAGCTCTGGACCGAGGGCGGCCTGATGTACGCGCTGCCGGTGCGCTGAGCCATGCCCGCCGAGCGCCCGTCGCCCCTGATTGCCGCGCGGCCCGCGCCGCCGCGTGCGCGCGCCGGCTGGTCGTGGCACCACCCGGCCACGCGCGCGCGCGTCTGGCAATTGCTGGCGCTCCTGGGCGTGGCCGTGCTGCTCTGCTGGCTGGTCTTCAACACCCAGGCCAACATGGCCGCGCGCGGCATCCAGAGCGGCTGGGACTTCCTGGGCCAGACGGCGGGATTCGACATCGGCGAGCAGCCGATCGCGTATGAATCCAGCGATCCGTACTGGCGCGCGTTTCTCGTCGGCCTGCTCAACACCTTGCGCGTGGCGCTGGCCGGCATCGTGCTGTGCACGCTGCTGGGCGCCGCCGTGGGCATAGGGCGCTTCTCGCGCAACCTGCCGGTGCGCGCGCTGTGCCGCGCCTATGTCGAAGTCTTTCGCAATGTGCCGCTGCTGGTGCAATTGCTGGTCTGGTATCTGCTGCTGGTCGAATACCTGCCCGATACCACCGAGGCCTGGACCTGGGGGCACAGCGTGTTCCTGAGCAAGTCGGGGCTGGTGCTGCCGTTTCCGCAGCATGGCGCGGACGGCTGGCACTGGAGCATGCCGGTGCTCGACGGTTTCGCCATCGAGGGCGGCGCCGCGCTGTCGCCCGAATTCCTCGCGGTGCTGGCGGGCCTGACGTTCTATACCGCGGCCTTCGTCGCCGAAGCCGTGCGCGCCGGCATCGCATCGGTGCCGCGCGGCCAGATCGAGGCCGCGCAAAGCATTGCGCTGGGCCGCTGGCAGACGCTGCGCCTGGTCACCGGGCCGCAGGCGCTGCGCGTGATGGCGCCGCCGCTGACCAACCAGTACCTCAATCTCACCAAGAATTCCTCGCTCGCCGTGGCCGTGGGCTACCCCGACCTGGTGTCGATCGCCAACACCAGCCTGAACCAGACCGGCCGTGCGCTCGAATGCATTGCCATCGTGATGGCGGTCTATCTGACGCTGTCGCTGGCCACGGCGCTGCTGATGGGACGTCTCGACCGGCGCGATCGCGCGCGCCAGCAAGCATGAGCCCGCATTCCACCGAAATCATTCCCGCGCGCCCCGCGCCGCTGCGCGTGGGCGGCCTGCGTGCCTGGGTGCGGCGCGAACTGTTTGGCAGTTGGGTCAGCGCACTGACCACGCTGGCGCTGCTGGGCTGGGCGCTCTGGGCGCTGCCGGGCGCGCTCGACTGGCTGCTGTGGCGCGCCGTGTGGCAGGCCGATGCCGACGCCTGCCAGGCCGCGCGCGGCGTGGGCGCGTGCTGGGGCGTGATCACCGAAAAGCACCGGCTGATCCTGCTGGGCCGCTATCCGCTGGAAGAACAATGGCGCCCGGTGCTGGCCACGGCGCTGCTGCTGGCGCTGGTGATTGCCAGCGGCATCCGGCTTTTCTGGACCCGCTGGCTGGTGCTGGCCTGGGTGCTGGTCTGGGCCGTGGTCTTCACACTGATGGGCGGCGGCGTGCTGGGCCTGGCGCCCGTGCCCACCGAGCGCTGGGGCGGCCTGCCGCTGACGCTGATGCTCACCACGCTGTCCATCGTGCTGGCCTGCCCGCTGGCGGTGCTGCTGGCGCTGGGCCGGCGCTCGCACATGCCGGCCATCCGCACGCTGTGCGCGGGTTTCATCGAGCTGGTGCGCGGCGTGCCGCTGATCTCGGTGCTGTTCATGGCCAGCTTCCTGTTCCCGCTGTTCCTGCCCGTGGGCGCGACGCCCGACGTGCTGGTGCGCGTGCTGCTGGGCATCGCGCTGTTTGCCGCGGCGTACCTGGCCGAGACCGTGCGCGCCGGCCTGCAGTCCGTGCCGCAAGGGCAGCTTGAAGCCGCGGACAGCATCGGGCTGGGCTGGTGGCAGACGCAGCGCCTGGTGGTGCTGCCGCAGGCCCTGGGCGCGGTGGTGCCGGGGCTGATGAACAGCTTCATCTCGATCTTCAAGGACAGCTCGCTGATCACCATCGTGAGCCTCTACGAGCTGACCGGCTCGCTGGGGCTGGCGCTCAGCGGCGACCCCGAATGGCGCCCGTTCATGGTGGAGGGCTACCTGTTCATCACCGCGATTTATTTTGTGGTCTGCGCGGCCATGTCGCGCTACAGCCTCTGGGTCGAGCAGCGGCACGCGCGCGGCCAGGCCCGTTGAAGGAAATGCTGCATGCCTGACACCCCCATGGTCCGCTTCGAGCAACTGAACAAATGGTTCGGGCGTGACTTCCACGTGCTGCGCGACATCGATCTCGACATCGCGCGCGGCGAGCGCCTCGTGGTCTGCGGCCCCTCGGGCTCGGGCAAGTCGACGCTGATCCGCTGCATCAATGCGCTCGAACCTTTCCAGGAAGGCCGCCTGACGGTGAACGGCGTGGCGCTGGCCGTCGAGGGCCGCGAAGACCTGCGCGCGGTGCAGCAGGTGCGGCGCAGCGTGGGCATGGTGTTCCAGCAGTTCAACCTGTTCCCGCACCTCACGGTGCTCGACAACCTGACGCTCGCGCCGCGCAACGTCGGCAAGGTCCCGCGCGCCGAGGCCGAGGCCCAGGCCCTGGCCCAGCTCGAGCGCGTGCACATCGCCGACCAGGCGCACAAGTTCCCGCTGCAGCTCTCGGGCGGCCAGCAGCAGCGCGTGGCGATCGCGCGCGCGCTGTGCCTGGCGCCGCAGATCCTGCTGTTCGACGAGCCCACCTCGGCGCTCGACCCGGAAATGGTGCACGAGGTGCTGGACGTCATGGTGGAGCTGGCCGGGCAGGGCATCACCATGGTCTGCGTGACCCACGAAATGGAGTTCGCCCGCTCGGTCGCCGACCGCGTGGTGTTCATGGACCAGGGCCAGATCATCGAACAGGCCGCGCCCGAGGCGTTCTTTTCCAATCCGCGCAGCGAGCGCGCCAGGCAGTTTCTGGATAAGTTGCTGGGGCGGAAGTAGGGCTCCTGCGCAACGCGAGCGAAGGGCGCCGTTAGATCGGGCAGGGCGCATGCTCAGGGCGAACCCCGCCGGCGCCGCATGTGGGGGGCCTTGCCCCCCAGCGCGACCACACGCAGTGAGGGAGCGTGGGGGCTACTTCTCCCTGGGAAACGCCACCACATGCTCCACCGCGAGCTTCATGCCCACCCATTCCCCGACCTCATGGTTGTGGTGGCTGGGCACGTGGGCCATCACCGTCTGGCCGCTGGCCAGGCGCATGGTGTAGAGGAACTCCGAGCCGCGAAACGACTTGCGCACGATCTGCGCCTTGACTTCGGCGCTGTCGTCGTGGATCACGTCGTCGGCGCGCAGCAGCACGTCGCATTCGCCGTTCGGGTAGCTGGACGGCAGCGGGCATTCGGCAACGTCGCTGAGTTCGCCCAGCGGGGTTTCGGCCACCACGCCGTCCTCGCGCATCACCAGGCGCGCGGGCAGGAAGACGCCATGGCCGATGAAGTCGGCCACGAAACGCGTGGCGGGACGGTGGTACAGCGTGTATGCGTTGTCCCACTGGTGCAGTTCGCCGTGGTTCATCACGCCGATCACATCGCCGATCGCAAACGCTTCGAGCTGGTCATGCGTGACGAACAGCGCCGTGGCTCCGGCAGCCTTGAGAATGCTGCGCACCTCGTGCGCCAGGCGTTCGCGCAGATCGACATCGAGATTGGAGAAAGGCTCGTCGAGCAGCATCAGCTGCGGCCGCGGCGCCAGCGCGCGCGCGAGTGCCACGCGCTGCTGCTGGCCGCCCGACAGCTCGTGCGGGAAACGCGCCGCGCTGCCTTCGAGGCCGACCAGCGCCAGCACCTCGGCGACGCGCGCCGCCTGTTCGCTCTTGCGCAGCGCGTGGATGCCGAAAGCGACATTCGCGCCCACGCTCAAATGCGGGAACAGCGCGTAGTCCTGGAACACCATGCCGATGCGCCGCTGCTCGGGCGGCAGCGATACGCTGGCGCTGCCCACGACCTGGTTTTGCAGCCGGATCTCGCCGGAACTCACGGGTTCGAGCCCGGCCACGGCGCGCAGCAAGGTGGTCTTGCCGCAGCCCGAGGGGCCGATCAGCACGCCGATGTCACCAGCATTCAGATTCAGTGAAACGCCGTTGACGGCGGCCTGCGGGCGGCCGGCATAGCGCACCTCGAGTTGGGAGACCTTGAGAAACATTCCGCGATTGTAGGGTGGTGCAAATGCTTAGAATTCGCGTTTGCGCGAAAGGCCCCGGCCACCCGTGCCTTCCTCCTCCAGCCGAGTCCCATCTTGCGCCGCATCACTCTTGCCTTCCGTTCCCTGCCACTGATACTGCTGGCGCTGCTGCTGACATTGCCGGTGCTGGCGGTGTTTGCCGCCTGGCTGCCCTGGGGCGGCGATGCGCTGGCCGGGCCCATCCTGCGCGAGATGGCTTCGACGGTGCTGCCGGGCTATGCCTTGACCACGGTCTGGCTGGGCCTGCTGGTGGCGCTGGGCGCGGCCGTCGTCGGCACGGTGGCCGCGGCCACGGTGACGCTGTTCGATTTCGCCGGGCGGCGCACGCTCGAATGGCTGCTGCTGCTGCCGCTGGCCATGCCGGCGTATGTCACGGCCTATGCGTATACCGACTTCCTGCAGTTCAGCGGGCCGCTGCAGGTCTGGCTGCGCGAGACCTATGGCCTCGAGGGCCGGCTGCTGCCTGAAGTGCGCAGCCTGGGCGGCGCGGTCTGGGTGTTCATCTTCTCGCTTTATCCGTATGTCTATCTGCTGGCGCGCACCGCGCTGGGCGAGCGCGCCGCGCACCTGATGGAGGCCGCGCGGCTGCTGGGCGCGCCGCTGTCCCGGCGCATCGCCACGATTGCGCTGCCGCTCGCGCGCCCGGCCGTCGCCGCGGGCGTGGCGCTGGTGGTCATGGAGACGCTGGCCGATTTCGGCGTCTCCAGCTACTTCGGCATCCAGACCTTCACCACCGGCATCTACAAGGCCTGGCTGTCGATGGACAACCGCATTGCCGCGGCCCAGCTCGCGACCTTCCTGCTGGTGCTGGTCGTGCTGCTGCTGCAGATCGAGATCCGCGCCCAGCGGCGCATGCGCTTCGTCACCAACGGCGTGGGCCGCGCGGGTTCGGCCGAGGCCCAGCCGCTGCGCCTGCGCGGCGCGCAGGTGGGCATGGCCTGGCTGATCTGCCTGCTGCCGGTGCTGATGGGGTTTGCCGCGCCGGTGTTCTTCATGCTGCGCCCGCTCGCGGCCGACTGGTCGGTGTTGCCCTGGTCGCGTTTTCTCGAATGGGCCTGGAACAGCGTGCGCCTGGGCGCGATCACCTCGGTGCTGGCCGTGGCCATCGCGCTGGCGCTGGCGTTTGCCGTGCGCCGCCGCCCCGATGCGCTCACGCGCGGCGTGGCCCAGCTGGCCAGCCTGGGCTATGCCGTGCCCGGCGCGGTGATCGTCGTGGGCCTGCTGCTGCCCGTGGGCTGGCTGCAGGCGGCCGCGCCCGACTGGGGCCTGGCCTCGCTGATCACGGCCACGGCGGTGGGCATCGTCTGGGCGTACCTGGTGCGTTTTTGCGCGGTGGCGCTGCAGTCCATGCAAAGCGGTTACGCGCGCATTCCCGTGAGCTTCGATGATTCGGCGCGCATGCTGGGCACGCACAGCTGGGGGCTGATGGCGCGCGTGCACTGGCCGCTGCTCAAGCGCTCGACGACCGCGGCCGCGCTGCTAGTGTTTGTCGACGTGATGAAGGAACTGCCCGCGACCATGGTGCTGCGGCCGTTCAACAGCGACACGCTGGCCGTGGTGGCCTACCAGCTGGCGCGCGACGAACGCCTGGGCGAAGCCGCGCTGCCTTCGCTGGCGCTGGTGGCGGTGGGGCTGGTGCCGGTGATCATGCTGAGCCGGACTTTGCGCTCGCGCTGAGTACACTGCGCTCCCATGAGCCAGACAACTTCTTCATCCGATTTCCCGGTCACGATCTACCATAACAGCCGCTGCAGCAATTCGCGCGGCGCGCTGGCGCTGATCCGCGAGCGCGGCATCGAGCCCACCATCGTCGACTACATTGCCGAGCCGCTCGATGCGGCGGCGCTCACGGCGCTGGTGCGCCAGCTGGGCGTTCCGGTGCGCGAGCTGCTGCGCAGCAAGGAGGCGATCTACGCCGAACTGCAGCTCGATGACCCCGCGATCGGCGATGCCGAACTCATTGACGCCGTGGCCGCCCACCCGGTGCTGCTGAACCGGCCGATTGTCGTCACGCCGCGGGGCGCGGCGCTGTGCCGGCCGCCGGAAAAGGTGCTGGCGCTGCTGCCGCAATGATTCCTGGTGCGGTACCGGGGAGCTACTCACACTGGCCCGACGCGCTGCGTGGTCCGGGCCAGCGCGTGGCCTGCCTGGGCCCGGCCGGCACCTGGAGCCATCAGGCGTGCCTGCAATGGGGCGCCGATGCAGGCCTGCGGCCCGGTCCCGAACTTCTGCCCATGGATGCCGACACGGCGCTGCAGGCGCTGGCGCAGCGCTGCGTCGATGCGGTGTGCCTGCCGGTGAGCACGCGGGTGGTGGGTGCCACGCCCTATCTTTCGCCGGTGCTGGCGCTGCTGCAACAGAGCCATGCGAATGACGCGCCCGATGCGCTGCAGGTGGTGGGTGAGTGCCGGCTGCAGCTGGGCTACAGCCTGATGGCGCGCCCCGGCGTGGCGCTGGCGCAGCTGCAGGCGGTCTGTGCCCATCCCGTGGCGCTGCAGGAGGCCGCGCCCTGGCTGCGCCAGCACCTGCCAGGCTTGCCGCAGCGCCGTTGCGCGTCGGCGGGCGCGGCGGCGCAGGCCGTGGCCGCGGCGCGCGATGAAAGGCTGGCCTGCCTCGGCCCGGCGCTCGCGGCGGCATTGCATGGACTGCATGTGCTGCAGTCGGGCATCGAACAGGGCCCGCACAATGAAACCCGCTGGTGGCTGCTGGCGCGCGCCGCGCCACCTGCGCAGGTGGCCGACGCAGCGCGGCCCTGGCTTGGCCGGTTCGGACTGGCCCACAGTGCAGGAAATCTGCCGTAGGACCCGTCGCACGAGGTCGCCGTGTGGCTGCCGCTATCCTCGCAGCATGAATCTTTTGCTGCGAGCACCCTGCCCATGACGATGATCGCGCTGCTGTCCGGCCTGGGTCACACCATCGTGGTCATTGCCAGCCTGCTGGTGTACATGGTTTCCACGCGCATCGGCCACCAGCGCCGCCACCCGTCGGCGGCCCTGGCCTGGGTCGTGGCGATGGTGACGTTTCCCTATGCCGCGTTGCCGCTGTTCCTGCTGATCGGCAGCCGCAAATTCCTGCGGCCGGTGCAGCGCCATGCCGCGCTGGTGCCGGCGCCGCCGCCCTGGGGCGAGGCCGAGGAGCTGCTCGCGGAGGAGGCGGGCACCACGCCGCCGCCCTGGGTAGCGCGCCTGCTGCGCGCGCTGGACCTGCCCGAGGCCATGCGCAATTCCAGCGTGCAATTCCAGGCCAGCGGCGAGGATGCGCTGGCCGCGCTGCTGGCCACCATCGACAGCGCGCGCGAGCAGCTGGCGCTGAGCACCTACGTGCTGGCGGCCGATGCCACGGGCGAGCAGGTGGCGCAGGCGCTGCAGCGCTGCGTCGCGCGCGGCGTGCGCGTGCGCGTGCTGATCGACGCCATCGGCAGCCTGCAGACTCCGCGCACGCTGCTGCGCGACTGGCGCGGCATGGGCATTGCCGTGCGGCGCTTCATGCCGCTGCTGCACAACCCGCTGTATGGACGCCTCAATCTGCGCAACCACCGCAAACTGGTGGTGGCCGATGCCCGGCGGCTGTGGAGCGGGGGGCGCAACGTGGCCGACGAGTATTTCATCGGCAAGAACGGTGCGGCGCCCTGGGTCGATCTGGGCTTTGTCATCGAGGGCCCGCTGGCCGCGCAGGCGCTGGCGCAGTTCGATGCCGACTGGCGCGCCGCGCCCGGCCGCATCCACCGCAAGAAGCACCGCGCCCCGGCCGTGGTCCAGCCCGAGGCGCTCGCGCCCGGCCCGGGGCAGATGTGGGCGCAGTGGATTCCCAGTGGGCCGGACCATGCCGACGACACGCTGCATGCGCTGCTGCTGTCGGCGGCGTTCCAGGCGCGCGAGAGCATCGTCGCGGTGACGCCGTACTTCGTGCCCGACGATGCCTTGCTCGCGGCCTGGACCCTGGCCTGCCGGCGCGGCGTGCGCCTGCGGCTGCTGCTGCCGCGGCGCTCCAACCACCGGCTGGCCGACTGGGCGCGCGAGCGCGCCTTGCGCCAGCTGGCCCAGGCCGGCGCCGAAATCCAGCTGCTGCCGGGCATGCTGCATGCCAAGTGCGTGATCGTCGATGGCGAGTGGGCGCTCAGCGGTTCGTTGAACCTCGATGCGCGCAGCCTGTTTCTCAACTACGAAGCCATGGCGGCGTTCTACGGCCAAACCGAGGTGCAGTGGCTGCAGGCCTGGCATGAAAAACTGCAGGCCGGCGCCGAACCCTATGTCAGCCGCCGGCCTTCGTGGCCCCGCGATATCTTCGAAGGCATGGTGCGCACCGTCGGCTTCCAGCTCTGAGGTGCGCGGCTGCCCTCAGTCGATCAGCACCACCTCGACGCGGCGCGCCTCGGCGTTGCTGCCGCCGGCCAGGGTCTGCTCCGGCTTGCGCAGCTCGATCACTTCCTCCTTCACGCCCAGCGACAGCAGCGTCGCCTGCACCGCCTGCGCGCGCTGCTTGGCCAGTTCGGCGTTGGCCGCGGCATCGCCGGTCGCATCGTGGAAGCCCGAGATGCGCGCGCGCTTGCCGTTGGTGACGCCGCGCACGACATCGGCCAGCGCCTCGTTGCCACCGATGGCGACATCGGCCTTGCCCGTCGCGAAGTAGAACTTGACGACCCCGTTGTCGACGCGCACCAGCGCTTCGTCGATTTCCACGGTGGCCGGCACCACTGCCACGGCGACCACCTCGGTCTCGGGCGCCTTGAGCACGCGCTGGTACACCACGGTGCCGATCACCGCGGACACGATCAGCGCGATCAGCGCAAACAGGAACCCGAGCGCAAACCGTTGCTGGCTGTCATCGTCGGAATTGCTGGACATGTGAAACTCCCTTGTCGATGTTGAATGGAGGCAGCGCTGCGACGGCAGGCTGTCTGGAATCGATTGTAGTGGGCCGCGTCTGGGCACGGTCAACGCGGCGGCGCCGCGCGGCGCTCACTCGACTTCGGCCGCAGGCTGGTGCATGCCGGCCGGCTGCTGCGCCGGCGCGGCTGGCGGGCGCGCTGCAGGCGCGGCCAGCGGCAGCAGCCGGGTGCCGCAGCGGCGGCAAAAGCGCGCGTCGCCTTCATGCCGGTCCTCGCCGCACATCCGGCAATCGACCCCCTTGAGGCGCGCCCGCGTGCCGGCGCTGCGCGAGATTTCCGCGCCGACGATACCCGTGGGCACGGCCAGCACCCCCCAGCCCAGCAGCATCATCACCGACGCAAAGAAGCGGCCCACCGACGTGGCCGGCGTCAGGTCGCCATAGCCGACGGTGGTGACGGTCGAGATCGCCCAGTAGATGCCCGTCGGCACGCTGGTGAAGCCGTTTTCCGGTCCTTCGATGACGAACATCAGCGTGCCCATGACGAACACCAGCACCGCCACGACGCTCAGGAACACGAAGATCTTGCGCACGCTGGCCTGCAGCGCGCGCCCCAGCATCAGGTACTCGTCGAGAAAGCCGCGCAGTGCCGGAAAGATGTGGAAGGTGCGCACCAGCCGCAGCGCGCGCACTGCCGCCAGGTATTGCGCATCGGGAAAGAAGATCGCCAGGTAGGCGGGAATGATCGCCAGCAGATCGACGATGCCATAGAAGCTCAGCGCATAGCGCCAGGGCTTGCGCACCGAGACCAGCCGCAGCAGGTACTCCACCGTGAACGCCAGCGTGAACACCCACTCCAGGCCGCGCAGCGCGCTGCCGCGCCAGCCCGCCGAAATCGCCGGCACGCTGTGCGCGATCACCACGCCCAGGCTCAGCACGATGGCCAGCGTCAGGTAGCGCTCGAAGGCCTTGCCCACCTGGGTGTTGGTCTCGAACACCGTGCGGTAGAGGCTCGCGCGCCAGCGCGCCACGGGCACGCCCAGGCGTTCGGCGGAAGGGTAGTTGTCGCGGAAGAAATTCGAGAACGGGGCAAACAGGCGCATGGGTCAGGCAGGAATTCGGCACGGGGGCCAGCGTGCATTGTGCGCCGTCAACGGCCGGTGTGGTGTTCGATGGCCTGGCGCACCTTGCCCAGCGCCAGGCGCAGCGTATCGGGCGCCACCGAACCCAGCGCCAGCCGGATCGCATGCGGCACCTGCGCCGAGGTGGCAAACGGCTGGGCCGTGGAGACCGATACGCGCTCGCGCACCAGCGCCATGGCCACCTGGTCGGCGCGCACCTCATCGGCCAGGGGCAGCCAGACGAAATAGGAGCCGGGATGGCCCACGCGCGGCAGCGGCCCGAGCACCTCGGCGGCCAGCCGCTGGCGCTGGCGCGCGTCGCGGCGCTTTTCCTGTTCGAGCCGCGCCACCGTGCCGTCATCGACCCAGCCGCAGGCCAGCGCCGTCATCACGCCCGCGGTGTTCCAGATCGTCGCGCGGATCACGCGCTCCATCCTGTCCACCCAGGACGCGGGCACCGCCATGAAGCCCACGCGCAGGCCGGCGGCCACGTTCTTCGAGAAGCCCGAGATGTAGACCGTGCATTCGGGCGCGAGCATGGCCAGCGGAGGCGGCGCGGCCTCGGCCAGGAAGGCATAGGCGCCGTCCTCGATGATGAGCAATCCATGCTTGCGCGCGATCGCCACCAGCGCCTGGCGGTGCGCCGCGTCCGTGACCCAGCCCAGCGGGTTGTTGAGCGTCGGCATGGTGTAGATGGCGCGCACCTTGCGGCGTTGGCAGAGCTTTTCCAGGACGTCCAGATCGGTGCCGTTGCCCGCGGCCGGCACTGGCGCCAGTTCGAGGTGCTGGGTCTGGGCGATCAGCTTGAAGCCCGGGTAGGTCAGCGCATCGACGGCCACGACATCGCCGGGCTGCAGCAGCGCCATCAGCGCGGTGGCCAGGCCGTGCTGCGCGCCGTCGACCAGCAGCACCTGCGCCGCGGGCACGGCAAGGCCGCGGCGCAGCAGGTGGCGCGCGACGGCGGCGCGGTCTTGCAGTCGGCCCGCATGCGGCTGGTAACGCAGCAGCGCTTCGAGATCGCCCGCCGTGGCCAGCTGGCGCAGCCCGGCGCGCAGCAGCTCGGCCTGGCCGGGCAGGGCCGGGTAGTTGAAGCTCAGGTCGACGGTGTCCGCGGCCGCGCTTTGCAGATCGACTTCCCGCCCGCCATACAGCGCGGTTTCCTTGACGAAGGTGCCGCGGCCCTGCTCGCCGCTGACCAGGCCCATCGCTTCGAGTTCGGCATACACCCGCGTCGCCGTGACCAGCGCCAGATGCTCGCGCGCCGCGAGCTGCCGGTGCGTGGGCAGGCGCGTGCCGGGCAGCAGCCGGCCGCTGCGGATATCCGCGGCCAGGCGATCGACCAGCGGTTTGTAGCGGGCTTGCGGCATAGTGGAATGTATCCATGACAATAATTTGATTGTATTGGTTGCGCTGCCTAGCATCCGTGTCTTTCACACAGGAAACCCCATGGGCAGGACATCCAACGGCTGGCGCAATGGCTTCATTGGCATGCTGATCTTCAGCGGCTCCCTGCCGGCCACGCGCATCGCGGTGCTGGAGCTGGAGCCGCTGTTTCTCACCGGCGCGCGCGGCGCCCTCGCGGGCCTGCTGGCGCTGTGCGCGCTGGTACTCATGCGCCAGCAGCGTCCCACGCGCCGCCAGTGGCATTCGCTGGCGCTGGTCGCGCTGGGCGTGGTGCTGGGCTTTCCGTTGCTCACGGCGCTCGCGCTGCAGCAGATGACATCGGCGCACGCGATGGTGTTCATGGGCATGCTGCCGCTGTCCACCGCAGTGTTCGGCGTGCTGCGCGGCGGCGAGCGCCCGCAGGCGTCGTTCTGGTGCTTCTCGCTGCTGGGCAGCGCGCTGGTGATGGCGTTTGCGCTGTCGCAAGGCCTGGGCGCGGCATGGCGTGGCGACCTGCTGATGCTGCTGGCGATCGCGGTCTGCGGCCTGGGCTACGCCGAAGGCGCCAGGCTGTCGCGCGAGCTGGGCGGCTGGCAGGTGATCTGCTGGGCGCTGGTGCTGTCGCTGCCGGCGATGCTGTTGCTGGCCGGGCTGCGCTGGCCCGCAAACCTGGGCAATGTCGGCGCCGCGGCCTGGCTCGGGCTGGCCTATGTGTCGGTGTTCAGCATGCTGATCGGCTTCGTGTTCTGGTACCGCGGGCTGGCGCAGGGCGGCATCGCCGCCGTCGGCCAGCTGCAATTGCTGCAGCCCTTCTTCGGGCTGGCGCTGGCCGCGGGCCTGCTGCACGAGGCCGTGAGCCCGGGCATGGTGGGCGTGACGCTGGCCGTGATCGGGTGCGTCGCCGGCGCCAGGCATTTCGCGCCGGCGCGCTGATCTCAGGTGATCTTGAAGGCCCAGCGCTGGGTCTTGCCGCCGGCTTTGCCTTCGTAGACCGCCCACTGCTTGATGCCCTTGACCAGCACCTTCTGGCTGATGTCGCGCACCGTTTTCTTCGCCTTGAGCTGGGCCGTGAGCCAGTCCTGGATATGCGCGTAGTGTTCGCCTTCCTGGCCGGTGGGCACCAGCAGTTCCTGGCCCGCGACCTTGCCTGCGGAAGTGACGGTGATTTCGGTGGCGGGCATGGAAAGAGGAGTCCGTGAAAAAGGTGGAGGCGGCGCGGCCGTGATTGGAACCGCAGCGGCCGATTGTGCCTTGCGCCGGCGCTGTGCGCCGCGGCGGGGGCATCCGCGCGGCGCGCGACAATGGGCGCTCAACGATTTGCCAGGAGCGCCCATGCCGGCCCATGAAAAGATCAACTATGTCGAGTTCGCCGCGCGCGATCTCGCCGCGACCGCAGCCTTCTTCGAGGCCGCGTTCGGCTGGACATTCACGCATTACGGCCCCGACTACATGGCCTTTTCGGGCGAAGGCCTTGACGGCGGCTTCTACCGCGCCGACCTTGCGGCCCGCAGCGAGCGGGGCAGCGCGCTGCTCATCTTCTACAGCGAGCGCCTCGAGGACACCCTGGCCAAGGTCAGTGCCGCGGGCGGCGAGATCATCAAGCCGATCTTTTCCTTCCCGGGCGGGCGGCGCTTTCATTTCACCGAACCCAGCGGCAACGAATTCGCGGTCTGGAGCTGACCGTCGCCCTGAGCGCAGGAAGGCCGCGACACCGCAGCCCGCGCCGGGTGTGTTTTATGCTGCTGGAGATGGCCGCCAGGCTTTGATTGCCTGACTGCCACCACCGTGCGCCCGCCGCGGCGTCGCCCACTTGCTGAAAGGACTTGGAAATGAAGATTCTTCTGGTACTGACTTCGCACGACCAGCTCGGGGATACCGGCAAGAAAACCGGCTTCTGGCTGGAGGAGTTCACCGCTCCCTACTATGTCTTCAAGGACGCCGGCGCGCAGGTCACGCTGGCCTCGCCCGCCGGGGGGCAGCCGCCGCTCGATCCGAAAAGCGACGCGCCCGACGCCCAGACCGAAACCACCGAACGCTTTCGCCAGGACCCGGCGGCGCAACAGCTGCTGGCCACGACCGTGCCGCTGGCGCAGATCGATCCCGCCGAATTCGATGCCGTGTTCTACCCTGGCGGCCACGGCCCGCTCTGGGATCTCGCCAACGACGCCGCGTCGATTGCCTTGCTCGAATCCTTTGCGCGTTCGGGCAAGCCCGCGGCCCTGGTCTGCCATGCGCCCGGCGCGTTGATCAAGGTGCGCGGCGCCGATGGCAAACCCTGGGTGGCCGGCCGCCGCGTCACGGGTTTTTCCAACAGCGAGGAGGCGGCCGTGGGCCTGACCCAGGTCGTGCCCTTCCTGCTTGAAGACGAGCTCAAGCGCCTGGGCGGCCAGTATGAGAAAGGCCCGGACTGGCAGTCGTACGTGGTCACCGACGGCCATCTGGTCACCGGCCAGAACCCGGGCAGCTCGGCCGCCTGCGCCCAGGCATTGCTCAAACAACTGGCCTGAGTGGCCGCATCCCTCATTGCACCCAAAGGAGCCCGCATGCGCAGTGCCGTCCACACCCTCTTTGGCGATCCCGCCGACGTCCTTGCCCTGGCCGACAACCCCGTGCCGCAGCCCGGCCCGGGCGAAGTGCGCATCAAGATGCTGCTGTCGCCAATCCACAACCACGACCTCTGGACGGTGCGCGGGCAATACGGCTACAAGCCCACGCTGCCGGCGATCGGCGGCAGCGAAGCCGTGGGCCTGGTCGACGCGCTGGGCGAGGGCGTGCAGGGCGTGGCGCCGGGCCAGCGCGTGGCCGTGGCCGGCGTGCATGGCAGCTGGGCCGAGTATTTCATCGCCCCGGCGCCGCAACTGGTGCCGCTGCCTGAGGCCATTGCCGACGAAGCCGCGGCGCAGCTGATCGCCATGCCGCTGAGCGCGCTGATGCTGCTCGAATTCCTCGAAGTCGACAGCGGCGACTGGATCGTGCAGAACACCGCCAACGGCGCCGTCGGCAAGACGCTGGCGATGCTGGCCGCGGCGCGCGGCGTGCACACCGTCAATCTGGTGCGGCGCAATGCCGGCGTCGAGGAGCTCGCGGCGCTGGGCATCGGCAATGCGGTCTCCACCGCGCAGCCGGACTGGCAGGCGCAGGTGCATGCCATCATCGGCGACGCCAAGCCGCGCGCCGCGGTGGACTCGATTGGCGGCAAGGCCAGCGGCGAACTGCTGGCGCTGCTGGGCGAAGGCGGCCTGCTGGTGTCCTTCGGCAGCATGGCCGGCGAGCCCATGCAGATTGCCTCGGGCGACTTGATCTTCAAGCAGGCGGTCGTCAAGGGCTTCTGGGGCAGCAAGCTCAGCGCAGCCATGTCCGTCGAAGACAAGCGCCGCCTGCTGGGCGAACTGCTGGGCCTGGCCGCCAGCGGCGCGCTCAAGCTGCCGGTCGAGGCCATCTACGACCTGGCCGACATCTCCAAGGCCGTGGCCACCAGCCTGACGCCGGGGCGCAAGGGCAAGGTGCTGCTGCGCCCTTGATCACCCGGCTGCAGTCTTTCACCAGCGGAGGAAACCGATGATCGCGAGCGTTCTCATTGGCCTGGTAGCAGCCATCCATTGCTACATCCTGGTGCTGGAAATGTTCCTCTGGCAGAAGCCCGCGGGCCGGCGTGCCTTCGGCCTCACGCCGGAGTTCGCCGTCCAGACCCGCACCCTGGCCGCGAACCAGGGCCTGTACAACGGCTTCCTCGCCGCCGGCCTCGTCTATGGCCTGGCGCGCGGCAGCGCGGGCCTGGAGTTCCAGTGGTTCTTCCTGCTCTGCGTGCTGGTGGCCGGTGTCTACGGCGGCTTCAGGGCCAGCCGCAAGATCCTGATGATACAGGCCTTGCCCGCGGCGCTGGCGCTGGTGACGCTGTGGTTTGAAGGCTGAATCGGACAACCCGGGTCAGCGCTTGCACGGGCACGCGATCCACAGCGCAGAAAAGAAAAAGGCCGCACGTCTGTGGACATGTGCAGCCTTGGAATTGGTCCCTCAGCAGCACTCGCACTCTGCCTTGAATCCCGCATGAATGCTGGGTTTCTTTTTTGGGTGTGCAAAATGTACCCCCAAATGTACCCCCAGAATGCAAAGGATACCCCCCGGCCATGAAGCTGACTGACGCCAAACTACGCACGCTGAAAGAGCCAGGCAAGTACTTTGATGGTACCGGCCTGTTCCTTGACCTGACCAAAGCGGGTGGGCGGTACTGGCGCATGAAATACCGGTATGGCGGTAAGGAAAAGCTGCTGGCGTTGGGCGTGTACCCGGGGGTAAGCCTTCGGGATGCCCGCGAGCTGGCAGCACAGGCGAAGCAGGCGCTTCAGGTCGGCGAAGACCCTGCCGAGCAGCGCAAGGCTGCCAAGGTCCAAGCTGCGCATGAAGCCGTGAACACTTTCCGGGCGGCGGCGGGTGAGTGGCTCGAGCACCAGTCGGCCCGCTGGACGCCTGTAACGCGGGAGCGCATCCGGGCATCGCTGGAGGCCGACATTCTCAAAACGATGGGTGAACGGCCGCTGGCAAGCGTCAAGCCTTTGGAGGTGATGACTGCGGTCAAGCGCATCGAGGCGCGGGGGGCGGGCGATCAGGCGGGCCGCGTGCTGCAGCGGGTCAAGGCTATCTTCCGCTGGGCCGTAATCCATCGAAAGATCGACAGCAATCCCATGCTCGACCTGGTGCAGTCCGAGATACTCAAGCCGCGTGAAGTCAAACACCGGGCGGCGTTGGACGCCAAGGATTTACCCGCCTTCCTTGCCCAGCTCGACGCCTATGACGGTGATCCGCACACGGTCCATGCATTGCGCCTGCTGATGCTGACCGCAGCCCGCCCCGGCGAGGTTCGCGGCGCGCTGTGGGCCGAGGTGGATCTGGACGCCGCCCTGTGGATCATTCCCGCCGAGCGCATGAAGATGCGCCAGGAACACCGTGTGCCTCTGTCCAGCCAAGCCCTGGAGCTGCTGCAGTCCATGCAGTCCATGAGTGGCGGGCGTGAACTGATCTTCCCGAGCCCGTATTACCCCAGCAAGCCACTGAGTGAAAACACGTTCAATTCGGCCATGGCGCGCATGGGCTACAAGAATCTAGCTACAGCCCACGGCTTTCGTGCGCTGTTCTCGACCGTAGCCAATGAAGCCGGCTGGAGGCCCGATGTGATCGAGCGCCAGCTCGCCCACAAGGAACCGAACCAAGTGCGGGCCGCCTACCACCGCAGTACCTACATGGACGAACGCGCCAAGCTGCTGCAGTGGTGGGCCGATTACCTCGATGGCCGCAAGACCGGGAAGGTGGTACACCTGCACCAGCGCACCGCCTGAGTTATCAGCAAACCTGCCAGCTCAAGTTCACCAGGCCGCTCGATGAGACGCACAAGGAACCGAACCCAGTGCCGGGCTCTGTGTCGGCGCAGAAAGGCTGGAAGGTAGTACGCCAACCTCAGCGTATCACCTGAGTTATCCGCAGACCTGCCAACGCCAGCCCGCCAGGCCGCCCAATGAGGCGGCCTTTTTGTGCCCGTGTCCTGAGAAGGATAGCGCGGTCGATGAGGGCGAACGGCGTAGGACATTATTTTTCTTGGGAACGTGGGAACACGCTGTTTTTTGAGAGCTTCTATGCCTGGAAAGCGTTGATAGGTGAGAGTTTGTTGCTATCGAATTGTTTGGGAACAAATTGGGAACAAAGCGGGAACAAAGTGGGAACAAATAAAGAATATTTCTTAATATGAAAAATTTAGTGTTCTTTCTCTATGTTGTTTTGTCTTGATTCGCTGGTGGGTGGGGCGGTTGTTGCTCCATGTGAATGCGGTAGCGGGGCTCGGTGTCTGGGCGCTTGCCGTGGTGCGGGTATGGGTCCTGCGTGTCGTAGTGCGCTTGGCTGCCGCTAGGCAGCGTGGGCCGTGACGCACATTGCCGGAAAACAGCGCGGTGGGCGTTCCCCTGGTGCCCTATCCTATGGTCCATGGTGTGCTTGCAGCGGGCTTGAGGATGCGGCTGTATACGCGTCTACACTCGAGGATTGGGCACAGGTCTATCCATGTCGGACAACATTGACGCTAAGAGATTTTTGCGGTTGGCAAGTTCTTAGCTGTGACGCACGCGCAAAATTAAGTGCTCACATCTCATGGCAGTTGTCATAGGTAGGAGAGGCCAATAGACCGTTATATTTATTAACTGCTTTAGAAGTAACAACAAAGCGAAGGAATGGGTATGGATGGCGTTGCAACACCAGCAAGTATCAAGCTGCTGCATCTGAGTGATCTTCATCTCGGCTTAGAACAGCAAGACTGGATGTGGCCCACCTTCAGATCGCAGTTCTATGAGGATCTTGTAAGTCTGCATAGGCGAGCGGGGCCTTGGGATGTTGTTATCTTCTCTGGGGACCTTACGCAACGTGGTAGTGCTGCTGAGTTTGAAAAATTAACCGAGTTGCTTTCGGGACTGTGGTCACAATTCAAAATTCTTGGCTCCGATCCTAAATTAGTGGTTGTGCCCGGTAATCACGATCTCGAGCGCCCAAAAGAAATGGACCCTACTGGGCGAGTTATGGCTCAGTGGTGGAATGACGCTGCTGTGAGGGATGATTTTTGGAAGTCGAATTCCTCCGTTTACAGGATCGCGGTGTCGGAATGGTTCAAGAATTTCGAGAGCTGGCATGAAAGGCTTTCAGAAGTGATACCGATGGCACCCTTTACCAGGGGTCTTCTTCCTGGTGATATCGCGGTGACGATAGAAAAAGGCTCGCAACGCCTGGGTATCGTCGGTCTGAATTCGGCTTGGTTACAGAACGCGGGGGGCGATTTTCAAGGTCGTCTATGTGTACATCCGCGACAGTTGATGGAAGTTACGGGTGATGACCCTGATGCATGGGGCAAAAAGCACGACTCTTGCTTGTTGGTCACGCACCATCCGGTGGACTGGCTACACCCTGAAGCTCGAAAGGATTGGGCGGCGGAAATCTATACTCCTGGGAGATTCGATGCGCATCTATATGGACACATGCACGAGGGACGGTCGATAACCGAGTCGATATCGGGAGGCCAAAGCCGCATTTCGGTGCAGGCGGCATCGCTTTTTGGTCTGGAGCACTTCGGCTCAGATAAAGTAGATCGAAATCACGGCTACTCGGTAATCCAAGTTCCTGTAAAGCAAGGCGTGCGTGGAATCCGAATATGGCCCCGAACTGTCAATATGCGAGCCGATGGCTCGCGTCGATTGGGGGCGGATCAAAACTGGACACTTGTTGACGATACCTACTGTGATATTACCTTCCAGGCCGGCGCAATAGTTGAAGCTGAATTTGAATCCTCAGGGAGTGATTCACTCGACTTGACTTCCGGAATTAAGGAAGTGCTCATGCGATTGGTGCGTCCAGGTGCTGTTAGCGAAGCTCACGCAGCCGTAAGAAAGTCCGAGCAAACTTTATTCTTGGCAGCATTAAGGGAAACGCGAAAAGCCTGGCTTGTCGCGGATTGGGGGCTAGGAGGTGATGAATTTATTCAATGCGTTCAGCAGCAAATGCTTGGCCGCAGAGGATCTATTTACTACCTTGATCTGCATAATTACCGAAATCAGGAAGAGGTACTGCAAGGACTTCCAGAAAGAATTGGTTGCGGATTTGCGGCGTTGTGCAGCGGTCTATCTGAAGAAGGCGAAGCCATTTTAGTGCTGGATGAAATTGATCTTAGTCTGGATGCTGGATCAAGCCTAACTGGTGGCACACTCTCGCTTGCACAGCAAATAGATGGCCTTGTTCAAGTTATTTTGGATTTTTGCCCAGAACTTTCTGTCGTCGTTCGATCACGATTAGCCTCGAACGCTTCGTCGATGCGAGTTGTTGAGTTGGGTGCGCTCGACGAAGCAGACACAGCGCAATACGTCTCACTACATCAGAAAGGGAGCGTCCACCTTGCGAGTCATGATGCTGTACTGCGTCTGCACCGCCACACGGATGGTATTCCGTCGCGGATAGATTCGATTTTGCGAGATCTGCAAATCGTCGGCCTCAAAGGGCTTTTTGAACTTGACTCTGATGTGGCCGGAAAGCATGCTGAGAGCCGTGAAGCTTCACCCGCATTGGTACGCACGATTCAAGCGCTCGCGGCCTCTCGAGAGGATACAGATTCGCGATCATTTTCGTTGCTCAAAGTGCTTTCAATGTTCCCGCAGGGTGAGCAGCTATTCCGCGTGAAGAGGTTTTTTGGAGCTCGAGCGTTTTACCCAGTTCATGCATCTAGGCTTTTAGAGCTTAATCTTGTTGATGTGGTGACGATTAAATCGCTTGAGGAAAAATATACTTTTAGCGAGCAGGGGAGTGCGTTGGTGGTTCGCCGTGCGGCACGGGAGTTCGTAGTTCAATCGCTTTCCAGCGTTGAACATCGGACGCTAAGCGCTAAGGCTCTTGCTCTTTATTTCGGGGATGACTGGGAGTTGCGAGGAATCCGGCCGCCGACATACCTGAAATTTAAAGATTCCCAGTGTGATATGCGTGAAATTGGGAATGCATGCACGATGGTTCTTCGGGCAACAAGAGCAGCCACAGAAACAGGGAAAATTGAAAATATTCGCTCTGCTCTGGCGCTTGCGACTTCCTTTGCTGCTCAGCTAAGAGCAGGTGACCACTTTCGCAGTGTTGCCGGCCTCTATGAAGACCTTTTACAAATGCATGAAAGTGCAGGCAGCGGTCTGGATTTAAATCCGGCTCGTATTCAGTATGCTAAAGCCCTTAGAATGATCGGGGAGTATGCGCGTGCGCGTGATTTGTTGCGACAGTGCGAAGGCTCTGTTACAACAAAGGCTCAGAAGCAGGATGTACTTTTGAATCTCGCATTCATTAGCGAGTCGCAGGATGAAGATTCGGCAGAGACGGTTGATCTAGCGAGAAGGGCAGAGAGGGTTGATCCAAAATCAAACCATGGCCTTCAGGCGAAAAGTATAATTATCCGTAATGATGATAGTTATCAGTTGGATCGTGATAATCAATTAAAGAAAGTGCAAGAGGATGCGGTGAAGCGTAAGGCTTTCATCTTGTCTAATAACTTGATGATTGATAGAGCAGAGACCATGGTCGATGCAGAATCCAAAAAGCTGCTCTTGAAAAATGTGATACAAACTGCTCGAAGAGAAGGTGATTCATACAATCTTGTCCGTGCTTCTCTGAAGCTTGCAAGAATCGGTTTAAACGAGTCGGGAGTGCTGACGGCGGAGCAGATATCAGACTGCACTCGTGCATATGAATATCTTTACAACCAGAGAATAGATAATCTTTTTGGTATCTGCCATGGTGTTTTGTGGGATTCATTTCTTGCGAATGGTGATGGTGAAAATCTGCTGCATCTATTTCGTCATAGCTCTTTGATTTGGCGTCTTCGTGGGCAGATGAAAGTAGAAAGTAAATACGTTGAGAAACTATTGCCTGTAGTAGGGAAGCAGGTTGGCTCGGGTGTTCTCAATGCTGATAGAAAACTTCTTTATTTTATGACGAGGAGTATTCAGCTTGCCTCCGATATGCCTGCTGCATCTCTTGAGCTTCAAGCCTCTAGAGTTGTATAGAAAGAAATTTTTGCTTTAAATTAGAAGATTTTGATCGTTTGAAGTTTGAAGGTGATGGAGTTTTGCACACCGAGCTCCATGAGGTATTGGCTATAGGTAGAGTGTAGAAGAAGGCGTCCTAAGATGCGCTGCTTTATTAAAATTACCTATCGTCTATTGATGAGTCGAACTACCCAATAGGACCCAAAGCGAGCTTGAAATGGTTAAAGTTGGTCGCTTAATATCCTATGTGAAGTGGATTTTTAATGGTTTGCAATGCGCTTGCCGACGCATACTTACAGGTGCGCGCCGTTGCTGGGGCGGGTTAGACCTTGGCCGATTCGTAGTCTGCAACATTCTCCTAGAGTCTTCGCTTGAGCATAGAAAATCCAAGAGGAATCTTTATAGATCATCTCTGGACCACTGAGCTATTTGGTGTGGAAGCTGTTCATCGCTCAAGCGTCCGTGATATAGTGCAGTCATCACGCCAAAAAAGCGTGAACGGGATTGGCGTCCCGACGAACCACTGCGAAATAAGCCGCAGTACACGCGCAGTACCTGCGGCTTTTGAATTCGTGCCTTCAGTTTATGGCGGCTCGGATGGGAGAGCGCAAGCTCTGCCGGTTCACGCAAGTGGTTCCCGGTACGCCAACCTGTCCGAGCTGCCGCCTTCCATTGGCGTGGGAGGTGGTGGTTTTAGCAAACCGAACCACTTGGAGGTCACACGTGACCGCTTTCGCTCAGGCCCGCCTCCGCGCTGCCCCTACATCGCCCGTCATGGGCACCCTCGACCCTATTCAACTTCACGCCGATGCTCATAATGCGCTGAGCATGGCCGTGTTCTACCTACGCCAGCCGCAGGCAAATACCGCTGCTGCCAAGCGCAAGGCCATCCAAGCCCTGGCCGCCCTGCGTGGGCTGTCGTTGGCTCAAGAGGGCTGAGTCATGGCCGGCACCACCTTCACCCAATACACCGATTCCAAGACGCTCGCGCGTGACTCCCAAGCCGTTCTGAGCGAGCAGCGCAGTGTGTTCATCAGCGCGGACATTAAGCGGGACCGCATAGCGTTTTCGATGGCAGATGACGCGCACAGCAGCCAAATGATTTTCACGGCAGAGCAGGCCCGAGCTATTGCAACTGAGTTGCTTGCATGCGCCGATGCGCGTGACGCTTTGCGCACCGTTAAACCTAGCCAGCGGGGGTGAACCATGGCAACCAGAAACAACATTGCCCGCGTGGCAGTGAAGGCGAAGCCTTGCCAAAAACAGGCCGTATCCATCGTACCGCCCACATGGCAGCAGACGATATTGATGGCCTTGGCCTTTGCTCAGGACTCGTTGGAGCGACTGAGTTCTGCAATCGCTACGGACAAGGATTGGGGGGATTCGGACGTTGAGGCAGACGTGTGTCTGTCGATGGATCTGGTCCTGGAGCGAATCAAAGAGATGCGCGCCAATCCTCCTGCTGAGGTGGCGTTGTTTGAGCGTGAATGGTATGAGTCTGCTTCGATCGTGAACCTGTGTGTACGCGTTTTCAGTCGCACCGATACCTACTATTTCCGCTGCCTGGAGTCCGTGAAAAAGCTGTTCGAGGTGTTCGCGGATGCGGTGGTTTTCGTGGACCGGGAGGGACGTTGTGGCACATAAGAATTCCCTCAAGACAATGCAGGCCCAGCGGTTGCGCATCGCGCGCCACGCGACATATGAGGCAGAGGCGATAGCACGCCATCTGAATGCCAGTTTGCCTATACGGCATCCCGAATATCAGCATCTGAGGGCCTTGGTCGTGCGCCTGTTCGACCTCAATAGCGTGGTTATGTCCGTCCTGGATGACGACGACTGTCGATGCATCGCAGAGATGCAGGGTGTCCTGGATGGATGCTGAGATTTCTCAGGTTAAATACTGTATTTGCATACATGTGTTTAAACCCCAGCTAGGTCGGGCCGCAATCCGACTGAAAAGGCAAGCCCCCGGTTGCCCTGCTGGGGCTTTCTGCCGGGGTTGCATTTGGGGATGCAGATGAATGTTGATGTGAGCTGGCGCTTTGCGCTGGCGATTCCTGCTTTTTTTGAAACCGCGCGGCCCAGCGTCAGGCGTCAGGGTTGGCCCGCCGTCCTTGTTCCGTGGCAATTGGCCGTTTTGCAGATGCCTTTTCGGCCCGGCGATGAGCAGGGTGAGGAGGCTGCAGATGTGCTGTTTGAGGCTATATGGGATGCCGCTGAAGGTGGAAGCCTTGAAGTTTCTGAAAGGGTGGTGGAGGTGCGAGAGGTTGTCGATCCAGAGGCAACAGCCAGGGCTAGGGAGGCCGCGCGCGCCAAGTCACAGGCGTGGCTCGCTTCGGAAATTGCCAGGGGTGGAATCATTGCAGGCGTGTATGCAGGGCTTGACGAAATTGATGCCGGTGCTGGTGTGCCGCCTGTTCTTGTTGAAGAAAAAAACACGCGTCATTACATTGGGCCTGCCGCATTTGCCGCATGGCTTGCCGCGCAAGACATGGGACCCAGTAAGCACATTGCAGCCTGGTTTAAAGCGTGTGGGAAAGCGCAGGCCGCCAGCGCTGACGCGGCCGCCGCGTTGAGTGCAGAGGAGGTGCAAGACCTGCCGACTCTGGTGCGGTATCGCCTGCAATTCGCCGGCAAGCCCGCACAGCAGAGGCCCCAGTGGACGGCCCCGCATGTGGTGTTGGTCCGAGCCTGGCTGCGGCAGGAGCAAGAGGCGGGCCGTGACCGAGGTGCGGTGGGGCGGCTGGCAGGCGATATGGGCATGACGCGCCAGGGCCTGCAATCGGTGTTGGATAAGCATGTCGAACGCGCCCAAGCAACCGCATTTGATGGGCTTGGCCGTCGAGCCAATGGAGGGGCCGCATAAATGGCTTGCCGTTTGCCTTGCAGTGCCTTGCGGGCTTCGCTTCTTGCTCGCACCGCTTGCGCTCTGCGCGAGCGTTTGCGGACTACTGCAAGGCGACGGCAACCCCCCTCGACTACGAATATTTCCTCAACGCCACAAGCGCACCACGTTGGATGCGTTGGCGTCCCTCAAAGGAAATTACCCATGCAAGTTGTTCATTCCGCCCGTTCTGCTGTACCTCGTGATCGCCTGTTGCGTTTGGCCGATGTGGAGGCGGTCACGGGCTGCAAGAAAAGCACGGTCTACAAGCTCATGAAAGAAGGGAAATTTCCGGCATGCGTTCGGATCACCAGTCGCATGGTTGCCTGGCCGGAATCGGCCGTCTTGACATGGGTGCAGCAGCGCATCGGCGGTGCGCTGGCATGAGCAGCGCTGCCAAGGGCATCAAGGCGATGCGTCATGGCCTGGGTGATGCGCCAGGGGCTGCGCAATCGGTAGTGATTGAAGCGATGAAGCAGGGAGGTATAGCCATGCGTGAACACTCCATTCAAGCGGATCTGCAGCCCGCTGACAAAGCGAGGCATGCAGCAGCCGAGGCGGCGCAGTTGCGCTTGCGTCGAGGTGCGGAACATATGCAGGCGCATCACATTCCGCCTGATGGCGTGATCTTTCGCAAACGGTGGTGCCGGGCAGGCCAGCCCACCATGTACGTGCTGTTCGCGTGGCCTGGCGTGCTCATGCTGCAGGACGCCAAAACAGGCCATGTAGTGAAGCAAGCGCGCGCCAGTTGCATGGCGCATTCCATGCCGAATGAAACAGCATTCCTGCAGTCCGCTGGCAATCCCGCTTCGTTGCGGGCGATGCGGTTCGTGCCGCCACAAGGCGCGCCGTGCCGGCTGGTGTTCGACGCCTGGGGTGTGCTGACCATTTCCAATTGCAAGACAGGTGAGGTTCTGGCCAGGTCCCAGCCTGGCCGCCCTGCGGTGCTGCAGGCGGGCTTTTGCCCGTTGCATCGGCGTGACCTGGAGCCTCGTATTCAATGACCAAGACCACCATTACCCCCGAGCTGCTGCGCAATGCCTTGAGCTTTGTGCCGTCCAATTTGCCCCGTGATGAGTGGGCGCGCGTGGGTATGGCTATCAAGAGCGAGTATCCCGACGATACGGGGCTGCAGCTTTTCAGCGACTGGAGCGCGAGCGGCGGCGGCACCTTTGATGCGGGCGCTGCGCGCAGCACCTGGCGCAGCATTCGGGAGGGCGGTGGAGTAGGGGTGTCCACGCTGCTGTATCTGGCAAAACAGCATGGCTTCAAGCTGCCCCGCCAGGGTAGCGCAGCCCACAAGCCCAGTGCGGCCGAACTGCAGCAGCAGGCCGAACAACGCGAACAGCGCCAGCAAGCGCAAATAGCCGAAGCGGCCCGTATGCAAGCCGACCATGAAGCGGCGGCCGGCGAGGCTGTGGCCTTGTGGGAAAACGCCAGCGACACGGGCGAATCTCTTTACCTGCAGCGCAAGGGCGTGCAAGGCATCGGGGTGCGCTATACCGTCGATGGCTGGCTGCTGGTCCCGGTGCGCGATGAGACCGGGCGCTTGTGGAACGTGCAGCGCATTGCGCCTACTGCGGCTGCGAATGGCGGGCCGTCCAAACTGTTTTTGAAGGGCGGGCGCAAGTCCGGGCTGTGGCATGTGCTGGGTAGTCTGGAAGCCGCACCCCTGGTGCTGATTGCCGAGGGCTACGCCACGGCCGCCAGCCTGCACATGGCAACGGGTCTGCCGGTGGCCGTGGCCTTTGATGCGGGCAACCTGCTGGGCGTTGCAAAGGCTTTGCGCCAGTTGCTGCCGCCTGCCGCGCTGGTGGTGTGCGGCGATGATGACGCGGCCACGCAGGCGCGCACGGGCCGCAATCCTGGGCGCATGAAAGCCGAGGCTGCAGCGCGTGCTGTGAAGGGGGCGGCGGTGTTCCCCACTGCGCTGCCCGAGGGTGCCAGCGACTTCAACGACATGCACCAGGCTCACGGCCTTGAGGCCGTGCAAATGTGCGTGCAGCAGGCCACTGAGGGGCTGCAGGCAGCGCCAGCCGAGGCCCGCCATGCGAACGTGCCGGCGACAGATCCCGATTCGAGCGATATCGCGGGCGCTGGCGGCACGCCTGCAGATAGTTCCGGTAGCCTGAGTGGCAGCGGTAACGGAAATGGTGGCAATGGCCGCAGCAGGGGCAGCGCCAATGGGCCGGATGATGTAGCGGAATGGGATGACCCATTCATGTTGGATGACGGCGGCGTGTGGTTTCATGGCCGCGACCGCGATGGCAATCCGGCAAGGCCCATGTGGTTGTGCTCGCCGCTGCAGGTCGAAGCACTCACGCGCAACCAAGAGGGCGCAGGCTGGGGCTACCTGCTGACCTTTGCTGATCCGTTGGGCATCCCCAAGCAATGGGCCATGCCGGCGCGCATGTTGAGCGGCGACGGGGGCGAATATCGCGGCCTGCTGTTGAATATGGGCCTGCGCATCGCCACCGCACCAGCAGCCCGCAACCGGCTGACCGAGTACATCCAGACGCGCAAGCCGCCCGAGTTCGCCAGTTGCACTGATCGCATTGGCTGGCACGGCAGGGCTTTCGTGTTGCCCCATGAAACCATTGGCGACGAGGCCGAGCGCATCGTTTTTCAGTCGGATAACCAGATGGAGAACACCTTCCGCATCAAGCGCGATGCGGATGAATGGCGCAACCGCGTGGGCCTTCTTTGCGCTGGAAATAGCCGTCTGGTGTTCGCTGTCTCCAGCGCCTTTGCAGGGCCGCTGTTGCGGCCTGCAGGCATGGAGAGTGGTGGGTTCCATTTTCGGGGCGACAGTTCAAGCGGCAAGACCACGGCGCTGCGCCTGGCGGCCAGCGTTTACGGTGGTCCCAGCTTTATGCAGCGGTGGCGCACCACGGACAACGCCTTGGAGGCGATAGCGGCCCAGCACTGCGACAGCCTGCTGATTCTTGATGAGCTGGCCCAAGTAGAGGGCAAGGTGGCGGGAGAGTGCGCCTACATGCTGGCGAATGAACAGAGCAAGGCGCGCGCTACCCGTAACGGCGCTGCACGTGCGCGCCTGTCCTGGCGCTTGCTGTTCCTGAGTGCAGGGGAGCTAGGCTTGGCTGACCATATGGCCGAAGGCGGCAAGCGCACGCGCACCGGGCAAGAGGTTCGCATGGCCGACATTCCGGCCGATGCCGGCGCGGGCATGGGGGCGTTTGAGCGCCTGCATGGCTTGCCCGATGGTGCGGCCTTCTCCACTCACTTGGCCCGCGAGGCACAGCATTGCCATGGTGCGGTAGGGCGGGCTTTCATGGAGTGGGCCACGGCCAATTTCGATACGCTGGCGAAACGGGTGCGCAACGCAGTAAGCATCCTGTCCAGCACGTGGATACCCAACGGTGCGAGCGGCCAGGTGGCCCGCGTGGCGGCCCGTTTCGCGCTGGTGGGCGTTGCAGGTGCTCTGGCTACTGAGGCAGGTCTAACGGGCTGGGATGAGGGCGAGAGCGAAGCCGGGGCGAAAGCCTGCTTTGATGCCTGGCTGGCGGCCCGTGGCGGCGCTGGCAATGGTGAGGTAGCGGCCATGCTGCGCCAGGTGCGCGGCTTCTTTGAGGCGCATGGGGAAGGGCGCTTCACCTGGTGGCATCGTGCGGCCGATGACCATAACGCCAAGACACTGCAGCGGGCAGGCTTTCGGCGCATGGTGGGCGAGGATGGCAAGCCCATCAAGAACGATGCAGAGCACCAGCGGGAGTATGGCGAACGTATGCCGCCGACAGAGGGTGAGCGCGTGTGCCTGGAGTATTTTTTGCTGCCCGAAGTGTTTCGCACGGAGGTATGCCGGGGCTTTGATTACAAGGCCGTCTGTAAGGTGCTGCTGGCCCATGGCTGCCTCAAGCCCAGCAAGGACCGGGAGTACGACGCAAAGCACCGGCTCCCTGGCCTGGGTCTGTCCTGGTGCTATCACGTCACCCCCGCCATCATGGAGCTGGACGTGTAGCCAGTCGCCAAAGATGCCCCCCTGCAAATGGGGCACATTGCCCTCCTTGCTATAGCCCACGGTGTCACAGCCCTGGGCTTTTTGCCGTGTGCTGCACCGTGGCTGAATGCCTGCGTTAGTGCTGCGTCCGGGCGCGCCGGAGGGGGCGCGGCGGGGAGTCTGTTCTGCGCTGAAATTCACCGTGCTTTGTGATCGTGTTGAGCCTAAACAGCCAGCACCAAAAGAGATATTGTCAGCCCTGGCCCTGGCCCTGGCCCCCTGCTATCTGCCAGGGCGCCAGCGTGGGTCCTTGCCGTGTGCCTTGAGTGCGGGTAATTCGAGCCGCTTTGGCGCGCTGTTCTGGGAGTGGTTCAAAGGGGGTTGTATTGTGAAGTCTGGGCCTGGACAGGGCCACACAGTGCGGATGATGCAGTGCTGGTGATCTGCCTATGGCTGGATCGCTCGAAGGACTATGTACCCCCTGCACTGGGGGTATCTTGGGGGTGCAAGCTGAACGTAGTTCGTGCCTGGGCCGGCACAAAGTCCCAGAGTCTATGGCTTGGTTGCCGCGCTTTGAATGCGCTCTAGTTTGTTATGCCGGATTGGAATAACTGCGCGTTGCATAGGCGGCTGTGATTTTTGCCGCTCTGATCGTGAAAACTTAGCGAATCAGACCGTCACCTGTCTGATTGCTTGAATTCGCGAGCAATCCGATGCAATTTATGCATGAAATCGCTGTTTTGTTCCCAGTGTTCCCAAGAAAAAAGACTGTTCCCAAAGTGCTTTTGGGAACAAATTTAGTTAATGGTGACAATGGCTTACGTGGGTTTTTTGAGTTTGTTCCCAGTGTTCCCAAGAAAAAAGGTCAATACCCGAAAGAAGGTGCGCGATGTGACGCGATCGACTGGTGCCGTGCTATGCCATTTGGGAATGGATCGTGAAGGCCGCATTGGGTTACCCCCCCATGTCGGGTCCTTCCTAGGTGTTCTGAGTGCGGGTAATTCGAACCGCACCCCCGCGCTGTTCTGCAGCGTTCCTAAGGGGGTTAAGTGAAGGGCCGGGGAGGTTTGCAAGGCTGGGCCCGTCATAGAGGCTGTGTGGCTCTAGAGGTGGGGTTTTTGCATGTACCCCCAATTTTCAAAAATCTACCCCCATTTGTACCCCCACATACCCCCGGATTGCGGCACACTTCAATGGACCTCGATGCACTACGTTTTGCAGGCTACAGAGGGGAAAAAGAAAAAGGCCGGAAGCTTATGAACGCTTACGGCCTTAACTATGGTCCCTCAGCAGGAATGGAAAAGTTGCTTAAAAGCCGCGTGGATGCTGGGATTGTATGGTTGCCTTGAAAAAAGTACCAACAAAAGTACCAACAAAAAGAAAAGCGTCCTTCTTTTGCTGATGGCTCGCGCCCGTGCGCCAGGCTTGACCAGCACACAGCTGCAACGTTGCACGGTCGTTGCAGGTGCGTTACCAGTAACGTTCCAGGCGCCGGCTGGTCGATAGTGTTGGGATAGTCGACATCCTGCTGGCGCAATGGCGTGCCCTCGCGCTTCACGAGGTCGCTGGCGACGCAGTGCCGATGCCCTAGGTGCACTTGCGAACTTTGCGTACCTATCGTTTAGTGCGCGGCCAAGTGCGCAGAAATTCGTTCCGAAACTCCCAGGCCTGCGGTTGGTGCTCCATTGGAAAAAGGCCCGCCAAAGTGTTCAGAAACCCTGCGCGGAAATGTGGGGCCGCGCACATACCTGTCCGGCCTCTGGCAGTGGATGCGGCAGGGCGGTGCGCAGCGTGAGAACGGCGGCCGCAGGGTAACGTAGCGCCGACCCGGTATGTGCCCTGTCGCAGCCCTGGCCTTGCTTTACGTGCAATCCGCGGATCCTGGCCCGTTACCCTCTGGTAGCCCTAAAAAGCCCGTGCCAGATCCGTAACCCCTGGGTCAAGGTAACTGCCCCATTTCCTGGCCTTTTTCCTGTTCTGCACTTTCGCTCCCACTTTTCGGGAGGTTTCAGGGGGTTCAGGGGTGCAACCCGCATGGGCATTGGGTTTGCGCTGAAACCCTGGCCTTTTTCATGAGGTAACAGGGGTTTCAGCCCAAGGCCGAAACGAATGCTTTGCCGGCATCCAGGCCCGCATCCATCCTTGACGGGGTTGGTGACTGCTACAGGATGTCAGCGCATGCAAGTGCCCGCGCCGCAAAGCATTTGCCGCTCCGGGCTGCTCGGTCAAGCCGCGATTCCGTCTAAGCCCTGTCAAGGCAACCGCCCACTTTTATGGCTTTTCCCTGCGCCGCACTTCCCTCCTACTTTTCCGCAGGTATCAGGGGTATCAGGGGTGCAACCCGCGCCAATGCTGGATTTGCGCTGATGCCTAGGCGTTTTTGCGCTAGGTATCGGGCTATCAGCACAAAGTGGCAACGTGTGCTGTAGAACGTCCCAGATGAGCGCCATAAGACCAGGAGTTTATGGTCCAGATACCGTCGTCAAACCCTCACCATGGTCCGCTTTGGGATGCGAGAATCCGACCATGGACAGTCCTAATTTTTGCTATTCCGGCAAAAATTTTCCGGGCACGAGTGGAAGCAATTAAAGATGATGTCGATAGCTGCCAGCTCAAGCTTAAGAGCCATGTTCTCGCGGGTCTACCAACGCAGTAGGAGTTTCAATGATCGATGATCCGAACCCAAAAGATTGGCGGGATCTCCAAACCAGTGTTTGCCGCCTGTTGAACGAAATCGGATTGACAGCGGAGACAGAAAAAAAGCTGACGACCCCACGGGGCGAGGTCAAAGTGGATGTCTACGCAGTTGATCAGGGGTCTGTAGACAAGATTAAGTACATCGTTGAATGTAAAAACTGGTCGGCAGCAATTCCACAATCCGTGGTGCATTCGTTTACCACAGTGATGGCCGAGACTGGGGCAAACATCGGCTTCCTTGTTTCTCAACAGGGCTTACAGCGTGGAGCTGAGAAATACACGGCTAACACAAACATCATCGGCATGACATACCTTGATCTGCAGTTGCGATATTTCGACCTTTGGTGGGAGAAGTGCTTTTGCCGCCATATTGGAAACCTGGCCGACGAAATGATGGATTTCGTGGAGCCGTATAACCCTCGCCGCGATGAACTTGTAGCAGATATGAGTCAAGAAAAAATAGGAATTTTTAATGGCCTACTCGGGGTCTTTGGTACGTTCTGTCTAGTTATGACTCACCTCAACATAGGCCGGTATGTAAACTTAAAGGAATGGGGAAAAAGTGAATTCCCGGTATGTACGACGCCGAACACCCTTGACGACTACAAGAACACCCTACTAACCAATTGGCCCCAATTTCCGTGGGGCCGTGCAACGAACTTCCGTGAATTGAAATTCATGATCGAGGAGATTGTAGTCGATGCTCACGCTAATTTCAGGGACGTTTTCGGCGGGGAAATTGATGAGGTTTATAGCCGAAGGTGATTTGCTTGCCTTAAATAGTCCTTCTTAGCTATTTTTCACAAAGCGGAACTAGCGTGCCATTGCTCTCTTAGCCACAACCACAGTCTATCCGCCTACTTAGAAAAACTATGACACAGCACCATTCCAAAACTGCCCCAGAATCACTACTGCCTGTTGCTGGATCAATTCGTAATCAAGGCGAACCGCTGCGCTTTGAAGATGTGGAACAGTTTATAGGTATCTCGGCAAAAGCTGCAAAACCCGGCGAAAAGGCTACTCTATGGACCAAGCTCGCTCTTACATCAGACGACCCTTTTTTCCACCGCGTCGTCGATGGGCTCGCAGATGTGATTTACAACATGGCACAGAAGGCAGGGGTGGCGGTTAATTTGCGCCGTGCCGGCACTGTGTTACTGGTCTTAAAGCCGGATAACACTGCCGATCTCTGGGTTGATACGGCAGCGGTCACAATCCGTTGCATGGTGAAGCGGGCTGTGGCGATGGGCTCAATCATCTGCGAACACGACATCGCTGACATTACAGGCATGGGTTTTCCATGCGTGGAGTTTGGAGAAAAAGACAAGGTTCTGTGCATTTTCCGAGAGGCATGGAGTTTCGGATTTGCCTTCGATATGAACCCGGATGGAATTCTCGATCTGGAAAGTTTTACGACGACACTTGGCACCCTACACCGTGAGTTGCGTTATAGGCACCTGTATCAGGCGATTGCCGATGAAGCTCTCTTTGCACGTTTAGTCAGCTCTGGCTGGTTTCCATTTGTCGAAATAATCACTAGCGAATTCAAGGAGTTGCTTCGTTACGCAGAAGCAGATTTCGATCTAACCGATGTTGAGCCAACTATTGTCGAAAAGTTCGACGACACCCGCCTCCAACATATGCTGAAACGTTGGGTCGCGAAGCCCCATTTTGCGGTTAAAAGCGACCTGCTTAGAGAAGCAATTGAGGCTTTTGTATCCCGAAGACCGGTGACAGTTATAAAGATTCTGCTCACAGAAATCGAGGGCATCCTCAATGATGCTCACCGTGCTACGCATTGCGGTCAAGGGGCTAAGGTTACGGGCCTGCTAGCCTTTGCTAAGGCCGCGGCAACACAGCGCGCAGGTGGCTCCAATACACTGTTGCTTCCCGAGGCATTTGGTCGTTATCTCACCGAGAATACTTTCGCCAACTTCGATCCAGTTAAGGCAACAGGGACAGCAGCATCTCGCCATGCTGTTGGTCACGGAGCTGCGGCACAGGGCAGCTATACGATGTCGCGCGCACTTCAGGTGATACTGACGCTCGACCAATTAGCCTTCTACACCTGACTGGCCAAGCATTTGGTCCTTGCAACTGGTTGGCTGGGATTTTTCGACCTATTCGCACTGCCTGACTTCCTAGCATGCCTCCGTAAACCGGGAGGAAATTGGCATGGCTGAAAAAGTAGGTGAGATTTATTTCGACGTAACGCTCGAAACGGCAGAGATGCTGAAACAGGCGCGGAAGGTTGAAGCCCAGGTGGGAAAGACTTCCACCAGCTTCGCGGACCTCGGCGCAAAGCTGACGGCGGTTGCTTCCGCTGTCGGCTTGGTAGTCATCGCCACCAAGGTGCTGCAGATGGCCAAGGTCGCTGACGAAGTGCGCATGCTGGGGGCGCGCGTTCAAGTCGCAGCTGGCAGCTTGCAAGCCGGTGCAGAAGCAATGCGCGAGCTGGAAGCAATCTCCACCCGCACGCGCTCGAGCGTGGCAGCCAATGCGGATGTGTTCTCCCGCCTGAACCAGTCCCTTCTGCAAATGGGGGGCACTCAAAAGGACACGCTGCGGCTGACCGAGCTGCTTGGCAAGGGTATTGCAGCCTCCGGTGCCAAGGGCCAAGAAGCCGAGTCCGCCATGCGTCAGTTTGGCCAGGCCAAGGCCGCATTGCCCCGCTGCTCGGCACGCTCTATCCGCTGTAGCACGCGCAGGCGGTACGCCTGCTGGGCAATCGGGATACTTCCAACATCGGCCAGGAACTGCGCGCGCGTGGCCTCAAAGATGGCCCGCAGCTTCTGGCTCAGCTTCGCGCCCGTGGCTTTCGTCGGGTCGTAGCTTGCCACCTGCTGGCGCGGCACCACCAAGCCGAATTCATTCTTCAGGGGCGGCTACCTGGGTCGGGGTGTCGAAGCACGCCAGACCCTGAACAATGGCGATTTTGACGGGCTCTGTCAGTGCTGGCATGGTGTCTCTGTCTAGCCGGCACCCACCAAGGCGCGCAGCTTCTCGCTCTTGGTGCGCGCTCCCTTGGGTGGGCGTGGGATAACCTGGCGGGCGCGGCGCTGGACCTCGCGCTTGTAATCGGCTGCGGTCCAGCGCGCTGGGTATGCCGCGCCATCAATGCGCAGCCGGCCGTCCTGGGGCTGCATGCGCTTCGCATAGCACTCCTTGCGCGGCGGGCTGCTCGCCTTGGCGAAGCTGTCGACCGTGAGCCCCATTTGCGCCAGGTTGAACACCGATATTGGGGACGGCAGGTCGAGGGCAAGCGGTGGCGCTTCGTTGGCTGGGATGACGCGGAAAGTCTCGACCAGCACCGCCCCGAAGCGGGCTTCCTCGGCGGCCTCCTGCTTAGTCTGCGTGGCCGCTTCGCGCGCCTCGATTTTTGCATTGCAGGTATCCAGCTGCAGCTCGATGAGTACCTCTCTCAGAACTGCGGTGATGGGCTCGCACATGGGTGTTATTGGCGTAGTTGAACCAACACCCCATGCTAGGAAGCAGGGCACGAAAAAAGCGGCCGAAGCCGCTTGTCGATCAAGAGTGCGAGAGCCCTACAGCGTGTAGAAGTTGGCAATCACCACGTCGGCCAGCTCGCCGGCGGCCGTGGTTTTTCCAGCCTGGTCGAAGTGCGCCACCACAATGTCCCCGGCCACCGCAGTAGTGAGGCGACCGGCCGCGCCCACGGTCAGTTCCTGGCCATAGGCGTAGGTGCCCGCAGCCATGGCGCACAGGAACTCGTCGTCGGGCTTGGGCAGATAGGCTACGCCGATCTCGCCCGCCTTGTAGGACGTCAGCAGCGGGTCGGTGGCGCCGCTGATGCCCAGCGAGCTGTAATAGTCCCGGTCGCCCAGCACGGCCAGCCGGCCGCCGTCGACCGCCGCGGCCTGGGTCAACTGGGTGGCGCCGACCAGAACAAAGGTGCCGGGCAGCAGCGCTGCGGCCAGGGTCTTGTCGGAAATAGTGCGAGGGCGCGGGGTAGTGCTGCCGGTGCGGAAATGCGATTCGCCATGTCGGCCCCTTAGAGTTTGTTGAGGTCGTAGCCGTCGAATTCTCCGGCCGCCGCCTTCTGGCCGCTGTTGCCCGCCACTACCGGCGCGGCAGGGGCGTTGCCTGCGGGCTGGTTCAAGTCATAGCCTGCGAAGTCGCCAGCGGCATGGCTGTTGGCGGCCGTGGCCTGGGCTGCCTGGGCGCCTTTGCGCACTAAGTCCATGTATTCGTCCAGCATCTGGCTATCGCTTTTGCCCTCGGTGCTGATGCCCCCCACTTGAAGCGTGTTCACCACCATGTCGCGGATGGAGTCAGTGCCGGGCGTGGCCGTGGGCTTGGCGGAACTGTTGCCAAGAACCCGGCGCACTGCCGCATCAATGATCTCCTCGGGCTCATAGCGCCGGTCGATAGGCTTGGGTCGTTCGTTGGAAGACGGGGAGGCGTTGTTGGCCAGGTTGTTGGTGAAAATCATGATTACTTTCCTTGTTCAGCTTGGGCAATAAGGTCGGCGGTCGCGGCATCGAGGCCGGGCGCGGTGTATTCGATGTGGTGGCGGTCGCCATACAGGCGCTCGCCCCAGTAGCCGCCTCTTGGCTGCATTGCGGCCAGGTCGCGGTCGTTGAGCGCAGCGCCGACTGCCAGGCGGTGCAGGTGCGCTGCCTTGAAAGCCTCAAATGCCTTGGTTTCAACATCGACAGCCTGCTTTGCCTTAGCAAGCAGAATGGCCTTTTCGGCATGGCGCACCGCGGCATCGGTGGCTGCGTGCACGGCCTGGGCCAGCTGGACGGTGGCCTCATGCTCGGGCACCACCGATTCCAGCGCGTCGATGCGGGCTTGCACGTCGGCCACGCTCTCTGCCTGCTCAGGAGCGCTGGCGCGGAAGCCAAAGGCCGCCAGGATGCCGGCGCGCTGCTCGGTCTTGGCGCTGGCCAGGCTGGCCTGTTCCGTGGCAATCAAGCCCTTCAGGCGCCCGAGCGCTTCCTGGGCTTCGCGTACGCCCGCGGTGCTGTTCACATGGGCGTCGCTGGCCTCTTTCCATTGGCTCTTGGCCTGGTCCAGCGGTGTGGGTTTCTTCATTGAATTTCTCCGGTTGTTGGTAGAAATTCAATGCTGGGGAGGCGCAATGTCAAAAACCCCCTGGCTTTGTCACGGCGTCGGCATAACGGCGGGCGTTGCGCACGCTCATGCGATGGCGCTCGGCAATCAAGTAGCTGGCCGCGCGCGGCGTCACGCCGGCATCGTGCAGTTGCTGGGCCTGCTGCGCAGCCATGATGCGGGTGAAGGCCGCGATTGCCTCCGGGCGGCCGACCGCATCCAATAGGCGCTTTGCCTGCTCGGGGCCGTGCTGGCGCGCCAGCAGCTCGATTGCCCAGGTGCTGGAGACTTGGCGGTACGCGCGCTCTGCGCGGCTGTAGTCGCCGGGGCTCACGCGCCGCCCTCCCGCGGGCGCGGGCCATGCGCAGCACTGTAGGCGCTCCAAAGGCTTGCGCCGGTTCCGCAGCGCGGGCCGTAGTGCTTGCCGCGGCCTGCGGCTTGGCATACAGCGCATGCCATATGGTGCAGCAGGTAGGCTTTGTCCAGCATGCGCCAGTCGGGTGCCGGGCCTTCGTCCTTAGCGCCGGGCATGGCCATAACGCGGGGGCCGTCGCTGTCGGTCGCGGGCCGAAGCTGGCTGGCGGCAAGGGCCGGGGCAGGCGCCGGCGCTGGAGCCGCGGCCGGTGCCGGTGCGCTGGCGGGCGCAGGGCCGGCGGCGTGCGCCTGCTCTGCCAGCCGCCTGCGCGCCCATGCGGTTACTTCGTTCACGCCCATGTCAGGCTCCCTTCTGAAACGGAGGCAGCCCTGCTGTATCGCTGGGGATGCCTTCAGGATGGACTGCGTAGACCTTCACGGCACGCCCGCTGATGCGCTTGGTGCGCGCTTTTTTTCCATCGGCCCCGGGCGCAGGAATCAGTCTCGCCAGCTGCAACGCATCCAAGGCTCGATGAAAGTCAAAGCCTCGGAGAGCTTCTCGCAGCCCATCGCCAGTAAACAAGAAAACCCGGATGCCGCGGCGGTCCTCCCACCAGCCCGCACGGTCGCGCACCATGCCAGCGCGTAGGTCGTCGGTGCCGTCCACATCGGAAAACCGGCTGTCGCCATGCCGCTCGATAAAGCTAAGCACGCGCTCGGCAATCTGGTCATGCTCGGCGTTGCCTGTCGCGGAACCGCGCAGCGACAACCAGGCCGCAAAACCGACCTCGGCGGCGCGCGTGGCTTCGCCCTGGGTCCAGCCTGTGACGCCATAGGCGGTTGCCAGCTCGCCGGCCAAGGCCAGCACGGCCAGGCGGGCAGCTGCGCGCGATGCTTGGCCCTCGCCGCCTGGCGCCTGCAGGCCGGGCAGCGCCTTGAGGGCGTCCAGCGCTTCGCTGAAGTTTTGCGTGTCGCGCGTGAGCCTTTCCAGAAAAGCCCGGCCCGCGTGCCCATAGTGCCGCGCAGCCTCGCGCTTGAGGGCGTCGGAGAACGCTGTGCCGCTGGCGTGGTCGTGCAGGTTGTCCCATGCGCCGTGGGTGCGCTGCGCGGGAATGTCCAGCACGCGCACGGCCTGGCCGGCTTTGACCCGGTGCCCGCCTTCAATCATGGTGGTCGCAATGGAGCGCTCGCCGGTCGACAGCACGCTGCTGCGCCAACGGGTCACGGTGCGCGCGCCACCGGTCCGGCCGGCGCGCTGCTTGCCGCGGCCGTTGCCCAGCATGTAGACCACTTCGCCCACGGCGCGGGGGTCACATTCGCTGATTTCATCCAGTGCCAGCAGGCTGTCGTTGAAAAGCGCTGCGGCGCCCTCCAGGCCGTTGGAGGTGGTGCGCCAGCTGCGCCGATAGTTCGACCCGCCCCAGACGCTGCAGGCCGCCTCGAGCGCGGTGGTCTTGCCAGTGGAGCTGTCGCCAATCAGGTGCAGCCCGCCGCTCTCCATGTTCACGCGGGCCAGCACCGGCCCAGCAAAGGCCGCGCACAGTGCCAGGGCCAGCAGCGGGTTGTCGACCGCCATGGCCGCGGTGCCCTCCTGCCAGCCATGGAGCGTGCCACGCTGGGTGTACTCGTCGAATGAGCGATGGTCGGATTGGTAGGCCACGCTCGATGCCTTGGGACCAATCACGCGGTCAGGTAGCACAAACGCTTGGAACTCAGTCCCAGCCCAGCCTGTTTGCAGTGCGCACTCAATGCGCCGCTTGGGCGCCCGGTCTTGCAGGTAGACACCAAGCATGTTGCGGGCGAACGGGTCAATCTGCACGCCCATGCTCAGCAGCACGCCCCGCACATCGGCACCGTCGCCGCGCAGCATCTCCATGGGCATGGCCCAGGTCACCCACTCGCCCAGCGTGGTCTGGAAGCGCAACAGGCGCCCGAAGTTGCCTTTGTGCGGGTCATGGGTCACGGCGTCGATGTGCAGCGGGCTGCAGATCCACCGCTGAGTCAGCGTGGGCGGGCCGTCGCCGCGCCCCTGTTTGATACCGAAGTGCCACACACCCGGCCGGTACTTGCTGGCGCCTTCCTCGATGAATTCATCCAGCACGACAAAGGCAGGGCGGCCCAGCTCGCCGGGGATGCCATTGGCCGACACCACGGGCGCGGGCCCGGCGTCGGTGGCGGCGCCCGCGGTCTGGAGTGCGTCCGCGGGCGGGTTGGTATCGGTCAACATTGTTTTTCCTCCAGGGATTCGGCAAAGCAGGCGCGCACGGCGCCCAGCCCGGCCAGCGCGGCCAGGTCGTTGAAGTCGGTAGCCTTGGGCGGGCGTTCGGCAGGAAAGTGCGGCTCCACCACCACCGCGCCCACGGCCAGGGCGGCATGCCGGGCAGCAGTCAGGCCCGGGTTTCCCTCGGTGCGCCAGTCGTCGTCGGCGGCCAGCAGCAGCTCAAGCGCGCGATGCTTGCGGCGCAGCGCGCGAGCCACGGCCAGCAGGTTGCCGGCGTTGAAGGCCACGGCCACCGGCAGGCCGGTCGCCTCATGGATGCTTGCCCCGGTGGCATAGCCCTCGGCCACCACCAGAGCGCTGCCCAGCGTGCCTATGGCGTGGTAACAGCCGCTCATGCGCCCGCCCGACAAAAAGCGCTTGGCGCCATCGGGGTAGATGGTCTGCAGGCTCGTCAGCGCCCCAGAGGTATCGCGCAACGGCACCAGCAGCCGGTCAACGTCCGCGCGCAGCCCATGGGCCTGCACGCCCTTGGCCGCTAGGTACGGGTGCTGGCCAGCAGGCCCAGCAGCACGCCAGCGCAGCAGCGCAATGGCGCCGGCCTGCTGGTGGCTGCGCGCCTGCTCAGCGTTGCGCTGCTGCTGCGCGGCACGCACCCGCTCGCGCAGCGCCTGGCGCTCGGCCGGAGTCATGGTGTTGTCTTCCCGGCTGCACCACGTTTCCTGCAGCCCGGTTCGCCAGCAGCCGAACACGCCCGCGGCCACGCCGTCCTCATGTAGCACGTACCAGGCGGCCAGGTCGCCGCGCTTTCCCGTGGGGCTGAAGCGGTGCAGCAGGCCGTTCGCGTGGATGGCGTCGGGCGGCGTCAGGCCGGCGCTGGCCATGGCCTGGGCGAACTGGTCAAGAACCATAGCGCTCCTCCTCGTCGACAAATTCAACGGTGGCCGCAAGCACTTCAAACTTTTTCTTGAGCGCATCGAGGCTGCGGAAATAGCCGGTGTCAGGCCGGCTAAAAGTGCGCACGCACAGATTGATGGCGGCGGCAGCCATATACCAGCCGGTTTCAAATTCACTACGCTCATTCGGAGGGCTGGCGCGCATGCTCTTGATTTGCAGCAATGCCAGGTCCACGGACATATCAATGTCCACGTCTCTGTCATCCCAGTCTTTGTCTGCACAACGAGTTCGGACCAGCCCTTCAAGGGAATACTGAGCAAAGGAAAGCGCCGTGACCATGGCCTGCTGCCAAGTCGGAAGCGAGGCGGCGCAGGGGCTTGCAGCCTGTTTTTGGCAAGGCTTCGCCTTCACTGCCACCCGGGCAGCGTTGTTCTTTGCGTTCATGGCTTAGTCCTCCAGAGCGACGGACAGGCTGCGCAGAGCGGCCAGGGCTTGGATGGCCTTGCGGCGTGCGGCGGCGGCGTCAGGGCAAGGCTGACGCAGGTAGAACACGGCCATGTTCAGCGCGTTGTGCGCGTCGGCGTGCAGCTGGATGGGGTCAAGGGCGGCAGTGGTGGCCGGCGCAGGGGCAGCCATACCGGGCAGCGCATTGAGAACCGCTGCACAGCGCGGGTCGATCAGCGAAAGGCCGCGAACGATAGGGGAGGCGATGGAATCGAGGGTGCCCGTGGCGGGCGTGGCATTGGCAGCGCGACGGCTGGCCTGCAGGGATGCTGTCATGGTCCTGGCTCCTGATTGAGTCTGAAGACCACCGGCCATGTTTTCAAGCAAGACAGGTGGACGGGGTGTTGAAAACATGGAATCAGCCATGCCGACTGCCTTACGGACAGCCGCACCCCGCCCGTAACCGACCGCGCAGCGCAATGCTGTCGCAATAAATTCTGGACGTGACGAAGCCCCGCTTGCGGTGGGGGCCAATACCGCTGATTCAATCAAGGTGTTTTCAAGCACCTGAGGATGAATGTAGCACGGGCGCATGGCTGCTGTGAAGGGGGTTCGCATCATTTCACCCCCGTTTTTTCCAGGCGTTGGCACTCCTGCCTCCACAAGCTGGAGACCCATTCCACGCCCTTGCTTGTGAACTTCGCCTGCGTGAATGCATGGTCGTTCTGCTTGGAATGGCCTGTCTTGACGACAAAGCGACCGGTGTTCATGTGCTGCGCGTGGGGAGTCCACACGCCGCCCAGCAGGTACATGACCTTTGCAGATGTGAGGAAGTCGCGGAAGCGGGCCTCATTCGCCCCCAGGAGCTTGCAGACCTGGCGAAACCCCATAGATCCCGTGTCGGCTTCGACGTATCGATCGACAAACTCCACCTTGGGCGCGGCGAGTGCCAGCGCGGCCTGCTGCTGCTCGAGTTGCTCGGCCTGTTCAGCAGCCAGGCGCAGGGCCTGGGCCCAGGTCTGGGGGATTGCGGGAGCTGGAGCCTGCTGCGCCTCCAGCTCTTGCCAGCGCTTGACCACCTTCATGCGCGCCACCACGTCATAGCCCAGCAGCAGCGTCAGGCTGGTGTCTTTGTCCAGCTCGTACTGCGGGTAGCGTTGATCGTTCTCGCCCGCATAAGTGCTTGAAATACAAACAGAACGCAAATCTGCGTTTTGGCTGAGAGCGTCCATCATGACGCGGATATCGCGCATTACGTCTGCGTGGCGCTTGCAAGTGAGCTCCGCAATCTCACGGCTGCTCATGGTGATGCTGCCCGCCCGTGTAACCGCCAACGCGCCGCCGGCGGTGCTGCTCGGCGCGTACGTAGCATCAAGGCTCCTGGTTGTGGCGGATGCGCCCAGTTCTGCATTTTTGCGGGGCTGGGCGCTTTTTTGTTGGGTCGCAGCTTTTGTAATGGGGAGGGACATCACTTGCCTCCGATTTGCGCATCGCGCCAGGCCACTAGCTCGGACAGATCAAAGACAGTGCATCGGTGGGACAGCTTGCGACCTTTGGGGAAGCCGGGGCGCTCCTTCGCCCAGCGCCAGAAAGTGGAGACCCCCACGCCCAGAAAACTTGCTGCGTCCTTAGGGCGGGCCGATTGGTGTGTGATGGGATTCACGATTCACTCCATGCGTCTTGTTTCGATGGAGTGAACTTTCGTGATTTCAGACGCTGGCGAATAGCTAGGCAGGTTTAGAAAACAGACCCACTGAAGTCGGGGAACCCTACCACGGGAGGGTGCGTGGTCTTTCTCTTGAGGTTCAATTTTGATAGCAAACAAAGCTCATCAAATATGGTTTTGAGTAGGTGGGTTGGCCACCTGAAGAGGTGGGTGAGTTAGCCTGGCGTTTTGGGAGCACCCCCACCAGGCAGCCAGTTCGCAACCTTGGCAACCTCATCAATCGCCTGCGATATGTGGTTTCCTTCCTCATCGCACAGGTCATATTCCCCAGCGTGGGCTTTGAGCCACGCGGTCATGACCTGCTTGGGCGTTTTCCTTGGCGCATCGTTGAAGGACAGCCAAGCAGTGACAGCAGCAGCCAATTTTTTTGAAAACCGAGGATGCTGCGGATTCAAGTACTCGGGCCCACTGACCTCCTCCAAAGCGGGAAAGAAGAATCCATCGCGGACCCCACGCGACTTCAACCAAAGCACCAAGGAATCACGGTCAACTAGCGAAAGGCTGATATCTGTAGTGCCAGGGATCTCACCAATTTCATTGCCATTCATGTCGTAGTCTGGCTGACAGCGGTGTTCGCCCTTTATCAACTCCTTGCGTAGCGCATTACCAATCGCGTGCTTTGCAGCCTCATAGCCAGCAGGGCGTTCGTGAACCTTCCAGCCCTCACACATAGAGCCTTCCTGGCTTGCTGGGTCAACTCCCACAGCAAGAAGGGCAGCATTCTTCACAGATAGTTCGTCGCACAGCCGCCAGTAGACGGATATTTCTTGTTGCTCAAAACCAGACATACGCCCCCTCAATGCACCCTGAAAAAACTACCAGCCCAGCCTGTCAGGGAAACAGGTCTTCCCGCCGTCGCGGTAGGGCTGGCAAAAATTGTGTGGCGCTATAGCAAGTCTGCTTTGCCCAGACACCACTGCTGAAACCTCTGAAACCTCATCAAAAAACAAGGGGTTTCAGCGCAAACCCGCATGTTCATTGGGCTGCACCCCTGAAACCTCTGAAACCTCTACAAATACAAGTCGCGTGCAACAGTTTTCGGCCGGGCGCACTCCCACCTATGCCGCCTTGGTGGGTAGCTGGATGACCTCGGCGCCGCGCTTGAGCTTGTCGAGGTAGTCGCTCCAGCGCTGCATCATTTCCCGGCGTGCTGGCAGGTGCGCTGTGCGGTTGTAGGCCCGTCCATTGGCGTCCTTGACTGCATGGGCCAGCTGGTGCTCGATGAGGTCCACGCGCTCGCCCAGCACCTCATCCATGATGGTGCGGGCAGTGGCGCGGAAGCCGTGGGCCGTCTGCATGGTGCTGTCGTAGCCCAGGGCGCGCAAGGCGGCGCTCACGGTGTTCTCGCTCATGGGTCGCTCGCCCGTTCGAATGCTGGGGAACACGTATTGCCCATGGCCAGTTATCGGCTGCAGCTCCTGCAGGATGGCCAGGGCCTGGCTCGACAGGGGCACGATATGGTCGTTGGCCATCTTCATCTTGCTGCCGGGAATGCGCCATTCGGCTTTGTCCAGATCCATCTCGGCCCATTCCGCCGTGCGCAGCTCGCCAGGACGCACGAAAACCAGCGGGGTAAGGCGCAGGGCTGCGCGGCAGTAGATATGGCCGTTGTGGCCCTCCATGGCGCGCAGCAGGGGGGCCAGCAGGGCAGGGTCGGTGATGGCCGCATAGTGGCGCTTCTCTGCCTTCTGCATTGCGCCCTTGAGGTCGGCGGTCACATCGCGCTCGGCGCTGCCTTCGGCTACGGCATAGCGGAAGACCTGGCCGCATATCTGCACCAGCCGTTTTGCGCTGTCGTAGGCGCCGCGTTCCTCCATCTTGCGAGCCATCGCCAGGACCTCGCGCGGGCCGATGGTGGTGATGGGCAGCCGGCCCAGGCTCGGGAAAATGTCCTTCTCCAGCCAGTTGCTGACCTTCTGCTGGGTGATGGCCTTGCGGTCGGCTGCGGTGGCCTTGAGCCAGTCGTCCGCCACTTTCTGGAAGGTGTTGCCCGCGGCACTCTTTTGCGCCAGCTTCTCGGCCCGCTTGGAGGTGCTGGGGTCGATGCCGTCTGCAATCTGCGCCTTGGCGTCATCCCGGCGCTTGCGCGCCTGGGCCAGGGTCACATCGGGGTAGACGCCCAGCGCCAAGGTCTTTTGCTTGCCGGCGAAGCGGTAGGCCATGCGCCAGTACTTGCCCGCCTTGGTGACGTGCAGGTAAAGGCCATAGGCATCGGAGTGCTTGCTTCCCGCGGGCTTCGCTGGGTCTGGCTTGACCGTCCGGACAAAGGTGTCTGTGAGTGCCATGCGGGCCTTTGTTGGTATCTCTGTTTGTTGGTATGTCGAACTACCAACGAAAGTACCAACAAATTGTTGGTATGTCCAGAGATGCACTGAGACCACTTGAGGCAACAAAAAACCCGCGATGCTAGGAAGCATGCGGGTTTTGAGAGGTTTTGAGACTATCTGGGGGTGTTCATTGGTCCCCTCAGCAGGAATCGAACCTGCATCTAGCGCTTAGGAGGCACTCGTTCTATCCATTGAACTATGAGGAGACGCGCGGCTATTGTAAGCGTATGCAGCCCCGGTGCCGGCGGTGGCCGGCACTAGGGTGAGCCGCCTCAATCCTTGCGCACCGTATAGATCAGATCGATGGCGCTCTTCTCGCCGGTCTGCCCGCGCAGCGTGAGGCGGCGCGAGAGGTCGTAGAAGACGTAGAGCGTGCCCATCGCACCCGAGAGGCTCTGCTCGTAGGTGATGTAGAGGTTCTGCGACAGGCGCTTGCCCAGCGTCAGCGCCGGGCTGTCTTCGCCGGCGGCGTTGCTGCCCGGGCCCTTGAAGCCGATCTCGTCGAGGCCGACGCGGCCCGCGAAGTTCTCGCCCGAGCCGCCGCCGCTGAGCAGCGCCAGCGCCGCCTGCTGCAGCAGCGCACCCTCGGCGCCACCCTCGGAGGGATCGCGGCCCATGACCACCCAGGACAGCTTTTCGGCGTCGGGCAGGTCGGGGTCGGAGTACAGGCGCACGCGCGGGTCGCGCGCCGAGCCCGTGACCTGCACGCCGGCGCGCACCGCGATGTTCGGGCGGATGGCAAGGATGTCCAGCGACGGATTGTCGTAGCTGCCGTTGAAGCGCACGATGCCGGTCTCGACATCGAGCGACTGGCCCCAGGCGCGGTAGCGGCCCTGTTCGGTGCGCACTTCGCCGGTGATGCGCGGCGGGCCGCCGGGCTGGGTCGGGCCGACCACGTCAAGCTGGCCGACCAGGCGCGTGGTGATGCCGAAACCCTGCAGCGCGAAGTCGCGGCCCAGGTCCACGCTCACGGCGATGTCCGGTGGCTTGGCGGTTTCGGCCTGGGCGCGGGTCTGGCGCGCCTTGGCCTGCTGCTCCGCCTGGCGCGAAGCGGCGGAGCGCACGATCACGTCGGAGTCAAGCGAGGGTGCCGATTCTTCGGCCAGCAGGATCGCGGCGCGGTCGGCGGTGAGCTTGCCGCGCAGCGTCCACAGGCCCTGGTCGAGCTGGGCCGACAGATTGCCCGAAACGCTGAGCTGGCGGTCGGCGCGCACCAGCACCTGCAGCTTGCGCGCCTCGGCGTTGAGCTGCATGCGCAGGCCCGAACCGTTGGTTTCGCCCTGCTTGTCCCAGCGCACGCTGCCCTGGCCGACCAGTTCGCCGCCGCTGACCGGGGCTGCCGTGAGGTTGCCGCTGTAGCCCAGGATGCGCGCGCTGCTGCCTTGCCCGCCCTCGAAGCGCAACTGCGTGATGTTGAGCTGATTGCCGGCAAAGCTGCCCTGGATGCTGCCGTTGCGCAGGTCCACGCCATCGAGCAGCGAGGTGATGCCCAGGCCGCTGGCCTGCAGCGTGCCCTGCCAGCGCGGATCGAGGCGCGAGCCCGACAGCGTGGCATCGGCGCCGAACGAGCCCGATGCGCGCCAGCCCGGCGGCGCGAAGATCGACCAGATGCCGACATCGGGCATCTGCGCCGTGACCTTGCCGGCCAGCGGCGCGTCTTCGGGCCAGGTCCAGCCGTCGGCGCTGCGTGCCAGGCGGGTGCTGATTTGTGCCTTGGCGTTGCCCGCGCGTTCGCTGGCCCAGTCGAGCTGCGCCACGACGTCGTCGCCGCGCGCCTGCAGGTTCAGCCGCGCCTGCTGGATGCGCGCGCGCATGCGCGTGCTCTGGATGGTCAATGCGCGCGGGCGGTTGGCCGCGCTCACGGTGCCGCCTTCGCTGTTGGCGTCGGCCGACGGGCCGCTGCTGCGCACCACGGCCGAAGTGCTTTCGTCATCGAGCGCCAGGCGGATGTCGCCATCGGCGCGCTCAAGCGTGGCGTTGGCCTGGAGCTGGGGCCCGGTGGTGTCGATGTTCCAGTCACCGTTGAGGCGCAGGTCGCCGCTGAGGCCGGCGCGCGTGAGCGGGCCTTCGCCGCCTTGCACGCCGAAGGCATCGGCCCAGGCCATGGGCACGCCCAGCAGCCGGCCCTGGGTCTTGACGGCCCAGCCGCCTTGCGCCTGGGAGCGCGCCACGGTGTCCTGCCACTCGATGCGCGACTGGCCCTGCAGCGGCGCCGGCGGCGTCACGACCAGCGCGCTTGCTCCGGCGTCGATCTGCGTGCTGCGCACCGTCTGGCCGGGGCTGGTCTGGCGCAGCACCAGCGGCGACTGCAGCTGCACGCCCCAGGTGCCGGGAAACTCCTTGCCCAGCGCGACACCGGCCTGCAGCCGCGTGATGCGCGCCTGCCAGTCGGCCGCGGCCGCGTTGCGCAGATTCAGCAGGCCGCCTTCGAGCGCGGTGTTGAGCTGCAGGCTGCGCTCGCCCATCTGCGCCGTGCCCAGCAGGTCGAGCTGGGCCTGTTCGGGCGTGCCGCGGGCGTTGAGCGTGAGCCTTTGCACGGCCAGCGCATCGGCACCGGGGCGTTGATAGCGCAGGCTCGGAACATCCAGCTTGGCCTGCAGCGTCAGCCCCGACGCGGCGGCGGGCAACTGGCCCGCGGGCGCCTGCAGGCGCTGCTGCAGCTTGCCCCAGCCGCCTTGCCACTGCAGCGCCAGCTGGGCCTGGCCTTCGAGGCTGGAACCCGCCAGCGGATCGCCCACGCCCGGCAGGCTGCGCAGCCACTGCACCAGGCTGGGCGCCGAGGCGATAGCCAGATTGGCCTTGCCCGCGCCGCTGTCGCGGCCCATCTGGCCGTCGATGTCGAGTTTGCCGCCGGGCACCTCGGCCTGCGCGCGCGCCGTGACCAGCAGGGTCTGGGTGTCGACTTCGACGCGGCTGCTGCGCACCCGGGCCTGCAAGGCCTGCAGGTCGAGTTCGCTGATTTTCAGCAGCGGCGCTTGCCAGACACCGGTGGCGTTGAGGCGCTCGATGGCCAGCGCCGTGCTCCGGCCCGCGCGGCGCGCGCGCGCGCCGTCGGCCTGCAGCGCGGCAACGAAGGCTACGCTATGGTCCTCGCGTGTCGTGGCTTCGAGCTTGCCTTGCAGCGGCGCGGCCTCGAGCGTGCTGTAGAGCGCGGCCGGGCTGAGCCGGTGCACTTCGGCGCGGCCTTCGACGCTCTGGGTCGCGGGCGTGAAGCGGCCTTGCAGCGCGACATGGCCCTGGCCGATCTCGGCGCGCGAATCGCTTACCTCCCAGACGCCGTCGGCATAGCGGACCTGCGCCTGGAGCCGGTCGAGCGGCAACTGCTGCTGGTCCCAGGGACCGGCCTTGGCATTGCGCAACTCGGTCTGCAGCGCCCAGCTGCCATCGGCCTCGGGGCCGGCTTGCAGCTTGCCGGCCAGCAGCGTGCGCGGGCCTTGCGGCCAGAAGCTGGCGACGTCGAACTGCTCGAACGTGGCCTGGGCCTGCTCCAGCGGCTGTGCCAGCCAGGGGCGCACCACGGCCGTGGCCTTGGCGCTGGGGGCAGGCGCCGCACCTTCCTCAGGGGCCTGGGCGACGGCATGGATCTGCAGGCGCGCGGCTTCGCTGGCCAGCGTGCCGTCGATCTTCACTTCGGCATCGACCGCCTGGCGGCGCTCCTGCCCGGGGATCGGCGCTTCGAGATGGCCCGACAGCGTGGCTTCGAGCTGCATCGGCGCATCGGCTTGCAATTGCAGCTTGGCGAGGTAGCTGCCATCGGCCCAGTCGAGCCGGTTGACGTCGAGGCGGTGGTGCTGGCCGTCGTAGCGGTAGTGGCCCTTGAGCTGCTGGATCTCGGCGCGCGGCGGGCCGTTCCAGACCAGTTGCTCGATCTCGAACGGCAGCTCGATGCGCACCGGCAGGCGCAGCTGCTGCAAGGGTTCGGTCGGCGTCTTTTCTGCCGGCGGCGTGCTGGTGATCTCGAGGCGCTGCGCATGCAGCTTGCCGACCTTGACTTCGCGCTGCAGCAGCGGCTGCAGCTGCCAGCCCAGGTCGGTTTTCTCGACCTCGACGGTCAGTGTCGGGCCGCGCCAGCGCAGCCAGCCGATATGGCCGCCGTCGCGCAGCGTGCCCGAGACATCGCGCGCCTCGAGCGACTGGCCCGCGGGCAGCCAGCGCGCGACACGCGTGAGCAGCGAGGCCAGCGAGTCGGCCTGGCCGGCCCACCACCAGGCGCCGCCCAGCGCCGCGGCCAGCACCAGCAGCAGCGTGGCGAAAATCCAGGCGAGCGCGCGCCCGGCGCGGCGCCAGCGGCTGCGGGGTGGGCGCGCGGCCGGGGCCGGCGCAGTAGCAGGAGCGGGGGAAGGGGATGCAGTCGGCTCAACCATGGATCAGAACGTGAAGCCCAGGCGCAAATGCAGGCGCAGGCGTTGGGATTGGACGCCGTAGGCCAGATCGGCCTGAACCGGCCCGATGGGGCTGCGCCAGCGGATGCCGGTGCCCACGCCGACGCGCACGGCGATGGCGTCGAGGTTGTCGGTCACCGTGCCGGCATCGAGAAACAGCGTGCTTTCCCAGTCGCTGGTGTTGCCGCGCATGGTGATCGGGCGCTGCCACTCGACGCTGCCCGAGGCCATGTAGCGGCCGCCCGTGACCAGGCCGTTGTCGGTGCGCGCACCGATGGACTGGTAGCTGTAGCCGCGCACCGTGGTGTCGCCGCCGGTGAGGAACAGCTGGGTCACGGGGATGTCCACGTCGTCGCGCGCGATCACCGCGCCGCCCGCGGCGCGCAGCGACAGCCGGCTGCGGCGGTGGGTGGCCTCGTCGCGCTGGCCGAACTCGTGCAGCGTGAGAAAGCGCGCCGATATCCGCCCGAACGGCTCGCGCGCTGGCGTGAGCGTGGTGCCGGCGCCGGCTTCCCAGGCAAAGCCATAGCCCGAGGTGGGAAAGGTCGGGTTGTCGAAGTAGCGGCCCGTCCAGCCGTAGTTGGCCGTGATCGAGGTGCTCGAAGGCAGGTCTTCGCCGCCCTTTTGCCGCGCGTAGTCGTACTGCAGGTAGTAGGTGCGGTCGATATGGTCTTCGCTGCGGTTGCGGCCGGTGCGCAGCTGCAGGCTGGTGGTCTCGAAGTCGCCCGTGGGCTCGCGCTCTGCCTTGGCGCCGGTGAACCAGGCCCAGCCTGTGGCATCGGGCAGGGCGGTCCAGTTGGTCGACAGCAGCGGGTTCTTGGTGTTGATGTTGGCCTTGGTGACCGCGCGCCAGCCAATGCCCGGCAACCGGTTGTGGGTGTGGTCCACGCTCAGGCGCGGGCCGGTGTCGGTGCTCACGCCCACGCCCAGCACCCATTTCTGCAGCTGGGCTTCGCGCACCTGCGCGATGACGGGTGCCGTGACGGCGGTGCTGTCGGGCGTGGCGGCGCTGGTGTCGAGCGTCAGGAACACCGAGTCGTAATAGCCGCTGCTGGCCAGGCGCTGCTGCGCATCGAGCATTTCCTGCTGCGAATACTCGCGGCCCGCGGGCAGGCGCGCGATGCGGGCCGTGCCTTCGGTGTCGTAGCGCTGGCCGCCTTCGATGCGCAACGGGCCGAAGGTATAGGCCGGGCCGGGCGCATAGTTCACATCGAGCTGCGCCTCCTGGGTGTCGGCATCGATCACGGCCTGGCTGCTGGCAATGGCGGCCGTGGGGTAGCGGCGCTGCTGCAGCCCGCGCAGGCCGTGGCTCTTGGCGCTGCCCCAGGCCGACTGGGTGAAGCGCTGGCCGGGCTTGAGCGGCCAGGTCTCCTTGATCAGCGCGCGCTGCGCCTCGCCGCCGGGGTCGTTGGCCGTGGGGCCGGAAAACCCGACCTGGGCGGTGGAGATCTCGGCGTGCGGGCCGGGGTCGACGCGCACGATGACCGTGAAACGCTCCTTGCTGTCCTCGGGCGCGTCCTGGACTTCAAGTAGGATGGTCGGATTGAAGTAACCAAGCGTGCCGATCAGATTGCGGATGTTCTTGTCGGCCGCGCCCAGCAGGCGTGACAGCTCGCGCCGCTGCAGGTCGGACTGGTAGCGAAAGCGCTGCAGTTCCATGTGCTTTTCCAGCAGTTCGCGCACGTCGTCGGGCGCCTCGATCTGCAGGGCAAAGCTGGGGTCGCCGGTGACGCTGCTGGCAGCGCGCGCATCCTGCGATTTTTCCTTGGACAACAGGCTGCAGCCGGACAGCAGCACGGCGGCAGTCAATAAAAACGCCGACCCAAGGGTCGGCGCCGGTGCGGATGAGGGCAAGGGCATGGCGCCTATTTTGACAGCAGGCGAATGGTGTCTTCGAGGCCTTTCAGTGACAAAGGGTACATCCGGTCACTCATCAGCTGCTGGATGATGCTAATGCTCTGGCGATATTGCCATACGCCCTGCGGTTCGGGATTGATCCAGGCAAAGCGCGGAAACGCATGCGTGAGCCGCTGCAGCCACTCGGCGCCGGCCTCCTCGTTCTGGTATTCCACGCTGCCGCCGGGCTGCAGGATCTCGTAGGGGCTCATGGTCGCGTCGCCGACGAAGATCAGCTTGTAGTCCTTGTTGTACTTGCGGATGATGTCCCAGGTATCGAACTTCTCGGCGAAGCGGCGGCGGTTGTTCTTCCACATGTAGTCGTAGACGCAGTTGTGGAAGTAGTAGAACTCCAGGTGCTTGAACTCGCTCTTGACGGCCGAGAACAGCTCCTCGACGCGCTGCACATGCTCGTCCATGGTGCCGCCCACATCCATCAGCAGCAGCACCTTGACGTTGTTGTGGCGCTCGGGAATCATCTTGATGTCGAGATAGCCCGCATTGGCCGCGGTGCTGCGGATGGTGTCGGGCAGGTCGAGTTCCAGCTCGTTGCCCTGGCGCGCGAACTTGCGCAGCCGGCGCAGCGCGACCTTGATGTTGCGCGTGCCCAGCTCCTGCTGGTCGTCGTAGTCGCGGTAGGCGCGCTGCTCCCAGACCTTGACCGCGCTGCGGTTGCGCCCCGGCCCGCCGATGCGCACGCCGGCCGGGTTGTAGCCGCCATGGCCGAACGGGCTGGTGCCGCCGGTGCCTATCCATTTGCTGCCGCCCTGATGGCGCTCCTTTTGCTCCTCCAGGCGCTTCTTCAGCGTCTCCATCAACTCGTCCCAGCCCATCGCCTCGATCGCGGCCTTCTCCTCGGGACTGAGCTCGCGTTCGAGCAGCTTGCGCAGCCATTCCTGCGGCAATTCGCGCGTCAGGCCGGCAACCATCTCGACGCCCTTGAAATAGGCGGCGAAGGCGCGATCGAACTTGTCGTAGTGCTTCTCGTCCTTGATCAGCACCGTGCGGCTCAGGTGGTAGAAGTCGTCGAGGCTCCAGCCGTCCTCGCTCTTCGGGCCGACCACGCCGGCCTGCAGCGCTTCGAGCAGGCTCAGGTATTCCTTGACCGATACCGGCAGCTTGGCGGCGCGCAGCGTGTAGAAGAAATCAATCAGCATGGCTCAGTCTCCGGCAGGCTGGGGCGCAGCGGGCTGCTGCAGGCGCGCTTGCAGGCGCGCACGCACGGCTGGCCACTCGGCGTTCAGCAGGCTGTACATGACGGTGTCGCGGATGCTGCCGTCGCGGCGCAGCGCATGGCAGCGCAGCACGCCATCCTTGTGCGCGCCCAGCCGCTCGATGGCGCGCTGGCTCGCCAGGTTCAGAATGTCGGTGCGCCAGCCGACGACGTTGCAGTTCAGGGTGTCGAACGCATGCGCCATCAGCAGCAGCTTGGCGCTGGTGTTCACATGGCTGCGCTGCACGCTGCGCGCATACCAGGTGTAGCCGATCTCGACGCGGCGCACGGCCGGCACGATGTCGTGGTAGCTGGTGCAGCCCAGCACCTGGCTGCTCGCGGCATCGACCACGGCCCAGGGCAGGCGCTCGCCGCGGGCCTGCATCTCCAGCGCCTGCGCCACATAGGCCTCGGTGTCCTCGGGCCGGGGCACCGAGGTCACGCGCAGGTTCCACAGCTCGCCGTCCGCGGCGGCCGCGCGCAGTCCGGGCACATGCGCCATGGTCAGCGGCTCGAGCCGCACGCCCTGGGCCTGCAGCACGGTGGGAAGGGCAAAGGCGCTGGTCATTTCGGTCCAGGCTTGTCGCGTTCGGTGCGCCAGATGCGCGCGGCCTGCAGGCCCGCGCCCGCGCACAGGCCGATCAGCACGATGGCCGCCAGCGTGGAGGGGCCGTAACCCGAGGCAAACAGATCCAGGTTCAACAGCCGGCCCAGGCCATAGCCCAGCAGGCCGCCGACCACGAAGCCCGCGGCATCGGACAGGCCCTCGACCAGCATTTTTCGCACATTGCTCATGGCGTACCCAGCTTCAACGGTTGCGCTGGTTCATGGCCACCAGCTTCTCGAACAGGCTCACATCCTGCTCGTTCTTCAGCAGCGCGCCCACCAGCGGCGGCACGCTGACCTTGTTGTCGGCGCTTTGCAGCGCATCGAGCGGAATGTCCTCGGCCACGAGCAGCTTGAGCCAGTCGATCAGTTCGCTGGTCGAGGGCTTCTTCTTCAGGCCGGGCAGGTTGCGCACGTCGTAGAAGGTCTTCATGGCCGCGCCCAGCAGCTCGCCCTGCAGCGTGGGGAAGTGCACCGCGACGATCTGGCGCATGGTGTCGGCGTCGGGGAACTTGATGTAGTGGAAGAAGCAGCGGCGCAGGAAGGCGTCGGGCAGTTCCTTCTCGTTGTTCGAAGTAATGAAAACCAGCGGCCGGTGTTTTGCGCGGATCATTTCGCGGGTTTCATAGCAATAGAATTCCATGCGGTCGATTTCGCGCAGCAAATCGTTGGGAAATTCAATATCCGCTTTATCGATTTCGTCAATCAGCAATGCCACGGGTTGATCGGCGGTAAATGCCTGCCACAACACGCCCTTAATGATGTAGTTGTGAATGTCCTTCACGCGCTCGTCACCGAGCTGGCTGTCGCGCAGGCGGCTCACGGCGTCGTATTCATAGAGTCCCTGCTGGGCCTTGGTGGTCGACTTGATGTGCCACTGCAGCAGGGGCATGCCCAGTGCCTGCGCCACTTCCTCGGCCAGCATGGTCTTGCCGGTGCCGGGCTCGCCCTTGACCAGCAGCGGGCGCTGCAGGGTCGCCGCTGCGTTGACCGCCAGCATCAGATCCTGGGTCGCGACGTAATTCTGTGAACCTTCAAATTTCATGGCGGTATATCAGCGTAAGTATTGATGGGGTGGTGCGGCGGTTGCTGCCTATAATCATTTCGCTCCACGAGGCAGGCAGTTGTCGGAACTTCCAAAGGATTGTGCGCGCAAAATGAATCAGAATTTGACCACGATATTTGCCCTGGCTGTCGCCTGCGTGACCGGTGCGGTCCAGGCGCAGGAGATACGGGGCGATGCAAAGGCCGGGGCAACCAAGGTTGCAATGTGCATCGGCTGCCATGGCATCGAAGGGTACCAGGCGAGCTTCCCCGAAGTGCACAAGGTGCCGATGATCTCGGGCCAGGGCGCGGGCTATATCACCGCCGCGCTGCTGGCCTACCAGAAAGGCGAGCGCAAGCACCCGACCATGCGCAGCATCGCCGACTCGCTGAGCGAACAGGACATCGCCGATGTCTCGGCGTTCTATGAAAAGCAGGTGCCGGCCAGCGCCGCCAAGCCGGTGCGCGAACCCAGCGTGCAGGTGGCCGAACTGCTCAAGCGCGGCGCCTGCATCTCGTGCCATGGCGACAACTTCGCCCAGCCCATCGACCCGAGCTACCCGAAGATCGCGGGCCAGCATGCCGACTACCTCTACGTCGCGCTCAAGTCGTACAAGATCGACAAGAACCCCCAGGTCGGCCGCACCAACGGTGTCATGGCGGGCATTGCGCAGCAGTTCAGCAACCAGGAACTCAAGCAGCTGGCCGGCTACATCGGGCGCCTCGACGGCGACCTGAAGACGGTGCCGCAGGCGAAGTTCCGCTGAGATCCCGTTCGTCCTGAGCCTGCCTCGCCGGCCCCGTCGAAGGATGAACGCCCTGCGCTCCAGCTGAAAATCAGTCTTTCGTCGCTCTACGCTGCACGCAAGCGATATAGCCATCCCCATCGGGCGGGCGCCCCGCGCGCTGGCTTTCCCAGAGCATCTGGCCCAGGCATTCCATGGCCGCGTGGTGCGCGTCATGCAGCGAGTCCAGCCGGCGCGTGAGCAGTTCCACCGCCTGGCGGATGCCGCGCGGCTGGTCGATGCTGCACTGCTCGCTGATCGACAGGTGCATCGACAGGTGCAGGAAGGGATTGGTCTGGCCCGGCGGGTCTTCGTAGTTGCGCGCCACGGCGGCCTCGGCATCGGCGAGGTCGGCAAAGTACTCGGGGTGCTCGGCGATCCAGAGGCTGGCCAGGGTTTCAATGGCCTCCATCGGCGCATTCGCGAGCATCTTGGCGCGCACCCCGCAGAAGAAGCGCCGGACGTCGGCTTGGGAAGGGTTGAACATGATGGCGCGCAGCGTAGCACGGGTCAGCACGCCCGGCGCGCAAGCACTAGAATGGCCGGTTTTCCTTTGCGTACACCCGATTCATGGACCTGCAGACCTGGTTGGCTTTCTTCTTTGCCGCATGGATCATCGCGGTGTCGCCGGGTTCGGGCGCGGTGCTGTCCATGAGCCATGGGCTGCGCTACGGCCTGCGCCAGGCCAGCCCGACGATCTGGGGGCTGCAGCTGGGCCTGCTGCTGGTGCTGGTCGTCGCCGGGGTTGGCGTGGGCTCGCTGCTCGCGGCATCGGCCTGGGCGTTCAACATCGTCAAGGTGGTGGGCGCACTCTATCTGATCTACCTGGGTTTCTCGCAGTGGCGCTCGAGCGCCGGCCCGCTGGCCGCGGACAGCGCGCCCGCGGCCGCGCTGAGCGTGCGCCACCGGCTGCTGACCGGCTTCCTGACCAATGCCACCAACCCCAAGGGCATCATCTTCATGGTGGCCGTGCTGCCGCAGTTCATGGCGCCAAGCCGTCCGCTGGCGCCGCAACTGCTGATACTGGCCGTGACCATGCTGGCCATCGACGCCACGGTGATGCACGGCTACGCAGCCGGCGCCAGCGCGCTGCGGCGCCTGATGCGCAGCCCGCGCGCGCTGCGCATCCAGAACCGTATCTTTGGCGGCCTGCTCATGGCGGTGGGCATGGGACTGTTTTTCGTGCAGCGCAGCGCACCCGCGGCCTGAACGCATCGGACTTGTCGCCTGCCAGACATCGTCGCGCCGCGGCGGCCACTACAGTCGTCGGCATGCGTACCTTTAACTCCTATTCCGAAGTGCTGGCCTGCCTGGGCCAGGAAGTCGCAGTGACCGACTGGATCAGGGTCACCCAGCAGCAGATCCAGCAGTTTGCCGATGCGACCGGCGACCAGCAATGGATCCACGTCGATGTGGAGCGTGCCAAGGCCGGGCCCTTTGGCACGCCGATCGCGCATGGCTTTCTGACGCTGTCGCTGCTGCCGCAGTTCTTCGATGGCGCGTTGGCGTTTGCGGGCGCGCGCATGGGAGTGAACTACGGCTTGAACCGGGTGCGTTTTCCCGCGCCCGTGCCCGTGGGCAGCCGGCTGCGCGCGCGCATGGTGCTGCAGCACGCCGAGCGCATCGAGCCCGACGGCCTGCAGATGACCTGGAACGTGAGCATCGAGCGCGAAGGCAGCGACCGGCCGGTCTGCGTGGCCGAATCACTGATCCACAGCTACGGCTGCGCGCACTGAGGCGGACTATTCCTGGGAGTTCCTGGCGCCGAGAAAGCCCAGCTGGCGCCAGCCTTCGAAGACACTCACGGCCACGGCATTGGACAGGTTGAGGCTGCGTTGGCCGGGCAGCATCGGCAGACGCAGGCGCTGGCCCGGCGGAAAGCTCTCGCGCAGCGCCACGGGCAGGCCGCGCGTTTCCGAGCCGAAGATCAGCCAGTCGCCGGGCTCGAACAGCGTATCGTGCAGCGGGCTGCTGGCGTGCGAGGTCATGGCGAACATGCGGTCGGGATCGGGCTGCTCGTCGCGCAGGAACACGGTCCAGCCCGCATGCTTCCTGACCTGTGCGTACTCGTGGTAGTCCAGGCCCGCGCGGCGCATGAGCCGGTCCTCCATCGAAAAACCCAGCGGCTCGATCAGGTGCAGCGTACAGCCGGTGTTGGCTGCAAGCCGGATGACGTTGCCCGTGTTCGGGGGAATTTCGGGTTCGACGAGGACGATATGAAACATGCGCCTATTGTCAGGGCAGGCGCCCGGTTCGCGCCACTACCATGGCACAAATATGGGCGGCGCCGGCGCGCCGCAGCGCCTGCGCGGCGGCATCGAGCGTGGCGCCCGTGGTCATGATGTCGTCGACCAGCACCACGCGCTGGCCCGCAAGGCGTGCTGCCTGCGCGCCGGGCACGGCAAAGGCGCCGCGCAGGTTGCGCAGCCGCTGGGCGCGCTGCAATCCGCTCTGGGCCGGGGCATGGTGGATTCGCTCCAGCAGAAGGCCGACAGCGCAGGGTGCGGGTTGCAGGCGCGCGAGCGCCCGCGCCAGCAGCGCCGCCTGGTTGAAGCCGCGTTCGCGCAGCCGCGCGGGCGACAGCGGCACGGGCACGATCCAGCGCGCGGATTGCAGTGCGTCGGCCACGCCGGGCACGCGCCCGAGCAGCTGCGCCAGCGCCTGCGCCGCGCCCGGGTCTTGCTGGAACTTGAACTGCGTCAGCAGCAGCGTCCAGGGGTAGCCATATTCCACGCCGGCCCAGGCGCCATCGAAGGCCGGCGCGGTGCGCAGGCAGGCGCCGCACTCCAGCGCGCCGCCGGCCAGCGGCAACGCGCAGCGCCGGCAGCGCGGCGTGCGGGCGGCCCAGCGCGCGAGGCAGTCGGCGCACACGCGCTGGCCGGGCCAGCGCCCGCAGATCGCGCATTCGCTGGGCAAGCGCTGCTGCAGATGCGCCAGCCATGAACCGGGGCGGAAAAACATGGCCAGCAATATACGCCCACGCCCTGTGCCGGGCGCGTTTTTCCCGGCTGTGGCCCAATGGCGTCAAGGGCATGCATCGCATGCCCTGTTCCGTTCCGTAGTCCGCCCTGGTTGTTCCGTATGTCCGATCTGCTTCCTCCCACCATCGATCCCGTGGCCGCTGCGCGCTGGCATCAGGCCGCGCCGCCGCTGTCGCCCTGGCTGCACGAGGAGATCGCGCGGCGCATGGAGGAGCGGCTCGAATGGATCGTGCAGGCGCCCAAAAGCTGGCTTCACTGGGAGCCGGTGCGCGGCGGCATGCAGGCCCATGGCCTGCTGGCCGCGCGCTATCCCCAGGCCGGCGTCCAGGTCTACGAAAGCGCACCGCAGCGCGCCGCGGTGGCGCGCGAGCAATTGGGCAAGCGCTGGTGGCAGCCCGCGCGCTGGCTGGGCGGCGCGGCGCAGTTCGGCCTGCCCGCGCCCGGCAGCGTCGACATGCTCTGGGCCAACATGGCGCTGCACACCGCGGCCGATCCGCAGCAGCTGATCGGCCAATGGCATGAGGCTTTGGCCGTGGGCGGCTATGTGATGTTCTCGTGCCTCGGCCCCGACACGCTGCGCGAACTGCACGCCGTCTATGCCGAGCTGGGCTGGCCCGTGCCCGGCCATGCCTTCACCGACATGCACGACTGGGGCGACATGCTGGTGCAAGCCGGCTTCGCGGAGCCGGTGATGGACATGGAGCACATCACGCTGACCTTTGCCACGCCGCAGCGCCTGCTGCAGGAGCTGCGCGAGCTGGGCTGCAACCTGCATCCGGCGCGTTTTGCGGGCCTGCGCGGGCGCCGGTGGCGCCGCCAGCTCGAGGAGGCGCTGCAGCAGCGGCTGGCGTCGCCCGCGCATGGCGGTCAGTTGGCACTGACTTTTGAAATCGTCTACGGCCATGCCTACAAGCCCGCGCCGCGGCTGCGCGTGAGCGAAAGCAGCGCGGTCTCGCTGGAGGACATGCGCTCGATGTTGCGGGGTGGGCGCAACCCGGGTTTGCGCTAGTCCGAATATCACTTTCATGTCATTGCTTTGCCAGCTTCCCGACATACAATTTTTGCAATGACACATAAGAGCGGATCCTGCGCGCGAGCAAGTTGCGGGCGGGATCACGTGAAAGTGCTTTTCCTGCGGACCTCACTTCAAGGCAGGAAAGGAACCCTCGGCGTTGCTGCCACGATGGGAGAAAAAATTGGTGTTTCGCTTTGCCACGGGGTCGGGCCAGCGGTTTGATGGGCGCCTGGCTCGCGCACGAAATGGATATCGTCTGAAACGGTGTGCCACCGTTGCCGCAGCAGTGACGCTGCCGCAGCGGGGCCGGCTGCATTCCCCTGTGACTGCAGCAGGTGCCGGTTGTGCCCGCACCCAAGCTTCTTTTCCCGGCCAGCGCCTGGCGGACGCAGCGCAGCCCTGGCTGCGCCACGGACGCGCCGCACGCGCCAACGGACGCGGCGAACCCGGCAGTTGACCGCGCGCGGCAATTGGTCGATTGGATTACCTGAGGCTTAGACGTAAGTGAGAACCATGAAAAGCATTTCCTCCAGGCTGAAAGCATTTGTCGCGATGGCGGGCACCGGGATGGCCGGGGCGGTTCACGCTGTCCAGGACCTTCCGGGCGGCCCGGCGGTCAACCAGCTCAATCTGCACCCCGCCGTGACGCGCATTGCGCAGGAGCAGCATTTCCTGCACTGGATGATGCTGGTGATCTGCACGCTGATCTTCGTCGGCGTGTTCGGCGTCATGTTCTATTCGATCTGGAAGCACCGCAAGTCGCGCGGCGCGAAGGCCGCGAACTTCCACGAGTCGGTCACCGTCGAGGTGGTCTGGACCATCGTGCCGTTCATCATCGTGATCCTGATCGCGCTGCCGGCCACCAAGGTGCTGGTCGCACAGAAGGACACCACCAATGCCGACCTGACCATCAAGGTCACGGGCTACCAATGGAAATGGGGCTACGACTACATCAACGGCGAGGGCGAGGGCCTGGGCTTCGTCTCCACGCTCGACAGCAGCCACCGTGCGATGTCCGACAGCGGCGACGTGCGCAACGCGCCCGTCGATTACCTGTTCAAGGTCGACAACCCGATGGTCGTGCCGGTCGGCAAGAAGGTGCGCATCATCACCACCGCCAATGACGTGATCCACTCCTTCATGGTGCCCGCGTTCGGCATCAAGCAGGATGCGATTCCGGGCTTCGTGCGCGACACCTGGTTCCGCGCCGAGAAGGCCGGCGACTACTACGGCCAGTGCGCCGAGCTGTGCGGCAAGGAGCATGCCTACATGCCGATCCACGTGAAGGTGGTCGACAGCGCGGCCTACACGCAATGGGTCGACGGCCAGCGCAAGCTCGCGGCCGCGAAGCTCGACGACCCCACCAAGGTCTGGGAACTCGCGCCGCTGGTGGCGCGCGGCGAGAAGGTCTATGCGGCCAACTGCGCGGCCTGCCACCAGGCCAACGGCAAGGGCGCGGGCCCGATCAAGCCGCTGGACGGCTCGGCCATCGTGATGAGCACCGACCATGCCAAGCAGATCCAGATCCTGCTGCATGGCGCGGCGGGCGGCGCCATGCCGTCGTGGAAGCAGCTCAGCGATACCGACCTCGCCGCCGTGGCCAGCTACACCAAGAACGCCTGGTCCAACAAGACCGGCCAGCTGGTGCAGCCTTCCGAAATCGTCGCTGAGCGCAGCAAGTAAGCCGGCCCCAACGTACCGAGGAATCGAAGATGAGCGCAGTCATTGACAACCATGGGCCGGCCGCAGCGCACCCCGAGCACGCGGGCCACGACCACCACGACCATCACCACGCGCTGCCCACGGGCTGGCGCCGCTGGCTCTATGCGACCAACCACAAGGACATCGGCACGCTGTACCTGCTGTTTGCCTTCACCATGCTGATGGTCGGCGGCGTGCTCGCGCTGCTTATCCGCGCCGAGCTGTTCCAGCCCGGCCTGCAGCTCGTGAATCCCGAGCTGTTCAATCAGCTGACCACGATGCACGGGCTGATCATGGTGTTCGGCGCGATCATGCCGGCCTTCGTCGGCTTCGCGAACTGGATGATTCCGCTGCAGATCGGCGCCTCCGACATGGCGTTCGCGCGCATGAACAACTTCAGCTTCTGGCTGATGGTGCCCGCCGGCGCGATGCTGGTCGGCTCGTTCTTCATGCCCGGCGGCGCGCCCGCGGCGGGCTGGACGCTCTATGCGCCGCTGACGCTGCAGATGGGCCCGTCCATGGACACCAGCATCTTCGCGATGCACGTGCTTGGCGCCTCGTCCATCATGGGCTCGATCAACATCATCGTCACCATCCTCAACATGCGCGCCCCGGGCATGACGCTGATGAAGATGCCGATGTTTGCCTGGACCTGGCTGATCACCGCCTATCTGCTGATCGCGGTCATGCCGGTGCTGGCCGGCGCGATCACCATGACGCTCACCGACCGCCACTTCGGCACCAGCTTCTTCAACCCCGCGGGCGGCGGCGACCCGGTCATGTACCAGCATATCTTCTGGTTCTTCGGCCACCCCGAGGTCTACATCATGATCCTGCCGGCGTTCGGCATCATCAGCCAGATCGTGCCGGCGTTCGCGCGCAAGCGGCTGTTCGGCTATGCGTCCATGGTCTATGCGACCGCCTCGATCGCCATCCTGTCGTTCATCGTCTGGGCGCACCACATGTTCACCACCGGCATGCCGGTCACGGGCCAGTTGTTCTTCATGTACGCGACCATGCTGATCTCGGTGCCCACGGCGGTGAAGGTGTTCAACTGGACCGCGACCATGTGGCGCGGCTCGATGACCTTCGAGACGCCGATGCTGTTTGCCGTCGGCTTCATCTTCGTGTTCACGATGGGCGGCTTCACCGGCCTGATCCTGGCCATGGCGCCGATCGACATCCAGCTGCAGGACACCTATTACGTCGTGGCCCACTTCCACTACGTGCTGGTCGCGGGCTCGCTGTTCTCGATGTTTGCCGCCTACTACTACTGGGCGCCGAAGTGGACCGGCGTGATGTATTCCGAAACCCGCGGCCGCATCCACTTCTGGGGCTCGCTGATCTTCTTCAACATCACCTTCTTCCCGATGCACTTCCTGGGCCTGGCCGGCATGCCGCGCCGCTACGCCGACTACCCGATGCAGTTTGCCGACTTCAACATGGTGGCCTCGATCGGTGCCTTCGGTTTCGGGCTGATGCAGGTCTATTTCTTCTTCTTCGTGGTGCTGCCCGCGATGCGCGGCCACGGCGAAAAGGCGCCGCAGCGTCCCTGGGAAGCGGCCGAGGGGCTGGAATGGGAAGTGCCTTCGCCGGCGCCGTTCCATACCTATGAAACGCCGCCCAAGCTCGACTCCACGGCCACCCGCGTCATCGGCTGAGGTCCCGTCATGACACCCGAGCAACGCAAGAGCAACCTGCGCCTGGCCTTGATCCTGGCCTCGATCGCCGCCGTCTTCCTGGCGGGCTTCGTGGCCAAGATGCTCTGGCTCGGCGCGCAGTGAGGCCGCGATGGGCGTGCGCCAGGAAAACCTCAGAATGGTCGGCAAGCTGGCGGTCATTGCCGTCGGCATGTTCGCGTTCGGCTATGCGCTGATTCCCATCTACAAGCATGTCTGCGAGGCGCTGGGCATCAACATCCTGGCGATCTCCGAGCGCCAGGTGCCGGGCAACGGCCAGGTCGGCCCGAACGCCAAGCTGCCGGTCAACACCCAGGTCGACACCAGCCGCACCATCACCGTCGAGTTCGACTCCAATGCGCGCGGCCCCTGGCATTTCGCGCCGCGCCAGCGCTCGGTCAAGGTGCATCCAGGCGAGCTGATGGTCGTCGAGTACGAATTCCAGAACGTGCAGAACCGGCGCATGGCCGCGCAGGCCATTCCCAGCTACGCGCCGCACCAGGCGGCCGCGCATTTCGTCAAGCTCGAGTGCTTCTGCTTCAACCAGTACACGCTCGAGCCCGGCGAGAAGAAGGAATGGCCCGTGGCCTTCATCATCGACCCGCGCCTTTCCAAGGACGTGAGCACCATCACGCTGTCGTACACCTTCTTCGAGGTCGGCGGCAAGACGCCTCCCGCACCCGCGCGCCAGGCCCAGTTGCCTGTGCTTGCGGTGCCGCCGGCCACGGAGCAGGCGTCATGACCGCGCCGCAAGAACCGCGCAAGGGCGGGCGGCTGCGCACGGCGCGTGCCGTGGGCTGGGCCTTGCTGGGCGTGCGCAAGGGCAGTGATTACCAGAAGGACGTGGAGAGCATCACCCCGCTGCAGGTGGTGGTGGGGGGGCTGGTGGCGGTGGTTTTGCTGGTCGCCGGCCTGATCTTGATTGTGAACTGGATCGTTTGAGCTTGAGGAGCTGGATATGAGTGGAACTACCCAGGGCGCGGCACCCTACTACTATGTGCCCGGCGAATCGCGGCATCCGATCATGGCCGCGGCCGGCCTGTTCTTCGTGATCCTGGGCGCGGGCCAGTGGGTCAACGGCCATGAATGGGGCAAGTGGAGCCTGTTCTTCGGCCTGGCGTGGTGGCTGCTGGTGCTCTACCAGTGGTTCCGCGATGCGATCCGCGAAAGCGAAAGCGGGCTCTACAGCCGCAAGATCGACCTGTCGTTCCGCTGGAGCATGAGCTGGTTCATCTTCTCCGAGGTCATGCTGTTCGGCGCGTTCTTCACCGCGCTGTGGTGGGGCCGCGCGCACTCCGTGCCCACGCTCGGCGGGCTGGAGAATGCCTTGCTCTGGCCCGATTTCAAGGCCGTCTGGCCCAGCATGGCGGCCGGCGCCACGGCCTCGCCCGCCGGCACGGTCGAGCCGTTCCAGACCGTGGGACCGTTCTGGCTGCCGACCATCAACACCGCGCTGCTGCTGACCTCGGGCGTGACGCTGACCATCGCCCACCACGCGCTGCGCGAGAACCACCGCGGCCGCACGATTGCCTTCATGTGGGCCACGGTGGTGCTGGGCTTCATCTTCCTGTGCGTGCAGGGCTATGAGTACTACCACCTCTATACCGACCTGAACCTGAAGCTGTCGTCGGGCATCTTCGGCTCGACCTTCTACATGCTCACGGGCTTCCACGGTTTCCACGTGTTCGTCGGCATGCTGATGCTGTTCTTCATCACGCTGCGGCTGCAAAAGGGCCACTTCACCGCCGACAAGCACTTCGGCTTCGAGGGCGCGGCCTGGTACTGGCACTTCGTGGACGTGGTCTGGCTGGGCCTCTACGTGCTGGTCTACTGGCTGTAAGCTGGCCCACCCTTCGACAGGCTCAGGGCGAGCGGGGGCAACCCTCCGCCCTCCATGTATCTGCCGCCAGGGCCTGGTGCCCTAGCGTCCCACTGGCAGCCCGGTGGGCTGGATATAGCCCAGCTTCCAGCTGATCAGCAGCACCAGGAACAGCAATACCGACAAGCCCACGCGCAAGGCCAGCGCGCGCGCCATGTGCTGGCTGCGGCGGCGGTTATCCTCGACACCATTGCGCGGGCGGCGCATCATGAAGAACAGGGCGCTGCCCAGGCTGGCGAGAATGCCCAGGAACGCCAAGGCAATGAAGATTTTCATGGAGACCATTATCCGGTGAGCAACAGCACTAGGCCAGCGGGTTGGCCCCCAGGCGCGCGCTTCTGGATCATCACGGCGGCAGCGGCGCTGGGCATGGCGGGGACTGCGGCGCTGGGGCGCTGGCAGCTCGACCGCGCGGCGCAAAAGCAGGCGCTGGCCGCGGCCATCGAGGCGCGTGGCCGGCAAGCGCCGCTAGACGCGCCGGCGCTGCGCCAGGCGCTGGCTGCCCCTGCGGCGCAACTGGTGCACCGGCCCGTGGCATTGCAGGGCCGCTGGCTGGCGCGGCAGACGGTCTATCTCGACAACCGCCAGATGCACGGTCGCCCGGGCTTCTTCGTGCTCACGCCGCTGGAGCTGTCCGGGCCCGACCCCGCGGTGGTACTGGTGCAGCGCGGCTGGATTCCACGCAATTTCCAGGACCGCACGGCGCTGGCGCCGGTAGCCACGCCCGAAGGGCAGGTCGCCATTACGGGCCGGCTGGCGCTGTCGCCCGCCCGGCTGTACGAAATGGCACCCGGTGCAGACCCTGTTCCGCAAGCGTCGCCTATCCGACAGAATATCGACATCGCCGCATACCGCCGCGAAACCGGCCTGCCGCTGCTGGACATGAGCGTGGTGCAGACCGGGGCGGCCAGCGAGGGCCTGCAGCGCGACTGGAGCCCTGTGGACGCAGGTGTCGACAAACATTACGGCTATGCTTTTCAATGGTTCGGGCTCTGCGCCCTGATGGCGGTTCTCTATGTCTGGTTCCAACTCTTCCGACGCTTCGTTCGCCCACGCCGCACCGCCGCATGAGAACGGCGGCGCCGTGCCGCTGGACCTGAGCGTGCATGGCATGCCGGCCGCGGGCGATGCCTTGCGCGCCCAGCGCACGCGCTCCGGGCGCTGGCAGATGATGGCGGTGCTGCTGGTCTGCGCGGCCCCGGTCATCGCCTCGTACTTCACCTATTACATCGTCAGGCCCGAAGGCCGGCGCAATTTCGGCGAACTGATACAGCCGCAGCGCCCGCTGCCGGAAGTGCTGGCGCATACGCCGGACGGTGCGCCCGTGGCGCTGTCCTCGCTCAAGGGCCAGTGGCTGCTGGTGAGCGTCGCGGGCGGGCAATGCGATGCCGCCTGCGAAGAGCATCTCTACCTGCAACGCCAGCTGCGCGAAGGCTTGGGCCGAGAGAAGGACCGGCTCGACTGGGTCTGGCTGATCAACGACCAGGCCCAGCCACCGGCCGCGCTGGCGCCGGCCATGGCCCAGGCGCAGGTGCTGCGCGTCGATCCGCAGGCCCTGGCTGCCTGGCTGCAACCGGCTGCGGGCCAGCGCCTCGAAGACCACCTATATCTGGTCGACCCGATGGGCCACTGGATGCTGCGCATGCCCGCGGCGCTCGACAAGTCCAATGCGTCGAAGGCCAAGCGCGATCTCGACCGCCTGTTGCGCGCGGCATCCTCGTGGGACCAGGCCGGGCGTGCGGACGCAGCCCATTGACCCCCGTCATGAACCGAGTTTGCGCATGAGTCTTGCCGCCCCCGTTTCCGCGCCTTCGCGCGCCGCCCAGTTCTATGCGCTGACCAAGCCGCGCGTGGTGCAACTGATCGTCTTTTGCGCGCTGATCGGCATGGTGCTGGCGATTCCCGGCTGGCCTGCTCTGGACCAATGGGTGCTGATAGCCGTGGCGTGCGTGGGCATCTGGCTTGTCGCGGGCGCGGCCGCGGCGTTCAACTGCCTGGTGGAAAAAGGCATCGATGCGCGCATGAAGCGCACCGCCTGGCGCCCCACGGCCAAGGGCCAGCTCTCGGACGCGCAGGCGCTGGGGTTTTCCACGCTGCTGTGCGCCGCGGGTTCGGCGCTGCTGTATGCCTGGGTCAATCCGCTGACCATGTGGCTCACGCTGGCCACCTTCGTCGGCTATGCGGTGGTCTATACGCTGATCCTCAAGCCGCTGACGCCGCAGAACATCGTCATCGGCGGCGCTTCAGGCGCCATGCCGCCGGTGCTGGGCTGGGCCGCCGTCACCGGGCAGGTCACGCCCGAATCGCTGATCCTGTTCCTGATCATCTTCCTCTGGACGCCGCCGCATTTCTGGGCGCTGGCGCTGTACCGCGTCGAGGATTACCGCCAGGCCGGGCTGCCGATGCTGCCGGTCACCCATGGCAATGAATTCACCCGTTTGCAGGTGTTTCTCTATACGCTGGTATTGTTTGCGGGTTGCCTCCTGCCGTTCGTGTTCGGCATGAGTTCCTGGCTCTATCTGGTGGCCGCCGTGGCATTGGGCCTCGGGTTCTGCTTCTATGGCTTTCGCCTGTGGCGCAATTACTCCGACGCGCTGGCGCGCAAGACCTTCCGGTTCTCGCTGATCCACCTGAGCTTTCTGTTCGCCGCTTTGCTGGTGGATCACTATCTTTTTTGACGACTATGGACAAACGACAGGTTTTGAAGGGTGCGCTGGCTTCGGCGCTGGGCATCGGCATGGCGGGCGTGCTTGCCGGCTGCAGCCGCGAGACCAAGGCCAGCTTCCAGGGCGTGGACGTGACCGGCGCGGAATACGCGCGCGACTTCAACCTGCCCGATGCCCTGGGCCAGCAGCGCAGCCTCAAGGACTTCGCCGGCAAGGTCGTGGTGGTGTTCTTCGGCTATACCCAGTGTCCCGATGTCTGCCCGACTTCGCTGCAGGAGCTCGCCGAAGTCAAGCAACTGCTGGGCGCCGACGGCGAGCGCCTGCAGGGCATCTTCGTCACGCTCGACCCGGAGCGCGACCAGCCCGAGATGCTCAAGGCCTACATGGAAAGCTTCGATCCGAGCTTCATCGCGCTGCGCGGCACGCCCGAGCAGACCGCGGCCATCGCCAAGGATTTCAAGATCTTCTACAAGAAGGTCGAAGGCCCGACCCCGCAAAGCTACACGCTCGACCATTCGGCGGGCAGCTATGTCTACGACACCCAGGGCCGGCTGCGCGTCTACGAGCGCTACGGCAGCGGGCCGCAGCTGCTCGCGGCCGATGTGCGCACCCTGCTGGGCGAGAAGGCTTGATATCGGAGCATCGAGCCGCCGCCGGGCAGTGAGCCACCCGGAGTGGGCGAAGGTGGCGGTCAGTTACTGGGCGGTGATTTTCTGGCTGCGGATGATGTCGCCCATCACCTGCGCATCGGTGCGGATGCGGTTGGCCAATCCTTCGGAAGAGGTACCCGCGACCTGCCAGCCCTGGGCGAACAGCTTGGCGCGGATGTCCGGGCTGCGCGCGATCTCGCTGAACAGCGCGCCCAGGCGCTGCACCAGCGGCTGCGGCATGGAGCGCGGTGCGGCCACGGCGTTCCAGATCTCCATCTGGTAGTTGGCAATGCCGGCTTCTGACAGGCTCGGATATTCGGGCACCAGCGACGAGCGGCTGGCCGAGGTCACGCCGATCACGCGCAGCTTGCCGGCGCGCGCCTGGGCGGCCGCCATGGCGGGGGGCAGCAGCGCCAGCTGGATCTGCTCGCCAATGATGCCGTTGATCACCTGCGGGTTGCCGGGGTAGGGGATGTGCACCGGGGCAATATGGGCGCGCGCCTTGAGCAGTTCCATGCCGATATGTGCCACGGTGCCGATTCCCGGGCTGCCATAGCTCCACTTGTCGCCGCTCGCGCGCGCTGCCGCGAAGAATTCAGCCGCCGTGGCGCCGGGTGAATGGGCGGAAGCGGCCAGCGCCAGCGGCGCGGTGGCAATCAGGCTCACCGGCTGCAGGTCCTTGAGCGGATCGTAGGTGGCCTTGGGATTGATCAGCTTGGCGATGGTCATGTTGCCGTTGATCATCAGGCCCAGCGTGTGGTCGTCGGTGGCATGGGCCACGGCTTCGGCGCCGATGTTGCCGCCTGCGCCGACCTTGTTTTCCACCACGACGGGCTGCCCCAGCAGCTTGCCCAGCGGCTCGGCCAGCGTGCGCGCCACCAGGTCGGGCGACGAACCGCCGGGAAAACCGACGATCAGCTTCACCGGCCGCGTGGGCCAGTGCGCGGGCTCGGCTGCCAGCGCAGGGGCACAGGCCGCAGCCGCAGCGCAGGCCGCCGAGGCCAGCAGCGTGCGGCGGTTCAGTCTGGAAATCATGCGAACTCCTCGGATCGTCATAGGTAGTTGGGGCGGCACCATGAAAAAAGCGCACCGCCTGTTCAGGCGGTGCGCCGATTATCTCCGCGAGAAAACTCAGGCGTATTCAGCCAGCGTTTTTTTCATCTTCTTCATGGCGGCAGCCTCGATCTGGCGAATGCGCTCGGCGCTCACGCCATACACCGCGGCCAGTTCGTGCAGCGTCATGCCGCCCGAGCCATCGTCGTTGACCTTGAGCCAGCGTTCCTCGACGATGCGCCGGCTGCGCTCGTCCAGACCGCCCAGCGCCAGGCTGATGCCATCGGTGGCAAGCGCATCGCGCTGGCGCGACTCGATCATGGCCGTGGGCTCGTGCGAGCCGTCGGCCAGATAGGCAATCGGGCCGAACGCGTTCTCGCCGTCATCGGAGGGGGACGGGTCGAGCAGCACATCGCCGCCCGACATCCGGGTTTCCATCTCGATGACTTCCTCGCGCTTGACGTTGAGCTTTTGCGCGACCGTATCGATCTCGTTCGGGCTCAGGGTGTCGCGGTGCGTGCCTTCGTCGAGCGCGGCGGCATCGGCCTTGAGGCCTTGCTTCATCGAACGCAGGTTGAAGAACAGCTTGCGCTGCGCCTTGGTCGTGGCCAGCTTGACCATGCGCCAGTTCTTCAGGATGTATTCGTGGATCTCGGCCTTGATCCAGTGCATGGCGTAGCTCACCAGGCGCACGCCCTGATCGGGGTCAAAGCGCTTGACGGCTTTCATCAGGCCGACATTGCCTTCCTGGATCAGGTCGCCGTGCGGCAGGCCATAACCCAGGTATTGGCGCGAAATGGCCACCACCAGCCGCAGGTGCGACATGACCAGGCGGCCGGCTGCGTCCAGGTCGCTGTCGTTCTTCAGGCGGCGTGCGTAGTCCTGCTCTTCCTCGACGGTGAGCATGGGAAGACGGTTCACTGCCGTGATATAGGCATCGAGATTGCCCAGCGGGGGGACGAGCGCCCAGGGATTGGCGGATGCCACAGTGGTCGTCGCGAGGTTAGCGGATGTGGAGGTCATTGAAGTCCTTTCTTCCATATCTTCATATTAGCAGTCTATTGGAGAGAGTGCTAAGCAAGAAGTTCCTTAACCATGGCATGCACGGGGCAAGCAGTTGTATCAAACGGAACCCGCGGCCCAAGGAGCAAAGGCCGCTGGAACAGCAGGCGTGTTTCGGTGACTAAAAGGAACGCCGCGTACGGGCAGGCAGCCTGCGCGCTGATTTCTTGCTTGCAAACAAAGGAAGTGCAATGGATATCTCCCAGGCTCAACAGCTTCTGTCGGGATTTGGCGCATCGCTGGGGTTGCCGGGAATGTCACTGGATGACAGCGGCCACTGCGCCCTGGTCTTCGATGAAGTGGCCGTCAACATCGACTTCATCGGGGAGACGCAGGATCTGCTGGTCTACAGCCTGCTGGGCATTCTGGACAACGCCCAGCGTGGCGATCCCACGCTCCTGCTGCCGCTCCTGCAGGCCAATTATTTCAGCATCGGCACGGCCGGCGGGCAGATCGGCATCGACAAGGAGAGCGGCACCGTGTCGATGTTCCGGGCGTATCCGCTGCGCTTGCTTGACCTGCCCGCGCTCTCGGCCAGCCTGCAGGCGTTCGTCAGTGCTGCCGAGTACTGGAAGACATGGCTGAGCGTGTTGGACGAAGAGCTCGACGAGCCTGCCGGGACAGCGGCTTCGCTGGCCCGCATGCCCCAGGGCAATCCTGGAATGATCCGCGCCTGACGCAAGGAGGCAAGGAGGCAAGGAGGCAAGCATGAACATTCCATCCACCATCAACAGCGCGCCTGCGCTGCGCGACTTCGGCATCGCGGCCAAGAAGGACGAAGCCGTTGCGTTGAAAAAAGACGGGCTGCAGGCACAGCCGGCCAAGCAGGGTTTCTTCGGCCGGATCATGCAGTGGGTCCGCGGAGAGAACCCGGCGCGCATCAACAGCGACACCAAGGAAGCGTTCGTGGCGGCGATGACGCGCAGGTTCGGCAGCAAGGCGGCGGATACCGCGCTGGCGAAGACCGGGTTCTACATGGGCAACGACCAGCCGCTGACCAGCCGGGAGATCAAGCGGGCCATTGGCTACGCCAAGCTGGCGGAAGGCCAGGGCGCTGGTTCAGGCTCGGCTGCGGCAGGAGCTGTGCCTGCCTCGCGCGCATCGGGCCAGGCGCAAGCGCTGCAAGGCACGATGAAGGAAATGCGCAACACCCAGGCCGAGACAGCAGGCCTGGCAAACAAAGCCACCAAGCTCAGCCAGCTTGCCGCCAGGCTGAGGGCCACCGGCGATGAGCGGCTTGGCGCGGTGCAGGCCAAGCTGGCCGAGACCAAGCAATTGTGGGCGCAAGCCCGTGGCAAGCTCGATGGCCAGATCGCGCAGGTCAACCAGCTCGCCGCAGGCGCGTCGCCGGCCGCGGCCGACACCTTGTCGGCGCAACCCTCCGCCGGTAAGCCAAATGCCGTGCGCAGCGCTGCGCAGGAGCAGCGGGCACAGGTACGCGAGCGCAATGCCGAAGCGCGCAGCGAACGCAACGAGCAACGTGCCGCGGCGCAGGCAGAGCACAAGCAGAACCTTCAGCAACTGCGTCAGGACAATCAGCAGATGCGGGAGGACATGCGCACTCAAGCCAAGCTGGCGCGCAAACAAAGCCGTGCGGAGATGGCGGAGCACAAACAGGCGCAACGTGACGAGCGCCAGGCCGCGACGGCGCAACACCAGGCGGATCGTGCGCAGCAGCGAGAACTGCGCGCCCAGGCCAGGCTCGAACACAAAGCCGAGGCCCGGGAGCAGCGGGAGGCCATGGGCGCCTCGGCGCAAGCCCTGGTGGCCCGGACCAGCCATATGGTCGACCAGGAGTTTGCGGCGCTGCAGGCGGAAATCGACGAATTTTCCGCCAAGGCGGATGCCTTCAGCGCGGCACTGGCGCGGCCGATTGCCGCGAATTGAGTTCGCACGCGCTGCGGCAAGCCAGCCGGCTTGCCGCGGGCTAGCTCAGCAGTGCCTGCGCGAATTCCCGCGCATTGAAGGTTTCCAGGTCTTCGAGCTTCTCGCCCACGCCAATGAAATACACCGGAATGGGCCGCTCCTGCGCAATCGCTGCCAGCACGCCGCCCTTCGCCGTGCCGTCGAGCTTGGTGACCACCAGGCCGGTCAGCTGCAGCGCGTCGTCGAACGCGCGCACCTGTGCCAGCGCGTTCTGGCCGGTGTTGCCGTCGATCACCAGCAGCACTTCATGCGGCGCCGTGGCATCGGCCTTGGTGACCACGCGGCGGATCTTCTTCAGTTCTTCCATCAGGTGCAGCTGGGTTGGCAGCCGGCCTGCGGTATCCACCAGAACCACATCCTTCTTGCGCGCCTTGCCGGCCGTGACCGCGTCAAAGCTCACGGCGGCCGGATCGCCGCCCTGTTGGCTGACGATCTCCACGGTGTTGCGCGTGGCCCAGACGCCCAACTGCTCGCGCGCGGCGGCGCGGTACGTGTCGGCCGCTGCCAGCAGCACGCTTGCGCCTTCATCGGCGAGATGCTTGGTCAGCTTGCCGATGGACGTGGTCTTGCCCGCGCCGTTGACCCCCGCGACCATGATCACCGTGGGCGTGTATTGGCCGATGACCAGCGGCTTTTCCAGCGGCTGCAGCAGGTCGGCCAGCGACTGGGCCAGCAATTCCTTGACGGCCGCGGGTTCGGTGGCCTTGGTTTCCTTCACGCGGCGCTTGAGGTCGGCCAGCAGATGCTGGGTGGCCTTGACGCCGGTGTCCGCCATCAGCAGCGCATCTTCGAGCTCTTCATACAGGGCGTCGTCGATCTTGGTGCCGGTGAATACCGTGGAGATGCTCGAGCCGGTCTTGCGCAGCCCGGCCTTGAGCCGGCCAAGCCAGTGCGCGCGTTCCGCTGCGGGTGCTGCGGCAACCGTGGCCGGTGCAGGCACGGCCGGTGTAGGCACGGCCGGTGCAGGCACGGCCGGTGCAGGCACGGAAGGCTCGGCCACGGGCGCAGGGATGACCGGGGCAGGGGCTGCGGGCCTGCCGGCACCAAACATCTGGCGCAGCCGGTCCATCGTGCCTGGAGCCGGTGCGGCAACCGGCGGCATGGATGGCGGGCTTGGCGCAACGGCGGCGTCCGCCTCCTGGTTGGCCGAGTCCGGGATAATCTCCAGAGCAATTTCCGGATCGGGCACCGGCGGGGTAGGCGCGGACGCGGGCGCACTCACCGGCTCATCGGCAGGTGGTACGGCGGAAGAAAGGGGCTTTTTTTTGAAAAAACTGAACATTGGCAGGTTCGTAGAATCTCAGCATTCTATGAAACGTGCTCTTACCCTCCTGGGCCTCGTGGCCTGTCTGAGCGCCGGGGCTGGAAATCCAGCCCTTGCAAACCCTCCCTCCGGGCCATCCGTGCCTTCCGCGCCGGCTTCCGCCGCCGTGGGTGCGCAGCAGTTCACGCTGTCGAACGGCATGCAGCTGATCGTGCAGCCCGACCGGCGTGCGCCCACAGCAGTGCACATGGTCTGGGTGCGCGTGGGCTCGATGGATGAAGTCGACGGCAAGTCAGGGGTCGCCCATGTGCTCGAACACATGATGTTCAAGGGCTCGAAAGAGCTGGCCGCGGGCGAGTTCTCGCGCCGCGTGGCCGCGCTGGGCGGGCGCGACAACGCTTTCACCAGCCGCGACTACACCGGCTACTACCAGCAGATTCCGTCGAATCGCCTCGAGGACGTGATGCGCCTCGAGTCCGACCGTTTCGCCAACAACCAGTGGCCTGACGACGAGTTCCGCCGGGAGCTGGAAGTGGTCAAGGAAGAGCGCCGCATGCGCACCGACGACCAGCCGCGCGCCGCGCTGTTCGAGCAGCTCTATGCCACGGCCTATACGGCGTCGAGCTATCGCCGTCCGGTGATCGGCTGGATGAAGGACCTCGACGCGATGACGCCCGACGACGCGCGCGCCTTCTTCCGCAAGTGGTATGTGCCGTCGAATGCGGCGGTGGTCGTGGCCGGCGATGTCGATGTCGCCGAGGTGCGGCGCCTTGCCGAGAAGTACTATGGCAGCCTGCCGGCCAAGCCCACTCCGGAGCGCCAGACGCAGGCCGAGCCCGAGCAAAAGCAACTGCGCCGCATCACCGTGAAGCTGCCGGCCGAACAGGCTTTCGTCGCGCTCGGCTTCAAGGTGCCGGGCATTTCGCAACTCGAGACGCTGGGTCCGCAGGACAAGGACGCGCTGGCGCTGCTGGTGCTGTCGGAGGTGCTCAGCGGCTACAGCGGCGCACGCCTGGAGCGCGCGCTGGAGCAGGGGCCCAACCGCGTGGCCGACTCGGCCGGCAGTTCGGCCTCGGTGCTGGCGCGCGGCCCGAGCATGTTCATGCTGACTGGCGTGCCCGCGGCCGGCAAGACGGCGGCCCAGGTCGAAGCGGCGCTGCGTGCCCAGGTGGCGCGCGTGGCGCGCGAAGGGGTGAACGCAGCCGAACTCGAACGCGTCAAGACCCAGTGGATCGCGAGCAACGTCTATGAGCGCGACTCGGTGTTCAACCAGGCCCAGGGGCTGGGCAGTTACTGGAGCATGCACCTGCCGGTCGATGCCGAGGAGCGCCTGCTGCAGCATCTGCGCGCAGTCACTTCCAAGCAGGTGCAGGACGTGGCCGCGCGCTATTTCGGCGACCGCCAGCTCACGGTGGCCACGCTGGATCCGCAGCCGCTCGATCCGTCCAAGCCCCGGCGTCCCGAGTCTGCCTCCGAGCAGCCCCTGCATTGAGCATGCCACGGAGCGAACGCATGAAAGCACTTTCCACACGCACCGCCAGCCTGCTGCTGGCCCTCACCGGCGGCCTGCTGGCCGCCCAGCCCGCCTGGGCCCTGCTGCCGATCGAGCACTGGACCCAACCCAGCGGCGCCCAGGTCTGGCTGGTCAACAGCCCGGGCATTCCCATGGTCGATGTCCATGTGGCCTTCGACGCCGGCAGCCGCCGCGATCCGGCCGCGCAATCGGGCCTGGCCTCGGCCGTGGCGCTGATGGCTTCCAAGGGCGTGCGCGCCAGCGGCAATGATCCGGCCCGGGATGAAAACGCGCTGGGCGAAGCCTGGGCCGACCTGGGCGCGAGCTTTGGCGCCGGCGCCGACGATGACGCCTTCAGCTATGCGCTGCGCTCGCTGACCGATCCGGCGTTGCTGAGCCGGGCCACGCAGCTGGCCGCGCGCCAGATTGCCGAGCCGAGCTGGCCCGTGGATGTATGGCAGCGCGAACGCGCGCGCTGGAGCGCTGCCATCAAGGAGGCCGATACCCGGCCCGCGACCATTGCCGCCAAGGCTTTTTCCACCGCCGTCTATGGCGGCCACCCCTACGGGCAGCAGAACACCGAGGCCACCCTGGCCAACATCGATATCGGCGCCATGCAGGCGTTCCACCGCAAGCTGATCAATGCCTGCGGCGCGCGCGTGAGCATCGTCGGCGCGCTGGACCGTGTCCAGGCCGACCAGCTGGTGACGCGGCTGCTGGCGCCGCTGCACGCGCATGACACCGCCAAGGCCGCCCCGGGTGCGCCGTGCCGGCAGCAGCCTGCGCTGCCCGAGGTGCCGGCGCTCAAGGCCGCGAGCAACATCGAGATTCCGTTTGCTTCGGCGCAGGCGCACGTGCTGATCGGCCAGCCCGGCATCACGCGGCGCAATCCCGATTTCCTGGCGGTCATGGTGGGCAACCACATCCTCGGCGGCGGCGGCTTCACTTCGCGGCTCATGGAGCAGGTGCGGGAAAAGCGCGGCCTGAGCTACAGCGTGTACAGCACGTTCGCGCCCGGCCTGCATGCGGGTGCGTTCGTCATCGGACTGCAGACGCGCTCCGATCAGGCACCCGAAGCCATCAAGGTCTCGCAGCAGGTGCTGGCCGACTTCGTTGCCAACGGACCCACCGAGGCCGAGCTGCGCGCTGCCAAGGACAACCTGATCGGCGGCTTTGCGCTGCGCATCGACAGCAACCGCAAGCTGCTGTCCAATGTCGCCAACATCGCCTGGAATGGGTTGCCGCTCGACTATCTCGACCATTGGACCGAGCGCGTCGAGGCGCTGACCACCGGTGACGTGCGTGCGGCGATGGCGCGCATGCTGCAGCCCGAGCGCATGGTGACGGTGGACGTGGGAGCCCGCAAGCCATGAGCCGTTCCCGTATCCATCTCGATGTGCAGTCCATGGCCGTGAATGACGCGATTGCCGCGCTGGAGCGCAAGACGCGCGGGCGCCAGCGCAATGTGCCTGAAGCGCCTGAAGCGCCTGAAGCACCGGCACCGGCGAAAGGCAAGCCGGCCAAGGCGGCGCCCGCGGCCAAGCCAGTCGCCGCCGGCGCGGGCGAGATCCGCATCATTGGCGGGCAGTGGCGCCGCACGCGCCTGGCCGTGGCCCAGCGTCCCGGCTTGCGGCCCACGCCCGACCGCGTGCGCGAGACGCTGTTCAACTGGCTCGGGCAGGACCTCACGGGCTGGCGCTGCCTGGATGCCTTTGCCGGCACCGGCGCGCTGGGTTTCGAGGCCGCATCGCGCGGCGCGAAGGACGTCGCCATGGTCGAACTTGACGCGGGCCTGGTGGCGCAGTTGCGCAGCCTGCAGCAGCGCCTCGACGCGAAAGCGGTCAAGATACAGCGCGGCGATGCGCTCGGCGCGTTGCAGCAGGCGGCACCCGGCAGCCTGGATCTGGTGCTGCTCGATCCGCCGTTTGGCGAGAACGCGCTGTTCCTGCCGGCGCTGCGCGCGGCCTGCACTGCGGCCAGCGCCGACGGCTGGATCTATCTCGAAGCGCCTGCCGAGTGGGATGCGGCCGCGCTGGCGCCACTGGGGCTGGTGCGCCAGCGCTACCTCAAGGCCGGCGCGGTGCATGCGCATCTGCTGCGCAAGGCAGCGGAGACCGGCGAGGCCGCCTGAGTCCCGCCTGCCGGAGCGAGAAAGCGCTCCGGCATAATCGGCCGCAAGGCGCATTCCCCGCGCCATCCACCTGCTACCCGGAGACTTCCCGCCATGGCCGAAAACGTGCTTGCCGTCTATCCCGGCACCTTTGATCCGATCACCCTGGGCCATGAGGACGTGGTGCGCCGCGCCTCGCAATTGTTCGGCCGGGTGATCGTTGCCGTGGCGGCAGGGCACCACAAGAAGACGCTGTTCAGCCTTGAGGAGCGGATCGCCATGGTGCGCGAAGCCGTCAAGCCCTATCCGCAGGTCGAGGTGGAGAGCTTCTCCGGCCTGCTGCGCGATTTCGTGGTGCAGCGCGGCGGCAAGGCCATGGTGCGCGGCCTGCGCGCGGTCACCGACTTCGACTACGAGTTCCAGCTCGCGGGCATGAACCGCACCCTCATGCCCGAGGTGGAAACGGTTTTTCTCACGCCCAGCGACAAGTTCCAGTTCATCAGCAGCACTTTCGTGCGCGAGATCGCGACGCTGGGCGGCGAGGTCGACAAGTTCGTCTCCGCCGAGGTTTACGAGCGCCTGCGGCAGAAGGTTGCAGGGCTGCTGGCCGGCTGATTGCGAGGCCCCTGGCTCAGAGCGCAGGCAACCCGGTGCGCTGATGTTCCTGCAGCAGCTCATGGACCCATAGCAGCTTGCAGCGCGCGCCGGCAGACAACGCAAACGGATAGGCGTCGAGGTGGCCCAGGCTGCGGTTCAGGCTGTTGAGCAGCAGCGTCAGTGGCACCCATTGTTCCAGCATGGTGTTGAAGTCGGGCCGCTGGCGACCGAAGGGATTCTCGACGCGCTGGTCGTGCAGCGTGGTCGGCCCGGGCACGGTCACATGGGTCTGGTAGCTGGCCGCGGTTTCCAGCAGGTCCACCATGTGCAGGTAATGCGCCCAGGTCTCGGCCCAGTCTTCCCAGGGGTGGGACTGGGCGTAGGCGCTGATGAATTCATCCTGCCAGCCGCTGAACTTGTCTTCCTTGGCGTAGTAACGCTGCAAGGCTTCGCCATAGTCTTCGCGCTCGTCGCCGAAAAGCTCGCGAAAGCGCTCCAGCCGCGAGGGGCTGTCGCATATCAGCAGATCCCAGAAGAAATGCCCGCATTCATGGCGAAAGTGGCCGATCAAGGTGCGGTAGGGCTCGTTGAGCGATACCCGCCGGCGCGCGCGCTCCTCGTCATCGGCCTCGGCGACATTGAGCGTGATGGTGCCGTTGTCATGCCCGGTCATGACCCTGGGCTGGCCTTCGATATCTTCCAGCAGATGGTAGACCGGGCCGTGCCAGCCGTCCTGCGGTTGCAGGCCCAGGCGGGCGAGGTTGTAATACAGCAGCCGCTTCGCGGCCTCGATCTGGCGCCAGCGCCGCAGATTGGATGGATCGGACAGGTCGGGCAGCCAGCGCGTCTGCCGGCAGGAGACACACAGCGCGTGCGGATCGCTGCCGGCCACCGTGAAGTTGCACGCGTCGTACTCGATGCGGTTGCGGCAGAAGCGGAACAATTGCGCCCCATCCTCTGCGGCCGGCACCGCGCGCTGCCACCAGCCGCCTTCCAGCGGCTGCATCGCAGCCATCTCCAGCGTCTGCGGCAGGAACGCCAGCGTTGCGCCGCAGTGCAGGCAGTGGTCGCTGTCGAAGAAAACCAGGTGACCGCATTGGTCGCAATTGAATACCTGCATGGGCCTACTCTACGGCAAAAACAAAAAGGGCCGGAATCACTTCCGGCCCTTTCATGCGAGCCTGTCGGGCCTGTGGCGAAGCCCGTCAGTCAGCTCAGGGGCGAACAACGATATTGTTTCGCACTTCACGCACGTCCTTGGTGGAACGGGCGATCTGCTCGGCACGCGCCTTTTCGGCTTGCGACTTGGCAAAGCCGGACAGCTGGACCGTGCGGTTCAGCGTTTCGACGCTGATCGAGGAGGCGGCAACCGACTTGTCCTCGGCCATCTTCGCCTTCACGGCAGTGGTGATGCCGGCGTCATCCATGTACGAACCAACGGTCTGCTGGTCGCGGAACACGGAACAGCCGGTGGCGGCGATCAGGGTGGTGCCGGTAACGACGGCGAAAGCAATGGCGCGGGTGAATTTCATGGTTATGTCCCTCTAGTTGGTGAAATGTGGTTGCCTGTGGCCGGCTTTGTTCAGTGACGCGAAGAACGCGAACCCCAGATCAGTGCGGTGGCGACTGCCGCGCCAGCGACCGCTGCCAGCAGCATCGACTTGCCGGGTTGCTCGACAACGTAGCGGGTCGTGACTTCGCTGGCCTGCTGGAGCTGGCGGCGCGCACGTTCCGAGGTGTCGGCGCAGAAATGGATGCTGCGGTTGGCGAGTTCCTGGGCGCGGGCGGCCAGGTCGTCGATCACCGGGTTGATCTGCTTCTGTGCGGCGTCCAGCGTTTCATGCGCCTTGTCCACTGCGTCCGAAGCCACCTTGCGCGTGGCGTTCACGCCTTCCTTGGCGGTTTCGGCGGCATTGTTGACCAGGTCCTTAGTGGCGTCAGCAGCTTTTTGCGTGTTGTCGTTGGCGTTGTTCACGTTCATGAAGTACTCCTTTGGTAATGCGGTCGTGGCAGGGGGCGGGGCGGACTCAGCGCTTTTTCAGAAGGCTCAGCACGAACGTCACAATGGCCATGATCACGAAGATATAGAACAGGATCTTGGCAATGCCCACGGCGCCAGCGGCAATCCCGCCAAAGCCAAAGACAGCGGCAATCAGGGCGATGACCAGAAAGATGACGGCGTAATGCAGCATGCGGTTCTCCTATGAAGCGGACTGACGCAGATCGGAAGCTTGCCTGCGTTCAGCGTTGCTGTAACACTTACTCTAGGGGTCCGCAGATGGCTGCGCTGCCAGTGTCAGGCGGACCGCTTCGTCAGCCTTGAGGAGGTCGCCGAGGTGGTCCTGGTCCTACAGCGCGCAAAGGATCCGCCAGGCGTGCGGCCTGGCGGCTGGCTCAGCCCAGGATGGGTGCGGCTGGAGCCGGGGGCGGGGCTGCAGTCAGGGGAATGACCGCGGAGATGGTGGTGCCCTTGCCGACTTCGGAGGAGACGGTGAGGCGGCCACCTGCCGCCTCGACACGGTGGCGCATGCCGGCCAGGCCATGGGAATTGAGGCGCACGGTGCCGGTCTCGAAACCCTCGCCGTCGTCCTGGATCTGCACGGCAACGTAGGTCGGGTAGTTGTGGACCGTGACCACGGCGTGCTTGGCTTTGGCGTACTTGCCGATGTTCGTCAGCGACTCCTGCACGATGCGGTAGACCGTGAGCTGGGTGGTTTCCGGCAGTTCCACGGGTTCGAGATTGGCTTCGACCTCGATGTTGCTGCGCTGGCCGAATTCGCGCGTGAGGATCTCCAGCGAAGTGATCAGGCCCAGGTTGGCGAGCGAGGAAGGGCGCAGGTCCTCGATGATGCGCCGCTTGAGCGCAATGCCGCTGTTGAGGGCCTCGATCAAATGCTGCACGCGTTCGGAAATCTCCGGCGTGGACATGTCGATGCGCGACTTGAGCCGCGCGACATCGAGCTTGGCGGCCGTCAGCAGCGCACCCAGTTCGTCATGCAGCTCGCGCGCCAGATGGCCGCGTTCGTCTTCGCGCACCTGCTGCAAGTGGTTGGCCAGTTCGGTCAGCGTGGCCGTGCGCTCGCGCACCAGCTCCTCCAGGCGCAGGCGCTCGTCGCGCTGCAACTCCTGCTCGCGTTCGTGCGATGCCTGCAGGCTGTGGGCCTGGCGCAGGTACATGTAGAACGCCAGCAGCCCGATCACGGTCACGGTGGCAATGCCGATGCGTGACAGCAGCAACGACTGCTCGATGTTGGCCTGGCTGATGCGGCTGCGCTCGGTGGTGCTCTCCATCAGGCTGCGGCTGTAGGCCCGGATCGCGTCCATGTTCTCCTTGCCCAGGTCGGTGAACATGACGAAACGCCATGCCTCCTCGTTGCCCTGGCGGTACAGGCGCAGGCTCAGTTCCATTTCCGAAAGCTTGCGTGCGACCTGACGCGACAGCGGCGCAAAGGTGTCGAGGTCCGGGCGCGACGACATGAAGATGTTGCGCAGGTTGTCGAGATTGCCGTTGACCGACGAGACCGCTTTCTCATACGGCTCCAGGTAGCGCTCGTCATTCGTCAGCAGGTAGCCGCGCATGCCGGTTTCGGCATCGAGCATGTTCTGCAGCAACATGCTCAGCGTCGTCCGGGCATTGTTGATATGTGACAAATTGTCAAGAGCATCGCGCGAGCGCTTGTACCCTACCTCGTTGATGCCAACGAGCAAAATAGCCGCCAGAATGGCGAGGGGCAGGCTGATGGCAAGCCTGCGTAGTTGTGACCAACGCATGAAGTTCCTCCTGTTGAGGAGTTTCAGCGAGTTATTCTGCATAATCAAGACACCTCGATACACCGTATTACCAATAGGTGTGTCGTAACTAAGTGTTCACTTGTGGTAACTGAAGGGCAGTCGCCCGCCCAAAAGGGAGAGAAACTTCAATGATCAAGATAGGCATTGTGGATGACCACGCCATCGTCCGTTCAGGACTGCGTCAATTTTTGTCCGAGCATGTGGATCTGCGTGTGGTGGGAGAGGCCGCGAACGGCCGGGAAGCCATCGACCTGGTGCGCGAGCAGGAGATCGATGTCCTGTTGATGGACCTGTCCATGCCGGGGCAAAGCGGCCTCGATGCGCTAGCCATGCTGCGCGCCAAGGCGCCGGAAATGGGCATCCTGATTCTCAGCGGCTATCCCGAGGAGCATTACGCGATCAACCTGATCCGCCAGGGCGCCAGCGGCTACCTGAACAAGGAATGCGATCCCCAAGAGATTGCCGAAGCCATTCGCACGATTGCGCTGGGACGCCGCTATCTGACGCCGGCCGTGGCCGACCTGCTGGCCCAGCAACTCAACCGCAAGGACGATGCGCCGGCGCACGAACAGCTGTCGGAGCGCGAGTTCCAGGTGTTCCTCAAGCTGGCCCGCGGCGAGACCGCTGGCGATATCGCCAAGTCGCTGTCCCTGAGCGTCAAGACCGTGAGCACCTACCGCACGCGGCTGATGGAAAAGATGGCGCTGTCCTCGAACAGCGACCTGACCTACTACGCGCTCAAGAATCGCCTGATCGATTGAGCAACGCGTTCTGATGATCCGCGCTGACCTGGATGCAATAGTCCACCAGCGCGTCGATCTCGTTGGATTTATCAAACACTGCGTCGACGCCCAGCTGTGCACAGCGCGTGCGCACGTCGGGCGTGGCGTAGTTGCTCAGCACCACGATCTTCTGGTGCGGCAGGCGCTTGCTGCAGGCTGCCAGCACGCCCAGACCGCTGCCCTGGCGCAGGAACAGGTCAAGAATCGCCAAATCCCATTGTTCGGCATTGCGCGTCAGCCAGTCTGTGCCGTCTGCTTCCGTTTCAGCGATTCCCACGGATTCGATCTCGGCCAGCTCGTCCAGCGTAGCAATCAGGTTTTCACGGATGGTGGCATTGTCTTCAACAATATACGTACGCAATTTCACAGTGGTGTCCAGGTTGTAGGCGGCGGCAATGCTGAGCGAGTCAATGCGGCTGGCGTGGCAGCCCACTCTTCGCTTGGACGTCCATCGGCACATTTTGCCAGCGACTGAAAGCTGCTTAAGTAGGTTGATTCCTACAAATGGTTACTGCAAACGGGGCAGTCCGCGAGCTTGCCGATCTGCATGCCCGACCAATCCATGCGTTTGATATCGAACATCATCAGCCGGTGCGTTGCTGGCTGGCCACACTTGGCCATCAATTTCAGCGCCTCGGCAGCCTGCAAGGTGCCCATCGTGCCCACCAGCGGCGCAAAGACGCCCATGGTCGCGCACTGCTCTTCCTCGAAGCTGGCATCTGGAGGGAACACGCAGGCGTAGCAGGGCGCCGTCGCATCCCGGGGGTCGATGACCATCAACTGCCCGTCGAAGCGCAGCGCAGCCGCCGCCACCAGGGGGACGCGATGGCGCACGCAGGCAGCGTTGACCAGGTGGCGGGTGCGGTAGTTGTCGCTGCAGTCCAGCACGACGCTGGCGCCTGGCAGCAGGGTGTCCAGCAGCGCGGCATCGGCGCGCCGGCGCAGCGCGACGACTTCCACTTCCGGATTGATGGCGTGGACCGCGCTGCGGATCGACTCCGCCTTCGGGCTGCCCACCCGGTCGGTGGTGTGCGCGATCTGGCGCTGGAGATTGGTGAGGTCGACCGTGTCGTCATCGATCACAGTGATGCGGCCGACGCCGGCGGCGCCCAGGTACAGGGCCGCGGGCGAGCCCAGGCCGCCGGCACCAACGATCACCGCATGGGCCGCAAGAAGGCGTTCCTGGCCTTCGATGCCGATCTCGTCGAGCAGGATGTGCCGCGAGTAGCGCAGCAGCTGGTCATCAGTCATGGCGAAAGATATACGTGGAAATGAAAAGGCCGGGCGGGTGCCCGGCCTTCAGCCTTGGGGCGAGGAGTGGCTTACTCCTCTTTCTTCTCGAGTTCGCGTTCGGTCAGCGTCTTGCTGACCTGCACGGTCTCGCCCTTGAGCTGGCGCAGCGCTTGCTGCAGGCGGAAATCCTCGGTCGAGCCGTACTCGGGCATCTTGCGCTCGGCAGCAGGCTTCTTGGATTCGATTTCCAGGCGCTTGCGGGCTTCCTCGCGGGCCTTCTCGCGCGCCGCTTCAGCGGCCTTCTCGTCGTCCTGGCCGCTGCCCAGGTGCTTGTCGAGGTCGGCTTCGCGCATGCGCAGTGCCGCAAACAGGTCGCCCTCGGCGGTTTCATCGACCATCACGTCGGGCACGATGCCCTTGGCCTGGATGGATTTGCCGCTGGGCGTGTAGTAGCGCGCCGTGGTCAGCTTGATACCGGTTTCGGGGCCCAGCGGACGCACGGTCTGCACCGAGCCCTTGCCGAAGGTCTGGCTGCCCAGCACCTTGGCGCGCTTGTGGTCCTGCAGCGCGCCGGCCACGATCTCGCTGGCCGAAGCCGAGCCTTCGTTGACCAGCACCACCATCGGCACCTTCTTGAGCGCAGCCGGCAGGCGCTGCAGCGGATCACCCTGGCCGCGGCGCAGGTAATCTTCGGGCAATGCCTTGTAGGTGGCCTTGCTTTCCTCGAGCTGGCCATTGGTCGAGACCACGGTCACGCCCTGGGGCAGGAAGGCAGCGGAGATCGCCACGGCGGCATCGAGCAGGCCGCCCGGATCGTTGCGCAGGTCCAGCACCAGGCCCTTGAGCGCCGGGTCCTTGGCATAGATCTCCTCGACCTTGCGCACGAAGTCGTCGACCGTGCGCTCCTGGAACTGGCTCAGGCGGATCCACGCATAGCCAGGCTCGATGACCTTGCCCTTGACGGACTGGGTCTTGATTTCCTCGCGCGTGATGGTGACCGGGAAGCTGCGGCTTTCATCCTTGCGCAGGATGGTCAGCAGCACCTTGGTGTTGGGCTCGCCGCGCATGCGCTTGACCGCATCGTTGAGCGACAGGCCCTTCACGGCCGTATCGTCGATCTTGGTGATCAGGTCGTTGGTCTTGAGGCCGGCGCGGAACGCGGGCGAACCTTCGATGGGCGACACCACCTTGATCAGCCCGTCTTCCTGCGTGATCTCGATGCCGACGCCGACGAAGCGTCCCGACGTGCCTTCCTTGAATTCCTTGAAGGACTTCTTGTCGAAGTACTGCGAGTGCGGATCGAGGCTGGCCACCATGCCGGAAATGGCATCGGTGATGAGCTTCTTGTCGTCCACCGGCTCGACGTAATCGGTCTTGATCAGGCCGAACACCGCCGACAACTGCTGGATTTCTTCCAGCGGAAGCGGGGACATGGCGCCACGGGCCATGGTTTGCAGGGAGACCGTGGTCAATGCGCCGGCAAGAACGCCCACGGAGACCCAGCCGGCAATTTTGAGTTTTTGGCCCATAGAACACCTTTACCGCTTCAATATACACCTGGCAGGTGTCTGTCCCGCGCGGATTACGGAGAACAGTCGTTCAGGCACCGGAGCTTGGCGCACCGGTGCCCCATTGTGCCGTTTTGTGAATTGCCGTGCCGGATCCAAGCCGTCCGGCTCAGGCTTTGCCCTGCGCCGCGACCGCGGCCGCCGCCTTGGCGGCTGCCTCGGCGTCACCCAGATAGTACTTGCGCAGGGGCTTGAGCTCGGCATCGAGTTCGTACACCAGCGGAATGCCGTTGGGCACGTTGACGCCGACAATCTCGTCGTCCGAGATGTTGTCCAGGTACTTGATCAGCGCGCGGATCGAATTGCCGTGGGCCGCCACCACGACGCGCTTGCCGGAGAGGATGGCAGGAGCCATCGATTCGTTCCAAAATGGAATCACGCGCGCGACCGTGTCCTTGAGGCACTCGGTCAGCGGCACCTGCTCGGGCTGCAGCTTGGCATAGCGCCGGTCGCCGCGTTCGCTGCGGGCGTCGGTGGCTTCGAGCGCCGGCGGCGGGGTGTCGTAGCTGCGGCGCCATTGGAGCACCTGTGCATCACCGTACTGCTTGGCCATGTCGGCCTTGTTGAGGCCCTGCAGGGCGCCATAATGGCGCTCGTTGAGGCGCCAGCTGTGCACCACGGGCAGCCAGGTACGGTCCATCTCGTCGAGCGTGTGCCAGAGGGTGCGCGTGGCGCGCTTGAGAACGCTGGTGTAGGCGACGTCGAAATCGTAGCCTTCGGCCTTGAGCAGGCGGCCGGCATTCTTGGCCTGTTCCACGCCGGTGGGCGTCAGATCCACATCGGTCCAGCCGGTGAAGCGGTTTTCAAGGTTCCAGGTGGATTCACCGTGGCGGATCAGAACAAGCTTGAACATGGGGTCCCTTAAGACGACAAAGCAGGAGATGACCGGAAGGTCAAAGTCTGCCATTCTAAAATTGACCGGTTTGCCAACCCAAGGAATCACGTGAATTTCATCATCGACAACTGGTATTTAATTTTGCTGGCGCTGGCTTCGGGCGCCATGCTGGTCTTTCCCCTGGTCAAGGGCGGCGCCGGCGGCACGCTTTCGGCCGCCAACGCGGTGCAGCTGATCAACCGCGAGAAGGCCGTGGTGATCGATGTGTCCGAACCCGAGGAATTTGCCGCGGGCCATTTGAAGGCCGCGCGCAATGTGCCGCTGGGCGAGTTGCAGGAGCGCCTGCCGGCCATCGTCAAGAACAAGGCGCTGCCGGTGATCCTGGTTTGCGCCAAGGGCCCGCGCGCCCTGCGCGCCGAAGGCATCGCCAAAAAGCTGGGCTATGCGCGCGCGCAGGCGCTGGCGGGTGGATTGAAGGCCTGGCGCGAAGCCAATCTGCCCGTTGAAAAAAGCTGATCCGTCCCCAACTGCAGGCTTTGTAGCCCTTTGAAGAAAGAACTCCCGATGCAAGCTGTAAAGATGTACACCACCGCCGTCTGCCCTTACTGCATCCGTGCAAAGCAGATTCTCAAATCCAAGGGTGTGGAGCAGATCGAGGAAATCCGCATTGATCTGGACCCGTCCGCGCGCGACCAGATGATGCAATCGACGGGCCGCCGCACGGTGCCGCAGATCTTCATCGGCGCGACCCATGTCGGCGGTTGCGACGACCTGATCGCACTGGACTCCCAGGGCGGTCTCCAGCCGCTGCTCGCGGCCTGATTGCCCGCGCAGATCGGCCGTGGCATGGTCTGCGGCTGCATAATGCACATCTCAAGTGCCCGCTGCGGGAGCATCTCCCGGGCGGGCTTTGTTTTGATTCCGGTTTGATTTAGTGAAAGACCGACGCCATGGCCGACCAAGAAAATCCCGTATTCCAGATTCAGCGCGTTTACCTCAAGGATCTGTCGCTCGAACAACCCAATTCGCCGGCCATCCTGCTTGAGCAGGAACAGCCGAGCGTCGACATCCAGCTCGGCGTCGAAGCCACTCCCGTGGCCGAAGGCGTGTACGAAGTCGCTGTGACCGCGACCGTGCAGACCAAGATCCAGGACAAGACCGTGTTCCTGGTCGAAGCCAAGCAGGCCGGCATCTTCGAGATCCGCAACCTGCCCGAAGACCAGATGGGCGCCGTGATCGGCATCGCCTGCCCGCAAATCATCTATCCGTACCTGCGCGGCAACATCGCCGACGTGGTGACCCGCGCCGGCTTCCCGCCCGTGCACCTCGCGGAAATCAACTTCCAGGCCATGTACGAGCAGCAGCAGGCCCAGGCCGCGGCTGCCCAGGGCGCCGACGGCACGGCCCTGCAATAAGCAGTCGCGCGGGAGCGTGCGGCCTGCGCCGCGACGCTCCGGCACCTGCCCCAAGCGGATTGCCGCCATGAATATTCTTGTCATCGGTGCCGGTGCCTGGGGCACGGCGCTGGCCATGAGCGCGGCCGCGCATCCCGCAGGCCATGCGGTGAAGCTCTGGGCGCGCGATGCGCAGCAGGCCCAGGCCATGCGCGCGGCGCGCGAGAACACGCGCTATCTCGCAGGCATTGCATTTCCACCCGGTCTGGAGGTGATCGATGGCGATGCCATGGCGGCGGCCGCACAGGCCGAACTGGTCATCGTGGCCACGCCCATGGCAGCGCTGCGCGAGTGGCTGCAGCGGCTCAAAGGCTGTGGCGCGCCCGTGGCCTGGCTCAGCAAGGGCTTCGAGGCGGCGTCGGCCGCAGGCGCTGCGGGGCTGATGGCGCATGAAGTCTGCGCCGCCGTCGCGCCGCAGCTGCGCGCCGGCGTGTTCAGCGGCCCGAGCTTTGCGCTCGAAGTCGCGCGCCAGCAGCCCACGGCGCTGGTGGCGGCCAGCAGCCATGCGGCGGTGAGCGAAGCCCTGGTGGCGGCGTTCCACAGCAGCCATGTGCGTGTCTACGCCAGCACCGACATCGTCGGGGTCGAAGTCGGCGGCGCGGTGAAGAATGTGCTGGCGATTGCGACCGGCCTGTGCGACGGCCTGCAACTGGGACTGAACGCGCGCGCCGCGCTGATCACGCGCGGACTGGCCGAGATGACACGGCTGGGGCTGGCGCTGGGCGCGACCGAAAAGACCTTCATGGGTCTGTCCGGCCTGGGCGACCTGGTGCTGACCGCCACCGGCGACCTGTCACGCAACCGCAAGGTCGGCCTGCTGCTGGCCGAGGGCAAGACGCTGGACCAGGCAGTGCAGTCGCTGGGCCATGTGGCCGAAGGCGTCTACAGCGCCCGCACCGTGCTGCAGCGCGCGCAAATGCTGGGTGTCGACATGCCGATCACGGAAACCGTGGTGGCGTTGCTCGACGGCCGGCTGCAGGCGGGCGAAGCGGTGCAGTCGTTGATGGCACGGGACCCAAGGGAAGAGTAGACCCGGGGCCGAACCACTGCATGCTGTTCCCCTGAGCGGGGTCCGCGCGACACGTCTTGCCCAGCGTCATCCAGAAACAGCAGGTCCTGCGTTGGTTTCCGTTCGTCCTGAGCCTGTCGAAGGATGAACGCAGGGCCTCCATGCAGTAGCCATGGTTTCTTGCGGCACGCCCTTTGACGGGGCCGCCGAGGCAGGCTCAGGGCGCACGGTGTCTGTTGGCTCGATGCCGCTCAAAGACCCAATTCCAACGCCAGCAATTGCTCCACCGTCTGCCGGCGGCGGATCAGTTGCACGCGGTCGCCATCGACCAGTACTTCCGCGGCCAGCGGGCGGGTGTTGTAGTTGCTCGACATCGACGCGCCATAGGCGCCGGTATCGTGGATCACCAGCAGGTCGCCCACCGTCGCGCCGGCCAGCGGGCGCGGCAGCACCACGCCGCCGTCGCCCTGGGTGAACACGTCGCCCGATTCGCACAGCGGGCCCGCGACCACGCTGTCGCGCGCCGCCAGGCTGGTGCCGTCGCGGCGCTCGATGTGCATGGCGTGGAAGCTGCCGTACATCGAAGGACGCATGAGTTCGTTGAAGCCGGTGTCGACCAGCACGAAGTGGTTGATGCCGGCATTCTTGGTGGCGCGCACCGTGCCCAGCAGCACGCCCGATTCGGCGACCAGGAAACGGCCGGGTTCGATTTCCAGGCCCAGCGCGTGGCCGACGATGGCTTCGGCCTGCTTGCGCGCCGCGTCCCAGAGGCCGTGGTAGTGGGCGGTGTCGATCACCGGGTCGCCTTCGCGGTAGGGAATCGACAGGCCGCCGCCGGCCGAGATGGCCTCGAGGTCATGGCCTGCGTCCTTGGTGGCTTGCACCAGCTGGACCATGGCACCGCAGACTTCCGACAGATGGCCGTAATCCACGCCCGAACCGATATGCATGTGCAGGCCGGCCAGGTGCAGCCCGCCCGCGCGGATGGCGTCCAGCGCCGCCAGCAGGTCGGTATGCCAGATGCCGTGCTTGCTGTGCTCGCCGCCGGTATTGGTCTTGTTGCTGTGGCCATGGCCGAAACCGGGGTTGATGCGCAGCCAGACGGCATGGCCGGGCGAGGCCGCGGCCAGCTGGTGCAGCATGTCGATCGAGCCGGCATTCACCGGCACGCGGTGCTCGACGACGGTGGCCAGCGTGGCTTCATCCATCACATCGGCGGTGAACACGATCTCGGAATGGGCGCCATCGCTGCGGTAGCCCGCGGCCAGCGCGCGCGCGATCTCGCCGCGCGAGACCGCATCGACCTTGACGCCCTGCTCGCGCATCAGCTTGAGGATGTGGATGTTGGAGCAGGCTTTCTGCGCGAAGCGGATCGTGTCGAAGTGCGACAGCTGGGCAATGCGCGCGCGGATCGTCGCTGCGTCGTAGACCCACAGCGGGGTGCCGTATTGGTCGGCCAGGGACCAGAGCTGGGCGGAGGTGAAGGGGCAGGTCATTGCGGTTGCGGCCGGAAGGCAAAAGAAAAGGGAGCGCAGGGCCGGGCCCGGCGGAATGGGCGCCATCATGCGCGCGTCTTGCCATACCGTCCAATGCTTTGTTATGCCTAGGCCATTCATTTTGGATATGCTGGGTGCATGAGTCCGCGCATCACCCATCGCCATATCGAAGTGTTTCGAGCCGTCATGACCACCGGCAGCGCCACGGGTGCGGCCACGCTGCTGGCGAGTTCGCAGCCTACGGTCAGCCGCGAACTCGCGCGCCTGGAACAGTTGCTGGGCTATGCGCTGTTCGTGCGCAGCCAGGGTCGGCTGCGGCCCAATGCGCGCGCGCTGGCGCTGTGGGACGAGGTGCAGCGCTCGTGGCAGGGGCTGGAGCGCGTGGTCGACAAGGCGCTGGCGCTGGGCCGCGCCGAGGAAGCGCAGATCGGCGTGCTGTGCCTGCCGGCGCTGAGCCATGCGCTGCTGCCCGGCGCGGCGGCGCGGCTGCTGGCGCGCTATCCGCAGGCGCGGCTTGCAGTCACGCCGCAGGAGTCGCCCTTGCTCGAGGAATGGATGGCGGCGCAGCGCTTCGACCTGGGCCTGAGCGAGCAGGACAGCGCGCCCGCGGGCACGCAGACACTGCCATTGCTCGCGCTCGACGAGGTCTGCGTGCTGCCTGCGGGCCATGCGCTGGCCGCGCGCAGCAGGCTGCGGGCCGAGGATTTCGCCGGCCAGCCGTTCGTGAGCCTGTCCGCGGACGATCCCTACCGGCGCCAGATCGACGCGGTGTTCGCCCAGGCTGGCGTGGCGCGCGAGTTGCGGGTGCAGACGCACAACGCGGTCGCGGTCTGCGCGATGGTCGAGCAGGGGCTTGGGCTGGCCATCGTCAATCCGCTCACGGCGCTGGCCTGCGCGGGCGCGCGTCTGGTGTGGCGGCCGCTGGCCTTCTCGATTCCATTTCGCGTGCAGGCGCTGCTGCCGCTGCACCGGCCCGCGCTGCCGGAAGTGCAGCCGCTGCTGCAGGCCTTGCAGGAGGAAGCCGCGGCGCTGGCGCAGCAGCTGGGCGCAGGCCGTTGACCCTGCGCGCGGCACAGAATGCCTGGCTGCCGCGCAGCAGTGCGTCTAGACTTTCGCACCATGAACGAGACGTCCGATGAAGAGGCCATCCGCGCATTGGCCCGCCACGATGTGGCACTGGCGTTGCAGGAAGATGTGGGCGCCGGCGACCTCACGGCCGCGCTGGTCGATCCGGCGCGCCGCGTTCGTGCGCGCGTGACCGTGCGCGAAGACGCCGTGCTCTGCGGCGCGCCCTGGGTCGACGCCGCGCTGCGCGCGCTCGATCCCGGGGTGCGCATCACCTGGCATGCGCCGGAAGGCGGGCGGCTCAAGGCCAAGGCTGTGGTGTTCGAGGCCCAAGGCCAGGCCCGGGCGCTGCTGTCGGCCGAGCGCACGGCGCTGAACTTCCTGCAGCTGCTGTCGGGCGTGGCCAGCAAGACCGCGCAGTACGTGGTCGCGGTCGCAGGCACGCGCGCCCAGATCGTCGATACGCGCAAGACCTTGCCGGGATTGCGGCTGGCGCAGAAGTACGCGGTGCGCATGGGCGGCGGCACCAACCACCGCATCGGCTTGCATGACGCGGTGCTGATCAAGGAAAACCATATTGCTGCAGCGGGCGGTGTCGAGGCCGCGCTGCGGGCGGCGCAGCAGGTGGCAGGCCGGGCGGCATTCATCGAAGTCGAGGTCGAGGATCTCGACCAGCTGCACGAGGCCCTCGATGCGGGCGCGCGCATGGTGCTGCTCGACAACATGCCGCTCGACATGCTGCATACGGCGGTGGAGATCAACGCCGGCCGCGCGCTGCTGGAGATCTCGGGCGGGGTCACGCTCGAGGGCCTGCGCGCGCTGGCCGAAACCGGTGTCGACCGCATCTCGATCGGCGGCTTGACCAAGGATGTGCGCGCGATCGACTTCTCGATGCGCATGGAGCAGCTGTAATGGCCATCCTGGACGTGCAATACCAGCAACCGCTGGGCGCGGGCGGCGCTTGTGCCACGCGCCATGCCTGGGCGCGCGTGCCGCGCGATCCCGCACCCGCCGAACGCGTGGCGCTCAAGCAGCGCATCCGCGAACTGCTCGAAGAAAGAAACGCGGTGATGGTGTCGCATTGCTATGTGCATCCCGACCTGCAGGACCTGGCCGAGGAAACCGGCGGCCTGGTCAGCGATTCGCTGGAGATGGCGCGCTTCGGCCGCGACCATGCGGCGCAGACGCTGGTGGTTTCGGGCGTGAGGTTCATGGGCGAGACCGCGAAAATCCTGTCGCCCGAGAAAACGGTGTTGATGCCCGCGCTTGAAGCGACCTGCTCGCTGGACCTGGGCTGCCCGGCACGGGAATTCGCCGCGTTCTGCGACCAGCATCCCGACCGCACGGTGGTGGTCTACGCCAACACCAGTGCCGCCGTGAAGGCCCGCGCCGACTGGGTCGTGACGTCGGGCTGCGCGCTCGATATCGTGCGTGCGCTGCATGCCGACGGCCAGAAGATCCTCTGGGCGCCCGACCGCCATCTGGGCCACTACATCCAGCACGAAACCGGCGCCGACCTGCTGATGTGGCACGGCGCCTGCATCGTGCATGACGAGTTCAAGGCCTTCGAGCTGCAGGCGCTGATGCGCGAGCATCCGCACGCCCGGGTGCTGGTGCACCCCGAAAGCCCCGCCGAAGTCGTGGCGCTGGCGCATGCTGTGGGTTCGACTTCGGCCATACTGCAGGCCGCGCGCGCGATGCAAGCCCGCGATTTCATCGTGGCCACCGACAGCGGCATGCTGCACCGGCTGCGCACGCTGCTGCCGGACAAGCGCTTCATCGAAGCGCCAACGGCCGGCAACGGTGCCACCTGCAAGAGCTGCGCCCACTGTCCGTGGATGGCGATGAACGGCCTGGCCGGGGTGGCCCAAGTGCTGGAGTCGGGCTGCAATGCGGTGGTCGTCGACCCGCGGCTGGTGGCGCGTGCGCGCCAGCCCATCGACCGGATGCTGGCCTTTACCGCGGCGCTGAAAACCGGCGCCGCCACGGCCGGCCTGGTGCCGCATTTGGGTGCGGCCTGAGCTCCTATGACGCTGGCGCTGCGCGCCGGCAAATACCTCTCGAACATGGATACACGTATTGATTTCACGTTGCCGCAGGAAGCAGCCGGCACCGGCGCGGCCCAGGCGCGGCTGCGCCGGCGTTTCGGTGCCGCACGCACGGTGCTGGCAGCGCATGCGCCGCACGAAGTGCGCGCCGTGCTGGATGCCGCCGAAGACGCGGCACGGGCCGGCGCATGGTGCGTCGGCTTCGTGCGCTACGAGGCCGCAGCCGCCTTCGATGCGGCGCTGGTGACGCACGCGGCCGACGGGCCGCTGGCCTGGTTTGCGGTCTATGAAGAGGCCCTGCCGTGGGAGGACGATGAGACGCCGGGCGAGGCCGCACGGCTCACCTGGCGCAGCAGCCTGTCGCGTGCCGATTTCAACCACGCCATGGCGCAGATCCATGAAGCGATTGCCGACGGTGTCTTCTACCAGGTCAATTACACGGCGCCGCTGCGCGGCGAGCTGCAGCAGGGCAGTGCCGAAGCGCTGTTTGCGGCGCTGCTGCGCGCCCAGCCCGGCGGCTATGCGGCCTGCCTCGACACCGGCGCGGAGCAGATCCTGTCGGTGTCACCCGAGCTGTTTTTCGACTGGGACGGCCGGCGCATCCTGGCGCGGCCGATGAAGGGCACGGCGCCGCGCGGCGCCACGCCCGCGGAGGATATGGCCCGCGAGCAGGCCCTGCGCAGCGCGCCCAAGGAACGCGCCGAGAACGTCATGGTGGTGGACCTGCTGCGCAACGACCTGTCGCGCATTGCCGAGCCGTTCAGCGTGCAGGTGCCGCGGCTGTTCCATACCCAGGCCCTGCCCAGCGTGTGGCAGATGACTTCGGACGTCCAGGCCACGACCCGGGCCGGCACGCGGCTGGCGGATGTGTTTGCGGCGCTGTTTCCCTGCGGGTCGGTCACGGGCGCTCCCAAGGTCGCGGCCATGCGCATGATCCGCACGCTCGAGCCGCAGCCGCGCGGCGTCTACTGCGGTGCGCTGGGCGTGCTGCGTCCCGCAGGCGAGGGGCAAATGCACGCCACCTTCAATGTGCCGATACGCACGCTGGCGCTGCGCGGCAGGCAGGCCGTCTGCGGTATCGGCAGCGGCATCACCTCGGGCGCCGAGGCCGGCGGCGAGTGGCGCGAATGGCAGCACAAGAGCGCGTTTGTCGAGCGCGCGAGCCAGCCCTTCGCGCTGCTGGAGACGCTGGCGCTGGAGGACGGCGCCTGGCGCCATCTGCCCGAACACCTGCAGCGCCTGCAGGACGCGGCGCGGCATTTCCGCTACCCCTGGCCGGCGCAGCTGGAGCAGTGCCTGGCCGATCTCGCCGCCGCGCATCCCGCGGGCCTGTGGCGCGTGCGGCTGCAGCTCGACGCCTCGGGCCAGGCGCGCGCCGAGGCCTTTGCCTGTGCGCCCACGCGCGCGCCGGTGTGCCTGCAATTGGCTGCGGCGCCACTTGAAGACCGCTGGGCGCAGGGCGAGTTCGTGCGCTACAAGACCTCGCGTCGTGCGCATTACGAGGCGTTTGCGCCGCGCGATCCGGCGGTGTTCGATACCGTACTGTTCAACGAACAGGGCGAGATCACCGAAGGCACGCGCGGCAATATCGCGGCGCTTTTGGACGGCCGCTGGGTCACGCCGCCACTCGCCTGCGGGCTGCTGGCCGGCGTGGGCCGGCGCGTGGCGCTGCGCGACGGCCGCGCGAGCGAAGGCGTGCTGCGGCTGGAGGACCTGCCGCGCGTGCAGGCCTGGGCGTTCATCAACAGCCTGCGCGGCTGGCTCGACGCGGAACTCGAGCTGCCGCGCTAACCCGGGCGGCGCCACTGCTGCTCGCGCTGCACCAGGGCATCCATGGCGTGCAGCAGCGGCGTGAAGTCCTGCGCCGGCTGCAGTTGCGCCAGCGCGCAGCACGTGGCCTCCAGGGTCGACAGCTGTCCCGGCCGGTGCGCGCGCCGGATCGCGTAGCGCGATGCCGGCAGGTCATGCAGCGCCAGGCGCGGCAACTGCTGCAGCAGCGGATTGAGGTACAGCATCTTGCGGCTCTTGCGCCAGGTGCCGTCGATCACGACCAGCCGCAGCTGCTGCGGGGCCTGCAGCCATGCGGCGGGCAGCGGCGGCGCGGGCTGCAGCGGCAACGCCGCATCGTGCGGCGACTCGGGATAGAGCAGCAGCGCATGCGACAAGGCCGCATTGCCCTGCGCATCGCGCTGCAGCCACTGTTCGAGCTGCTGCGCATCGAATCGTTCACCGACCTCGATGCGGCTGCGGGGCAGGCACAGATGCAGCAGCCGCGCCGTGCCCTTGGCCTCGTGCACTTCGAGCGGATGCTGCAGGATCAGTACTTCGGTGGCGCACTCGACGCGCTGCGCGAGCGCGCAGATGCAGTTGCGCTGCGGGCGCGCGCAGCGCAGGCACAGGGCGCGTGCGGTCATGCGCCGCGCGCCGCCGGCT